>CAYLPX010000001.1:0-260626 GCA_964385825.1 uncultured Candidatus Saccharibacteria bacterium
ACCGCTTCATCAACCAACCTCTTCGCCACCGCTGCAACACTCGGTACCACCAACATCAATGGACAAGCTACCGTTGCTAACCTCTACTCACTTGGTTCTTCAACGATTGCCTCACTCACCGTAGGCGGTAACGCTACTACCGGTAACGCCACCACCACTAGTCTTTCAACGGGAGTACTTACTGTTACTGGCGCTGCTTCCTCTACCTTCACCGCGGGAGTTAATGCTGCCGCCCTTAACGTAACCGGTAGTGCAACCTCTACGTTTGCGAATGGACTCCGTATTGCGTCATATAATTGTTCTGGATTTACTAATTCTGGAAAGTTAACCACTGATGCATCAGGAAATCTTTTCTGTGCTAATGATGTAAGTGGGGGAGCAGCATCTGGTGGAGGGGTAGGTTTCGCTTCATCAACTGACGCCTATTTCAACAATGAGTCTGTGTATATGTATGGCTTAGGTTACACTGGCTTTGGCACTACCACTCCTCGTTGGCTATTACAACTTGCATCAAGCACTGCCCCACAGCTTGCACTTACTGATCCAAATGGGGGAACTGATGCTAAGCACGGTATTATCCGTTTCGCCAACGGTAACTTCTACTTTGGAACCAGTAGTGACGCCCTTACTTCAACGTCAACCTACTTAACAATTAGTGCTACAGGGAATGTTGGCATCGGTACAACCTCGCCAACCTTGGCTAGATTTACATCGGACGTTGGTAGTAGTGGAGTAACGGCTGGACTCTTTACGGGAAATATTGATAACTACATGCAGGTGAATGTGCAAAATAGAAATGCAGGAGTATCAGCTTCATCTGATTTTGTAGTTACATCAAACATTGGAACAGAAAGTACGTATTACGGTAATTTAGGTATCAATGGTTCAGGGTATAGTCAAGCGCTTCAAAATGCTGGAAACCCACTTGATACATATCTCTATAGTTCAGATACAGCCCTTCTTCTTGGAACCGCTTCTACAACTAATCCTTTAGCGGAAATTCGGTTTACAACAGGGGGACTAGCTTCTTCCTCAATTAAAATGCTTATTAAACCTACTGGTTCAATTGGAGTTGGTACTACTACTCCTAGTTGGCTTCTTCAACTCGCTTCTTCAACTGTGCCGCAGTTAGTCCTATCTGATCCATCGTCACTTACTAATAGTCATTGGGCATTTAGAAATGCTGGTGGAAACTTATACCTTGCTACAAGTTCAGGCTCAACATTTGCCACCTCATCACTTTCGACATTATCTATTATTTCCGGAGGAGCTAACAATATTTCAGGTTTGATCGGTGTGGGTTCTACCACCCCATGGGCTAAGTTATCTGTAGAAATGGGACCATGGAATCCTGCATTTTCGGTTTCAAATTCTGGCAGTAGTAGTCCTGCGTTTGTTATAGATGGTACTAATAACAATGGATATATTGGTATCGGTACTTCAACACCAAACTGGGCCCTTCAAATAACCAATGCAAACGCTAACGCTCCACAGCTCGTACTTTCAGATGTAACTCAAACTGGTGGGCAGAACAAGACACATGGCTTCCTTCGTTTTGCTGCAGGTAACCTCTATATTGGTACCTCAAGTGACGCACTTGATGCGACTTCAACATTACTTACCGTAGCAACGAGTGGTGCGTTACTTCTCAATACCCAAGCCACTTCTTCATTTGTTGGTGGAATGAGTGCTAAGGCGTTCAATGCTACGAATGCAACATCAACTTTTGTTGGGCTCGCTAGTTCACAGGGACTTTTACTCTCATCACTTAACTGTTCAGCAGCTGGCCAACTCCTCCAGACGGATAGCTCAGGAAACGTGATGTGTGGAACGGATGATGGTTCACTCCCGGCTCCAGCTGGAAGCAGTAAGGGAGTTCAGTTCTACAGTGCTGGCTCATTCGGCGCCAATGAACAAAGTTTCGTATGGGATAACACTAATACTCGTTTAGGTCTTGGTACCACTACTCCATGGGCAGTGTTCTCAGCTTCTTCCACTTCTTCTGCTTCACCAGTTGGGGTGTTTGATCAGCGTGGAACTGGAAACATTTTGCAACTTCAAACCGGTGGGGTAGACAAGGCTGTATTTGCCAATAATGGAGGACTCACGATTAATGGAGCAACGAGCGACATAGTTAAGAGCACAAACTCTACTGGATTAACTTCGGACTTTAACTACACAGGTTCTACCTTCACTAATACAGCAGCTTCTGGTAACGATGTGGTATTAAGTCGCGGGTCAATACCAAGTTCAGGGCAGGGAACTGCCTCAAGTCCAGCAGCTACTACTACTGCCGCCAATGTGTATTCTGGAAGCCATGTTGTTCTACGAGATGATGGAGGGTATATCATTATCCATGGAGGCAGTACCTTCACTGCATCAGTGTGGAATGGTAATAACCCAACTATGCAAAGCTACACGGTAGCTACAGGAGCGGTGGGAGCTGGAGGTGGAGCGCTTTCCGTACGACGACCTGATGGTAGATACCTTCTCGTACATGGTGCATCAACTACGCAAACTACTATCTTTGATCCATTTGGTACAACGACTGCAGTTGCTGGACCAACGCTTTCTTGTACTGCAGCTGATGGAAGTTTTGCAATCCAAAGAGATGATGGTAAGTATGTTGTTTACTGTGGAGGTTCAACGGGTACGGCGATTTATGATCCAGTGGCCAATACTTCATCTGCTGGTCCTACCTCACCTGCTACTATTCGATCTGGCGCGCACGCACTCCGTCGTATTGATGGTTCATTCCTTATATTTGCCGGTGGTAACTCAACCTCAGCCTTTCTCTATACGCAAAACCTCCTGACTTCTGGAACGGGTGCGAATAGTAGTGCACTTACATTAACCAATGCACCAACAGTTCGTAGTGGAGCTTTCTCAATACAACTTCGCGATGGAACATTCCTTATTATAAGTGGAGCCGCTAATGTCTCTACCTTGTATAATCCGGCAACTACTGCTTCTACTACCAACTCAGGGGTCGGAACATTCACTAGTCTTTCTGTGGGACCAGCAACAGATCTTACTGATGGTGCTCAGGCAGTTTGGAGGCAGGATGGAAGCTATCTGCTACTTCGTGGGGGTGGGCAAACAGCAACGACTATTATTGATCCTTCAAATGTAACAGTTGCTGCTGGTTTTACAGCCGGTCCTACATTAGCAACGGCCATCGCTACCTCGTCTACTGTATTCCTAAGGCCAGATGGAACGTATGCAATTACACGTGGCGGTGGATCAACAGCGATGGACCTTTATGATATGGGGTACGTTGTAGGAGGAAGTCAGACAAGTGGTCCACAAGCTGGGGTGTATGAAAGTGATTGTATGGTGGCAACTGGATTAAATGCAAACTCAACGCTTGGTTTTGATTCTTCAGGAGAGGGGAGGGTAACCTTTGAAGTCAAAACAGGAACAGGTTCATGTAGCGGTTCGTATAAGTCGGTCGCTAAGAATGGTGATTTAATTGATAACACGATAACTACTCAAAATAGAGTACAGATCCGAGCAACCTTTAAACGTGGGTTACCATATCTTTTGGATCAAGAGTGGGGTATGCGAAAGGCGGGGATTACCCGTTATCTTAGAAACGTACTTGATCCAGTACTTCACTATGTAGCGATAAATAATACTAATCTTTATAAGCGTACGACATTTACATTTGGTAATTCTTCTACATCGCCCTCTTCCCCAATAATGTATAACATTACCAATAAAACTGATGGAACCGTTGGACTTTCACTTGTACAAAGTTCAAATAATGAATATTTTAGGACACTTAACGCAAACTCTGGAGCAACGCAATTATATGATGGAGCGTTCGCTACCTCTACCTCACTTAAAGTCGGAGTAGCCTCATCGTCTGTTGTCATGAAGCGACCAGATGGTAAGTATGTGATTATTGCAGGATCAACTTCTACTCCGAATGCGCAAGTATATGATCCTGATACTAAAGCTATTACTAATCTTGGTACGGTACCAGCGGCCTATGGAATTAACGTCAATATTGGAGTTGGAGTGCTTGCATTTAAGCGTACGGACGGGAAATTCCTCATCACACTTGGTACTGCGGTTAACTCTGCGGGATCTGGAGCAACGTCCACTACTGTAGTGTATGATCCTGTTGCGAATACCTTTGCTACGGGGCCAAACCTTACTGGAACTTCAGGTCGTGGGGCACTTGCTATCCCACTTCCAAATGGCCGTGTACTTATTATTCATGGTAACTATCTCACCACTTCCTCTATCTATGATCCTCTAACCGAAACCATGATGACAGGACCTAATACGAACGCTGTTGCTGTTGGTGCCGGATCTTTCGCAATCCCACTTCCAAATGGAACGTTTATGGTGAACACAGGTGTGTCTGCTGATACGTGTTCTGCGGGGGCGACAACTGTACAATTATTTGACCCTTATCAGATGACATTTCGTACTATGACTGGAGTAGCCTTAGCGGCATTTGGTGGTCCTGGAGCAACACTTTTCCAGCGAAGTGATGGAACATGGCTCTATAACCAAGCGAACGGCGCTGGATCAGGTTCTTCTCCTGGTTGTTTGTCTAAAACAACTACAAGTATTATTAATGCAACCAACGGTCCAAAGATTGTAGCGGGGCCTGCAACTACACTTCCTGGTAATAATATTCGTTTTGAAAGTAACGTCATCTTCCCACGACCTGATGGCACTTGGACTGCGCTTTGGGCAGGTGCAACATCAACGGTAAAGACGCAACACTATTTAGAAAACGAAGGAGCATATACCACTAACCTTACAGGGCAAGGAGTAAATGGTGGAATCGGAGTATGGGTTTCCGGTCTTACTGGCGGTACTGGTTCTGGACCATCAACTGGTATTTCATATACTGCTGGTGCAAGTGCTATCAACACCTACGCAACAGTTGGTCCTGGAGCTACTACCTTCCAACTTGATAACGGTAAGTTTATAGTGATCGGTGGAGCTGCGTCTTCAACTGCCTCTTCCACGCAGGTGTATGAGTATGATGGTGGTTGGGCATCATATGGTAAGTTCACTACTGAGCAAATCAATATTCCAGATTTGGATAGTAATTCTGTACTTACATGGAAAGCAAAAGGGGGAACGTTTGACGCACTTTCTGCTGAAGTGCGTACAGCACCAACTGCCTCTCAACTTGCGACAGCAACTCCTCGTGTGATTGAAAAGCCAGGACAAAAGATTAATCCTACAACCGGTGATACGTGGCTTCAAGTAACATTTCACTTCAAACGTGCGTTCCCAAGTTATGGAGGTATACAAGAAGATGTGTGGATGGGTAATGGAGCAACGCCAATGATCCCTCTGCGTCAACTGGTAACTCCTACACTCACAGAAGTAGGCGTAACTAAGGATATTAATTTGATTGACTTGCAATCAGATGGACTTTCAATATTTCGAGTCTCGTCATCGGGTGATGTGTATGGAGCATCGGGTTCAACTATCAATACCTCAGGTGCTGACTTAGCTGAACGTTACACTTCTGAGGATAATCTTGATTTTGGTGAGGTGGTTTCTCTAGATCCAAAGTATAACCATGGAGTGAAGCGTACCAAATATCAGTATCAACCAGATGTTCTCGGTGTTGTTTCAACTGATCCTGGATTTGTAACTGGTGCATACACCAAAGGATCATATCCAATTGCACTCGTTGGACGTGTTCCTGTTAAGGTGTCAACAGAAAACGGTATGATAAAAGCTGGAGATTTCCTTACCGCGGCTTCTGTTCCAGGCTACGCCATGAAAGCAACACTTTCCGGTCGTGTTATTGGTAAGGCACTTGAAACTATAGATCCTTCTAAGTTTGAGGAGTGTCCACAAAGCGAGTTTGTCATTAAAGGTCGCATGTGTACTTCTATCATGATGTTCGTTAATCTCATTGATTACAATGGATCAAATGTTGATGAGGTGATGGCAGAGTGGCAGGATAGAAGTGCAACCCTTGTATCTCTTCAGGATGCAACTGGGCTTATTATTGCTACAAGTAGTTCAGCCGACCCTCTCACTATGGCTTCCTCAACAGGCTTTATCTTGAGCCAGAATCGCAAAGCTGATCAGGTACTTGCCTTCCTCACTGCTCTTAGGAATGAACGTGAAAAGGGTGTAGCTGCTAAGTCAGAAATCTTCACTGATCGCGTAGCGGCTACTTCACAAGTTATTTCTCCAGAAATTATAACCAATCTTCTTAGTGCTACTCATGTTGATGCAGGATCTATCACGGGACTTACCCTTAATGTTGATACTGTTAAAGCTAAGAGCGTTGAAACAAACAGCTTAACACTTGGTAACTTCGTTATCAGTATAGGGGATGATGGTAAGTTGCAAATCACCCTCCGTGGGGTAGCGACTTCAACCACTTCTTCTCTACTTGCTATCGCTACTTCAAGTGCTACAACTACAGATGAAGTTGCTACTACAACTGCAACTGATACGGCAAGCACTATAGTTGATGGCCCAGCACTTATTATAGATATGCTTGGCAATGTTCTCTTTGGTGGAGATGTGTCAGTCCGTAACTTCAGTAGTGCTAATCTGAATCTTCTAGCGAATGTGCTCAGTGCTTTTGGAACTAGTACGGTAAATACCGTGGTTGGAACTTCAACAGCAACAAGTACACAGTTTACTCTTTCAAGCGGACTTGCGATAAATGGTGTAGGCGTCTTTAGTGGAGGACTTACGGTAGATACTATCGGTAGTATCGGTAGCACCACTTCATTCTTGAATGACACTATCTTTATAGGTACTCCTTACTTCACTAAAGATACTGCTGGGTTCGCGACAGTTGCAAAGGGTGCTAAGAGTGTAGTTGTCGCCTTTGATAAGGACTACATTGAGCAGCCAATTGTGAGTGCTTCTATGACCCTCTCTGATACTGATGCAACAAGTACGGGTGATCTCATCCTTGCAGGAAATATCCGGTATCTTATTACTAATAAGTCAGTACATGGCTTCACTATTCGCCTAAGTGAAAAAGCGCCAGAGGACATTCACTTTAGTTGGATAGCTATAGCAGTTAAGGGGGCAAAAAACTTTACTGAAAGAAATGCTGCGTATGAAGAGGGGGAGGGAACTGCTCCACCGAGCGATAACACTGCAACTACAACACCGACTAATATAACTTCGTCAAGTACTGCGACAGCAGAAACAGCAAGTTCAACTGCCAGTGAGTCAGGGGGTACCTCAAGTAGTTCAGCTAGTACGGTAGAGGCGGGTATTGAGCCAAGTCCACCTGCCACTTCGGCAGAGCCTGAGACTCCAGAGCCAAGTGGGGGAGACACCCCTAGCCAATAGGTACCCATGTGTAAGGACGGGTGGTATACTCATAAGCCATGAAGGAAATGTTGCTCAAATTGTATAGGAAAAGAGTGGTAAAGGCAGGCATTTTGGTTTTGTTCGGAATGATTTGTGGAGTACCTTTTTCCTTTTTTGGAGGGGTTCCAAGTAGTGATTCTTCGTGCGTACTTCAGTTTAAGTTCATAAAGAAAAATCTCAACTGTGACCTTTATGATGCAAAGGGGGACAAACTAACCGCACTTCAAAATAAATTAGATATCTTAATCCAGGGATATCAAAAGACAGGTAAGGCAACTCGGGTTTCAGTATTTGTGCGCGATCTCATTACCACCCGTTTTGCCGGAGTAAATGAAGCAGAAGAATATTATATGGCGAGCCTACTTAAGGTGCCATTAGCTGTAGGGGCATATAAGTTAGCCGAGGTAGAACCACAAATTCTTAATCAAAAAATTGTCTATCGTGGCGGGCCAAACCTCAATCAGGGTGAATATGTAAAGACTCTCCAAACATTAGTTGCTGGTAAGTCATACTCTATTAATGAGCTTATTACCTATGCGCTGCAGTATTCTGATAATAACGCGGCGCAAACTCTCTATGACTACTATCCTAATGAGTTTTTGGATAGGATTATGCAGGCGCTTAGTCTGGACTCAAAAGACAAGCCAAATTCCCTAAAGGAAAATCCTACTACTGCTCGCTCATTTGCGGGTGTGTTCCGAGTTCTGTATAACGCTTCGTATATTAGTAAAGAATATTCAAATCAATTGCTCTCTATACTAGCTCAAGCATCTTATACTAATGGTGCAACAGCGCTTCTACCAAAGACAGTTAAGGTTGCACATAAGTTTGGAGAGCGAACTATCACTGACTTAAGTGGCACAGTAATGCTTCATCAGTTACATGATTGTGGCGTGGTATATGGTCAGGGGAGAGATGAACCATATGTGTTCTGTATTATGACTGAGGGGAAAAACTTTGAAGATCTTGAGTCTATACTCCAAGAAGTTTCAAATGAGACTTATAAAGAAATGATAGAGGATTAGTATTTTTTCAGTAGTTTTTCTGTATAGATAAGCAAGTCTCCCTTTGGTATACTAGCTTCATAGTAATTTAATTCGCACTCTATAGCTCAAGCAGTATGGTAAAAAGTATTCTAAGCAAACACAAGCAAACACAAAGGGTAGCAGAAGAAGCTCCAATTGAAAATGAAGTAAGAGAGAACCCCCCTGTGTTTAATGATGTGCGCCCATCATCAATCCCCGTACGGAAGAGGGGGCTTATGGCGCGTATTTTTATAACCTTGCGCTATCTACTTAAGCGCTCCCCTGGCTCCTTGTTGCTAATTCTGCTCTTAATTGGAGCTATTGGTACCTCAGTGTACTTCTATAAGAAAGCAAATCGTGACCCACAAGCTGATGCTGCAAAGGAATTGCAAGCTACTATAAAGTTAGTGAGTAGACATATGGTGCTGCCAGCGGATGAACAACCAACTCTTGCTACTGTTTCAGATCCGGCCAAGTTAAAGGATCAAGCTTTTTTCACTCGAGCTGAAAAAGGGGATAAAGTACTACTTTATAGCAAGAGTGGTAAAGCTATTCTCTATAGCATGAAACAAGACAAGATATTGGAAGTTTCTCCATTCAACGTAAACAATGCACCCGCGACCAATTAACATGAGTCCTACATGCTGCACGGAGTTCAAAAGATTTTAATTAGTGCAGGAGTTTCGCTACTTTTTGTTACTCCTATTATTTCTTTTGCCGATGATTATACGGGCACTCAGTTTAAAGTAAAAGATCCCGTTATTGCCCCAGCTGGCTATGCTTCCTCCACAACCTTTCAACTTCAGGGGGTACTTGCGCAACCTTCAATAGGGGAGAGCACCGCTAGTGATTTTGGTGTAAAGACAGGCTTTTTATACTTCCCATTAGTACGCACGGGAACACTTTCTGCAACACCGGGGGATACCACGGTGGCACTTTCGTGGAGTAGTAGCTCTGGATTTTTGGGGTGGACGGTCGGTGGATATACGATTGGTAAAAGTACAGTTTCTGGTGGTCCTTATACCTACAGTAGTGTGGGGAATATAACCAGTACGACTATGAGTGGGCTGACTAACAGTACACCATATTATTTTGTGTTTCGTACGGAGGATTTTTTTGGTAACTATATAGCCACCTCAAGTGAAGTTTCAGCTACACCACTTGGAGGCACTGGTGGGAGCAATGGTGGTGGATCTAATACTGGAGGGGGAGGTGGTGGGCCACTTATAAATTATGTACCACCGCTTACTAAGCCAGCAGGGGAATGTAAAGAAGCTTCAGATCTTAACTGTGATCAGTATATAGATATTGTGGACTTTTCCATTATGTACTACTGGTTCGATAAAGATAATCCACCAACTCGCGTTGATTTAAATAAAGATGGCAAGGTTGATATCTATGACTTTAGTATCATGGCATATTATTGGCATGAAAAACCACGATAACTATGACTACTACCACTTATTTAAAAATTATCGTACTTAGTTTCTTGTTTTTGCCACAAGTATTGTTTGCTGCGTCTCTTGGATTTAATGAAAACAAGGTAGAGCTGGGGGTGGGAGGAAAAATCAAAGTTCCTTTAACGCTTAATACTGAAGGCACCCCCATTAATGCCTTTGAAGGATCTTACAGTTTTGATCCAGAGTTTTTGACTCCCACAGCTATTCTTGATGGGGATTCTATAGTTTCAACATGGATAAAAAGTGCCGACCTACATGATGCCGCTGCAAAGCGGGGAAGTATTTTGTTTTCAGGAATTATTCCAAAGGGGACTAATGCTGTGGGAAATGTTATCACAATACTGTTCACCGCAAGTAAGGCTGGAAGCACTCATATAGCGGGCGCCGGTATTGCATATAAAAATGATGGTAAGGGAACACCAATAGTACTAAGTCCACTACAAATGAATATTGAAGTTAAGGGGACTGTGAGTAAGACTGAAGAAGATAAAGCTTCAAAGGATACAACACCGCCCATTATTACTCGACTAGATATTGTTCAAAATGAAGCCATGTTTGATGGAGCATATTTTATTGTATTTGCGGGGAAGGATGAGGGGAGCGGAATTGACCACTTCGAGTTACTTGAAAAGTCGTCACGGGAGTCTATAATTGAAGTTGAAAAAGATAGTGACTTTAAGGTGATAAAAAATCCAAGCCCTCTCTCTGATCAAACATTAGCCTCCTATGTATATCTAAAAGCAGTCGATAGAGAAGGTAATTTCTCAATTAAGGAATTACGTACGCGGGCTGACTTATCACCACAAGCGAGAAATAGTTGGTTTAAGAATCCATGGACATTAGGTATACTAATTGTAACCGTGTTCGGTATTCTGTTCTTTTTCTATCACCGAAGGCAGGGGTTGACCCATGAATCCTACTAACACTCACTCGATAGCCACAAGGGTACTACATAGGTATGTTTTCTCTTTTCTAGGAGGCTTATTTTTCTTTTTTGGTTTTGCGGGCTCTGTAAGCGCAGGGTCGCTTATGCTTAGCCCAACTTCAGGGGCTTTTACTGTGGGTAGCACCTTTGATGTGCAGATATTACTTAATACTGAAGGTAAATCAGTAAATGCACTTGATGTAGATTTGCGATTTCCTCCGGATAAGCTCCAGTTAGTTACTCCCAAGACCAATCTCTCTGTTATTTCTGTTTGGACGAGTCAACCACAGTTTAACAATGCAACGGGGCAGGTAAGACTTCAGGGGGGGATTCCACGGGGAATTAATGTGAACAATGCCCTTGTGGCAACGCTTACCTTCAGGGTCCGTTCGGTTGGAACGGCCATAGTTCGTTTCTCGACCGATAATTCAAAAGTGCTCCTCAATGATGGGCAGGGGACTAATGATTTGCGTCACCAGGAAGACGCACTTTATACACTTATTTTGCCTCCCCCAGCAGGTCCTCAAGTAGTGTCAGAAACACATCCGAACCAGGGTATCTGGTATGCGAATCCCTCAGCTATTTTAAGCTGGGCCAACAGTGAAGAAGTGCAGAATTATAGTTATATTTTTAATGAGGATCCTGTAACGGTGCCGGATGATAGTGGGGATGGTAAGCGAGGACAAATAGTCTATAAGAATATTCCCGATGGGCGACATTACTTCCATATCAAAGCTTTGCGTGATGGAGTGTGGGGTGGTGTGACGCATTTTGCAGTAAGTATAGATAGCGAGCCACCAGCACAGTTTCCCATAAGTATTTTGCCAGCCGCTCGCACGAGCACCCGAGACCCAATTATTAAGTTCGGTACTACTGATCAAAGTTCAGGGATAGATCACTATGAGCTGAAGATTGTACCGCTACAACCACAGGGTACTGAGAAGAAAGACGATCAATCCCTTTTTATAGAAGTAGATAGTCCGTATGTAGCACAAAAGATGGAGCCTGGATCGTATGATGTATTTGTACGAGCGTATGATAAGGCTGGGAATTATCAGGAAGTTATAAAGCGTCTCACGATTTCGGATGCGGTTATCGGCTTTACTAGTGAAGATGGTTTGGTGGTTGGAAGCATAGCACTTCCATGGACAGTAACGGTACTTCTTTTGCTTGTACTTATAGCTCTCCTTGCGTACGGAGTGGTTTACTTTAAGCGTCGTCACGATCATGCAGAGGGGCGCCGTGTATCAAAAGAATTACCAGACCATATTAGGAGTCAGCTTGAGGAGCTTAAGCGGTATAAGAGTAAGTATGGAACGGTTGCCATTGCTTTCGCTTTTGTTGGGCTCACAATACTTTCACTAATTGCAGGAGGCAAGGTGTATGCAGCGGAAGATAGGGGTGGAACGGTAGAATTGGCTCCTCCCTATGTTACGACTATTTCGCGTAATGTTTCAAATAATGAAATATTCTACATAGGCGGCAAAACAGAAAACAAAGATACTGCTGTCACGATTTTCTCACAGAACCTTTCAACCGGCGAAACAACAAGCTATGAAGTCACTTCGGATAAGAAGGGTGAATGGTTCTATAGGCACAACACCTTCCTCTCTCCTGGAAAATATATTCTTTGGACACAGGCGCGTCTTGGGGATATAAGTAGCCCACCATCGTCCCAAATAGAAATGACAGTGGCTCGCGCGGCATTAGTTTTCGGAGTAACCCGCATTAGTTATGAGACATTGTATTTGATTACTGTGTTCATTCTAATCATGATTGTGATCGGCCTCTTCTTCCTTATGGTTTACCACGCACTTCGTGCTCGCAGGAAGCATAAGCTTGTACTAAAAGAAGTTGGCGAAGCACAGGAATCAGTACGCCGTGGTTTTGCAGTACTTCGTAGAGACATAGAGCGCGAAATAGAAATGTTAAAGCGCGATCGTATCACTAAAGATCCTACTCAGGAAGAGCGCCAAAGAGAAGAAGAACTTCGTCGTGACCTTAAGGATATTGAAGATAGGATTGGTCATGAAATCTGGGATATTGAAAAGCTGGAAATGTCAGCACAGTAAACAAAAAACCCGCAGGCACAGCCTGCGGGTTTTTTGTTTACTTAACCAGTTTTAAATCTATCATACGGCGCTCCACATCGGTGCCGACTATTTGGAACTTAACACTGTCGCCAAGTGAGTATGTTTTCTTGGTACGCTCCCCGATGAGACGATAGTTCTTTTGGTCGAGTGAGTAGTAGTCGTCCTGCATATCCTTAAGACGAATCATGCCTTCGCTTTTGGTCTCTTTCTCTTCTATGTACATACCCCATTCAGTTACTCCAGAAATAGTTCCATCAAAGGTTTGACCAACTCGGCTACTCATGTACTCAACTTGTTTCATTTTAATACTCTCACGTTCTGCTTCGGCGGCGCGGATTTCAGCTTCGGTGGTAGTGGCAGCTAATTTTTCAAGGCGAGAGAATTCTTGTTGCGGCACATCTTTACCTTCTAGGTACTGCGCAAGTAATCTGTGTACCAACACATCAGGATAGCGACGGATAGGGGAGGTGAAGTGAGTGTAGTAATCAAAAGCTAGTCCATAGTGACCAATATTGTTGACCGAGTAGATAGCTTTGGCCATAGAACGTACGGCAGCAGTCTTAATCATCATTTCCTCAGGCTTCCCCTCAACTTGTTTAAAAAGTGCATTGAGCTCTTGTCCGGTAACATGGTTATCTTTCATGTGTAAATCGTAGCCAAGTGCTTTCACAAAAAGTGCTAAGTCACCGATTCGCTCGGTGTTGGGTACGTCGTGGATACGGTAAAGGAAAAGAGGATTCTCTTTTTCACCATGTTTCTTCTTATGATGTTCATTAATAAAGAATGCTACTTCACGATTAGCGAGAAGCATAAACTCCTCAACGAGTTTGTGGGCATCAAAGCGTACCTTTCGGATAACTTTGATAGGTACTCCCTTTTCATCAAGTACAAATTTAACCTCATCTTGTTCAAAAGAAATGGCTCCTTTGCGGGTTCGCTCAACACTGAGCTTTTTCGCTATGTTGTTGAGAATAGTAAGTTCTGTGCGGTGGAGCTCGCTGCTACCTACTATGCTTTCCTGAGCTTCTTCGTAAGTAAAACGTTTGGTGGAGTTAATAACCGTGCGTCCAAACCATTTGGTATATACCTTCCCCATATCATCCATTTCAAAAATAGCGGAAAAGGCGAGTTTGTCTTCGTTTGGGTTGAGACTACAAAGATCGTTCGAGAGCACCTCAGGGAGCATAGGGATAGTACGGTCTACAAGATATACAGAAGTAGCGCGCTTCACTGCTTCCTTGTCTAGATATGATCCATGGCGAAGGTAGTGGGAGACATCGGCGATATGGATACCGATTTCATAGTGGCCATTCGGTAGGCGTAGGAAGGATATAGCGTCATCAAAGTCTTTGGCATCAAAGGGATCTATGGTCATGGTGAGTACACCACGCATATCACGCCGCTTTGCTATTTCAGCTTGTAGATCAGTGTCTGCCCCTTTTTTAATTTCATCGGCCTCGGCTTCAACTTCAGGTGAGAAGGTGGGGGAGAAACCACGGTCGAGTACTATAGCTTCCATTTCGGCATTATTTTCTCCCTTTTCACCTATTACCTTGAGGATATGCACCTGTGGAGCGTCAGTTTTTTTCTCCCAAGAAACTAACTCAAAGTACACCTTGGTGTTTGGGGTTACTACGTCTTTAGTCTGAAAAGTGACATGAACCTTGCGGTTGTCAGCCACGATAAACGTACTGCCTTTTTCGCTAACTACCGTTCCGGAAAAGCGAGTCTTGCGGCGGGAGATTAATTCAGTAACGACTCCAACAGTACGGTTGTAATAGTTTTTGCCAGTTATATTGATTTTAACTGTGTCCCCATGCAGCGCTACCCCCGTCTTGTCCGCGGGGATTTCTACATCATCTTCTCGCCCTTCTATAGAGACATACCCAACTCCTTTGCTGGTGATTGAGATGGTGCCTTCTGCCGATTCTGGGGACTTACTAGCCGTCTTAGCATTCATATATATAGAGCACTAGATTAGCACGAAAAAATGGCATTGACTATGATGACCATGTGTTTTAAGGTAAGTGTGCAACCGCGCTCTTGCTCGTTTAGCCCGAGCATAGTTCTCTTGAGCCGGCTTGGCGACAGCCCCTTCGTGGGACTGTCGCCTTTTTATTTTGCGGGTAGGGTTTTTGGCGTTATAGTATTGCCGGCGCTACTCATGTGCCCAGTCGGGCATTGCAACACGCGCCTTTGAGGCTGCCTCCGAAGGGTGGCCTCTTTTTATGATTTGACCTAAACCTCCTTTTTTGGTAAGGTTCCCTTTATGTTACGAATACGACTACAACGCGTTGGCCGCAAGCACGAATCTAATTTTCGTGTGGTTTTGACTGACCGCCTCAACTCAACAAAGAGCGGTAAGGTGCTTGAGGTGCTTGGGAACTATGACCCACGTTTTAATAAGCCAGTTATGCAAGCTGACCGCATTAAGTATTGGATGAGTGTTGGGGCTATGCCAACTGACACCGTACATAATCTCCTTGTGTCTGAGAAAATTATAGAAGGCAAGAAAAAGAACGTTCTTCCTAAGAAGACCCCTCCAGCTAAGGAGGTTAAGGATGAACCAAAGCAAGAAGCTCCAGCTGCAAAAGCTCCTGAAGCTCCAGTAGCAGAAGAAGCAGTAGCCCCAGAAGTAGTAGTAGAGGAAGCTCCAGCAGAAACTACAAAAGAGGCTCCAGTAGCAGAAGTAGTTGCTTAAATTAAAATTAAGGCACCCGCTCTCCCGTAAGGGAGAGCGGGATTGTCTTTTGGGCTAATTTTCATATAATGAGGGTTATTGATGAGCCTCCATTGTCACTCATCGTATTAACACTATAATTTGACAATACATACCTATGACAGAACAAGATGCAGCATTTCTAGAACACGTTGTTAAGTCGTTAGTTGATAACCCAAGTGCGGTTAAGATTAATAGAACAGTGGATGAGATGGGGGTACTCCTCACCCTTGATGTTGATCCTAACGATATGGGTAAGGTGATTGGGCGCTCGGGCAATACTGCCAAGGCAATCCGCACCCTCCTACGTGTTGTTGGTATGAAGAACAATGCCCGCGTTAATCTCAAGATTAATGAGCCAGAAGGCCGCCAAGTTGTTGGCGCTTCCGCCTCAAGCGTAGATGAAGTCATTGAGGGGCTCAAAGAGGGGACTATCTAAAATAAGAAAACGACTGAGCGAGAGTGAAGAAGTACTGAGCCTACTAAGGCGAATGTATAAAGACAAATATAAAAAACCGTGGTATGGTGATTCCACGGTTTTTTATATGCATTTTCATATTATTACACTTTTCCCCGAAAGCTTTGATTCATATCTACATGAGTCTATTTTGGCGCGGGCACAGAAAGAGAAGAAGATAAAAGTCTCGTTCTATAATCCTCGTGAGTTTGTGAAGGGTAAGTACCGAAAGGTGTGGCCGGATGGCAATGTTTCTAAAATTGTGGACGACCGCCCGTATGGAGGAGGGCCTGGTATGGTTATACGTGCCGAGCCAGTGCTCTTGGCAGTAGAAAAAGCGTATAAAAAAATAAAAGATAGCAAAAAAGCAAAGGTCTTTTTCTTCTCGCCCTCTGGCATACAGTTTTCATCCGACATAGCAGAGAAAACGGTAAAGAAGTATACCGACATCATTTTGATTTGTGGGCGTTACGAGGGGATAGATGCACGAGTGCAGAAAATACTAAAAGCAGAAGAACTTTCGGTGGGCCCTTATGTCCTTACAGGAGGGGAGTTACCGGCCATGATTGTACTTGATAGTATTTCTCGAAGGGTAAAGGGGGTACTCGGTAACCTTGAGTCAGTAGAGGAGTATCGGGTTTCAAGTTCTGAAGTGTATACCCGCCCCGAAGCTTTTGTATATAAGGGTAAGGGGTATGTGGTGCCCAAGGTGTTGGTTGAGGGAGATCATAAGAAAATAGAGGCTTGGAAAACGGGAAAAACTACTAGTAAGGACGGGAAGAAGCATACTTAAAGCAGTGTTAGTGAAGTAATAGGGAATTATCCCCAAATTTGGCAAAAAATGCTTGACATAGCCATTTTTCCGCGTATAATCTGCCCTAACCTACTGATTGTGTTATGGATAAAGGTTACTCCATAAGTCGTCAGGTGGAAGCTCAACTTTCATCTGCAAAACAAAGTGCAACGTTGTAAATAACAAAAAGTGAGAACAAAAAGCCCCTATTGGAGGACGGGGCAGTTTTCTTTTTTTGTGTGTGAGGAAGGAGAAAGCCATAATAATTTTCAATAATATATTTCCCAAAAACCATGGAGAAAAAGTATTTCGGGCGCTTTAAAAAGCCGCTCACCACGCTTCCGAATCTTGTAGAGCCTCAGGTACTGTCATATAAATGGATGGTAGAAGAGGGACTCAAAGAAATTTTCAAAGAATTCTCTCCTATAAAAGACTACTCTGACAAAAAGTTTATGTTGGAGTTCGTTAGCTTTGAGCTAGGGACACCAAAGTATGATGAGCACTACGCGAAAGCCAACAAGCTCTCCTACGAGGCACCACTTCGCACTATCGTGCGTCTCACTAACAAGAGCATTAACTCCAAGAAAGAGCAGGAAATCTTCATGGTTGATTTCCCACTCATGACTGATCACGGAACATTCGTTATTAATGGTGTTGAGCGTGTTATTGTGCCACAGCTTGCTCGTTCTTTCGGTGTGCTCTTCACGCTTGAAGAAGTAAAGGGGCGTGGTTACTTTGGTGCTCGTGTTATTCCTTCTCGCGGCGCATGGATTGAGTTTGAATCAGATCCAGATGGTGCTATGTATGTACGTATCGATCGTAAGCGCAAGTTCCCAGTAACCTCACTCCTTCGTGTTATGGGAGCTGAAACAGATTCTGATATTTTGGCTTTGGCTCAAGGGGATGAGCATTTCAAGAAAGTGCTTGAACTCACTCTTGCTAAGGATACTGCTAAGACAAAGTCAGATTCATATATTGAAATCTACAAACGCATGCGTGATGGAGATTTGGCTACTGCGGACAATGCGCGTGATTTCGTAAATTCTATTTTTGAAACTGAACGCTACGATATTTCACCAGTTGGCCGTTTCCGTTTTAACAAGCGTTTTAACTTAGGGCTTGATGAAAAAACACTCGCTATCCGCACACTTAATCTTACTGACATTTCACTTATCACTAAGCATGTAGTAGAGCTCAACAACACTCCTGGTGCGCTTCCTGATGATATTGATCACCTAGGAAGCCGCCGTGTTCGTTTTGTGGGAGAAATGCTTCAACAGAAAATGCGTGTTGGTATGGCTCGTATGAAGCGCAACATCCAGGACCGCATGTCTACTATTGATGCAACTTCAACTTTACCTATTCAGTTCATCAACCCTCGTCCATTTCAAGCGTCAGTGAAAGAATTCTTCACTACGAACCAGCTCTCACAGTTTATGGCGCAGGAAAATATCTTGCAGGAGCTCGAACATCTCCGCACACTTTCAGCCCTCGGTCCCGGTGGACTTACTCGTGAGCGTGCAGGTTTTGAAGTGCGTGATGTGCACCCTAGTCACTACGGACGTCTCTGTCCTATTCATACACCAGAAGGACCAAACATTGGTCTTATTCTTCGTCTTGCAACCTATGCTCGTATTAATGATTTCGGAATGATTGAAACTCCATACGCTAAAGTAGTGAATGGAAAAATCACCAAAGAAATCCTCTACCTTAATGCGCTTGAAGAGGAGAAGTACAACATCGCTCATGCCGCAACACCATATGACGATGATGGCGCTATTACCGTTGAAAGCGTAGAAGTTCGTAAAGAGGGAAGTCCATCTATTGTGCCAAAGAAAGATGTGCACTTTATTGATGTAGCACCGGATCAAGCTTTCTCTATTGCGACATCCATGATCCCATTCCTTGATCACGATGATGCTAACCGTGCGCTCATGGGAAGTAACATGCAGAAGCAAGCAACGCCTTGTATTATCCCGGAAGCTCCACTTGTAGCTACTGGTATTGAAGAAGCTGCAGCACGAGACACTGGACGTCTTATTCTCGCTAAAGAAGAAGGAGAAGTTATCGCCTCTGATGCTCGTAAGATTGTCGTTGAAGGTAAGAAGGGTAAGACAGAATACCCACTCGTAAACTTTGTTCGTACTAATGGATTTACAGCTTTTCATCAGCGCCCTGTCGTGAACGTGGGAGATAAAGTTAAGCGCGGTGATCTCCTTGCTGATACGTCTACCTCAGATAAGGGTCAGATGGCTATTGGTCAGAATACGCTTGTTGCCTTCATGAGTTGGTCAGGAAACAACTATGAAGACGCTATTATTCTCTCAGAGCGTCTCGTAAAGAATAGTAAGTTTACTTCTATTCACATTGAAGAGTTCGAAGTTTCTGTTCGTGATACTAAGCTTGGACCTGAAGTTACCACACATGACATACCAAACGTATCAGAAGGAAAGCTTAAGAACTTGGATGAAGACGGTATCATCCGCATTGGAGCAGAGGTGCGACCAGGAGATATTCTTGTTGGAAAGATTACTCCAAAGGGAGAAACTCAATTAACTCCTGAAGAGCGACTACTTCGTTCTATCTTTGGAGACAAGGCACGTGACGTGAAGGATACTTCACTCCGCATGGAGAACGGTAAGCGTGGACGCATTATTGGAGTGAAGGTATTTTCTCGCGAGAAGGGCGACAACCTTGATTCAGGAATCATTAAGAAAATTTATATTGAAATAGCTCAGCTTCGTAACATCTCAGTTGGTGACAAGCTTGCAGGTCGCCACGGTAACAAGGGAGTTATCTCTCGCATCTTGCCAGTTGAAGACATGCCATACACTAAGGACGGTACACCGATTGATATGATCCTAACCCCACTTGGAGTACCGAGCCGTATGAACTTGGGACAAATCCTTGAAATGCACTTGGGTCTTGCAGCTAACACACTTGATTATCAAGCCATTGTGCCGCCATTCATGGGAGCAACTGATGTTGAAATCAAAGAAGAGCTTAAGAAAGCTGGATACCCTGAGAACGGTAAGATTCCACTTTATGATGGACGATCGGGAGAGAAATTTGGACAGGATATCGCTGTTGGATATATGTATATCTTGAAACTGCATCACATGGTGGAAGACAAGATCCATATGCGTTCAATTGGTCCCTACTCGCTCATTACTCAGCAACCACTTGGTGGAAAGGCTCAGAGTGGAGGTCAGCGCTTCGGAGAAATGGAGGTGTGGGCACTGCTTGGATATGGAGCGGCACATACGCTTCGTGAAATCCTTACTATTAAGTCAGATGATATTGTCGGACGCTCTGCTGCCTTTGACGCTATAGTGAAGGGCGCGCGTATTAATCAGCCAAATATTCCTGCATCATTCAATGTGCTTCTAAGTAACCTTAAGGGTCTTGCTCTTAATGTTGACTTAACCCACAAGAAGTTGGGAGCAGGGGATGAGGAGTTTACTAACTAAGTGTAATCTAAAACAAGTATATGCAACCTACAAAAAGAGAACAGCAGAATGACTTCGACCTTGTGAAGATTACACTTGCGTCGCCTGATATGATCCGTGATTGGTCATTTGGGGAAGTTACCAAACCAGAAACCATTAACTACCGTACACAAAGACCAGAAAAGGCCGGTCTTTTCGATGAAAAAATCTTTGGACCAGAGCGAGATTATGAGTGTTACTGTGGAAAGTATCGCGGTATTCGTTACAAGGGAATCGTTTGTGAGAAGTGTGGAGTAGAGCTTACTCGTTCAATCGTTCGTCGCGAGCGCATGGGACATATCGAGCTTTGCACCCCAGTATCACACGTGTGGTTTCTTCGTGGTGTACCAAGCCGAATCTCACTGCTTCTTGGTATCGGAGCATCAGACATTGAAAAGGTAGTTTATTTCGCGGGCTATATTGTAACTAAGGTTATTAATGATGAGCGCGAGCGTATTCTCCGTGACCTTGATACTGAATATAAGAATAAGATAAAGGGTCTTCAGGATGATAAGTCTAAAGAGAAGGTAAAGGAGCTACTCCTTGCAGCAAAGGCTGATATTGAGGCTATTGCGCTTGGACGTGTGCTTGATGAAGCGACATTTCATCGTTTTTCAGTTCGTTATGGAACGATGTTCGAAGCTTCTATTGGTGCTGAAGCCATCTACAATCTCTGTAAGTCTATTAACCTTGAAAAGCTTCGTGTTGAAGTAGCTGCTCTTCTTGAGAAGTCAGGGGCAGCTGATCGCGAGAAGCTTCAGAAGCGCACTAGCCTTATCCAATCCATGATTCGCTCAGGACTTCGTCCAGAGTGGATGTTCCTCACCCGTCTTCCAGTTATTCCACCAGCACTTCGTCCGATGGTAGCTCTTGAGGGAGGGCGTCATGCAACAAGTGATCTTAACGATCTCTATCGTCGCGTGATTAACCGTAACAACCGTTTGAAGAAGCTTAAGGAAATTAATGCACCAGACGTTATCCTTCGTAATGAAAAGCGTATTTTGCAAGAAGCAGTGGATGCGCTCATTGATAACTCAATTAAGCATGGAGGGGGATCAGGGGGAGCTATTTCTGCGGCACAACGCCGACCGCTCAAGTCACTTGCTGATAACCTTAAAACTAAACAGGGTCTTTTCCGTCAGAATCTTTTGGGTAAGCGTGTAGACTATTCTGCTCGTTCAGTGATTGTGGTGGGACCGGATCTTAAGCTTAACCAGTGTGGGCTTCCCAAGCACATGGCGCTTGAACTTTTTCGCCCATTCGTTATCGCCGGACTCCTCAAGAAAGAACTTGCGTTTAACATTCGTGGAGCCAATCGTCTTATTGACGAAGGTATTCCAGAAGTGTGGGCTATTCTTGAAGAAGCTATCCATGGAAAGTATGTACTCCTCAACCGTGCGCCAACACTTCACCGTCTCGGTATTCAGGCTTTCATGCCGATACTCATTGAAGGAAACGCTATTCAGGTGCACCCACTTGTGTGTCCTGCCTTCAATGCTGACTTCGATGGAGACCAGATGGCTGTTCACCTTCCACTTGGTGAGGAGGCACAGGCAGAGGCTCGTAACTTTATGTCAGCTGACAAAAACATTCTAAAGCCTGGAAACGGTGAGCCGGTAGTTATCACTAAGCTTCTCGATATTGTGCTTGGTTCATATTGGATGACTAAGATTGTTGAAGGAGAAGCAGGGGAAGGAAAGATTTTTGCAAATCCTAATGCTGCTATTACTGCAGCTGATTTCGGTGAAGTCTCATTCCATTCAAAGGTGAAGATTCTGCCTACTGATACTCCCAAGTATGCTCAGTTTGAGGGACGCGTATTTGAAACAACCGTTGGACGTTTGCTTTTCAATAGCACACTTCCATCGGACTACCCATTCATTAATAAGGAAATAGATCGTAAGAGTATCACGGCTATTATTGATGATCTTATTGATCGTTATGGAGTAAATGCGGTACCTGGCATATTGGATAAAATAAAAACTTTCGGCTTCAAGTATGTAACTAATTCAGGTATTACGTGGAGTATTGATGATATCCGCGTACCAGATGCTAAGAAGAAACTTATCGAGGATGCTAAGAAGAAATCAGAAGATGTACTTAATGAGTACAATGAAGGATTGCTCTCAGCTGAAGAAAAGGCTCGTCAGAATATTGAAATCTGGCACGCAGCTAAGAATGATGTTGAAAAGGCTACTCCTGAAGCGCTTGAGAAGAATAGTTCTGTATGGGACATGTTGAAGAGTGGTGCTCGTGGATCAACCGGAAACCTCGCTCAGATGGCAGGTATGAAGGGGCTTATTCAGAACACTGCGGGAGAAACTATTGAGTTCCCGATCCTCTCATCCTACAAGGAGGGACTAACTCCACTTGAATACTTCATTACTACTCACGGTGCTCGTAAGGGTCTTTCCGATACCGCGCTTAACACTGCGAAAGCGGGGTACCTTACACGACGTCTCTTTGATGTGGCGCAAGATATTGTAATCGGTGAACAGGACTGTGGTGTTAAAGAAGGAGTTATTATCGCTAAAAAATCAGCATCAGGAATTGAGATTCCTCTTGCTAAGAACATTAAAGGTCGCCACCTTGCTGCTGATGTTGTTGATGCGTCTGGCGCTGTTCTCTTTAAGCGGGGACACTTCATTCTCCATAAGGATGCTGAGGCTATTGAAAAGGCAGGAGTTGCAGAGGTAAAGGTACGCTCTCCAGTTACTTGTAAGAGTCTCGTAGGTATTTGTGCTGCTTGTTATGGTACAGACCTTGGAACTGGAGTGCTTGTAAACTTGGGTGAAGCCGTTGGAACGGTAGCTGCTCAAGCTATTGGAGAACCTGGAACCCAGCTTACTATGCGTACTTTCCACGCTGGTGGAACTGCGTCAGTTGGTGGAGACATTACTCAAGGTTTGCCACGTGTTGAAGAAGTATTTGAACGTCGTGAGCCAAAGAACCCAGCTATTGTTGCAACAGTTGATGGAGAAGTTGTTGAGATTCGCAATGAGGGCAAGGAAAAGATTCTTGTAGTGATGCCAGAAGTAGAGTCACGTAAGGGTAAGGGTCGCGAGGCTATTGAGTACACGGTTAACTTCCGTCGTATGCCACTTGTTTCTCCTGGAAGTAAGGTAAAGAAGGGAGACCTTCTAACCGATGGATCAGCTGATATCTCAGACCTCTTTAAATATGGAGGACGTGAGCGAGCAGAGGATTACATTATTCAGGAAATTACGAAGATTTATGAATTGCAGGGTGCTTCCATTTCACGTAAGCATATTGAGGTTATCATTCGTCAGATGTTCTCACGACGCAAGGTAAAGAGCCGAGGGGATACAACCTTTGTAGTTGGAGATATTGTAAGTGAAGGAACACTTCAGATGGAAAATAATCGTGTGAAGGAAACTGGCGGTGAAGAGGCTAAGGTAGAACCTATGGTGATGGGTATTCAAGAAGTATCCCTTACTCGTGAAAGCTTCCTTTCTGCGGCTTCATTCCAGCATACAACCAAAATCCTTATTGGTGCATCCGTGAAGGGAAGTGTGGATGATCTACGCGGACTTAAGGAAAACGTTATTATCGGACGCCTTATTCCTGCTGGATCTGGATTCAAGGGATCTCCCAAGCATGCATTAGTAGCAGAAGTAGCTAAAGAAGCCGACCGAGCTCATCAACCTGTAGATATTCTTTAGTTTGGTTTTAACCAACAAAGTGTGTCAACAACAACCGATACCATCAAAGAACGTCTCGGCATTGCAGATGTCGTAGGTTCTTACATAAAGATTGAAAACGCGGGGATTAACTTTAAAGCGCGCTGTCCTTTTCATAATGAAAAGACACCTTCGTTTTTCATTTCCCCCTTGCGTAATACTTTTTATTGTTTTGGCTGTGGAGCTAAGGGTGACATCTTTGAGTTCGTACAGCGCTTCGAGGGACTAGACTTTAGCGGCGCCCTTAAGGTGCTAGCAGAGAGGGCAGGTGTAGCGCTGACGTTTGAAAAATCAGATGAGAAGGATGAGAAGAAGGAACTTTTCGTTATTCTTGAAGAGGCAGCAAACTACTATAGATCAAATCTTAGGGAACACCCCGAAGTACTGAAGTACCTAACAGATCGAGGTCTAACCGCAGAAACCATTGAAAAGTTCGGACTTGGTTATGCGAAGGCTTCCTGGCGAGCACTTTCTGAGTATTTGGTAAGTCGCAATATGAGCCCAGCTCTTATTGAGAAGGCGGGACTTATCAAGATGGGACCAAAAGGTGCTTATGATAGGTTTCGTGGCCGCATCATGTTTCCGCTCTTTGATAGTAGTGGCAGAGTTGTAGCTTTCTCGGGACGTATCTTTGATGAAAGTTTGGAAGGCGAGGGGAGTACACCGGCTAAGTATGTAAATAGTCCAGAAACTCCGCTTTACCATAAGTCGAGTCTCTTGTATGGCTTTGATAAGGCTAAAGAGGGGATTCGTAAATGGACTTTTGCCATTATTGTAGAAGGTCAGATGGATCTCCTTATGAGCCATCAGGCTGGATTTACCAACACCGTAGCGCTCTCCGGTACTGCACTCACCAAAGAACAGCTAACACTTCTCAGTCGTCTCACCGAGCGCCTCGTACTTTCACTTGATGCCGATACAGCAGGACTTACTGCGTCCGGTAAAAGTGCAAGTTTGGCCCTTCGTGAGGGCATAGACGTTAAGGTAGCGCATATAGTGGGTGGTAAAGACCCAGCCGATATTGTGAAGGAAAGCCCTGAGCATTGGAAGGAAATAATTCGTGGCGCTAAGCATGTGGTGGAGTTCTATCTTGATGTACTAGGTGAGCGAGAAAGTGATAAGCGAAAGTTTCGTATGGCGGTGACGAGTAGCGTGCTCCCCTATGTTGCAGAGATAAAGAGCTCAGTAGATCGAGAACATTTTTTGCAGGTAGTGGCTGAGCGTCTCGGTGTTCCGCGAGGAGCACTGCTTGAAGAGATGAAAAACTTACCGAAAGATATAGTTAGTTCAGTAAAAGCCGAAGAAAAGAAGCAGGTTGGGGGAACAACCTTCCTCACGCGAAAGGACATGATAGCAAGCCACTTGCTGGGTTTTCTAGAGAGTAGAAAAGAGAGTAAGGAAATTGATAAGGAAAAGGTTTTACTTGAAGTAAGGGGTTTACTCGGGGATGAGGTGGTAGATCGATTCTATGGATCACTCGCAGTAACCGAGGCTTCGTTTAAGGCCGATATGATGATAGACCCGAGACCGGGAGGCGAAGTACTTTCAGAATTACTTTCTGAACTGCGGCTTGAAGTAAAAAGGGAAAAAGCCAAAAATATTCAACAAACAATAGGCGAATATGAGAGCGAGGGAGACAAGGAGGCACTAGAGGGTGCCATGAAGGAATACCAAATCTTAAGTAAGGACATAGCGAAGTTAGAAGATGAACTGAAAAAAACTAATCACGAGTTACCAAAAACATAACATAAAGAGCTTTTAAAATTATAAAAAGTAACTTACTATACACACTATGCCCAAAAAAGTCGCTAAAGGAGCTAAGAAAAAAACAATATTAAAGAAGGGGAAAAAAACTCCCTCTAAAACAACCAAAAAGGTTGCTAAGACTAAGGCTAAAAAGCCTACTAAGTCACTTTTCAAAAAACTTAAAAAGGCGAATGTTAAAAAAGTACTCGCCAAAAAGCCAGCTGCGAAAAAGGCGGCTACAAAACCAGCGAAAGTGGTTGCAGTGAAGCTTGGTAAAAAAGAACAGGAACTTCAGAAGAAGTCAGATATTTTGATTGCAAAGGGACGCGAGCGCGGTTTCGTCACCTATGATGAAATCCTCAAGGAGTTTCCAACTATTGAAGAAAATATTTCTTACCTTGATGTACTCTACGAGAAGTTCCAGACTGCAGGTATTGACGTGCTTGAAGGGGGAGGGATGCTCAATATTGAACCAGCGCCAGACGAACACAAGCGTTACAGTTACAAAAGTGGTTCCTCATCTGATACCTACGACTCTATCCAAATGTATCTTAAGGAAATTGGACAGTACCCACTGCTTAATGCTGCAGAAGAGCGCGAACTTGCAAAGCGTATTGTGGAGGAGGATATAGAAGCTAAGAACCTCCTTGCTCGTGCAAACCTTCGTCTTGTGGTGTCTATTGCCAAAAAATATGTAGGACGGAGTCCCGACCTTACCCTCCTTGATCTTATACAAGAAGGGAACCTTGGACTCTTTAAGGCGGTAGATAAGTTCGACTACACTAAGGGATTTAAGTTTTCTACCTATGCTACTTGGTGGATTCGTCAGGCTATTACGCGTGCGCTTGCTGACCAGAGTCGCACCATCCGTATTCCAGTGCACATGGTAGAAACTATCGCTAAGTACAAGCAAGTAGTGCGTCGTCTCTCACAAGACTTGGGACGAGACCCATTGCCAGAAGAAATCGCTGTTGAAATGGGAGTTGAGGTAGATAAGATCTATACGATTGAACAAATCAATCAAGATACTGTTTCGCTTGAAGCGCCAGTAGGAAGTGAAGATGATGATGGGCGTTCAGTACTCGGCGACTTTATCGCGGATGATAAGATCATTTCGCCAGATCAGGAAACTTCACAGCGCATTTTGGCTGATCAAGTCAAAGAAATATTAGATGATCTCTCACCAAAGGAGCGCAAGATTCTAGAAATGCGTAACGGGCTTATGGACGGCATTACCCACACCCTTGAAGAAGTGGGACGTGAGTTCGGAGTAACGCGCGAGCGTATCCGTCAGATCGAGGCAAAGGCGCATCAAAAGATTCGCGAACACCAGAAATCAAACAGACTTCAAAACTATTAGTTTTGAAGTGAGTAAAGAGTGGTGAGTATAGAGTAAAGATGGGGAAGAAAATAAAAATACTACGATATATCGTAGTATTTTTATTTTCTCCCTAGAAGTTTTTATGGTGTATTTTCTATCATATAGGCCCAGAGCTCTTTTATGTTTTTTCCCCTATTCCAAAAAATAGTTATTTTTTCGCGCAGCTTTTTATGCTGAGGGTAGCCATTATCCAAAATGCCATCAGGTAGTAATTCGTTGCATTCAACGTTGAGTAATACAGTGAGTGCTTCATTTAGCATATTATACTTTTCTTCGCCCAAAGTTTCCTTTTGATTTTTACCAAATGCATGCCATGTATAGAAGTGCCATAATTCATGGAGTATGGGTCTCCGCATACTTTGACTAGGGACGGTAAGGAAAAAATAATCTTCTTTTAGATTATAAGGGCGTCTTGAGTTGATAGTTAGGTAGGCAGTAATTGGTCGAGGTAGGGAAGTGTTAAAAATTCTTTCCGCTATTTGCCTGTATTCTAGGGAGACGGTTTCCCAGTCATCTTTATATTTCTTTATATAAGTTTGGATACCAATATTACTATTTGCTAGATAGGAATCAATAAATTGAGAAGTGTTTTCAGGGGTTGGGTTTCCAGCAGTTTCTTTTAAGAGGGCTTCGTATTGAGTTGTGATATGTGAAGTATTTTGAGCTCCCTTACCATAGGTAAGGACGCACCAAATGTCTTTTTCTCGATCATAATCAAAAAGAAGGGTCATTCGAAAAGTATACCAGAAAACAAAAACCGCCGCGGTACTCCGCGGCGGAATGCTTTCTACTGCTTTTTCTTTTGGCTTGCTTGATACTTTTCCCAAAGCGGGATGAAAGTATCACGAAAAACAGCAAGGAGTACTACATCATGAAATTCACCATTTTTGAAAACTTCTTGTTTCATGACCCCCTCAACTTCGTAGCCAGTCTTTTTGAGATAGGCAATGCTTCGCTCATTGAAGGCAAAAGCTCTTGATCGGATTTTGCGTAGGTTGAGTTCCATGAAGGCGTAGTGGAGGAATAACATTTTAGCCTCTGTCCCGTAGCCCTTACCACGAAACTTGCCTTCACCGATTTGAGCCCCTGTTGTTGCTGAGCCAGTTTTGTGATCGATGCCATGAAGCCCCATAGTGCCAATTAATTGGCCCGTATGGGTGGCGATACCGAGAACAATATTTTTCTCATTGTCCCCAAGTTTCTCAATCCACTGCTCTTCGCTCAAAATAGTCATGGGGCGATCTATCATGAGGAATTGCGTTACTTCACGATCATTCATCCACTTGGCGAGTGACGGGGCGTCGGTTTTCACGAGAGGGGTAAGTACAACTTTTTCCCCCCTCCAAAAAACAACACGATTATGTTCCATACCCACTTTTTTGTTCATGATTTTCTCCAAAGAAATTAGTCATTAGAAAGAACTGTGCTGAATAAAAAAACCGACTTTCATTCAGCCGGGATTTCTGTAAGGAGAATTTCGGAGTAGATTACGAAATAGTAGAGAAGTCACGGCTAAATACAAGAGTTTGGCGTAGCACACCAAAAGAGGCCCACATAGTAGAGGGCTGGCAACTTGTATTAATCTGATAACTTCTGTTATTCATACTTTTTTACATAAACATTTATAATAAAAAGTGTCAAGTACTCATAAAATACACATGTTATACTTCTTTCTACCTATGGAAGATGTGTTTTTAAAGCAGTATACAAGGCTCAATAGTGAGCAAAAGGAGGCGGTGGATACTATTGAGGGGCCGGTGATGGTTATTGCGGGTCCTGGGACAGGGAAGACGCAGATACTGACGCTGCGCATTGCCAATATCCTGAAGAAGACGGATACAGCACCGGAGCAGATACTAGCGCTTACCTTTACGGAGTCAGGCGTTTTCGCTATGCGAAAACGCCTGTTCTCTATCGTTGGCTCTCTGGCATACCGTGTGAACATCTACACCTTTCATGGTTTTTGCAATGACGTTATAGCTCGCTATCCAGAATATTTCCCACGTATCATTGGCCGCACCGTACTCACTAAGGTGGGTAAAATTGCACTCATGGAAAAGATTATAGACACGGAGCCCCTTGATCTTCTTCGTCCCTACGGAGATCCGTACTACCATGTGCGTTCCCTTCTCTCCACTATTTCTGATCTTAAGCGTGAAGCGATAAGCCCCTTTGAATTAAAGCGAGTGATAGAAAAAGAGGAAAAAGATTTTAATGACATACCAGAGAAAGTGCATGTGAAGGGTGCACATAAAGGCAAAATGAAGGGTGAGTACCTTGATCTCCAAAAGCATATTGCAAAGCAAAAAGAACTTCTCATAGTTTATGAAGCTTATGAGAAAAAAATAGCCGAGCTAAAAAAGTTTGATTATGAGGATATGATTCTGGAAGCCGTGTCTGCTATTCGTGAACACGAGGATCTACGCCTCATACTCCAAGAGTCGTATCAGTACCTACTTGCGGACGAGCATCAGGATGCCAACGCTTCACAGAATGCGGTGCTTGAACTACTCTCTTCATATCATGAAAATCCTAACCTTTTTATTGTAGGAGATGAGAAACAAGCCATCTTTCGTTTTCAGGGTGCGTCGCTTCAGAACTTTCTCTACTTTAAAGAGCGATATAAAGAGGCGAAAGTTATAACTCTCGTGGAAAATTTTCGCTCTGCTCAAAATATTCTGGATCTTTCGCATAACCTTATAACTACCAATAATGGAGAAGATCTACCACTACCTCGTCCGGAGCTTCGGGCTGAAGGGGTAGAAAAGGGTAGTCTTGCCCCAATCACCTATACTGAACTTGCTAATACTGAAGAGGAGGTTCGCTTTGTGGCAGAGCGAATTGTGGAGCAGATCAAGGGAGGGCAAAGTCCACGAGAGATTGCAGTATTATATCGAGAAAATAAGGATGCTGAGCTCTTGAGTGAAATCTGCGCTCGGTACAACATTCCCTTTGTGGTGCATTCAGAAAGTGACGCTCTGCTTGATGTAGAAATAGCAAAACTACTGTTATTGCTCCGTGCAGTAGTTACCCCAGAGAGTAATGAGCTTGTGGGGAAGGTGCTGTTTCTAGATTTTCTCTCTATCCCGATACTTGATGTCTATACGGTGTTTGCTGCTCTTAAGCGGGGAGAGGGGTCACTGATAAAACTTATAAGCAAGGAGCATACCTTAAGCAGTTTAGAATTGAAAGACAGGAAGGCGATTTTAACTTTTGGGAATAAACTTCTAGAGTGGCACCGAGCTGCTAAGAATAAAAGCCTTAGTGATACCGTGGAACTCGTCATGAAGGAGTCCGGTTTTCTGACATACATTATAGGGTTGCCACACGCACTTTCGGCACTTAACAAAATAGATGCACTGCTCGATGAGTTAAGGGTGGTACTTGAAAGCAATCGTTCGAGTAAACTTGCTGACTTCTTAGTCCATATTGATACACTTATTTTGTATAACATGGGTATTCCTGCACGAGAAAGCGTGGGGAGTGAAGAATGTGTTTCTCTCATGACAGTGCATAAGGCCAAGGGGCTTGAGTTTGAGCATGTCTATGTAACTGGGCTAAATGATAATAAATGGGGGGGTAAACGTTCCCGAGACTCATTCCACCTGCCTGTTGGTGGAGCTATACGGGGTGAGGAGGATGATGAGCGCAGGCTTCTCTATGTAGCACTCACTCGCGCTAAAAAGAGTTTGACGCTCACGCGGGCTTTTAGTACGAGTGAGGGCAAAGAGCTAACCCCCTCACGTTTTATAGAAGAAATAGATCAGAAATACATTACTCAAGAAATGCACACAAAAGAAAACGTATCGCGGCCACATGTACTGACGTTGGCTAAGGAAAGTAGTGGAGCCAAGCTACTCGATAAAACGTATCTTAAGGAGCGGTTTTTTGCGCAGGGACTTGCAGTGACCGCACTCAATAATTATTTAGACTGTGTGTGGCGGTATTTTTTTGTGAACCTTATTCGTTTGCCACAATCACAGACTAAGCATCAGCTCTATGGTATTGCGGTTCACCACGCACTTAAAGAGGCTATAGATAGGGTTAAGGCACTTGAAGAAGTAACATCTGAGAGTTTTATGGCTGGTTTTTTGGGCAAGCTCTCCAGTCTGCCATTTTCAGAATTAGACTATGAGGAGTCACTTAAAAAGGGGGAGCGCACATTGCCTGGTTATTTTAAAAAGGTTAGTCCGCTATGGGACCCAACTATGCGAGCAGAGGTTGAAATAAAAGGAGTATCACTCATACTAAAAAGTGGAGAAGAACTGCAACTTAAGGGTAACTTGGATAGGGTAGATAAACTAGAGGGAAATTATGTTCGGGTTATTGATTATAAGACTAAGAAACCAATGAGCCGTAATGAAATAGAAGGGAATACCAAAAGTAGTAATGGTAATGAAAAACGTCAGCTCATGTTCTACAAGTTGCTTGTAGATGCGCACGGCGAAGGAAAAGAAATAATGAAAGAGGGAACTATTGAGTTTATAGAGCCAACCGAGAAAGGGAATTATATCTCTGAAAGTTTTGCTATTACTAATGAGGAAGTAGAAACATTAAAAGAAACCATACGTACGGTAGCAGAAGAAATAACCACGCTCGCCTTTGTAGAAAAAGGAGGATGCCAAAAGAAAGATTGTGAGTATTGCCAGTTAGCGAAGATGATTGAGCTTGAAAAATAACCACAAAAAAACCCTTGTTTTATAAGGGTTTTTTTTGTGGTTATTATTTTCCTTTGAGAAGCCCCTCAATGATTGGCTTTAGGGTTGCGTAAGGGTATGCACCCTCTATGGGGTAAGTGTTACCTTTTTTATCTATAATAACGCTAAAGGGTGTTGCTTGTGTCCCCGCGGCTATGGTTCCGTCCTCAATACTTTTCTTAATTGCTGCTGTGTATTTACCACTTCCAAGACACTTTTCAAAAGCTGCTTTATCAACCCCCGCCTGTACTGCAAGAATAGGAAGCTCGGCAGGGTCTAGGCTGTCATTGGAATTGGTAGTGTCATAAATACTATCTAGGTAGGTCCAGAATTTGTTTTCTCCGCCAAGCTCCGCTACACACTCAGTTGCTTCAGCTTCTCGTGGGGCGCGGCTGTGGAGCCCTTCAAGGGGCATGTGGCGGTAGACCCATGCTACTTTTCCATCCTTGCCATAATCATTCATGATTTGGTGCATTGTGGCTTGAAAACGCTTACAAAATGGACATTCGGTATCTGAGTATTCAACAAGTATGAGGTCAGCTTGTGGGCTGCCCAAGATGTGATCTTTGGCACTAATTGCAGGGAGGCTAGTTTCTTTAGCTACCCCAGCTTGTGCCCCAGCTGTGTTTTTGCTTGTATCACCGCGCAGGTACACGGCACCGGCTATAATGAGGCCTGCTATAACAATGGCAATAGGAATACCAAGATTACTACCTCGTGACTGTTGGTTCTCTGGGGAAGGGTTAGATTGAATTTCTGGCTCCATAAAAGAAAAATAAGAAAATAATGTACCTATTGTAAGTCACAGACTATACTCTCTGCAATGGCTTAGAAGTGGTATGATATTTACTAATGAATGCGAGTGTACTTAGTATTATTGCAGTTAGTATAACGAGCGCTATTTCCCTAGTTGGTGTTTTCGCACTTTTTGTAAATGAGGTGAAGCTCCGTCCCTACCTTTTTTTCTTAGTTAGTGTTTCAGCGGGGGCACTTTTTGGGGATGCTTTTATTCACCTTATACCGGACGCCCTCGGAAATAGTGGGGATATGGCTAGTATGGCCCCCTTTTATATATTGCTTGGTATCTTTTTCTTTTTTGCACTTGAGAAATTCCTACACTGGCATCATCACCATGGAGACGAGGGGGCAGAGTATGATGCGCATATTCACCCAGTAGGTCCCATGGTGCTTGTCGCCGATCTCATCCATAACTTTATTGATGGTGTGCTCATTGCGGCCAGCTTTTTAGTATCTGTTCCAGTTGGAGTAGCTACAACTATTGCAGTTATCCTTCATGAAATACCGCATGAGATAGGGAATGTGGCACTTCTTCTTCATGCAGGTTTTACCAAAAAGAAGGCGGTACTCTTTAACTGTTATGCAGCGCTTACTTCAGTTTTAGGTGCGTTACTTTTTGTTTTTGGGGCAGGCGCTATTGCTAATCTTTCACAGATAATGATCCCTTTTGCGGCGGGTGGTTTCATCTATATTGCTGGTTCAGATTTAGTCCCTGAACTTCATAAGGATGTGGGGGTAGAGAAAGCACTTATTCAAAGCCTCGGTATGATCCTTGGAGTCCTTGTTATGGTAGGACTTCTCTTTGTGGAATAATCAAAAGGGGAGTGAGAAGGTCATGGCTTTTTCCTCCTTTTTTTCCCAGTTTTTAATATCAAGCGGTATATCAAAGGTTTTGCCTGCTTCCTTAAATTTCAGCATTTTATTTTCTAGCGCATAGTCATAAATATCTTTGGTGATGCGCACATCTTCAAGACAGTATTTGCGTATACTTTCTATATCGCCCTGTTTCCACCATTGTATAGCTTGGAGTCCGTGGCCAGTTTTCTTGCGTCCCAACGTCCCTTCAGCTACTTGGTCAAGTGAGACGCGTCGGCCTAGTGATTTTCTGATTTCAACAAGCAGATCCAGGCTTTTAATGGAGTTAAGGTCGCCGTTATAGTATTTATTGAGAAGCGGTATATCAAAATGATCTGAGTTATATCCCACAAGCATATCGGCACGCTCTAGAATAGGCCAAAGTTTGGGAAGATCCTCCTCTAAGAAACTAGAGTAAGTATCCGTAGCACTTTCGTAGATGCAGGCGATAGACATGGAAAGCGCCGCAGGGTCACTCGACCCAACTTCTTGGAAAAGATTCTTAGTTTCAAGGTCAAAAACTACTTTGTTCAACTTTTTACTCATAAAAAATATAGTGGCAAGTGTAACACAAGAGAAGCCTTCACTCTAGTTGCAGGCCGGAATTATTTATTGAGAGCTGTAATTATTTTTTTAATATCACCCTTGATTTCTTTACCAGTAGCGAGCTCTTTGAGAGTAAAGATCTGTTCCTTTGTTTCTTCTTCTCCAATACAAATAACAAAAGGTATATGTTGTTTATCAGCTAGTTTGATCTGATCGCCTAGTTTTTTGGTACTAAGATCAACTCCTACAGTGACACCACTCTCGCGTAAAACACGAGCAAGGTTTGTAATAAAGGGAATGTGGGCAGTATCCGTTTTGCAAAGGTATAGCTTTACTGGAGATATGTAAGGAGTGAGTAGTTTGTGGGTCTCGAGGAAATCTAGTGCGGTGACATCTCCCATGCCAAAACCGATTGCGGGAACAGTTTCCTCATCAAAAATGGCAAGGAGCTCATCATAGCGGCCACCCCCAAAAAGTGACCGGCTATTGGCAGGGTTGGTGTCGAAGAACTCAAAGACTATACCGGTATAATAATCGAACCCACGCATGAGAGTTGGGTCGAAAATCACATTAGTGATACCAAGTGTTTTAAGTCCTGAGAGCACACTTTCCATATCTACAAAGGCCTTTTGGTTTTGAAGGTTATCGGGAATGTTTTTACAAAAGCTGGCTAAATCCTGACTATTTAAAAGTGTCATAATCTCTTCGAATTTGTGTGGGGCAACCTTCGATAGTTCTTGCCGAAACACCTCCACAGATATCTTAGCTTTTTTGTCTATCAATTTACTTAATTTATAAGCTTCTTCTTCGTTGAGTCCCCAGTGCACAATGAGAAGTTCGAATGCTGCGCGATTATTTATTTTTATTTTAAAATCTTTTTCTTGGGCACCTAAATTAAGCAATAAGTTATGTCCAAGAGAAATCACCTCAATTTCTCCTTCAAGGCCCTTAACCCCAAAGATGTCTACATTGAGCTGGTAGTGTTCTCGAAGTCTTCCGCGTTGAGGCTGTTCGTAACGAAATAGGTTGGGTATAGAGTACCACCGCAGTGGGAAGGGTAGCTCACGTTTTCGAGCAGCTACCATACGGGCTACGGTCGGTGTCATTTCTGGGCGTAGTGTTACATTGCGTCCACCACGATCAATAAAAGAATATGTTTGTTCGTTTACGATTTCCTCACCGGATTTGGCAGCATAGAGTTCAGTAGATTCTAGGGGGGAAGCTGTATATTCTACATAACCGTACAATTCGCAGGTTTCGCGCATTTTTTGGAAAAGCCATTTAAGGCGGGCCATATCTTCTGGATAGAAGTCGCGCGTACCCTTATATGGGTCACGGGAGAGGGGTTTTTTAGTACTGTCGCTCATAAAGGTTGTTGTAGAGCCATTGTACCAGATTTGTAGGAATCTCCTATACAAAGGTGGTAAAGTGTGCTAAACTGCAAATAAGTAGTAAGTTTGAGCTAGAGTAGTACGTAAAGGAGTTTTCCACCAAGTGCCACGTTTCTCAAGGTCGACTACCGGTTTTAAAAGTTTGATTGAAAGAAAATGGCTAAAAAATTATATGTTGGTGGTTTGCCTTACAGCACAACTATTGACGATTTGAAGCAGTATTTCTCTGCAGCAGGTGTTGTAGAAGATGCTGCCGTTATCATTGATAAGATGACTGGTCGCTCACGCGGATTCGGTTTCGTAACAATGACTAACGACGAAGAGGCTGATGCTGCAGTTGCTAAGTTCAACGGCGCAGATATGGGTGGTCGCAAGATCCTCGTAAACGAAGCTCGTCCTATGGCAGAGCGTCCAGCTCGCGGAAACTACTAGTTTCCAAAAACAAAAATCGCACCACGAAAGTGGTGCGATTTTTGTTTACAGAGTGTAGCAACGCCCGGAGGGGATAGTGGGGGTGGAAGTAGTGCCCATTATTCTATATACTGATATAAACTAATCAACAGCTATGGAAAAAGAAGAGGATAAACGAAAATTTAGTATTACGACCATGGAGGACGGAGCCATTTACCTTTCACTCGGCGGCCGCCTTGAAGGGCTCAACCTTGTAGCTCTTGAAAAGTGGACTCATGAGGTGCATAACCTTATTAAAGATCGCTACGAAAATACTTATACCGCGGTAAAGGTGATTATTGATATTGAAGCTGTAACTGGTTATGCCCCAGAGGCAGTGACCATCCTTACCAATCTTTTGATAGAAGATAAGGAAATGGTGCATCGCTCTGCAACGTACGGAGGTAGTGACTATATTTTAATGGCGCAAGACATGTTAGCATCACTCTCTGGTAGATCAAACTTTAAGTCATTTAAAACAAAGGAGGAGGCAGTTATTTGGGTTAATGGTACTGGTAAAGAAGGAGAATAGAAATAACACCAACAAAAAAGAGGACTAAGTCCTCTTTTTTGTTGGTGTTATTTCTTCGTGACTCTTTTTTTAATTGGTTTTACTTTTCTCTCTTCTTCTTTTGCTTTTGGTTCCAAAATATTGTCATTCTCATCTATAATTTCCGTGATTTCATCCACATCCTCCTGAATATCTTCCACATCTTCTTGGATCTCGTCAACGTCTTCCTGGATTTCACCAATATCTTCTTGAAGTTCCTCCATATCTTCTTGAATTTCTCCAACGTCAGCTGATACTGATTGTAGGTGGGCAGTATTGATATTGACTGTCATTTGAATGAGTAGCGAGAGGTAAATGGCTTCAAGGGATACTACGGTTGTGAGAAATAGAAAGATGTCACTGATTGCAATACCGAAAAAACGCAAACCAAAAATACCAATGAAAAATATGGTATGGATGACTATTGACTTAGGTGAGCCAATTGAGCGGGTAACGCGAAAGGCCCAAGAATCAAAGTGATTATGTGGATCGGGTAACTTTGTAGGTGGCATACGCGGATTGTATCACAAGGCTTTTAAAAATCATGCGTTGGTGAGCACAAAAGTGCCAAGAATAGCAGCTGTTTCTGCCCGCAATGTTGTTGTGCCAAGCGAGAGCAGTTTAGCGCCATGTTCAAGGGCAAATTTTTTCTCTTCATCAGTAAACCCTCCTTCTGGTCCTATAAAAAGTGCTACATCTTTCTGTGGAGAAGATGCGCTCTCCATACCATCTTTGTCGGCAATATAAAAAGGAATATTTTGTTTTGCTACTTCTAGAATGGCTTCAGTATAGGATATGGTTTCATGTAATTTGGAAAGTTTAATACGTCCTGATTGTTCAGTAGCTTCATGCATTATTTTGAGGATTCGATCGTAATTGAGCCCCATTTTAATTGTACGAGAAGAGGAGATTGGTGTTATGCTGCGAGCTCCACATTCAATAGCCTTTTGAGCTACCCATTCAAAATTATCTCGCTTTAGTATTGAAACAAAAAGATGAACGGTGTGAGGAAACTCTTCGGTACGACTACCATTACTTTGTACGCTAAACTCAGCTAGGCTTGGGGTAAGCGCAGTTAGGGTTACTAAAGCTTCCTGGTCTATACCGTCTCCCAAGATAAGTTGCTCCCCAATCTTTATTTTGAGTACCCCCCGTAATTGATGAATAAGCTCAGGGTCTTTGGAGGTGATATGAGTCTTTCCCCATGTGAAATCCCCAATAAAACGATGTATTTTCATAGCGCTGGTCTTTTAGGAATACTTTAAACCGAGTATACTAGAAACTAATGAATGCGCAAAAAGTATTCGGCTTTGAGGCCCTCATCCCATCTTTTCTGTTTTTCCTTGGTGGTTTAGCGCTCGGGGCACTTAACTACTACAAAGACGATGTAACCCTCTACATTACGCGTTTTTACCCAACTCTTCCGGAGTGGGCGATTCCTGGTGTATCACTTGCTCTACTCATTATTATTGTTTGTGCAGTATGGGTTCGTGAACGGGGGTTTGAGGTTTCTAAGTATGAGTTTGTGAACATTGTCACACATAAGTTTCGTACCCCGCTTACCTACATCACCTGGTCGGTTGAGAATCTGAAGAAAAACCAAACAGCAGAGGAGCGTTTACAATCTATCGGGCAAATAGAAAGCGCTGCGGCAAGGCTTACTGAAATGACCGATATTTTGATTGATATGGCGCGTATAGACGAGGGATACGCTTATGTTTTTAAGGCGGAGAGTATGCGTGAGTTACTTGAGCATGTGATCGCGGCATATGGACCGCAGATTACGGAGCGGAAAATCAAGTTTACGATTGATGCGGCTCAAGGGTTACCACTTATTGCTGTTGATGTGAAGCGGATGGAGTTTGTGATTCGCATTTTGCTTGAAAATGCCATTACGTACACACCTGTTGGCGGCTCAATTGATGTGGGGATGTATTTGTATAAGGATAAGTATATTCGTTTTGCTATCCGCGACAGCGGTATTGGGATACGCCATAGTGATCTTTCCCATCTTTTTACAAAGTTCTTTCGCTCGCGTGAAGCAACGGGAGCTGATACTGAAGGTATGGGGCTTGGGCTTTATATTGCGCAAAATATTATCAAACGCCATGGAGGGCGTATCTTTGCTGAGTCAGAGGGTCTCACAAAGGGGTCTACTTTTACTTTTGACCTACCGGTAGCTCATAGAGGTTAGCATTAATCGTACTCTTTCAGCACATTGGCTTTAAGTTCAATAGGGTCTACTCTGCGTAGATTTTTTTTATGTTTTGGTAGTACGGGGGAGTGGGGTAGTGAGTCCAAATATTCTGAAAGCTCCCAGAGGTTTTCACGACTACTTACCCAATTTATTTTTTTAACTTTTCTTAGGTCGAGTGGTTGTGAGTATTCCCGCAGGGTCTTCTTTCCTGTGGGGAGAAAATATTCATGCACATAACTCATCATTAGTTCTCTAATAGTTTTGTATACGGCATCGCGGAAGCGGAGTACAGATCGGTTAGATTTGCTTATAACCCCCCAGTACCCCCTCTCTTTAAAGAGGGTGACCACATGATCATCGTCTTCATTGTTGGCGCGCATATCAAGAATAAGAGGAGGCTCTCCATGAAGATAGAGTGCGAGCGCTGCAATAAGTGCTCCTTCAATACAGTGAAAGTTCTTTTTATTCAACGACTCACGGACTGAACGAAGTGTCTCCTCTTCCTTTTCTAAGTTGTTAGGCAGTGAGTTTAAGAAGTCTTGGATTTTTTCGGGAGAGTTTAGTTTCTTAAAAAGCTTTGTTTCAAGCGTAGTTAGCCCGAGTTTGTGTGCGAGCTTAGTATCAAAGCGTCGGTAGGTTTTATGTACTTTTTTGGAAGCGGACATACTTACTGCGCAAGAAGTTCATTAAGCTTTGCACGAGTCTTGGGTCCTACTTGGCCGTAACCCACCACTCCTTTCTTAGCTAATTCATATTTTATCTGGAAGCGACCTACAGCCTTTTCTGCTGCTGGTCCGAACATTCCGTTGACTACACCTTCAGGGTAGAGGGCTTTGTCGGTTTTAAGATATGTTTGGAGGATTTTTACTTCGTTATTCTGTGAACCACGAAGAAGTTGTTTGGTAAGAAGCGTAACAGCTTTTTTAGGAGCTGCGCTTTGAACTGTTGCTTTACTGGATGTTGCTTGGGGAGTATTTATTACTTGGGTTGTGGAGGTAGGGTACACGAGCAGGTTTAAGATTTTGCTGTGCGTAGCATCATAAGAATTATCAACGAGTTTGGGTAAGGCTGTAATGCTAATCGGGATTGGGGTAGTTACCGAGGAATAAAAAAGAAGATTCACTGAACCATTTGTTGAAAGGGCGGGATCAAATGCAGTGGTGGAGCAGGGAAGTGGAGAAGTGCTACTGCCAGTTACGGCGCCCGCTACAATCGCATCATCGCAGGATATTTTGAGGTTAAGACCAGTTGCTTCTCTGGTGTTCCATGAAAGTGTTACGGGTTTACCAGACTGGGGTGTTAATGAGCTTGATGTAAAACTACTCACACCTGGAGTTAGTTTAAGTGGCGGGTTGATAGTAAGGTTCAGCGTTTGGCTGTGTATACCATCAAAAATCTGCTCACCGGGCGCAGGAAGAAGTACTACTGGAATGGTAATGGGGTCAGTTGTCTTATTCCAAAAAGATATAGAAACTGAACCTGGACTATTTAGGTTGGTAGCAAAAATCGGAGTGTTGCAGGGGAGCGGTAATATACCACTTTCGTAACTACTAGAGGTTGCGATGAGATTTTCTTGGCAGCCGATTTTAATATTAGCCGCAGTTAAACTAGCTATACTAGTCCAAGAAAGTGTTACGGGAACAAAGGAATACTCGCTGCTGGTGGCACTGCTCGTAAAAGAATTGATGGGGTAGGGGGCAGATAGAACAGTTATAGAGCGGGTTTGTCGTAGATCCGTTGCTACAGTGTTGCTCTCGTCTATCGGGGTAATGGCGAATGTAACTGTCTGGGTTGACCCATATACGTTGTCTATAAGTAGATCAAGTGAATCTGAAGCTCCGCTTGTTCCGGTTATGGTGTTGCCGCAGGGAATGGCTCCACCATCAAGTTTACGGATGGTAATACCCACGCCACAGGTGGGGGAGAGTGTATAGCTACTCGCGTTACTAATATTCCAAGTGAGGCTTACTGGTTGGCCGCTGTTTGCTGTTGAAAGGGAGGCAGTAAAAGTGTTAATGATGGGACTATCAGCAAAGGCCGTTTTTGCCATAAAAAGGAGGACATATATGAATAGTACGCCAGTTCTTTTTTTCATAGTCTTGTAGGTGTGCTAATGACTTGTTACAATAGGTCGCGAGCTTGCAGGTTGCATAGCTCTTTTTAATTGTAACATTTGAGCTCATTATGCCGCAGAGTAAAACTAACAAGAAGGTGGGAAAGTCTAAAGAGGGCCAAAAAAAGACTAAAAAAACCAAAAAAAATAAGATTAAGGTTGATTTTAATAATTTGATGCCAGCGGGGGTAAAGATTATTCGCTCGTATGCAGGTCTTGGCTTAGCCGCTAAAGAGCCAATAAAGCGGGGGGATTTTGTTATTGAGTATGTGGGTAAGATACTAACGACTAAGGAAGCGGAGAATCATCTAGGGAAGTATCTTTTTGAGGTAAATAGTAAATGGACTATTGACGGGGCAACACGCACTAACACAGCGCGCTATATTAATCACTCTTGTAAACCAAACTGTGAGGTTGAGATAAAGAAAGAGCGGGTACTTATTTTTGCTAAGCGTGATATAGCAGTGGGGGAGGAGTTGTCGTACGACTACGGAAAGGAGTATGTGGATGAGTTCATCAAACCGTATGGTTGTAGGTGTGGAAAGTGTAAGCCAGCAAAAGTTAAGAAGTAAAATATTTTCCGTAGTTTTGTAAGCCTGTTATTACTGGTACTATAATCAAATGGAAAACTACATTTATATAGGTAATCTGCCTTTTAAAACAACAGAAGAAGAACTTCGTCAAAAATTCGCTACGATGGGCGAAGTTCTAGATATACGGATGGCTCTCGATGACGGACATTTTATGGGGTTTGGCTTCGTGAAAATGGGTAGCAGTGAGGAGGTTAAAAGCGCTATTGCTACATTCCACAATACTGATTTTGGGGGAAGAAATGCACATCTTTACTTCGGTAAAGACTTCATCTCCATGTGGGATAAATATATTGAGAAAAAAGGGGATTAGTGTATTTGACTTTTACAAAAAAATAGTTATAATAAAAAACAGTAAAATCCCTCAACTACAAGGAGATTAAGATGTCTTCAACCGCACGGCGCCAATTTTGGCGTGATATTGTTGCACACCCCTACTCATGGATTGTGGTCATGATCGTGATAGCAGGTGCGTACATGATCGTAAGTTTTCCGGGGTTTGCGGCGTCATATCGGGCTCATCAGAAAAACTCGGCGCAGTTAGCTGAAGAAGCAGTTAAGGGATTTCAGTACCTCCGCGGTGGGAGTACGGGCCTATGTTTTGCCGTAAATCCCTATCGAGATATGGCAGTTGGGATTTCGTGCGAGACAGTGCCTCCGGCGATGCTCATTCAGGTTCCAGGGAAATAGGGTTGTGAGTGCAGGACGTCCTCGAGCTTCCTCGGCTTTTCGGCCGCGGTTTTTTTATACCAATGCTCTTAGGGCGTTGAAGATAACTACCACATCTATTATTTCTTGAAGTATTGCTCCGTAGAGTGGTGGTACTCCTCCCATGATAGCTAAAAACATGAGAGCAACGCTTAGTCCGATACCTATCAGCATGGATTCTTTCGCAATACGGACTGTTTTGTGACTTATAGTGAGTAGTCGTGGAAGTTTGTACAGATCATCACTACTTATAACAGCATCAGCTGCATCAGTTAAGGCTGTTTCCCCATGAGTCCCAAGAGCGATACCAACGCTGGCTGATTTGAGTGCAGGACTATCATTAATCCCATCTCCCACCATTACTGTTGTTTTGTTTTCTGTTGTTGCTTCACTAACTACAGTAACTTTATTTTCAGGAAGGCAGTTAGCGTGGATTTCGCTAAAGGGTAGTCCCTTGGCTACTTCATGGGCTCTAATCTCACTATCTCCGGTTAAAAGCATAAGGGTACTGTTTGGATTTGTTTTCTGTATACTTCGGAGAACAGGACCACTATTTTCACGGAGTTTGTCGGAGAAACTAATCGATCCAAGGAAAGTAGTTCCTTCTGCTAGATGAATGAGAGTGTTTCCGGAATTACGAATAGTTTCTTCGAGTGCTTCGCTGTGGGCTGGAATTTGTACACCAGCTTCCTTTATAAACTGCAGTGATCCTAGGGTATAGGTTTTGTCATTAAGTTGCCCGACGATACCTTTACCGACAGTCTCTTTCATATGTAGGATGGGAATAAGTTGGATATGTTCTTTTTGTACTTCACGCATAAGACCACCTGAGAGAATGTGAGTGCCATATTGTGAAAGCGAAGCTGCAAGGGTAATAATGTCTCTTTTTAGTAATCCCTTTTTTTCTACGAACACAGTTTCTAGGGTGGGAGCTCCCTCGGTAATAGTTCCTGTCTTATCAAAGAAAAAGGTATCAACATCAGTAAGTACTTCAAATACGCCACCATGTTTTACAATTATGCCTTCTTTTGCACTGCGACTCATTCCTGCGATAAAGGCTATGGGAGCTGCAAGTAGTAGGGGACAAGGAGTTGCCACCACAAGAACTGCTGCAACAAGGCGTGGGTCGATACTGTACGCAACAGCGGCCATAGCAAGGGTAAAGATGGTGAATCCTACGCTATAACGATCGGCTAAGCGAACAAGTGGAGCTTTATTTTTCTCTGCCTCAGTTACTAGCTGCAGAAGTTTAGCAAAGCTGCTGTGGGCGTAGTCACTTTGAGCTCGTATCAAGCATACCGCGCTTAGATTTAAGGTTCCCCCGCGTATTCTGTCGTGTACAGTAACTTCTCGTGGGACTGGTTCACCGGTTAGTGTTGATTCGTCAAGCGTTGTTGTTCCGGAAATAACAACGCCATCAACAGGGACAACCTCGTGTGGCTTTATAAGGAGGATAGTCCCTTCACGAATCTCATGTATTGGTATATCGCAAACTTCCTTGCCCTCCTCTTTGTGAGCTATGGTTGGTGCAGTATCAAGAAGTTTTTTTAAAGCACTTTTGGCACGTCCTTCGGCATAATCTTCAAGATACGCACCACCTGAAACCATGAGAAGGATAATGAGGGCGGCGAGCCATTCACCAAGTAGTGCAGTCGAAATAAGCGCAAGGAGAGCAATTATATCTACCGCAAAGTGTTTCAGAAGTATATTTTTTACAATGCGCAGAAAAAGTGGGAGGCTCCCCAAGATAATAACCATGAGCACAAAGGTTCGTACCAGTGCCAAATCACCCACGAATACCTTTTGAGTGAGGGTTAGTCCATAGACAAGTATGGTACAGAGTGTGAGTATGGCAACTCCACTATCCAGAGTTTTTTTGTTTAAAAAATGAGACTCAGTCATTCAGGTATTGGTGCTTCTAAGTTATAGATTAGGAGATATCTACGTGTTCTTTGGCAAAGGCAAGTGAACCAAATACCTTTTTGCCCGGGTTGAAAATATTGAGCGGATCAAAGATGTTTTTAACTTCTTCAAATAGTTTGTAGATGGTGGGGCCGAACATTTCTTCAAGGTACGGAGTTCGCATAAGTCCATCATTATGTTCGGCAGTGATTGAGCCCTTGTATTTAAAGACAAGGTGATAGACCTTCTCGGTAATTTCGTAGATAGTAGCGCGAGCTGATTCTTTGGAAAGATCCATAAGTGGAATGATATGAAAGTTAGCATCCCCCATATGACCTGCAATAGTATAGGTAAGGTTGTAGCTATCAAGTAGAGAATAGAGTTCAGGAATAAATTGTGGTAGGTCAATAGGTTTTACGATGAGGTCATCTATAAAACAGGCGGTGCGCATGTTTTTTACGCGTTGACGAAGAAGGTTGAAGCTTTCACGACGTACTACCCAGTACTTCTCAGCCTCAGCTTCAGTTGAAGTAATAAGAGTTTTGATATTGAAGGAAAGAACACTTTTCTGTGCTTCCAGTGCTTTTTTATACGCTTCTTCATCCGAATCTCCTGTGAACTCAGCTAGCATAACAAGCTTCGGTATGCCTCCGGTTACAATGGCCCAGAATTCTGGCAGGAACTGGAAACCAAGCGAAATCATACTGCCACCCAATCGCTTTACGATCTGGGGGAACATTTTGAGCGCAATTTTGAAGGTGTGATCATCATATGATTCAAAACTTTCTGGTTTGAACTCGAGGACGTGGTTTATGAGGCTAGGGAGTATATCTGTTTTCTTGAGAAAGAGAACAAGGAGGCGAGAGTGAGTTTTAGGTTTAACTAAGTGGAAAGTAGCAGAGGTATGAAGGCCGAGTGTTCCTTGAGAGCCAACAAAAAGACGGGTGAGGTCAAAGGTCCCTTTTTCCTTATTGAGTATATTCCAAAGCATGTAACCAGCTGAATTCTTACTAACCCTTGGTTTAGCTGCTTGCAGTGCATCATAATTTTTCTCAATGAGTTCATGGGTTCTTCTGTAAATTTCCCCCTCGAAGTCTTGCTGCTGCTCTTTTGCTCTAAGTTCTTCCATTGTGAGGGCTTTAAAGGTATGGAGTTTTCCATCTGAAAGTACTACATCAAGTGCTTCTACGTAGTCTTCAGTTTTTCCATAGGTAAGGGTTTTTTCACCTCCAGAGTTGTTGGCAACTATTCCACCAATCGCACAAAGCTCACGTGAAGCTGGATAGCTTGGAAGGAGTAAATCTTTCTTTAGGGTTTCCTTTTCAAAATCACGATAGAGCATTCCCGGCTCGGCCGTAGCACTAGAGCCGATAATATTGCCCATGTGGTTCATGTATTTGGTAAAGACTATAACAAGCGAAGTGGTAAGTGGTCCTCCGGTCATGTCAGTTCCAGCAGAGCGGCCAGTAATACTGATATCAAACCCTTCACTTTTTTTCTTGGCCACAAACTCAACTACTTTCTCTACGTCGTGTGCAGATTTTGGGAATATAACTGCAGATGGGGGAACCTTAAAAAGGCTCGTATCGTGACTATAGGTGGTAAGATCAACCTCGCTTATAGAAACATCTCCTTCTAGGAGCCCTTGTAGCTCGGTAAGTAGTTCTTTTGATAGTGTCATATGCCCTCTAGTATAGCGCATCTAAGGCAAGCTTTTGTGGGGACAATACAGGGGAAGTATGGGTATTCTTGCAGTATACTTAGGGTACTATGGATATTCCTTTAGAACACGAAGGTGAGCTACGCAAGAAGCTTGGCGAGGAGGCTTATCATGTGCTGCGCGAGAAGGGGACAGAAATGCCTTTTAGTGGGGCATATGTCCACGAAACTCGGGAGGGGACATATAACTGTAAGGTTTGTGGTAATCCGCTTTTTTCTTCTACAACCAAGTTTGACTCAGGTACTGGCTGGCCCAGTTTCGATGAGGCGCTTCAGGGTAGTATAAAAATGGTAGTTGATAGTAGTCACGGGATGGAACGTACAGAGGTAGTATGTGCTAAATGTGGCTCACACCTCGGTCACGTATTTGATGATGGACCAACTGAGACAGGTAAGCGTTACTGTATGAATTCAGTTTGCCTTGATTTAGAGACAAAGGACGAAGACATGTAAGTCTTTTTTGCTAATCAAAAAGTTTGACTAGGTACGTATCAATATCTCGCTCCGGCATATCGTAGAAGTGCAGGTTTTGGGCATGTAGGTAGGTGGCAAGCGCAACCCCCACAAAACGCCAGTGCCACGGTTCAAAAATATAGTATTTATTATTTGGCGGATATGAAAGTATAAAACCATATTTGTAAGCATTTTCGGTGAGCCAGGGATAGGCGGGTGTTTTATCAAACCCGTCCAAAGTTGCTCCACCCTTGTTTGTGGTGAAATCAAAAGCAGAACCCAACTGATGCTCAGAATATCCTTGGTCTGCGGAGAAAGTGTTCGTAGTATTGGCACCATAGATAACGGTGTATTTGTTTCGGATAGCTTTTTGGGTTTCAAATGAACGATAGCCAGAGAGCACAGAAAGATCGACGCCATCAGCTCTCGCAGCATTAATAAGTGAATTAAGAAATGGTTTAACTTGAGTATGTACTTGAAGCGGGATATTTTTGCGGTAGAGATATTGTTCATCTATAAGTGAGAGAGTACTCGGTATATAGTTTTCATTTAGAAAATACACTTTTGAATACTTTTTGAGGAGCTCCGGGTCTGTAGTGGTTAGTTTAACGAGGGTTGCAACCTTTTGATCTTTTTCGACTAATTCATTTTGGAAGTCAGTGTTACGTGCCTTAAGAATGGTGAGAAGATCATTGAGACTTTGATTCTCAACGGTTGTACTCGCTAAGTGTCCCTGCAGCTCATTAATCACATTGCCAAGATCTTTGGTTGTTTCTTGATAACTCAGTTTAACTGCAGCAAGTTCCTTGCTCGTTTCATGGTAGCGATAATAGAGAAATGAGAAAGAGGCAAGTATGAGTATAGCAATACTGATTGAGGCAAAAGAGAGGCGTGAGGCTGATTGTGTTGGTTCCATAGTTTAATTATTAGTTGCTATGAGTCCGAGTCCGTAAATAACGAAAAAGTTCATCACAAATGAAATGAGGACTATATAAATTGGTCGTATTTTAAATATTCCCATGATGGTAAGGGCGATTTCATCAGGTAGTGGGGAGATGATAACGAAAGCTCCAACCACCGCACCGAGCCAGCGCACAAATCCAAGGTGGGTGTAGGAGAGATATTTTTTGTACTCAGTTTTTTGCAATATGCGGTCGGTATTATCAACAACCGTTTTACGAATGAAAAGAAAAATAACAAGGTCACCAATCATTGATCCTAGGGAACCAAGGACAGCAACTATTGCTATGGGATAGGAACGAGTCATGAGGGCTAATATGAGCGCGGCAGGACTGGCAGTAAAAACAGAGGTAAAGAAAAGGCCAACAAGAAATATGCCCCAGTATCCAAAGTTTTTTAGATAGGCAAGAAATTCTCCTACAACTCCAATTTTCAAAAGAAACAGCACAAAACCGATTCCAAAACTGACGATAACTATTTCTTTAAAGACACTTTGTATGGTTGTTTTTTTCACGTGTATGCTAAGTATAGCAACTATTTATGAAGCTTCGCATCATCAGCTACTCTCCAGAAATACCAAGCAGCATAACTAGCTACTTCGCGCCATGGTTTAGCGCGTCTTTCCATGGCTTTTTTATCTGGTAATTCTTTTAGTTTGTATACGATTTGGAATCCTTTGCGCACTCCAAGGTCACCGGTAGGGAGAATGTTTGGTCGGTTTAGGGTGAAAATAAGGAACATATGTACCGACCATTCGCCAATCCCTTTAATCTGCAGAAGGTGTTCCACAATGTCTTCATTGGTCATACGCCTTAACTTCTTTGATTCTATGGTTCCATCACTAAATTTCACTGCTAGGTCATGAAGGTAGGTACACTTTTGAGTAGAAAGTCCAACAGAGCGAAGTTTTGCAAGGTTTATACTCAAAACATCTTCTGGGGTGGGGAACGTGTCAGTATTTTCAAATAACGCTAAGAATCGGTTGTAAATGGTGAGCGCTGCTTTGCCAGAGAGTTGTTGATATACGATAGAGCGCACTAGTGCTTGAAAAGGATCAGTTCCACGCCCTAGTTTTGGTTTGCCGTATTTTTGTATGAGCGAGGGAAAATGCTTATCGGCACTAAGTATGTTTAGATACGTCTCCATGGGCTAGTTGATATGGAGGAATCCTTTTTGATTGAGAAGTAGGGGGATAATACCGATTGCTATTCCACCAATTCCAACAATAACGGTAATGGTGTCAAAGGTGTGTATGCTGTAAAGGGCTATGAAAAAAAGGAACAACCCACTACCAGCTGGCCAAAAAATATGAGTAATAGATTGCCAAAAACCTTTGGTTAAAAGGTTGCGAAAATGCCATGCACAAGCAAGGCCAGTAAGGCCGAGGTAGAAACAGATTTGAAATCCAAGCGCTGTTATAGAGTCTTCTAGAATAATATTAATGGTTGGCAAGTAAGAGGAAATAAAAAGGAGTAAAAGCCCAGCTGCCCAAATAAACAAAATCGCAATATACGGTGTCTGCCATTGTGGGTGGAGTCGTGAGTAACGAGGATGAAGGGCGCCGGCACGTCCTTTTGCAAAGAGAGTACGGGTAAATTGAAGAATTTGAGTCTCCACTGTCCCAACGGTACTAAGTAGCACGGCAATGATAGCAACATATCCCCATGTTTTGCCAAATAGTTTTTCCGCAATAGCAAAGATGATGTTGGTGTTGTAATGCTGTATTTCAGCATCTGTTAATCCAAGGAGGGTAATGACGATGAATAATAGAAAGAAACAGATGAGGAAGATCATGGTCCAAAAAGTTGCGCGGCCCGGAGTTCGTTCTCTGTCTTTAGTCTCTTCACTTAAGTTCATAGTAACGTCCCAGCCATAGTAGAAGAAAATAGCAATAAGAGCCCCGCTCGCAAATAATTGAGGTGAAAAATTAAAGGGGGAGAACCATTGCCAAGAAAATGTGTGGGTAGCAATATGTGGGAATACCATAAAGCTACCTACCATAATGGCAAGTAAAATAATGCCCTCAATGATAGTCATGAGTACTTGAACAAAACTAGTTAGTTTTATTCCCTTGATAACCACTGCGCAGATAAAAGTAAGCCATAGTGCAGCGATAGCTGTTACCCAATGCACGTTGTTCATGAGATCTGGTTTTATGATAAGGAGTGTTGCATTTGCAGCAGGAATCATAGCTGAAACCATGAAGATACAACAAAGAACTAGGAGTGCCCAACCTGCGAAGAATCCCCATGTTTTACCGAAGACCATAGAGACCCAGGCAAAGGAGGTACCCGCATTGGCAGAAGCTTTATTGAGATTAATAAAGGCAAAAGCAATACCGAACATAATAAGCCCGCAAAGCAAAATGCTTGCGGGGGAGAATATACCGGCCGTTGCAATAATGGTAGAAGTAGTGATTTCAATACTATAAGCCGGAGCAGTACCGGCTATACCCATAATGATTGACTCAGTGAGCCCTAGTGCATTTTTTGCCAGCTTGGGGGTGTTTTCCATACAGAAGCGAATGTTCTAAGTATACAAAACATTTAAAACAAGGGAAGCATAATGATTTTGCACTTCAAAATAATATGATTATGTTGCTTGGTAACCCATTTTTTCGTGCTTGCGTGCTGTAAGTGTTGGGAAAGAAACTCGGACCGTGGTTCCACTTCCTAAGGCACTTTTTATAAATATTTTCCCGTTATGAATTTTGACTAATTCATTAACTATGGCGAGCCCTAAACCACTACCACCATGGACTCTGGCTCGCGATGGGTCTGCGCGGTAAAAAGGTTCAAATACATGAGTCAGATCTTTTTCAGAAATTCCAACACCCGAATCTTCGATCCTTAGTTCCACGAAATTATCATAGGTTGGCTCTATAATTATTTGAATAGACCCATTTTTTGGCGTGTACTGAATTGCATTTTTAAGTAAGTTAATAATGATTTGTCCAACTCCAACCGGCTTTCCTTCAATTATATTATTACCATTCTTTTTAATAGTAATCTGTAAATTCTTACTTTTTATAAGTTCGGATAATTTTTCTACAATATCATCAATAATGAAACCCAAGTCAACGTGTTCAAACTTAATATGTTCCGCCCGTACGAGGACATTAAAAGAAAGTAAGTTGTTAATGGTATCCGAAATGCGCTCCAACTCCTCAATGTTACTTAAAAGGGTCTTTCGCACGTACCAATCTTCAAAGTTTTTCTGCATTAAAGAAACCTCCATACTGGTTTTCATAACTGCAAGTGGGGTGCGAAGCTCATGAGCAATGTTGCCAATAAATTGTTTCTGCATTTTAAGACTGTTGCGCGCGGGTATAAGGGTGACACGGGCCACGAGATAACCAAAAAGTGCTGTGATACCAACAATAATTCCTGCTATTTTAAAAAGGTTTCGTGTTTTTAGATAGGTGTATCCACTTGCAATTGAGTTGAGAGCTGTTGGAGTAGTGACTCCGTTTTTGTTCACATTATTGATAATTTCTTCAAACAGAACTTTACTGATGTCGTGGTAGAGATAGTCAAAGGCAAAACCAATTGTGATTAGTATGAATATGATAAAAGATATCTGAAGCGCTATCACATTGCATTCAGTGCGAAAGAAAAAATCAAAGCGGTATCTATTGGCGAAGTCGGTAACCCAACCCTCTAACCGTTTCAAAAACGTCTTCGTATTTATTAAGCTGTAGTTTTTTTCTAAGATTTTTAACATGTACATCTATTACATTACTAAAAGATTCATAATTGAAATCCCATAGGTTACTTAATAATTCTTCACGATTAATGACCCGTGTTGGTCTTCGCATAAAGTATTCCAGCAAATAAAACTCTTTGATGGTAAGTGGTATTTCCTTACCCCCACGAGTCACAGAGTGTGCTGCTGTGTCTAGGGAGATACCAGCAAACTCAAGGGTGGCTGGTGTTATGGTGGCTGGTCTTCTTGATAAAGCCGTAATACGAGCAAGGAGCTCATCAAAAGAAAACGGTTTTACTAAGTAATCATCAGCTCCACTTAACAGGAGTTTTACTTTAACTTCAATTTCATCCCGAGCGGTGAGGATAAGAACGGGAACGGTAATATTTAGTGCTCTAATATTTTTGCAAATAGTTTCTCCATCCATGGTTGGCAACATGAGGTCAAGAAGGATAAGGTCATAATCTTTTGGACGATTAACAATACGTGTTTCAGCTATCTTTCCATCAGAGATTATGTCGGTAATGTACCCCTTGAGTTTCAAACCTTCAGCCAACGTTTCAGCTAATTTTGTTTCATCTTCAACGATCAGTATTTTCATTAGATTTGGGGCATAGTGGTTCGTAATAGTCCCCAGAGACCGCTCGAGCTAATTGGGATCTATAAGATAGAGATATTTAGTGACTATCACAGTAAGACTACCATAGTTAAATGAAGTTTGGATGAAGATATGGGGTTCAGGGCTTCATCTTCGCTACATCATTGAATTGTTAAAGTTTTACTAGTGAGCAGAAGGGTAAGGAGTATGTCGTGTAATTTACATAATATAAAAGTCGGTTCCGAATAGTAATACTGTCGGAAAAAATTAAAGAAAACTACTTATCTTAATGCTCACCTAAATTACAAATTATTATTTAAAATATATGAAAATTATTACAACAAAGAAGATATTTATGGATATAGGGTTAATTCTTGCTTTTGCTTTTGGAATCATGAGTATCCCTTTTCTAGTAAGTGCCGCAACCCTTGATCGTGAGTTACAGATGGGTATGTCAGGATCGGATGTTTCTTCACTTCAGACGTTTCTTGCACAAGACAACACTATTTACCCACAGGGACTAGTAACAGGATATTTCGGTTCTCTTACTAAGTCAGCAGTTTCAAACTTCCAGGCTCGCAATGGTATTGCAACGGTTGGTCGTGTGGGACCCCAGACACTTCCTGTTATCAATGCTCAAATGGCAAATGGTATGAATGGTGGAAGTACTAGTGTAGGTGGAGACATTTATGCCCCTGTTATTTCAAACACAAGTGTAAATACAACTGGTAATACTGCAAATGTGTCTTGGAATACAAATGAATATGCTCGTGGAGTTGTCTACTATGGAACTAGTTATCTGATGGAATATGAACTACCACATTCAGTGACTATAACAGGTGGTAATACAGCTTCATCTGACAACAATCTTCGAACTTCACAAAATGTGTCTATAAGTGGTTTGCAGTCAAACAGTACATACTTTTACATTGTGTATGTGACTGATGGATCAGGAAATGTGAGTTTAACCCTCCCTGCTACCTTCCATACAAACTAATAAACTCATAAAAAAAACCGCTCATTGTTATAACAGTAGAGCGGTTTTCTTTTAGAAAAATAACTAATAAAAAAATGTCAGAAAATAATACAATTATCGGTGTCATTGTGGTATTAATCATAGTTGCAGGTGGTTTCTTGTGGTGGGTTAATGGGGATACTTCTAAGGGAGCTGTGGTTGTGACGGCCACAACAACCGTAGCAACAACTACTACTAACTCTACCGATACGGAAGTAGATCCTGTTGAAAAGGCATACACGCAAACAAGAGTACTTGAAAAGGGGGTATATGTAACTATAGTAAATCTTACGGAAGAAGGTTTTGTGCCACCGATTGTGTACATCAACAAGGGCGAGGCTGTTCGCTTTATCAACAAGGCTACAGATTCTATGAGAGTTGCTACCAATGAGTTCCAGAGTATCCCTCTCTACGCAGGATTCGGGCAGGAAAAGAGTGTTGGTAAGGGGGGAACCTACGCTTTCACCTTTATGCAAAAGGGGGTTTGGGGATACAACAATATGAATGGCACTCCAAAGGTATATGGAGTGGTATATGTAAGATAGTGTAAAGACTATGCTTACTACCATCGCGGTCGTATTACTTCTCTTGTGGTTCCTTGGTATTGTAACTTCCTATACTGTATATGGTTTTATCCATATTCTGTTGGTAGTTGCAGTGATACTATTTCTTCTAAGAATTATTAGGGGAGACAGACTCTCTTAGATAAGGACAGGTAGTTATAACATAAAACCCCTCTTTGGTTAGCCAATGAGGGGTTTTATGTTAGCGGTTAAGTATGGTAACAAAATCCTCAAAATTATCACTCACAAGATAGCCACGGGATTTAAAAATATCATCAGCGCTATGGTACACACCTTTATAGGTTGTTCGACTGGTTATGTACCCGGCTTCCTTAACTAGGGCTTCAAGTTCAGGACTAGTATATCCAAAGGGAGAAGCGAAATGGTTAACAGGCTTACCAAGCTTCTCCTCTAAGATTCTTTTGCTTTCGAAAACCTCTGCTTTCATTTCTGCGGGTGTTAGCTTACTGAAGTAGGGATGGGAAACACTGTGGCTCTCAATAGGCATTCCAGCATCACTCATTTCTTTCACCTGATCCCAAGAGAGAAAATGTTTTTTGCCGATTGGGTTGGTGTAAATATAAAAAGTAGCTATGAAATGATATTTTTTAAGTAAGGGAAAGGCGTAGGTGTATTGGTTGTGCCATCCATCATCAAAACCTAGGACAACCGGCTTTTGTACAGGTGAGGTAGTACCTGTCGCTATATAGTGTGCCACATCATCCATGGTAACAGGGGTGTAATCATTAATCGCAAGGTAGGCTAGTTGTTTGCGGAAAAGTTCAGGAGTGATGTCGTAACGGTCTTGTGATGCAGATTCTCCTTGCTCATATGGCTTAACGCTATGATAGATAAAAATGGGGATTTTGACCGCCCCGATAGTGACAGTGTTTTCTGGTTCTGCCTGGAAAAGAAACTCTTCAAGGAGCGCTCCCTCAGGAATAGTATCTTCGTCGGCAATAATATTTTGTTTTGCATCAAGGTGCCCAATAAAAAGAGCACTACCAAGTAGTACTAAAATTGCAATAATAAGCGCTATATTTCTTCGCATATTAAATATGTGAATATAATATCACGAGTCGTCTTTTGTGGTGGCTATGAGGCTTAATTTATTCATCCCCAACAACCGTCCATTCACTGTAACGAAGCCTCCCTCCAATTTGTAAGTTCAAGTGATGTATAGCACTACCTCTTTTGAAATAAGCTACACAAATCATGTCTATGCCCGCTCCACAATCTGTAATTTCTGGATAGTCAGTATCTATCACTATTCGCTCAGCTGCTTCTGGGGGAGTTGGTGGAAGATACACATCCCAACCTTTTTCTAATAGAGCCTCTTTGGTTTCTCGGTAGGTTTGGCCATGTATAAATGAAAAACTTTTTTCATTACCTATTACATAGGAGAGACTGAATACCACAATAACTATTATAGCCAACGTTAGTTTTGTAGTATGTCGTGTAATAGGCAGTAATTGAGACATGTCGTTTTGTATTCCATTTTTATTTAATTCGCAAACGGATAATAGAAACGGACAAGAAAATATATAACGGCAAATGGGATTGGTAACAAGAGCCAGCGGTAGACATACTGCCAATGCAAGAAAAATCCACAAGCCATAAGTATGCCAGCCAATACGGTGATAGCAGGGAGGGCGAGAAGTGAGAAGTTGATAAACCGTTCAAGTCCAGCAGGCAAATTAACTCCCGGGCCACTGAAGGCGACAAGTGCAAAATTAAAATAGAACATTGAAGCGGTTGCCACCACCCCCATAAAAAGATATATGTATTTCATTAGAATATTGTACTTTGTTTTTAGAAGCTGGAAAAGAAGATTAAGCACAGTATTTTCAATAAGTTGTAGTTTTTAAAACCATTTATTTAATTTTGTTGTTTTTAGTATAAAAAAGCCCCCGCGGAAGCGGGGGGGTGGAGTGGACCATCACCTGCGGTAGATGAAAATCCTTTGTTGCGGGGGAGCCCATTGCGGCGCCGGCTGATAGATCGGCCCGGGGTACATTCCCGTGGCGCCGGCCACTTGCGGCACCTGTGGGTAGTACAGCTGTCCCGGAGCCCGATAAAGCGGCTGCCCTGCGTACCCTTGCCCAGGATACATGGGCGTGGTGCCGGCGTACGGCTGGTACATCGGCCCATTCGGGATGAACCGCGAGCCTTGATAGTAACGATAACCCTGGGCTTCCGCGATACTTGCCACGGAAAGCCCGAGGCAGGCGACAGCAACAGCGAGGAACTTGTTCATGGAACTCTCCTTTCAAGAGAGTTGGTTTCGAGGGTGACCTGTAATTTACAATACGAGTTAGGTGACTTCGTGTCAAGACAGTAAAGTGGCTCAAGTTTAGCGAGCTTGGTATAGTACTTATTATGACCGCGAAAATTTCAAATGGCGTAGTGCACAAAGTACCCCTCGATTTAGAAAAGGCGATTATTGGAGCGCCTAAGGTAAGAGCTTTGTGGGAAAGTATTACCCCGCTTGCGCGCAATGAGTGGATTTGTTGGGTTACCTCTGGCAAAAAAGCCGAGACGAGAAATATTCGTATAGAAAAGGCACTTTCAAAAATGAAAGGCGGCATGCGCCGCCCCTGCTGCTGGGCGGGGTGTACACATCGGTAGAGGTCCGGCAGTTTTACTTATATAGATACTATGGTTAATAAAAAGATCATACTTAGCCTTATCTTCATTCTAGTTGTGGGAACATCTATTTTTTTGTATGCGAAAACAACTAGAGTGGTAAAGGAGGAAACTCTTGAAGGGAAAATTTATAAAATTTTTGAAAAATACTCAAGTCGAAATTTTGATCCTGTTACTCAAAATAATTTGAACTTTTTTTGGTTGAGCGAATCGGGTGTCACGATTTTTACCAATAAGGGAAGTGGGGTGGTAATGAAGCTAGTAAAGTATTGTAAAGAAGAGAGTAAGACAAATTATAAAGAAAGTGAGATTGAGGCGCTTTTTAAGGAAGTGGAGAAGGTGATGATAGAACAGGGGTATAAGGTGGATGCTGCTAATTCTTCTAATTCATTTAATGATGAAAAGTTTGAGGAGCTGTATGTTCGCGGCTTTGAGAAAAATGGAATTAAATATACTTTGACATTCAACCCAAGCTGCATTTCCTATACTCCTGACGAACCTCTTTTTCAAGAGGTTGAGTTTGTTACAGACCCTAGTTATTCTCAGCATTATCTTGAGCAGAAAGAATATCTCGTTGATTTGGGGTTGTTTAAGAATGGAATTTTAGTTGATAAGGTTATTAATAGCTTTGCTGGTTTACATATTGTGAGTAGGAATTCTGGCGGTTATTACATGATAGTAAAAAAGGTTGATGGAAAGTGGCAAAAAATTGTAGCAGGTCAAGATGCTGATTGTAGTTATTTAAAAGAAAGGGGTGTACCAAAAGAGTTTGGATGTAATTAGCTATTGTAGTTTAATACATCACCCCTGCTGTTGGGCGGGGTGTACGCATCGGTAGAGAGAGATTACTTTCCATCAAATGCAGCTTGCAGGGTGGCGATATCAAACCTCTTCATTTTTAGAAAGGCTTGCGTTACTCGTCCAATTTTTTCTTTATCGCCAGAAGACATCATGGTATCCATTACGGTTGGGACAATTTGCCATGAGAGGCCATATTTATCTTTGATCCATCCACACTGCTCGGCTTCTGGCACCGCTGATAGTTTTTCGGTGTAGTAGTCAATTTCTGCTTGATCTTCACATCGTATGACAAATGATATTGCTTCGGTGAATTTAAATAGTGGCCCTGCGGTCATGAGACTTAGTTCCTGGCCAAAGATTTCTAGGGTTGCCATTTCGACATTTCCTGATGGGGTATCAGAAAGAGCCCCGTTGCTGTGCAGTTTTGCATTAGGGAAGACGGATATATAAAAATCAGTAATCTCTTTCAGGTTTTTATCAAACCAGAGGAATGGTGTTATTTTTTTCATACTATGAGTATAGCAAATTAGAGGTTAAGACTAATTTTCTTATGTAAGAGTGGAGAAGTTTAGTTGAAGGGGAGTGTTAAGCGTAAAATAAGAAATAAAATAATGAACGGGATTGGTGCTAGGAGCCAGCTGTAGACATGTTCCCATTTAAGAAAGAATCCACATACCATCAAAACTCCCGCTAGAATTGCTATACCACAGAGTCCATACAGTGATATGTCTAAAAAACGTGAAAGACTACTTGATATGTCACGGCCAGGAATACTAGTTGCAACCAAGAAAAAAGAAATAAAAAATTCGCCAGCGGCTGCAAGAATTCCTAAATATAAATGTAAAAACTTCATAAATTTATTTTGCACAATTATACCGTGAGTTGATGGGCCTACCAACTATTCTTTTTAATTCATCTATCACCGCCCTTTCCCAGAACTTCATGGAATACCAGCCAATGAGGGGGCGGGCAACTATACGGAGCCAACGCTTGTGAATCGTGACTTGATAAGTGTAATCAATAGTAGTTCCCTCGGGGTGCGGCGAGAGTAGAAATTCTTCATGACCCGAAGTTCCAAATTTCGGACTCTCATTATCTGAAATATAGCCTCTTTGGGGGAGGATTTCAGTTTTCATATATACCGGGAAATTACTTCCAAACGATTTTACCGTTGCATGTATTTCTAACTTATTTCCCTCACATTTTGTGATTTCTAGGGCACTGGCAACTTTTGGGAAATACTCTGGGAATTTTTCAAAGTCAGTCATTATGTTAAACACCTCAGGTAGTGGTGCTTTAACAAGCCAGGTGGCATGAAGGGTAATATCTTTCATGTAGGAAGTATAGCAAAGGAGGGTGGGGGGGGAGAAAAAGAGGTAGGGGCTTTCTATGTTTATTACTGTGGGTAGATGTGAAATGTTTTTTTTAAAATCTTGATATACTTGCAGTATGCCAGTTGCGAGCTACATTTTTATAATACTTTCTTTATTAGCTCTATTTCCATCAGTAGTTCTATATGGATTTGCGGATGAAGCTGCTCGCGGTGACTCAATTAACCTATTCACCGTACTTGTGATTTTTTCACCTCAAATTTTAACTATTGTATCTGTAGTTCTTATCTGTTTTAAAAAAACATCTAAAATTATAGTATTTTTGCCGCTTTTTTGTATACCCCCACTATTAGGAACTTTAATCTTTGCCTATTCTTATTATTAAAAAAGAGCATAGAGATTTTTGGAAATATTCCTCTGATATGAAGAGATCTTTAGAGGGGTAGGGATCTCGACTACCGTCGCGGGTGCTTTTCGATCCCTAACATAAAGGTGTCCCACACCTTTACTCCCGCGGAGCTTAAAAACAAAAACCACTGGCGTAAGCTAGTGGTTTTTGTTTTTTTGTTTTCTTAGCTCCGCGGGTAGGGATCGAACCTACGACCGACTCGTTACACAAATTCCTCTATTACTAAAGGGGTGGACTATATCATCATCCTTTTCTTTTTCAAGACTATTGGATGCGAGGCGCTTCGACCTTGTAATTTTACAAGGGCTACTCCCACTAGGGGATAGTCTCTACACCTTCCGAAATGTTTCTATTTCGGCTTGGCTCGGGATTGCCCGCGCTTTCGCACTAGGGTTTCCCCGAGTTCACCTCGTTTTTCAACCAAAATTCCTTTTGGAAGCTGCGTGATGCCGCCATGTATTTCTCTATGACAATTTGCACATATCAGAATGCACTTATCAATTTCTTGCTTGATTTTTTCTCACGATCGCGTAAGTCCTTTTACGGAAAGACCAAAATCTTTTTTCTTTGGATCAAGGTGGTGAAAATCAAGTGCACCTGAATAGCGCTTATAGCCACAAATCATACATTTACCGCCCTTATACTCACGGGCCATTTCCCGAAGTCTCTTGCGTCGTTCGGAAACAGCTTTTCGTAAGTATTCAGCACGGTCAGCATAGGTTCGTTTTTCTGGCATACTTGCTTAAGTATACCACAAACCTCTCCACAGCGAGCTGCTCTACCGCTGAGCTACCGCGGAGCTAAAAAAACAATACTTTCTAATTTCAAAGTTCTCTTGGAACGGGGTTATAGTAGCAAAAAAAGGCCAGGGAGGCAAAGGTTGTAATGGAGCCCTATGTGGTAAAATATGAGAGTATCCACTAGCTAATTGTATTCATTATGCTCACACTTTTTACAAAAACAGGTTGTCCCTACTGCGCTATGGTTATCCACAAATTAGAAGATCTCGGCCTTTCATGGGAGGAGAAAAATATAGCTAATGATGAGGTAGCAAGTGAGCTTATTTCACTAGGCGGGAAGCGGCAAGTACCATATTTTATAGACCATGATCGCGATACAAAAATGTATGAATCGGGTGATATTGTAGATTATCTAGAGCGAACGTTTGGAGGTAAGAAGCAGGGCTAGATTCCTCTAATTTTCACATCATGTACGTTAAGGTGCAGGCAGTAACGAAGGCAAAGGAGGAGAAATTGGAAGAAGTAAAACCTCTATATCTGAAAATATGTGTTAGGGAAAAGCCGGAGCGTAACCTAGCGAACACTCGTATAGTTTCTATGGTAGCCAGTTTTTACGGGGTGGGGGAGGAGAAGGTTCGCATTATCTCTGGCCATCACCATCACTCTAAAATGCTGAGCATTTCGGTGAAAAAGGATGAGAAGTGATCGTGATAGAATGTAAGTATTAAAGGCTAACGGTAATCCTATGCGTATACAAACAAAAGCAACCAATACTACTCTTACACCAAGTATTGAGAACTATATTGCAAAGAAAGTTGAAGGATTGGAAAGATTGATCAGACAGAGTGATAGCAGTGCTAGTCTTTCCGTTGAAGTTGCGCGCACAACCGAGCATCATAAAAAGGGAGACATTTTCCGGGCAGAGTTTAACCTCCACACTAAAGAGGGAGATTTCCATGCTGTGTCAGAACGTAAGGATATTTACACAGCATTAGACGAGGTAAAAGATGAGTTGCTTGATGCCTTTAAAACAAAAAAGGGAAAGAAAATGCGACTTATACGCAAAGGGCAGTTGAAAGTTAAGGAAGTTGTGCGACAATTCTATCAATAATAGCTTAATCCAATTTCTTCATGTTAAAAAGTAAGGTTTCTTTTATTGCTGCATGGTCCGCTATTGCCGCCGCATCAGCATTCTGTCTTTATACGGCTGGTCTCTTGTATTTTTTCAGTCAGACATTAGTATACGCGGATGACATCACTTATAAATCACATGTGGCCTCCGGTCCACTCAAAACATTCACAGGTATGGTTACAGTAGAAACAAATTACGGTACGATTAAGTTTGAATTACTTCCTGCAGATGCACCAAACACGGTACAGAACTTTACTCGCCTTGCAACACAGCAATTTTTTGATGGGACACGCTTCCACCGTGTTATTAAGGGCTTTATGATTCAGGGCGGTGATCCACAAAGTAAGGACGCATCACTCATAGAACGCTGGGGAACCGGTGGTCCTGGATATGCTTTTGCGGACGAGATTAATAAGGGAAGTGCGCTCTATGCAAACGGATATCCTCGAGGAACTGTAGCTATGGCTAATTCAGGGCCAAACACTAATGGTAGCCAATTCTTTATCATGCAAGCTGATAATATGTTGCCCCCACTTTACACCATCTTTGGTAAGGTAGTTTCTGGACTTGAGGTGGTAGATAAAATTGCATCAGTCAAAACAACTGGTCAACCAAAAGACCGACCACTTACTGATGTACTCGTGAAGAAGGTAACAGTGGAGTAATTAGTTACCGCGTAGAAAATCAGTATAATCCATCTCGCGTCCTCCCTCTGGGAGGACGCGTTTGATTTGGAAACTGTTATTTTCCCAAAAAGCCTGTTTGACTATGACGCGCACAGGTTTGTCTTTGCGCGTGGTGAAGAAATAGGTGCCAGGCCAGTCTTGATAGGCAAGGTATTTCAAATAGTTTTTCCGGCCATCATCTTCGAGTTTTATTTCACCATCTTCTTTTTTAATCATTTTGCAAATAGTAGCTTTATCGCTGTTCTGTGGCTCTGGCGTGAGTTCACCAGAAATGTAAGGGTTGATACTGTGAGCCAGAAGTCTGCCGCCAATGTCAGCCAAGAGTCGCATGAGGACTGGAGCGGGCATGGGGAGCGCTCTTTCGTGGATTTTCTCTTGTGCAAGAATCGGCCCACTGTCCATTCCTTCATCAAGGAGCATAATTGAGACGCCAACTTCCTTATCGTCATGCAAGATCTGCGCCTCAATGGGGGAGGGGCCGCGATACTTCGGGAGGAGGGATGGATGCACATTGAGAACCCCGTGCTTTGGGATGGAGAGCACCGCTTTTGGTAGAAGTTTTCCGTAGGAGGCTACTACAAAAAAGTCATATGATTTTTTCTGTAGCTCTGTTCTGGCTACTGTATCTAATTTTTCTGGTTGGAAAACGGGAATTTTATTTTCGAGCGCCCAGAGTTTAATGGGTGGGGGAGTCATTTCTTGGTTTCTACCTTTTGGCCGGTCTGGTGGACAGACTACTAACTCCGGGGTTAGTCCCTCACGTTTAAGCTCGGTAGCAACACCAACTGAGAAGGTATCGGTGCCGAAGAATACCCATGGCAGGTTAACAGGAATAGGCTCGTCTAAGGTATCAAAGTCGTACATAGATTATGAGCGTTTAGTTCTAACTTCTCGTACTTTTTCTGGTGGAATCTCTTCTATATCTTTGGCCTTGTCTATAAAAAGAACACCATTCAAATGATCTGTTTCGTGCTGGAAAACTTGTGCAAGTAGGCCCGAAGCTCCCATAACAAAAGGAGTACCATGTTCGTTATAGGCTTTTATCTTTGCTTTTTTAGAACGAGAAACTTTGCCGTAGAGCCAGCGCACCGAAAGGCATCCCTCTTCCACCCATTTCTTATCGCGGGAAAGTTTTAGTATTTCAGGGTTGATAAAAACAAGATCATCTTTAGAGTCCCCTGTTTCAAGCGGTCTTTCATTGTCTCCTTCGTCATCAAAAAGTTCAAATACTTTGTGAGATACCACGAAAATGCGAAGCGACACGCCGATTTGAGGCGCAGCTATAGCCACCCCATCATCTTGTGTGGCTAGAGCCTTTTTCATGTCACTGATTATCTTTTGGATAATAGGGCTTTCTATCTCACTTACCTTCACCTCTTTAGCTGTGTCTCGTAGAAGGGCAGTGTCTTTACCGACTATTTTAACCATTGTGGGTATTATATTTCTTTTTAGGCCTTTTTGGAATTAGGAGTTTTTACAAAATACTTTCAGGATCAATTTCAATGCGGTATTCCCGTGGGAGTTCGGCGAGAGTTTTAAGTATTTTTTCGCTCACCTGGGAGTGTCCCTTAAGGCGCAGAAGCATATGGAGAATGTGAGTACCTTGCTTACCGGGCACAAAGGCGGGAAATACTTCAGGTTCTACGTCACTGAAGGTTTGCATAAGTGTTTCCATACTTGCAATAGCCTTATCTTTCACAGCTTCAACGCTAATTTTTACAATCGTGTAGTACGGTGGCCACTTGAATAGTTCGCGCATTTTTAATTCTTCACGGTAGAAGTTCATCGTGTCACCCCGTACAGCATTACCAAAAACAGAAAGTTCTGCACGTCTCGTTTGGATAAGGAATCGGTAGCGAGTAAGTTGTTTGATATACGAGAGTAACCAAAACACCCGTTCATTAATCTTGAAATCGGGCAGGGCGAAAAAGCTATCGAGTGATACGATGGCCGAGCGTTCTATTTTCTTGTGAAGATAGGTGAGAGCGAATTCGGTACCGATAAGTATTCCTGCAGGGCTATGCATGTATTGAGTGACAAGCTCTCGCGCTACTTTACTGTTTTTAGCCGTGTCGCTGGTGAGGACATAGACGTTAGCCTCTGGGAAAAGTTTTTTCACTTCCTCTTCTACTCTTTCAACCCCGATACCGAGGGGTTTGAGATTCCAGCCGGTACAAGTTCGGCAGCCTTCTAGTGCAGTACGACGTTCGCCACAATGGTGACATAGGAAGTGTGCCTTTTCTTGTTCGCCATGAAGCACTACAGGCGCTCCACAATGAAGGCAGAGTACTACTGCTCCACAGTCATTACATACAGTAAGTGGGGAGAGGCCACGGCGACTGGCAAAGAGGAACGTGCGTTCGTTATTTTCTAACCCCTCACCTATAAAGCTTTTCAACTCTTTGCTGATAATAGCGAAATCTTTTTTCTCACCATTTTGTTCGTGGCGCATGTCCACAAGCATGCTTTCAGTGCTGGCCCCCACACGCATTTTAGTTGCCCCAATACGTTCAAGGGTGTGATCCTCCTCTCTCTTTAGGGTCTCAACACGCACAGCAGTATCACTTAAAATAAAAGTAGCCCCATAACTCTCTGCGAGTAGTTCGGCTGCGATACGCGCATCAGGGTAGGGGCGCTGAAGTTGTTTATAAAAGCGTGAACTCTCGTGCTCGATGATGATGAGGCTAAGGTCGTGGCGCGGAATAGTAAGGAACAGTGGTGTTCCCACTATGAGAATGGGATGCGCGATATGAAGTGCTTCTTTCCATGTTTGCTGCAAATGCTTTTTGGTTAAAGCGCTTTCAAAAAGAAACGCGAAATCTTCTATGCCGCGAGACAATTCTTCAAAGAAGTAAGTACTTTCTTCAATGGTTGGAAAACAAATGAAGACCGACTCTCCGCGAGCGAAACGCTCGCGGATAAGCCCTCGGTATTCAAGGAGTCGATCTTCTTCACTTGCTTGGAAAAAGTATTTCTCACTATAAACTTTCTTTTTGAATACATGAGCTTTGGTACCGTGTCCCTCCTCAAGTACGAAGCGAGGGGTGAAAAAGGGGAGGAGCGAGCCTACAGAGCCGAGTGAGCGCTCAGCTACACGGTTAGCCGCTTCAAGGGTTTCTTCAAAGTACAGCATTTCAGTTTTTACTGCTCCTAATTTCTTTAACGCGAAGTTTGCGTCTTTAAGAGACAGTTTACTTTCAACGAGTAGTGAAGTGTTTGTGATAAGGGCTGGTATTTTCTGTGAGCGGACAGGGACTGATACTAGTGACCCGATTTTGATACCTTTAGCACTAAAATAAGAAAGTGTTTCTCGCTCTAAGCCTTTTTTGAGGGGGATACAATCAATGCGAAACATACAAAGGAATTACCATGAAAGCTCCATTAACGTACCGAAGTCTTTGATAAGGAGAGTGTGGTTGGCTGAGAGGGTGAAGGTGGGTGATAAGCCTTTGTATAGGGGTTGGAAGTTCGGAGTTTTATCATCTGTGAGTTCTAATGCATAAATCCCATTGTCTGAAGCAATGATGGCTACATCTGCGTACTCAGGGAAAAAGGAAAAGGCCCGGATAGGATATATGCCCTTGTAGACAGGAGTACTCTCTTTGGTATTTAGATAGAGTGCATCACCTTCTTTGTAGAGGGTGGTGCTAGCGACGTTACTCATCGCCACATCTTTGTAACTTGCTGCACTGATTAGATCATCAATCTTGTAATATTCTGGATCTGCATCGGTGATAATAGAACCACTTGGATTTTTATTGATAGTGAATGGATGAAAGGTGAGTCTCTCGCCACTTTTGATAGTAATAGTTTTAGCCCATGGCCAGTAGCCATTCTTTTCAACAGCAAGTAGGTGATTGCCTGGTGCTACCCCCTTGCGAACAAAAAGTTCTTGTTCTTTGGTTGTTTTGCCGATAAAGGTTTTGTCGAGGTAAAGGTTGGTTTCGGCATGCGGGACTATGACAGTAAGTGTGCCGGGCCTTAAGACGTGTAGCGAAGAAGTGATTCTAAATCCAAAATAGAAAAATATCGCTCCTACAATGAAAAATAAGGGAAGTATTCGGGTAAGTACTAGTGATATTAGGTGCTTTAAAAAAGGGGTATCCATAGAAAAGTGATACCTCTATACTCTCAAAAAAATCTAGGTATGTAAAATTAACGATATTTAGGTTTTGAAGTAAAATCCATGCTTCATACTATAGCGAAGGAAGTTTGCAGTAGTTCAAGGCGTAAGCGAGGCTTACGATTAAGCGGTAGGAAGTACTACTGCGCAGGAGTAAATGAGCGAAACAACGCAGAAATACTGCAAACTAACAAGCTAGAGAAGTGAAACTTTGGCGCCGAGGCTATTTAGGCGGGTAATTAAGTCTTCATATCCACGGTTGATACTGTAGATGTTGCGGAGGATTGAAGTGCCAGAAGCTCCCAACATAGCAATAAGGATGATGGTGGCAGGGCGGAGTGCCGGTGGGCAGACCATTTCAGCTGAGGTGAGCTTTGAGGGCCCGGTGACAAAGAAACGATGTGGGTCAGCGAGTACGGTTGAAGCCCCGAGCCTATCTAGCTCGGTATAGTAGAGAGCTCGCTTTTCATAGACCCAATCATGAATGAGGGTTTGGCCACGCGCTTGAGTTGCGATGACAGCAAAGAAGGGGAGGTTGTCTATGTTGAGTCCTGGGTAGGGCATCGGATGGATCTTATCAAGTGGGGCTACAAGGCGAGAGGGTAGGGTTGTAATATCTACAAGTTTTGTTTTACCGTTGTGGGAGAGATATGGTTTACTCATCTTGTATTTAAAATGCATTTCATGGAGTGTGGCGAGTTCCAGTTCTAGGAACTCAATAGGGCAGCGTGTGATTGTGATTGAAGAGTTAGTGAGAATAGCGGAAGTTAAAAAGAACATAGAGTCGGTCGGGTCCTCGCTTACCGTGTAGGTAATTGGTTCATTGATGTCGCTTACTCCAGTTATAGTGAGTGTGCTGGTGCCAATACCTTCTATCTTGACCCCGAGGGTGTGGAGGAAGTTACACACTTCTTGTACTTGGTAGTTAGCTGAAGCGTAGCGGATGGTTGTGGTACTCGGTATTTTGGAGGCGCCTAGTATGGCATTCACCGTAGCTGTGTCTCCCGCTTCCATCATAACTATGTTGGCTTTGTGAAGTTTTTTTGAGGTGACTACAAAGGCGTCTGAGGTTGTCTTGATATTGACCCCGAATTCTTTGAGGGCAAAGAGGTGGGGGAAGATGGTACGACTACCTAGTTTACAACCACCGGACTGGGGAATGGAAAAATGCGGAAAGAAGTGCATAAGGCTGCCAATGAACATAATGATGCTACGCGTGCGCTTGGCGGAAACGGCATTGATAGTCTTTAGATTTATTTTCGTGGGAGGAGTAATGAGGAGATCGTGTCCTTTCCATTCAGCTTTAACATCAATGCTTTTGAGAACTTCAATAAGACGATTCACCTCCTCAATTTTCGGCATTCGTTTTAGGAGTGTTGGGCTACTATTGAGGAGCGATGCGCAGATGAGTACTACCGCACCGTTTTTAGACGTATTAGTTTCTATGGTGCCATGGAGCTTGTGGCCACCTTCAATTTTAATATTGAGACTCTCGGTAATTTTCTTATTTCCTACTGATTTTGCCATTACTAGAGTATACAGGGTTCCCTAAAGAACTAGAAGAAAATGAAAAACCGGCGCCCTTGTGGGGCGCCGGGGGTGACGGGAACGGTCAGTCGCGACAATCGTTGTCCTCCGGAGGTTCGCGGCTGTCGGCGATGTCTGTCGCCAGCTGACTCGGTTTGCGTGGCTGCCGCTCTCCACTGCAGGTTGGGCAGTCCGTGTTGCCAGGGCGCAAGACGGTTCCGCAGCTATCGCAGCGCACCGTCTCCCGTACGTCGTGGGGCATGGCTATCTCCTTGTGTCAGGACGATCTTGTCCAGTGGTATTTAATATTGGATTTGCAATTCAGTCAATAAAAAAACGACGCCCTTGCGGGGCGTCGGGGGTGCGACAAAGAACTGGTTCAGCCGACAGGTTGGTCGCCGAGAGGTCCGAACAGAACTTCGTAGAGATCGGGATGGTTCCTGGCGAATTTTGCTTTCTGGATAATCAGCTGCTTTTCGTTGTACTTGAAGAGGGTCCAAATCCCAGCCACCAGAATGCACATGCCAATTCCGTTGGTGGCAAACTCCCCAAGGCTTGAATTCCTTGTGGCGAAGATGAGGGCTACTAGCAGTGCCATGACTACAAACATCCAGATGGCGGCTGTTCGGGGAAGTACTTCGCAGTAGCTTTCCCAGGCCACTTGCGCTTTTGCTCGCTTCCTCTTCATCTCGGATTTTTTCTGGAGGGCTACCTCCACTTCGGATGACAAGGCTTGTCCACACTTTTCGCAATGCATCGATGACTCCTTCGCGTTTGGTTGGTTGATGGGTACTCTGCTAGGCATTATATTGTAATTATTTTTATAGTTTGTCAATAAGTTTGGGTATTACCACAAACACCTGTAAAATGGGCACACTAACTTCTATGAAAAGCTTTTTTTCTCGCAAACTCGGTATTGATTTAGGCACTGCTAACACGCTCGTTTTTGTGCCTGGAAAGGGGGTGGTACTGAATGAGCCGTCGGTAGTAGCGGTATCAGAACAAGATAATAAAATTCTAGCAGTAGGGGCCGAAGCCAAAGAAATGATCGGGCGCACCCCTGACTCAATCATTGCGTATCGCCCGATGAAAGATGGAGTGATCGCTGATTATCGTGTGACTGAAGTTATGCTCCGCTACTATATGAGTAAGGCACTTGGTAAGTGGAATATGATTAAGCCAGAAGTAATGATTTCAGTGCCCGCTGGTGTTACTTCAACAGAGCGCCGAGCGGTGGTTGAAGCTGCGATAAAAGCAGGGGCTAAGAGTGCATACGTGGTGAAGGAACCAATATTGGCCGCGATTGGTGCTGGCATTCCTATTCAAGAAGCGCTCGGGCATATGATCGTTGATATAGGAGGAGGGACAACTGATGTGGCGGTGATTTCGCTCGGTGGGATAGTTGCGAGTAAGTCGGTGAAGTGTGCGGGCAACAAAGTTGATGCAGCCATAGCTGACTATGTGAAAAAGAATTTTAACTTAGCGATAGGGGACAAGATGGCAGAGGATATAAAAATAAAAGTAGGGTCAGCAGTGCCAGTAGAGGAGGAACTCGTCATGACCATTAAGGGGCGCGATTTTATTACCGGACTTCCACGCAGTGTTGAGATCCGTACGAACGAAGTGGTGAAGGCGATAGCTAGGGAGCTCCGCGATATGATCAAAGCTATTAAAGACGTACTCCAAGAGACACCACCGGAACTTGCGTCAGATATTATTGATCAGGGTATTACTATGACTGGTGGGTCCTCAATGCTCCGCAATTTTCCTGAACTGGTGTTTCGTCGCACGGGAGTGAAGGCACAACTTGCCAAAGACGCCTACTATTGTGTCGCTAAGGGTACGGGTATTGCTCTTGAGCATTTGGATATTTATAAGAAGAGTATTATTGCGAAGAGGTAATAAAAAATGGATAAGGTTACTAGGAATCATCACGCATATGTAGTGGAGGGTGAGAGAACGGGCTCACTACTTTTACTAAAGTCCCATCTTGAAAAGGGGTGGGGGATGACCTTACTCGCCAATCCTGATGTTATAGAACTATCGGTTGAAACGCTTTCAGTTGATGATGCACGTAAGTTAAAACAACAAGCAAGTACTAAACCGCTCGGTAAAGAAAAAATCTTCATACTATCGTGTAACTTTCTGGGACGTGAAGCACAGAATGCATTACTCAAGGTACTTGAGGAGCCGGTAGCTGATACGTATTTCTTTATACTAGTTTCAAGTAGCGAAGTGCTGTTGCCTACAGTGCGCTCACGAGTAATGATTATTTCACTTGGTGGAAAGAGTTCAGAGGGTATTATTCCCGCTAAAAAGTTTTTAAAAGAAAGTGCTGAAGGCAGGCTTAAACTTCTAAGTACCTTCCTTAGTCATGAAAGTGAGAGTAAGAAAAGCGACCTTATTCATTTCCTAAACAGTATAGAGCTTGAACTTGCTGAGCATAAGGAGAAAAAGGAGGTGCAAGAGGGGTTAAAAAATCTTCTCATGTATAAACAGTATCTTTTTGATCAGTCACCTTCTATTAAAATGATTGCCGAGTTTTTGGCGCTCACTCTGCCCTTGGTGTAGGGCATGCAGAGCATCATAAAGTTTGCTAGAATGACGCGTATATATGGCATATAATTTTCTACCATTAAAGAATAGTGTGAAGGAAACAGAAGACTGGCTTCATCGTGAGTACGGCGCTATCCGCACTGGCCAAGCTAGTCCAGTCTTGCTTGATAGTGTGATGGTTGAAGCGTATGGAGCAAAGATGCCGCTTAACCAAGTAGCTAATGTAGGTATAGAAGGAGCGCGAACACTTCGCATTACTCCCTATGACCCGACGCTTGTGAAAGAAATTGAAAAGGGGCTCCTCGTGGCTGATATGGGAGTTGGGGTTTCAACGGATGATGTGGGGCTCCGAGTGCAGTTCCCAGAGCTTACAGGAGAGCGCCGTACACAACTTATAAAACTCGCCAAAGAAAAATTAGAGCAAGCGCGCATTGCGCTCCGCAATGAACGCGAGGCGGTGTGGAATGATATTCAAAAACAGGAAAAAGATGGAAGCATGAGTGAAGATGAAAAGTTCCGCGGTAAAGAAGACATGCAAAAGGTAATAGATGAAGGAAATAGAAAACTAGAAGAACTGTTCGAAAAGAAAGAAAAAGAAATACAAGGATAATTAAAAAAGCCGCCCCAGGGGGCGGCTTTTGCAAAGGGCGTGGTTACGCCATTTGCTTCAGGTCGTACCACAGGCCGATTCCGATGAGCCCAGCGTAGAAAATGGATCCCCCGAAAATCCCGAGCAGCCATTGCTCAGAGGGAATGGGGAAGATTTGGTTGACCTCCCACACGAATCCGCCGTGCACGGTGGTCATGACGAGCACGAGCCACAACACGTTGGCGATGAGTGCTCGCACAAAGCTGAAACGAAGATATTTCATTTCGACCCCCCCTCCTTTTTTGAAGGAACATGACTGACGTCTAGGAAGGCGCCGTAGAGGATCAATAGGGCGGAAATCACGAACCCTAGCTCGAGCACAATATCTCGGGGAACAGTAAGGTCGATCCAGGGAAATCGATTATTGGGTCCGAGAAAATCGGTACAGAGTGAAACTATGGTCAGGGTGCACCAAAGGTAAAACGCAATGACCGCCTTGGTAAAATTTTTGCCGAAGTACATGATCTTACTCCATTGTTGTCCGAATTACTTTATAACATGTAATATACATATTGTCAAAGTTTGTTTGAGCCCCGGTCTTAGTACGTTAGAATAGACATATGTCTATTCTAATTTTTATTCTTGTTTTAGGTGCGCTGGTTTTTGTCCACGAGTTCGGGCATTTTATTGTTGCCAAAAAAAGCGGTATACGGGTAGATGAGTTCGCGCTTGGGTTTCCACCAAAACTTTTTTCTAAAAAGGTGGGAGAGACAAAGTACTCACTAAATCTTTTACCAATTGGCGGGTTTGTGAAGATTTTTGGTGAGAATCCGGATGACGAAAGTATTCATGGGCCGGATAAGAAAAGAAGTTTCGTACATAAGCCGCGCTATATTCAAGCTGCTGTTTTGGTAGCGGGGGTTGCTATGAATATAGTGTTCGCATGGTTTCTTTTCTCTATCGCCATAATGATTGGTCTCCCAGCCCCATCGGGCTATGCGGGGGACAAAGCATTGCTTAATGGTAAAACGGCAATTGTCGGCGTGTATCCGGACACACCGGCCGTTAAGGTGGGACTTATGGCGGGTGATACTATTTTGAAAATAACTTCAGGGAGTGAAGTACTAAGTGGTATTAACACCGAAGCGGTGCAGAACTTTATTGCCGAGCATGGTAGTAAAGAACTTACAGTATTAATTGAGCGAAAGGGTGAACAAAAAGAGTTTAAAGTAACTCCAACAAATAGTTTTATAGAAGGACGAGCAGCACTCGGTGTGTCTCTCGGGCAAGTAGGAACTCTGAAGCTTCCTTTTTTCCAAAGTATCATTGAGGCAGGGAAGATCACCTACTATATGACAGGTACGGTGGCTATAGGATTATATGATCTTGTGCGAACGGCGCTTGTTGGCAAGGCTGATCTTACTGGAGTAACGGGGCCCATTGGTATTGTGGGACTCGTGGGGGATGCGACCAAGGTAAGCTTCACCTATCTTCTAGGATTTGTAGCCATGATTTCTATCAATCTAGCTGTTATTAATCTTCTTCCTTTTCCAGCACTTGATGGCGGGAGACTTTTATTTGTAATTATAGAAGGTATTTCAAGGCGGCGTATTAAACCGGCTATTGCGAATGCATTAAACTTGGGAGGCTTTGCGGTGCTTATGGTGTTAATGGTGGTGGTGACCTACCATGATATTAGTAAATTTTTCTAGATTGTTCACTCACCAAAATTTTCTTCCTAACATAAGGTAGAGGTGATTATTCTGTCCGTAGAAAATTTAGGTGGGTAAAAAAAGGCCGCGCTCGGGTGAGCGCGGGGTTGGGGGCGATCAGGAGTCATGTCGTCGCCATTCTTGCGGGATGGTAACGATAGTCATGGCGAACCCGACGGCGAACAGACCCATGGCGAGGAGTGTCACATACGACTCCTTGAAGCATCGTGAGTCCCCACCACAGGCGGAGTTCTCAAAGATGCCAATTGATAGCCCGACGGCCACCACAGCAATCCAAAACATCGGATGTTGCCAGAATTTCATGGTTCCTCCTTGATCGACGGGTTGATCGGTTCGCTCTTTGCAAGTCCCGCTACGGCGAGGACAGCAAAGAGGGCAATCAAAACGGCTACAGGGAACGGGAGTGGGGTGACCCAGCTCACTATCCCTGCTACGACTCCGATCGCAATGAGTGCGAGGAGTACTGCGGTAGTGTGTGGCATACACTTCTCCTGTTGAACAACGGTCTTCTTTATACTATGAAAAGTGTAAAAAGTCAAAACTTTGGTGAATGAGAAAGCATTTAGTACAATAGTCCTAATGCTGCAATCAAAACTCTTTACCAAAACAAAAAAGGAAGTGCCAACGGACGAGGTTTCAAAGAACGCTATTCTCCTTATTCGTGCTGGGTATATCTATAAAGAAATGGCGGGGGTGTACTCTTATCTACCTCTTGGGCTTCGAGTACTTAACAATATTGTCAGAATTATTCGTGAGGAGATGAATGCTATTGGTGGACAGGAGATGGTGATGACTGCACTGCAGGATAAGACTATTTGGGAAAAAACGGATCGCTTTGATGATGCTAAGGTAGATAATTGGTTTAAAACAACACTTAAGAATGGTGGAGAAACTGGTCTTGCCATCACTCACGAGGAACCACTTACACGTATCATGTCTGAATATGTTTCTTCATATCGTGACCTTCCTGTTCTGGCTTACCAATTTCAAAATAAGTTTCGCAATGAAACACGTGCCAAAAGTGGGATTATGCGTGGGCGTGAGTTTATGATGAAAGATTTGTACTCTTTTGCAACCAATGAAGCTGAGCACAAAAAGCTGTACGCTTCGGCACGTGAAGCGTATATCAAGATATTCAAGCGTGTTGGTTTGGGTGAAACAACCCATATCACTTTTGCTTCAGGAGGTATTTTCAGTAAATTTTCCGAAGAGTTCCAAACAGTAAGCGATGCGGGTGAGGATATTATTTATGTTGATAGTAAAAGCGGTCAGGCGGTGAACAAGGAAGTGCTTACTGATGAAGTACTTGCAGAACTCAACATTGATCGCAGTAACCTGGTAGAGAAAAAGTCTATTGAGTCTGGAAATATTTTTACCCTTGGCACTAAGTTCAGTGAAGCCTTGGGACTTTCATATACTAATGAGCAAGGTGAAAAGGTACCGGTATTTATGGGAAGTTATGGGATCGGACCAACACGTCTTATGGGAACCTTAGTAGAAGTTATGGCTGATGAGAAGGGGATAGTGTGGCCAAAAGAAGTAGCTCCATTTGCTATTCATATTATCGCGCTCGGCACTGAGGGAAGTGCGGCATATAAAGAAGCAGAAAATATCTACAGGCAGTGTGTAGAGCGAGGTATTGAAGTACTTTTTGACGATCGTGATTTGCGCGCAGGTGAGAAGTTCGCCGATGCTGATCTTATCGGTATACCACTACGCGTGGTGGTGAGTGATAAAACTATTGCAGAGGGTAAGGTGGAAGTGAAGGAGCGAAGGAGCGAGACAGCGCGCCTCACTACACCTGCAGAATTATTTTTCCATTTAGAGACAACTAAACCATAGCCCGTATGCTGAAGCGATTGCGCGAAAAATTCTACCGAACATTCTCACATGATATCGGGATAGACCTTGGTACGGCTAACACCCTTGTATATGTGCGTGGGCAAGGCATCATCATCAACGAGCCGTCGGTGGTGGCTATTAACCAAAAGACGGGGCGAGTGGTGGCGGTCGGCAAGGAAGCAAAACAGATGCTTGGCCGTACACCACAACATATTGTTGCCGTAAGGCCACTTGTTGATGGAGTTATATCTGACTTTGAGGTGACGGAGGAAATGCTTGCTTATTTTATACAAAAAGCTGAGGGAGCAAAACGTAAGTTACTTGGTCCTCGGGTGGTTATCGGTGTGCCATCAGGAATCACTAACGTGGAGACACGTGCTGTGCGTGATGCTGCTAAGAACGCTGGAGCGCGTGAAGTATACATAGTCGAGGAACCGATGGCAGCAGCTATCGGTATTCATCTGCCTGTTAAAAGCCCTGTGGGGAATATGATTATTGATATCGGGGGCGGGACAACTGATATTGCAGTTATTTCGCTTGAAGGCATTGTCCGTGCGAAGAACTTACGTGTGGCGGGGGATAAGCTCAACAATGATATATCTTCATATATACGCAGTGAGTTTAAGATTTTAATAGGAGAGAAAACAGCTGAGAATTTGAAAATTGCTATTGGTGCTATATTACCGCTTGAAGAAACGCTGGAGACTCCTGTACGTGGGCGTGATTTAGTGACAGGCCTTCCTCGCGAGGTAACTATCACCGATACTGATGTTCGCGAAGCAATAGCACAATCAGTCGATACTATTATAGAAAGCACCAAGGAAGTACTTGAGACTACGCCCCCTGAAGTACTTTCCGATGTGATGCAACGTGGTGTCTATTTGGTTGGTGGAGGGGCGCTAATTAAGGGACTACGGGAACTCTTAGAAGAGAGTTTAAAAATTCCTGTACATGTAGATAGTGATCCACTAACAGCGGTAGCGAGAGGTACGGGTGTAATTCTGGAAAGGCTTGATGAGTTTGCTCCGATGCTTATAGAAAACGAAGATGAACTACCGCTTAAAAACTAAAGATCGTACTCGAGGGGTAAAGGTGGCACTAGGAGTAGTTTCTTTGGTGCTAGTAGGACTTATGTTTGGTGGTGCTTTTGTACATAAAATGTTTGGTGGGGTAACAGTGGCTTTTTTGCCAGTGTTTTCAGTTTCAACACATGTTTTAGACAATACAGCTTCACTTTTTAATTTTCTAGAACCAAAAAGTAGTTTGATTCGTGAGAACACACTACTTAAAAAGCAGCTAGATGATCAAGCCACTATACTTTTACGCTACAAACTTCTTGAAAGTGAAAACATAGCACTTAAAAAATTAGAGAGCGCCACTACTTCGCAAGGAACAGTGGCTGCCGTGGTACGTCTTCCAGATAGTTCACCATACGATACGTTACTAATAGATAGGGGAGAGAATCAGGGACTATTTCTTGGTGAGCGAGTTTATACTGAAGGTGGTATTCCTGTTGGACTTATATCTATCCTCTATAAAGAAAGTGCCTTGGTTAAACTATTCTCATCCCCCGGCGATTCTTATGATGTGTTTATTGGGGTAAAGAAGATTAGCACTAAGGCATACGGGCGCGGGGGCGGTAACTTTGAGGTGATATTACCACATGGAACAGAAGTTTCTGTGGGAGACATAGTAACATTGCCAGGAATAAGTAGTAAAACTTTTGGCAGTATTGAATCCATGACTGATAAGGAAAGTGGCACATTTGTGCAGGCACTTTTTAAAGCACCTTTTTCTTTTGATGACCTGCGCTTTGTTGTAGTTATGCCTTAGTATGAAAGACATTTATTTTTGGAGTGGAGTGCTTGTTGGTTCATTTTTGTTCTTACCACATATAGTACTTTTTGTGCTTTCGTTTGTGCTTATGTGCGTGTTTCAGCGATATTATTTCCCATTACTATTGTTATTTTTGGTGGATCTAACGAGTGAAGGGGTTCACCCACTAGTTTTTTCACTACTCTACCCAATTAATCATATCTACTTTCCCTATACTGTAGGCGGGGTGCTGCTATTCCTATCCATACTTCTGGCACGGCGGTTTGTTTGGGTTTCGAATGTATAAAGCGTACTATAGAGGCTATGATTTCGCGCATTACCCGCTTTCGTAAGGTAAGTCTTGAGAAAAGACGTACTCACATTCGCCATGAGATTGACCCCGATGAGGTGTTGCTTGATGCTTCTAATTTGCCGGACTTTGATACCGATCGTTTCGAGGGTAGGCTTGAGCGCCCAATTAAACAGCGCGACATTCTAGCTGTATTTCTGGTTTTTGTACTTATTGCGCTGACGTTCGTAGGGAGACTATGGAAATTGGAAGTAAAGGATGGAGCTCTCTATTTCTCACGAAGTGAAAACAACCGATTGCGTCACGATGTTATCTTTGCGAATAGAGGTATTATCACTGATCGCTTTAATGAGAACTTGGTGTGGAATGAGCCGAGAGATAATGAGATATTTCCAAAGCGAGCATATACTGCGCGGGTAGGTTTTGGACACCTGCTTGGGTATGTTAGTTATCCAAAGCGGGATTCAGCAGGGTTCTACTATCAAGATCATTTTATCGGTAAGGAAGGATTGGAATCGCTCTATGACGAAGCTCTTTCTGGGACTAATGGACTTGAGCTTACTGAGACAGATGCTAAGGGAGCTATAGAATCTCAGAGTGCTATTGCACCGCCCGTAAACGGAATGAAACTGACGCTTTCAATTGATGCACGCCTTCAAGAGAAAATGTATCAGTACATTAAGATTTTTGCTGAGAAGTATAAGTTTAATGGAGGGGCAGGGGCCATTATGGACATTCATACCGGTGAGCTTTTAGCGCTCACTAGTTACCCCGAATACAGTAGTGATGCGCTTTCAAGTGGGGACTCTAAACTTATTAATAGCTACAACACTGACAAACGAACACCTTTTTTGAACCGGGCTGTAGGAGGACTTTATACGCCAGGGTCCATTGTGAAGCCATTTGTAGCGCTCGGTGCGCTTACTGAGAACATCATAGACCCAGCTAAGAAAATCCTCTCTACAGGGCAAATTGAAGTGCAGAATCCATACAAGAAAGATGAAAAAACTATTTTCCGTGATTGGAAGGCGCATGGACTAGTTGATATGCGTCAAGCCATCGCTGTTTCTTCGGATGTGTATTTCTATGAAGTGGGTGGTGGATATGAAGGACAGAAGGGCTTAGGTATAGCAAATATTGAAAAATATTTTAGTCTTTTTGGTTTCGGCAAACTAACGGGACTTGATCTGGGGGATGAAAAAGAGGGCAATATTCCAAGCCCAGAATGGAAGGCGGATAATTTTAATGGTGAGCCATGGCGCCTCGGCGACACATATCACACGGCTATTGGTCAGTATGGAATGCTGGTAACTCCACTCCAGATTGTGCGAGCTTATGCAGCTATTGCGAACAATGGAACACTGCTTACTCCACGCCTGATAAAAGCTGAAGCGAATGAGAAGGTAACCGGTGAAAAACTAGACATGTCTCCACAGTACCTACAGATAATTCACGAAGGTATGCGTCAGAGTGTGCTTATGGGGACAGCTTCTGGGCTTAATACCAGTGTAGTGAAAATTGCCGGTAAAACTGGAACAGCTGAACTTGGTATTACCAAGGACTATGTGAACTCATGGACTACAGGATATTTCCCCTATGAAAACCCTAAGTATGCGTATGTTATTTTGATGGAGCATGGCTCGCGACATAATACGGTGGGGGCAACGGGCGTGATGCGAGCTCTCGTTGATGATATGGCCAAAGCAACTCCGGAATACTTTGGCCTTTCCAAAATAGAAGCAGGAACTAGTACAGTAAGCACTACAACTCCAATAAATACGATACCAGAGGTGCCGGTAGCGCCGGGTGGCGTGGTGAATGAGCGATAAAAAAGCTTCTAGCTGATAGCTAGTAGCTTTTAGTTATTAAAAAGGGTGGGAGATGTACATAATATAAAAAAGGCCCCACGGGTGCGGGGCTTGGTAAGGCGGCAGCTCAAGTCAGAGCAACCGCCAGTTCTGCCTGGTTTGTAGCGTTTTGCTCGCGCATGTACTGTGCCGACAACGGCGTGCCGATGATCGGGACGAGCGGTGGATCAGTGAGACTCCTTTGTTCGCCTTCGTAGTAGAAGGAAACCCGACCCACGTACTCAGCCATGCCCACTTCAGTATCCAGATACGCATACTTCACGATGGCCACGAGGTGGTCAACGGCGTTGTTTCGGCCATAGCCGCCGAAACGTCCCCAAATTTCAAACCTGAACCTGCAACCTTTCAACCATTCCACGAGGATGATGGCGGAGAGGTTCGTTGTGACGTCTATGTGCACTTCTTTCCCGAAATGCATCATGACCGTGGCAAGAAGGCTGGGAAAGAGTTCTGGGTTGCAGCTCGTGCGGTTTTCAATACGCATGATGTATTTCCTCTAAAGGAACCCCGTTTGGAAGGTGGGGAATAACCTGTGTCTTTTAATATAATCACATATTTATCTATAAAAGTCAATGTTTTGGACACAGTTCTCCAAAATGAAGAGAAGTGGTATACTTCTCCACTATGCAGGGAAACAAAGAATATTTAACTAAAGAAAAGTTTGAAATGTTAACTAAGGAGCTTGAGGAGCTCAAAACAGCTGGTCGCCGAGGAGTTGCGGACAATCTTGAGTATGCCAAGAGTCTTGGTGACTTGTCAGAGAATGCCGAGTATCAAGAGGCTCGTGAGGCACAAGCAAATATAGAGGAGCGTATCCAGAAGCTGGAGCAATTATTAAAAAATGTAGAGATTGTGAAGGCGCATCACACTGATGCGGTTGATATGGGGTCTATTGTGCACGTGCAGAAAGTGGGTGAGAAGGAAAAGATTAAGTACCAAATCGTAGGCTCTGAAGAAGCTAATTCTAAAGAGGGTAAAATTTCTAACCGCTCACCACTTGGGGAAAGCATGATGGGCAAGAAGAAGGGAGAGAAGTTTTCTTTCACTACTCCAAAAGGAGAAATGAAGTATACGATTATAGATATAGAGTAAGTTGCAAAAACACCCCAGCGCCCACGGCGCTGGGGTGTTTTTGTTTTAAAAGTGACCAATTCCCACATTTTTGCTACAATCGGCTGTATATGGCTATTGAAGAATTACGCGATTTTAGAATTCAAAAATTAAAATTACTGACTGATGCGGGGATGGAGTGTTACCCGGCTAGTTCAAGACAGGATGCTTTAATTAGCACCATTTTAGCCGATTGGGAGACCTTTGAGAAAAAGAGCGATGAAACTCATATTGTGGGTCGTATTATGGCCCTGCGGGGACAAGGGGCGATCATGTTTGCTGACCTGTTTGATGGAACGGGAAAAATCCAGGTACTATTAAAACAAGATGAGATGGATGAAAAACTCTACTCTCTTTTTGAAAAAGCAGTTGATCTTGGTGACTTTATAGAAGTAGGTGGTACCTTTTTTGTTACTAAACGAGGAGAGAAAAGTCTTGCGGTAAAGAATTGGAGAATGTTGAGCAAATCTCTTCTTCCATTGCCTGAAAAGCGGCACGGGCTGCAGGATTTTGAGGAGCGCTATCGTAAGCGTTATTTGGATATTCTCTTTGATCCAGAGCTTAAAGACATGATAGCTAAAAAAGCTAAGTTCTGGAGCGCCATCAGAGCCTTTATGGTAGAGAAGGGTTTTCTTGAAGTTGAAACACCAACTCTTGAGGTAACCACCGGTGGAGCAGAGGCTAATCCATTTAAGACGCATCATAATGATTTTGACCTTGATGTCTATTTGCGTATTTCTGTAGGTGAGCTTTGGCAGAAACGACTCATGGCCGCCTCGTTTCCTAAAACCTTTGAAATTGGACGAGTCTTTCGTAATGAGGGTACGAGTGCCGAACATCTTCAGGAGTTTACCAACATGGAGTTTTATATGGCCTATGCTGATTATCATGATGGTATGAATCTTGTAAAAGAGCTCTATCGCTATATAGCTAAAGAAGTCTTTGGTAAAACGAAGTTTGAAACTAGGGGACACACCTTTGATCTGGCAGATGAATGGCCAGAGATTGACTATGTTTCCAAGGTGCAAGAAATAACGGGTGTTGATGTGCTTGCAGCCAGCGAGGAAGCAATGAAGAAGAAGCTCGATGAACTTCATGTTGAATACAAAGGAGAAAACAGAGAAAGATTAACTGATACCCTTTGGAAGTATTGTCGCAAGCAAATCGCTGGTCCAGCTTTTCTTATTAATCATCCTACACTCGTCGCACCTCTTTCTAAAGCTAATCCTGATAATAAGCAAACGGCGCAAAAGTTCCAACCAATTATTGCTGGAAGTGAGGTGGGGAATGGATACACGGAGGTTAATGATCCACTTGACCAGCGCGAGCGTTTTGAATTACAACAAAAACTTATAGAAAGGGGAGACACAGAAGCTATGATGCCGGAGTGGGATTTTGTGGAAATGCTTGAGCACGGTATGCCACCTACCTGTGGGTTTGGCTTTGGCGAGCGCCTTTTTGCCTTCCTTGTAGATAAACCGCTTCGCGAAACTCAAATTTTCCCACTAATGAAGCCAAAAGAGTCATAAGGTAAAGAAAAAACCCTCCCGCACTTTGTGCGGGAGGGTTTTTTCTTGCTTGCCAGGGTGCCTAAAACATTTTGCAGTATGGTTATTTGTGGATAAGTAATAGCTAAGTGGGACAAAGTGGCATATAATGACAGGGAAGTGGGAAGAAGTGGGAAACAAATATTAATGCTTACAGTACCCGAGAAACAATCCCGTTGCTTGCGTACGTAAGTTAGGGAACATGTTAATCGGAGAACATACACATAGCCTTGATGCTAAGAATCGTCTATCGCTTCCGGCTAAATTCCGGAAGGAGCTTGGTAGCAAGGTAGTAGTAACAAACGGGCTTGATGCCTGTTTGTTCGTTTTCTCCCTTAAAGAGTGGACAGCATTTTCAAGCGAACTTGCTAAACTTTCGCTGGTACAAGCTGACAAGCGAAAGTTTAGCCGCTTCATGTTAGGTGGAGCGGTTGAAGTTGATGTTGATGCTATGGGACGCATTCTTATTCCAGATTTTCTCAAAGAGTTTGGAAAATTAAAAAATAAGGTTGTGCTCACCGGCGTTCATTCACGAGTTGAAATCTGGAGCGAGAAGGCTTGGGATGAGTACAAAAAGAGTGTTGAAAAAGACATTGATGTACTGGCCGAAAAGCTCGGGGAGGTAGGTGCGCTTATATAGGTTTGGTTTATGGAAACCACGACTCATAAGAGTGTACTACTTCGTGAGGTAGTAGCGGGACTAAATCTTAAGGAAGGGGCTCGCTATCTTGATGGCACCATAAATGCTGGAGGTCATGCTAAGGCGCTGTGGGAAGCGTCACAGAAGACACTCAGTATTGTTGGTTTTGATCAGGATGGGGAGGCTCTGAAGCGGGCGGAAACAACACTTAAAGAAGTGAAGGATCTAACGCTCATCCTTAGTAATTTCCGCCACATAGAAGCAGAACTTTTAAAGCGAAATATACAGAGTGGGTTTGACGGAGTTTTGCTTGATTTGGGACTTAGTTCTGATCAGCTAGACACCTCGGGACGTGGTTTCTCATTCCGCTTTGACGAACCACTCTTGATGACGATGATGACCGAGAAGCCACTTTTCACTGCACATGACATAGTCAATAGTTGGGAAGAGGAGTCGCTCATTGCCATTATCAAAAACTATGGTGAAGAAGGTTTTGCAAAACGTATTGCACAAAAGATTGTTGCTGCCAGAGAGAGTGGCGAAATCAAAACCAGCAAGCAGCTGGCAGAAATCATAAAGTATGCAGTACCACTTCCTGTGCGGTATAAGAAAATACATCCAGCAACTAAAACTTTCCAGGCCCTGCGGATTGCGGTTAATGATGAGCTCCAAGCACTTAAAGAAGGGTTAGCAGGAGCTTTTAAGGTACTTGCTCCTAATGGTCGTTTGGCAGTCATTTCGTTCCATTCGCTTGAGGATCGCATTGTGAAGCAGTGGATGCGTGAAATGGCAGATCAAAAGGTCGCCTTGCTCGTCACTAAAAAACCGATAGTACCAACTGATAAGGAGATACAAGAAAACCCTCGTTCCCGTTCGGCCAAGCTTCGAATTCTAGAGAAATTTTAAATGTATATGCACAAAGCAAAAGTAACAACAGCCAACATGTTTCAGGTACAGGCTTTTTATACGCTTGCTGTGTTACTTAGTATTACCATGGTGCTTTATGGTTATTTTTTGAATAAGACAATTAACGCGGTTGTGTTCGTATCTGATAATCAAAAGCATATGTCAGATGTTAGATCAGAACTTAGTACCCTTGAGAGCGAGTATCTTACAACCAAAGATACATTAACCATGGAGAAAGCAAAAACACTTGGCTTTATTGAGGCACCGGTGCCGACCTACGTGAAGGCCTCACTTAGTTCTATGGCGCTCACCTTAAATAGTAAAGTACAATAGGGGAATGAAAGATGTTGCAGAAAAGAGAGCCAAGCTTTTAGTGGCCGTCGTGCTACTTATAAGTCTCGTTCTTTTGGTACGCCTCTATTCAGTGCAGATAGTGTATGGTAGTTTTTTTACTGATAAAGCTGACAGACAGTATGTTAGTCGTGGAGGATCATTGTTTGATCGGGGGACTATTTATTTTACTGATAAGACTAGTAACTTGGTGAGTGCGGCCACCCTTAAGTCTGGCTTTACACTAGCTCTTAACACTAAGCTCTTAACTGATGCAACGAGTACCTATGAGAAAATCAATAAGCTGTATCCTCTTCCGGCTGATATATATTTCGCCAAGGCTTTAAAGCCGAACGATCCGTATGAAGAGTTGGTAAATAAGATTCCCGAGGAAAGCGGGAATGCTATCGCAGTACTTAAATTGCCGGGAGTCATAGTGGAGAAAGAGCGCTGGCGGTATTATCCAGGCAATACGTTAAGCGCACAGACGCTAGGGTTTGTTGGTTTTAAAAATGATGTTCTGACTGGGCAGTATGGGGTTGAGCGGTATTACAACGACATCCTTTCTCGTGATAGTAGTGGGGCATACGCGAACTTTTTCGCGCAAATATTTTCAAATTTGAAAAATACGGTAGCTGAGCGAGATTACCACGGGGAGGGGGATTTGGTACTTACGATTGAACCTTCGGTACAGCAATTCTTAGAAGAACAACTTGCTGAAGTAAAAAAGCAGTACAGTGCTGATGCTGCTGGCGGCATCATTATGAACCCACAGAATGGAGAAATATACGCTATTGGAGCTAATCCTAATTTTAATCCCAACACCTACAATGAAGAGAAGAATCCAGCAGTATTTGGTAATCCACTCGTTGAGAACGTGTACGAAATGGGGTCTATTATTAAGCCACTTACCATGGCTGCAGGACTTGATGCAGGTGTTGTGACACCCGAAACTACTTACGATGATAAGGGGACTATAGAACTCAATGGTAAGAAAATTTCCAACTATGACGGCAAGGCTCGTGGGGTGGTACCGATGCAAGAAGTCTTGAGTCAGTCGCTCAACGTTGGTGTGTCTTTTGTGGAGCAAAAACTCGGAAATGAAAAGTTCACTGAGTATTTCAAGAATTATGGACTAGGGGAGGAGACGGGAATAGATTTGCCAGGCGAAGTAGCAGGTCTTATTAAAAACTTGGATAGCCCTCGCGACGTTGAGCATGCTACTGCTGCTTTCGGTCAGGGTATTGCCCTTACTCCTATTGAAACCGTGCGCGCTCTAGCTTCGCTTGGTAATGGCGGAAGACTGGTGACTCCGCATGTAGTTAAACAAGTTCGCTACAAGGTTGGGGTGACAAAAGATATTTCCTATGATGATGGAGATCAGGTAATTTCTAAAGAAACATCAGACACTATTACTCGTATGCTTGTGACGGTGGTGGATAAGGCACTTCAACACGGAAAGATAAAGTTAGACCACTACTCTGTGGCTGCAAAAACTGGTACAGCGCAGATTGCTAACCCGGCAACTGGTAAGTATTATGAGGATAGGTACCTACACTCATTTTTTGGATATTTTCCGGCTTATAATCCGCAGTTCATAGTTTTCTTTTATTTGTATTATCCGAAGAATGTAGCTTATGCGTCAGAAACACTCACGCTTCCTTTTGCAAATACCAGTAAGTTTCTCTTGAATTATTATAATGTTGCGCCTGATAGGTAATTAATTGTTTTTAACATATGTACTAAAGCTCAGCGGTCGCTGAGCTTTAGTACATATAAGGAGATAAAGGTAGGACAATGAAAAACGCCGCGCTGGTGCGCGGCGGACTTCGGCCCTGCCACCTACTCCTCGGGAAGCTTCTCGATTTTCCACGTGTAGTGCAAGTAGTAGGTGAGCCATCCCAAAAATTGGACGGCACTCGTGATGGGCCAAGCTGGTGTGACAAGGTTTGGCCTATCGTACCACAGCAGCCCCATGAACAAGAGGCAGATGAATGAGAAGGCGGCCATGCCGACTCCCAGCAGCATCCTTGCTTCGAAAAAATAGTGCAAAACCCCTGGCTTGCTTGGAGCAACTTTGTTCATGAACCCGAAGCGGGCTATGAGGCCGAGGGCGGTGATGCTGAAGACCCACAATGTGTAATAGGGCATGATGCCTCCAATGATGAACGTCAAGCCAATTTATACTGTAAAGTTATATAAAAAACAACGCCGCGCTGGTGCGCGGCGGATGAACGGGTCGAATTGCTCAGTGACTGACCACTAGTCTGAAGACGATCCAGAACAGGAGCTGCGCCCCTGCACAGGTGACCCAGGTGAGACTAGCCCCAAAGGTCCAAGTGCAAAGGGTCACCAGAAACACGACCCCACAAACCCTCTGGAAGCTGGTGCCGATTGAGGCTGCGGCACTTCTGGATTCGGCAGGAGCTCCGCCGATCCGCATTGCCCTCCAGAGAAAGTAGAGCGATACGCCCCCGAGCATGCTCGGGAGAAAAACGAGCAAGTATTTCATGACTAGCCCCTGTGTTGGTGGAAATGAAGGAAACTCACTTAGTATATTATACAATATATTGGTATAAAAAGCAAGTACACTCTATTTTGCAAATATTGGCTTCTCGCATACGATAGTAGGAATGAGAAATCTTTTTAAGTCACTAGTTATTGCCATCCTTACTCTTGAAGCGCGTATCTTACTTTCTCGTATGGAGCCAAAGATAGCCATGGTGACAGGGAGTATTGGTAAGACATCTACTAAAGATGCAGTGCATACCGCATTAGCCACTACAGCGTCTGTACGCAAAAGTGAGAAAAGCCTTAACAGTGAGTTCGGGGTGCCGCTGACCATTTTGGGGTTAGAAAGCGCTTGGGGAAGTCCTTTGGGTTGGTTTATGAATATATTTGTTGGACTTGTGCGTTGTCTTTTTACTTTCTCCTATCCAGAATGGCTGGTGCTTGAAGTTGGGGCTGATCATCCAGGAGATTTAACAAAGCTCATGAAGTGGGTGAAGCCAGACATGGTAGTTGTCACCCGTTTTCCAGCTATTGCTCCACATGTGGAGTACTACAGTGGAATGGAGGCTTTAATTGAAGAAGAGTCACAGCCAGTGTATGCACTTAAAGATGGCGGCATATTGATACTAAACGACGATGATGAACGGGTGGTGGCGCTGCGGGAAAAAGTACGTGGAGCGAAAGTTATAACGTACGGTACAACTACAAGAGCGAATGTAGTAGGCAGGGGGGACGATATTTTCTATGGCAGTGATGTTGAGGGAGTAGTGCCACTCGGTATTACGTTTAATGTTGTGGCGAAGAGTGAAGAGGTTCCTTTTGTGATCCATGGAGCACTTGGTGTACAACAAATGTACCCAGTATTAGCAGGTGTTGCAGTGGGTACTGCGTTTGGAGTAGAGCTCAAGGCGTTATCTACTCGGTTCGCTGGTCACAAAACTCCAGCCGGGCGCATGCGCATCATTGAAGGACTGAAGGGCACTACGATCATCGACGATTCGTATAATTCTTCGCCGACTGCCGCCGAGTATGCACTTCTCACTTTAGGAAGAGTGAAAGGCAAACGACATGTCGCAGCGCTCGGCAGCATGAATGAATTAGGGAGTTATAGTGAGGAGGCGCACAAAGAGCTTGGAAAACTTGCCGCGGAGTATGCTGATATGCTCGTGACGGTAGGGGATAAGGCGCGCGGTATTGCTGAAGGAGCGCTTAATGCTGGAATGGATGAAAGTACTATTTTTCAATTTGAGGATTCTCGTGAGGCGGGTAAGTTTTTGGAAGGAACGCTACAAGAGGGGGATATTATTTTAATTAAAGGATCACAGGGCGGAGTGCGCATGGAAAAAACAGTTGAGGAAATAATGGAACACCCAGAGGATAGAATGAAGCTTTTAGTGAGACAGGAGGGGGAGTGGCAAACAAGATAGTCTTTATTTTTATAGAAATTCTGTTATAGTGAGCCATGTTTCGTAAGGAGAAATAAGGCCCTATCGTCTAACGGCTAGGACGGCACCCTCTCACGGTGCAAATCGGAGTTCGATTCTCCGTAGGGTCGCCCCAAACAAAAACCACTCTTTCTTTGAGTGGTTTTTGTTTGGTTGGGTCTAGGAGAATCGAAAGACGGAGCGCGACGGCGCGAGTCGGGGTCGCGTAAAAACTAGCAAAGTTTTATGCGTGACCGATTCTCCGTAGGGTCGCCAATATGGGAAAATAAAGTAGTTTGACTTATAAAAAACTAACTTTCACTTAATATCGATAGAAAATGATAACCGCCGGCGCGCTTTGCGCGCCGGCGGGCTGGTTGGTGGGAGTGATTACCGCTCCCCGAGGAAAAAGGTACGGCGCCGCTTCTTGCGGTCAAGCAAGAGGATGCATGTCCCCGATATTCCCGTGATGAATTCCGCAAAGAGGAACCAGAAATCTGTTTCCGTCTCTGGATACCCTACGAAAAATGGGCTGGAGTCCATGAGCTGGGCATGGACCAGAAAGAAGGCTGCGACGGTGATACCGATCGCGATTATGCGGCTCCGCATGTTTCTCTCCTTGAGTTATGCTACTAATTAGTAGCCTAACTCCAACTACCCAAAAGTCAATTGTTTTTCACCAAGATTTAATTCCAGCGATAGCTGGAATTAAATCTTGGTTCTTGGTCGTTTACCACTCCTTTTTGTGACTGATTATGGAGATTTAGTTTATTTTAGAGCGTTGCTATATAATTATTTTTATGGCGTCTGAAAAAACTACAACTACCAAAGGAGATTTCAAAAAAGGATTAAAGGCTATCATATTTCGTCACCTCAAACCATATAGACGCGAAATAAATTTACTTTTAATACTCGGATTGATTTCCGCAGTACTTAATGGTTTTGTTCCTTTTGTAACTGGCCGCTTTTTTGATGCACTCATACATATGTCCCAGGGGGTAGCAGAGGTTAAATTACTTACTCCCTGGATTCTCTTTTTTATACTATGGTGTGTAATACAGTTTTTGGTAAATATTGTTGACTGGTATATACAAAAGGTTAATAGACACATTGATAATAAAAGCCATTTTGGAATTCAGGCTGCAGGGCTCGCTCATCTTTTACGTTTACCCATGAGTTTTCACAAAAAAGAAAGAAGCAACGGATTAATTCAAAAAATAAGTGATGTTAGTTGGCGAGTCGCAAGTATGGGAAATACCGTACTTAGCCTTGTACCAAGTTTTATTAGTGTGTTTGTCGGCATACTTCTTTCTTTTACGCTTAATATAGTATTGGCTTCAGTGCTCTTGGTAGGTATGGTAGTTTATGCAATAATTCTTTTCCGTTTGGTTTTGCCGACCGCCGAATTAAATAAAAAAGGACATGAAGTTTGGAATAAGGAGTGGGATGCCGCTTCAGCTTCGGTCCAACAAGTAGAAAATGTTAAGCAGGCAACGGCGGAAGATTATGAAGAGAAAAAAATTACAGAAGGACTGGCTAAGAAGACGTATGGTATTTGGATTTCTCTCGCAAATCGTTGGAGTACTATTGGAGGACTACAAAGACTCGTTGTTTTTGTAGTGCAGGTAACAATTTTTGTTTTGGCTATTGGGTATATTCAAAAAGGGATACTGACCGTAGGAGAACTTATTACTTTCAATGGCTATGCGCTCATGATTTTGGGACCAATAGTTTCTTTGGGATACAACTGGCAGAATATTCAAAATAGTATTATTGCTGCAGCATTAGCCGAAGATATTTTTGGAGCAGAAACAGAAGTTTATAACAAAAATTCTAAAGAGAAAAACAAAATAGTTGAGGGAGTGGTAGAGTTTAGAGATGTAACATTTCGTTATGCAAAAGATCAGCCAATAGTGCTGGATAAGGTAAGTTTTACAGTGGCAAAAGGAGAAGTAGTGGCGCTTGTGGGTAAAACAGGGGTGGGCAAGAGTAGTCTCATTGGATTATTAGGAGGATACTTTTTTCCAACTGAAGGCGAGGTGCTTATAGACGGCGTATCAACGAGAGAATTAAACCTAATTGATCTTCGCAGTAGTATGGCTACCGTACCGCAAGAAGTAGCGCTCTTTAATGATTCTATTAAAAATAATATAAAATACGGTTCGTTCTCTGTGTCGGATAAGACATTGCTTCACGCAGCCAAAGAAGCTCATGTAGATGAGTTTGTGGAAAAGTTTCCTGAGAAATACGAACAAGAAGTGGGGGATAGGGGGGTTAAACTATCTGTTGGACAAAAGCAGCGCGTGGCTATCGCGAGAGCAATGCTACGTGACCCGAAGATTCTTATACTTGATGAGCCAACAAGCGCACTTGATATTGAAACAGAACATTTTATTACAGCCTCGCTTGAAAAGCTAATGAAGGGACGTACGACGTTTATTGTGGCTCATCGTTTAAGTACAGTGCGTCGTGCTGATAAGATTTTGGTAATTGAAGAGGGAAAAATAGTTGAGGAGGGGAATCACGAAACTCTTATTAAAAAGCGTGGTGGAGTGTACAAAAAATTACACGAATTACATATTGGGCTCGCATAAAAAAACAGAGCGCGCATTGCTGCGCGCTCGGGACTAATCCCAGATTGGAGGCATGTTACCAGTGTCCTCTGGCAATCCCTCGGTGCCCGTAGGTGTTTCGAGGGCATCAAGGCCATTCTGATGTATGAACTTCTTTCCCGACCCATGTTCACTAGGAGGGGTATTGGCTGCAGCTGGCGAGGGACTTCCGTCTCCAACTGCTGGAAAAAAAAGTTTCTGCATTTTCATTCCCCTCATGAAAGCGAGCCGCGGGTTGCGCGGCTCGGGTGTGCGGGGTCAGTCAGCCTCGGCGGGGGCTAGCCCGTAAAACTCGGCTTCGTGACGGTGTTCTACTGCTGTCAGTTTTCCACCACGCAGCCACGGCTTCAGCACCTGGAACTCAGCCTGTTTCCTGCTGAGTGCTTCTCCTGCGAGCCGTTTCATTTCGCAGGCCATGGCAGCATTGCCCATCATGCGAATCTCGGCCGAACGTGTTGTTCGCGCCGAACCGCTCATGCCGACCAGGAATTCATCCAAAAGCTGGCTCATTGCCCGGCGAGTATTGCCGTTGCATTCCGTGACGAGCTCTTTGGCTCGACTCTTCACAATTTCATCTTGGTTCTTGCTTTTCATGCCACTTCCTCCCAAGGAAAAAACGACGATTGAAAAACATACCAGTAACGCTGAAAATAATTATACTACTAACCCCCCAAATGTCAAATACTGCTATGGGGGTAAAAATAGGAGGGAAAATAAAAGGGGCGCGGCCGGATATTCTCGGTCGCGCCCTGGGGTGTCGTTGCATGTTGCCCTTTCAGCGAACCAGTGAAAGCCGGTGTCGCACACTTTTTTCGGAGGGGAGCACCTGGGTGGTTGCGCCCATTTTGAAGTTCTGGTGCACCCACGTTTCGATTTCCCACAGGAGTTCCGGCAGGGGCGTGATGGCGCCATTCTCGGAGCGAACCATGGGGAAGTGGATGCTCAGAATCCAGGACCCGTCAGGGCCGCGTACAAGTTCGCTCGCCGCCTCGTAGGCCCGCAGTTCACGTCGGAACTTTTCGGTATCCCTTCTGTTGGCGTGGCCAGGGAGAGGGATGCGGCAGCCCACACGAGCCTCCTTTTCGAAGTTGGCGGGGAAGTAGATCTCCGCTTCAGCGCCCGACTTGTGGAGAAGCCCTCGTACTTCCCGTACGAAAGCTCTCCAGACAGACAATATGATTTGCATACAAGCCTCCATTAAATGGTGGGTGGGAACAGGTGTTACTGGTTAAAAATAGTACAATAGAAGGGTGTATAAGTAAACCCCTCCGGCGCAAAGCGCCGGAGGGGTTTACCAACCTTACTTTTTTAAAACAAGGTTTCTACCACTTCCTTAACTAGGGCGCCATCAGCAGCCCCCTTAAGTTCTTTCATAAGTGCCCCCATGAAAATACCCATTTTAGATTTATCGGTTGCGCCAAGCTTTTCTTTGAGCTCTTTTGCTATTTTTTCTATTTCATCGCGTCCCATTTGAGCTGGAAGATACACCTCAAGAAGTTTCAGTTCAGCTTGTTCATTTTCTACCAGGTCAGTGCGCCCACCTTTAGTGAACTGCTCTATGGAGTCTTTGCGCTGCTTCACTGCGCGCTTAACCACCGCTAATTCTTCCTCGGGAGTGAGTTTGTCCTGTGGGGTGCGGCCTTTGGCCACGAGCTCATTGGTAAAAGCAGAAAGGAGTCCGCGAATAACATTTAGTTTTACCGAGTCTTTGGCACGCATAGCATCCTTCATTTCTTCACGTAGTTTCTCTTGCATAGAGGTTTATTTTATTGGGTTATATAGTACTTATCTTAGCAAAAATGAGGGTAATCGTGAATGCGGAAGGCTCGTGTTAAAATAACGGAATGTCTACAACCACTATTGTTATTATCTTTGTTGCACTCCTTTTTCTACTCCTTAATGGCTTTGCTTTTTGGGCAGTACTTCGTCGTATGGGTACTAAAGATGAGGGGGAGGGGGATAGTGGCATGAAGCTCTTACTTGAGCAAATGAATGAGCTTACGCGTCGCCAAGGTGACCTTACGAGCATGATGGATAAGAAGTTGCTTGAAAGCTCCCGCGCCATGACCGAGTCACTTCACCGTACCGGTGAAACTACTACGCGTATTATTACTGATATTACCGAGAAACTCACCCGACTCGACGAAACCAATAAACAGGTAGTCTCTTTTGCTGATCAACTTCAGTCTCTCCAGGATATTTTGAAGAACCCGAAACAGCGAGGAATACTTGGTGAGTATTATCTTGAAACACTACTTAAAAATGTACTGCCTCCTGGGGGGTATCAAATGCAGTATGGGTTTAGCGATGGAGAGATAGTTGATGCAGTGGTGTTCGTGCAGGATAAGATTATACCTATAGACTCTAAGTTCAGCTTGGAGAACTACAATCGCTGGGTAGAGGAGAAGAACGAACTTGAGAAAATCCGCTTTGAGAAAGTGTTTGTCAACGACCTCAAACTGCGCATACAAGAAACTGCTAAATATATTCGCCCGGGAGAAAAGACCATGGACTTCGCGTTCATGTTTATCCCGCATGAGGCTATTTACTATGATTTACTGGTGAACAAAATCGGCGGGGTAGATGAGAGTAGTGACAACCTTATTCAAAGAGCGGCTACAAAATATAAAGTAATTATTGTTTCTCCTACTTCGTTCCTCGCGTACCTTCAGACGGTGCTTCAGGGACTTAAGGCACTAGCCATAGAGGAGAAGGTGGTTGAGGTCATAAAGCGAGTAGGAGAACTTGGTAAACATATGAAGAGCTATGAAGAGTATCATGGCAAACTCGGAAATGCGCTTGGAACAGTGGTGAATCACTTTAATGCATCAGGTAAGGAGTTTAAAAAGATAGATAAAGATGTGATGCGTATCACCGGCGAGAGTATGGATATAGCGACTATTGCACTTGAGGGGCCTGAAAAAGATGTGGAGTAAATAAAAAAAGCCGCCCTTCGCAGGACGGCTCAATGCAGGGGATCTTCCTGCTTTGATGCAACGCGTACAACATGCCCTCCCGAGCATGTTGGCATACTACAGTATTTAACAGTAAATAAAAGGAGGCAGGCTCGGGGGAGCCCACCTCAAGGGGAAGGGTAGATGAAGACCCTTACGTCAGAAGAGGAGTCAACTGACGCTCTTTAATAGTACTATAAAATTAAAAAAAGAGGGCGGCCGTGTGAAGGTCGCCCAAATCCATCCTTGCGGATGGTGGAGGAGACTGGGTGTTCCAGTTAGGTAGCACAGTCCCATAGCTAGGACTATAACATATATAGCTCGTGCAAAATTATCTCAAAATAAATAATTAAAAAAGTAAAGGCCTGTGTGTCACTAAATGGCAGAGAATTGGCTTAAAGGGAAGTCTCCCCCTAGTCTGGAGTATTTGGGGGCTAGGCTTAAATTTGATTGAATATTGCCCCCTGGGGGATACTTGCAAACCGGCTAGTTTTGTGTAGAATACGTGAATTATGGCTACAAAGAAAGCTACAACTAAGAAGGCCTCATCCGACGAATTCGCCGTTATTTTTACTGGTGGAAAGCAGTACAAAGTCTCTGTGGGCGAGAAGATTGATATTGAAATTATGAAAGGGGACTTCAAGGAGGGGGATAAGGTCGTTTTTGATAAGATTCTCATGGTGGATGATGGCAAGGATACAACAATTGGTGCTCCATATATAAAGGAAGCTAAGGTTGAGGGTAAAATCACTAAGATTGCTAAGCATGATAAGGTTATGGTAACGAAGTACAAGGCCAAGAGCCGCTACCTTAAAACCAACGGGCACCGCCAGCCATTTTTTGAAGTAGAAATCACTACTCTAAAATAAGAAATAAAAAAAGCGCGCCGCGAGGCGCGCTTTTGCGCTATGAGGCCCCCCTTGGGCTACTAGCCTCTCCTGCGCAGGTGATGAGTCAGTGCCATGACACTGAAAACAAGGGTTGATATGTGGAAGGTGCAGTAGGCAATACTCCCGGCCAGCAGCCACACAACCATGTGGCTAAGAAGTTGCACTACAATGTCCGGATGCTCCATCCCCACATTCTTGATTGAAAGAATACCAATCAGGAACAATAGTGCACAGTACACAAGGACAACCCTTTCCCCAGCCGTTTTCGCAGTTATCTCCTTTTCCGGGGCTAAATGTACAACCAGGATGGTGAGCCCCCAGAGGAGAAGCCCGAGATGGACCCCTCCTGTGGTGGCAATGATGACGAAGGTCTGGATTGACCAAGCAAATTCAAGCTCACTCATCTCACACCTTCCTTTTTCGTACGAGGAGCAGAACAATGACAGCACTCCCGATTACGAGATATGCTCCTAAGCTGACAATGAGGCCATCTAAAAGAGCGTTCCCGATCATTTCCCCGCTCGGAGGACCCACACCCTCATGGTGCGTGAGGCGGGTATAGGAATGAGTGAAGAAGACCCCGACGCTGAAGACGCCGGCGATGAGTAGCTGGAATTTCCCCCGCGTAAGTTTCAAAAAAGTCCTTACCTCCGACAGAATTGCGTCGATCCCGAAGGTAAAGGGCATTCCCATCACAGCAAGGGCCACAATCACTTTCCCGTGACCCGCAAGTACTTCCAAGATTTCAGGCATGGTGCCACTCCTCAAGGTTCAAAACAGATTGCATTAAAACACTAAAATACTGGTATTACAAGAAGAGACTATGAACGATTACGTAGAGCACTTTTAATAGTTTCGCTATCGGTGTATTCAACTTCAGAGCCAGTTGAGAGTCCGCGGCCAAGGACTGATAGCTTAATTTTGTATTGTTCACTTAATGGCTTAAGAAGTGAAGTAAGGTAGGAAATAGTATTCTCACCCTCAGCGTTAACCGCAAAAGCAAAAATAACTTCTTTGAGTACTCCGCTTGTGGCGAGGGTTTCTACATGTGTAAGACAGGGAGTGGCCCGTACTTTTTCTTCAGGATTTTTTTCAAGTATGGGGACAGTTCCGCCAAGTACGAAGTAGTAGCCACTGTAAGCTCCACTCTTTTCAATATTATCCAAATCTATGTCTTTTTCTACCACCATAAGGAGGCTCTGATCCCTATCGGCATTGCGACAGATGGGGCAAAGGGGGTTCGTGGTATTCCCGTTGTAGAACCTAAAACAGTTTTTACAGACGCGAATTTCTTTTTTAATGGCTTTGATGAGTTCCGAGAGCTCGTCAAGATAGCTACTGTTGCGGGAAAGCAAAAAATACACAAAGCGTTTTGCTTGGCGTGGCCCAATACCTGGGAATTCACGGAACTTAGCAGTGAGGGAGTCAATGGCAGACATAGGGGGAGTTTATAGCAAAACAGATTATAGTTTATAGTGAAAAATAAAAGCTAGAAGGATTCCGCGGCGCTATTATTAGCGTCACTAAAGGCTCCAAAATCATTTTTATCGATGGAAAGAAAGGTAGTTTTCTTCTCATCAAAGTAAAGATCAACTTTACCGGTGGGACCATTGCGGTGCTTTTCAACCAAGATCTCAGCAATGTTTACTTTGTCTGAATCTTCTTTGTACTTATCTTCGCGGTGAATAAACATCACTACATCAGCATCCTGTTCAATAGAGCCGGAATCACGAAGGTCAGAGAGGCGAGGTTTACCCCCACGTTGCTCTACAGCACGAGAGAGCTGTGAGAGCGCGAGTACTGGCACATCAAGGTCACGGGCCAAATGTTTGAGCGAGCGAGAAAGTTCGGTTACTTGTTGTACAGCAGAATCAGAGTTACGGGTGTTAATAGGGGTCATGAGCTGGAGGTAATCAACCACAATTAAACCAAGGCCACCCTCACGCTTCATCCGACGGGCCACAGAGCGCATCTTAAGAATATTGTTACCTGGTTGATCATCAATAGTGATAGGAGCTTTAGAGAGTCGGTCAAGTGAATCACGAATACGGTTGAAGTCTTCGTCGAGTGAAATATTACCAGTACGCAAACTCCACGCATTGACGCGTGATTCAGCAGCAATCATACGATCTACGAGCTGCTCATTACTCATTTCAAGAGAGAAGATGCAGACAGGGTTTTTATGAAGTGTGGATGTTTGACGGGCGATATCAAGGGCTAGTGCAGTTTTACCCATTGAAGGACGAGCAGCGAGAATGATGAGATCAGACTTCTGAAGTCCGGCTAGCATATTATCCAAATCCTTAAAACCAGTTTTGATACCACGGACCTCATTTTTGTTCTGGTGCAATTTTTCAATACGCTCCCAAGCGTCCCCCAGTACATTTTTTAGCTCTATGAATTTCTTCGCGCCTCCCGCATTGTTGGTGAGTTCAAAGAGTTGATGCTCAGCTTTTTCAAGGAGCATTTCAACTTCTTCATTTTCTTCATATCCAAGATCGTTGATGCCTTCAGCAGCTTCAATCAAAGCACGCATCATAAACTTTTTGTAAATGATATCCGCGTAGTACTTAATGTTGGAAGCAGAAGGTACGCTATTTACAAGATCTGTGAGATACGCAGCTCCACCAATTTGGTCTAATTGACCCTTCTCGCGCAACTTTGAGGATAGTGAAAGTAGATCAATAGGATCGCTCTTGCTGTAGAGCTCCAACATGCTGGAGAAAATCATGCGATGCTTTTCGGCGTAGAAACTTTCAGGACTGATAACGTCAAGCACATCTATCATGGCGTCAGGTCGAAGCATAATAGCTCCGAGGAGTGCGCGCTCGGAATCAATGTTCTGTGGAGGAACACGAAGACGAGCTAGGTCGTAGCGGGTTTGTTTCCCCTCATAGGTTGGTCTTTGGTTTTGTTTGAAGTCACGCGCCATTAGTAAGATTCTACCACGAGCAGAATTAGAGAAGGGAAGGGAAAAAGGGTCTAAACAGGGGAAAGACTGTGCATAATCCGGTTGAATGACAAGGCTATTGCTAAATAGTAAAATATGTTATATAATACAACTCAGTAAGTTTTTCCGATCAACCTTTTGTGGCCTACGGGCCGAGGAGTAAAGAGGATGTTCAATCTCGTCAATGCCAATCCCGAAAGGGATACCACGCCAGTCGTTCACGTAGAGCGGCTGGCGGACATCATTCACAGCATGCTGGGGGCGAGGATTGTATATCGTCCTTGGGAAGTGGCAGGGCCGTCCGAGCAGGATGAAATCCTGCTGCAGAAGGCGGAAGAAATCTGCGTGGTCACCGTGAAGGCGGGAGATCGCCGTCAGGCCTTTGAGGTCCATAACCTTGGGGCCCAATTCATCGGGCTGGTGAAGATTTTGAGTCAGCAGACCGGCTTCGAGTACCGCGCGGTATTCTGAGACGGTACTCGGGTGGGTGCGCGCAGCAATGCGCGCATTTTTTTATTTTTTACTAACTTTTGTGCCTTCTGGGGTGTCGTCCAAGGAATAACCCATTCCTGCAATTTCACTGCGAATGGCGTCAGAGCGAGCAAAATCTTTTTTCTCTCTTGCCACTTCACGTTCTTTGAGTAAGTTTTGTACTGCAATCGGTAGCTCCAACTCTTCTTCTTTTGCAGTTTTGTCCAAGTGAAGTCCGAGTACTTCATCAAACTTTAGAATTGTCGCTCTTTTATCAGCATCGGATATATCAGATTTTAAAACTTCAAACACAAGGGCGAGCGCCTGTGGGGTACCAAGATCATCATCAATAAATTTTCCAAATTTCTCAATACTTGCTTTGTCGGGTGAACCACCCTCCGGCAGGGCGCTTACTGTTTTGCAAAGGTTGGTATATGCAGTTTGGGCACCCTCTAGTGCCTCAAAGCTGAAGTTCATTGGAGAGTTGTAACGAGATTGTAGTAAAAGATACCGGTATGCAAGTGGGGAAATACTTTTTTCAATAAGTGTCTTGAGGGTAATAAAGTTGTCTCCTGATTTGGCCATTTTTTCTTCTCCCATATTAAGGTGTGCATTGTGTAGCCAATAGTTCACATACTTTTTATCAGTAGCCTTTTCGGATTGAGCGATTTCGTTTTTATGATGGACGGGAATGTGGTCAATACCACCAGTATGAATATCAAATGGCTGCCCGAGGTATTTCTCACTCATGGCAGAACATTCTATGTGCCAGCCAGGGAACCCTTTACCCCACGGAGCATTGTACCCAAGCTCCTCGTTAAATTTCCAGAGAGCAAAGTCACGAGGATTTTTCTTCTCACTATTAGTTCCAATGCGGGAATGCTCGTCGTCTATGGTTGATGCGCCGCCGAAGTTGTCGTACGAAGGAAAGGTACTTGTATCAAAATAGAGTCCATCGTTGGTGCTGTATGTTGCTCCTTTATCAACAAGTTTTTGAATAAGGCTAATGTCTTCTGGGATATGGTCACTTGCAAAAGGGAAATGTTCAGGGGTTTCTATATTAAGCGTTGTTAAATCTTCCTTAAATCTTTCAAAATAAAAATCTGCTATTTCGCGCATAGCTACAAGGGTCATGGGCTTTCCTTCGCGCTTAAGAGCCCTTGTCATCTTATCGTCGCCATCATCCCCATCACTTGAGAGGTGACCAATATCAGTTACGTTTATAACTTGAGTTACTTTATACCCGTGCCACTGTAGTGCGCGGCGAACTGTGTCTGCAAATACATACGAGCGAAGGTTGCCGATATGGGCATAGTTGTAGACGGTAGGACCGCAATTATACATACGGACTTCGCCTTCGGTAATAGGCTTAAACTCCTCTTTTTGCTTAGTTAGGGTGTTATAGAAAACTAGACTCATAAATATGAGTGTATCGTAAAAAATAGGAATTGTAACGTGCTTTAAAAATCTTCAAAACTTTATAATTTTGAGTATAGTTCAAGGCGCGAGTAGTTTTTACGACTAAGCTGTAGATGGGCTACTGCGCATGAGTAAAAGCTAGAAGCAACGCAGAAATACACCAAAAGTATAAGTTTTACTACAACCAGTGTTTGTGCTTGAAATACGCAAACATCCCAATAGTCACTGCCACCATAATACCTAAAATATCATAGAAGCCCGTCGCATCGCTCACAATGGGAGTTACGGTGGTATTCATACCGAAGATTCCGGCAATTAAAGAAAGTGGGAGCATGATAAAAGATATGAGCGCGAGGACTCGCATAGTTTCATTTTGCTTGGTTGAAAGCAAGGAGTCGTTGGTGGCGCGGAGTTCATTCAACGTGTCAGTATTTGACTCTATAGCACTTTGTACTCGAGAGTAGGCACCCAAAATAGCCTGGACGTAATAATTGAAATCTTCGCCAAAGAATTTGCGTACGGCAAGTTCAAGGGAAGCCAGTACTTCATCGTGTAAGGAAAGGGCTTGTTTAAATTGTAAAATCTCGCGAGCCACTTTAGAAAGTTCAAACACCATTTGACGTTCATTGCCCATAAAAATGCGGTTTTCGATAACCTTGAGCCTATCAGTAACATAGTCTAATTCATGTGTTAGGGACTTATAGAGTTTCTTAATCATGTGGAAGAAAATGTATCCCGCATGATCTCCTAAACTTTCTTTCTCTAAAATAGCGTTCACCTCAAATACTTTAGAGAATTTGTGTAGCGCATCTATAGAGTCGTAATGTGTAGTGATGAGAAAGTTCTTGCCGATGACAAAATCTATTTCCTGATTTTGATCTTGGCCATGTGAGTGGTGGAGAGCGGGGAAGTGGAGGATGAGGTAAATATAATTTTTATATAAATCCACCTTTGGTTTAAGGCTCGGTGTCATGAGATCCTCTGCTACTCGTGGGTCAAGGCCGTAGGTAGCCATAACCTCACGCACCTCTTCTATAGAAGGGGAAGAGAGATCAATCCAAATTAACTCTTTGTGTGTGTAGCGGGTAATCATAGATAAGAGAGGGGTCTATGCATTATATAGAAGGAGCTTCTTGTTGGTAAGGGGGCTCTTCTGTATAATGCATAAGTATTTCTTTTTTTGTTCAATGACTCCAAAATCTCATTTCAAATTATATGTGCTGCCGACCATCTTGGCCGGTCTTTTAATTGCCGGAACTTTTTCACTCGGTGTGTATATAGGTAGTCGTCATGCAATGGCTTCGCTTCCCCTTGTAACAACTAGTAGTGGGGCAAAGGTTGATATAGATGCATTTTGGAAAGCATGGGGAATATTGAATGAGCGGTTTGTGGGTGATGCGATACCAAAAGATCAAGATAAGGTGTATGGAGCTATTGCTGGGCTCGCTGCGTCATATAAAGATCCGTACACGGTCTTTTTCCCACCAGTTGAGTCTAAAGCTTTTAATGAACAGGTGAGTGGTGCATTCGAAGGAGTGGGTATGGAAGTTGATATAAAAGCGGGAGTGCTCACGGTAGTGGCACCTATTAAAGATGCTCCAGCAGATAAGGCAGGAATGCTTACGGGAGACCATATTATAAAAATTGATGGCAAGAATACTGCAGGACTTGCGGTTGAAGATGCTATTAAACTTATAAAAGGTAAGAAGGGGACAACTGTAGTGCTCACAGTAATTCGGGCAAGTAGAAAAGATCCTTTTGATGTTTCAATCGTTCGTGACACTATAGATATCCCTTCAACTAAAGCGGAGATGCGCAAAGATGGAATCTTTGTCATCAGTATTTATAGTTTCTCGGCTCCTTCATATATTAAGTTCCGTGAGGCCCTCCGTCAGTTTGTAGAAGCAAAGAGCGATAAACTGATTATTGATTTGCGTAATAACCCAGGTGGTTACTTGGAGGCAGCGGTAGATATTGGCAGCTGGTTCTTGCCACAGGGGAGTGTGATTGTGAGCGAGGATTATGGTAAGGCTAAAGAACCGCTTTACCACAGAAGTACTGGCTACAATATTTTTAACGATAAGTTGAAACTCATTATTCTCATTAATGGCGGCTCAGCCTCAGCTTCTGAAATTTTGGCTGGTGCACTTCATGATCACAATAAAGCACGACTACTTGGAGAAAAAAGTTTCGGAAAGGGGTCTGTGCAGGAACTAATTCCCATCACATCTGACACGTCTCTTAAGGTGACTATTGCTCGTTGGCTCACTCCGAATGGCACTTCTATTTCTCACCAAGGGATCGTGCCTGATATTGTGGTGCCCATGACGTTTGATGACTTCAAGGCTAAGGGGGACATTCAAATGGCAAAGGCAGTGGAAACTTTGCTTAAAGAATCTGCTACCTCTTCCACAGCTTATATACTAAACGCCCCACAATTTACAGTAACAGGACACTAGGCCTTCCGTGGACAGGTGGTAGTAAATACGTTACTATCCTCTTATTATTATCCGTTTACTTATTCTTATATGAAGGTTGTATTTCTACAGGATGTCGCGCGTATCGCACACAAATATGATATTAAAGAGGTTTCTGGAGGTTATGCTTCCAATTTTCTATTTCCACGAAAATTAGCTGTTGTTGCAACCCCAGAAATGATCTCAAAAGTAGAGGGAGAGAGGGCAAAGCAAAAGGATCTACAGAAGATGCAGGAAGAGTTACTTATGAAAAGTCTCGCTACGCTTGAGGGAACAGTCATTACTTTAAAGGAAAAGGCGAATGAGGAAGGACATTTGTACGCTAAAGTGCAAGCTCCTGAACTTATTAAGGCTCTAAAGGCACAAGCCGGTATAGACTTACAATCTGATCACTTAACTTCTAAGGAGCCACTTAAGGCGGTGGGGGAACATACAGTAGACATTGAGGTACAAGGTAAGAAGTCTTCGTTTAAGGTTGTTATTGAAGCTTTGTAGAGAAACAAAAAAACCGGCGCCCTAGGGCGCCGGTTTTTTTTGTTTTATTTAACGTGAGCGACTTTCTTGAGAATTGTCTTACCGTCAAAATGAGTCTTGCGAGTAGTACCAAATGAAACCAACCCTTCCTTTAGAGCATAAAGAGTATGATCTTTTCCGATGCCCACATTGAGTCCTGGGAGAATACGTGTACCACGCTGGCGGATAATAATAGCGCCGGCTTTAGCTTTTTCTCCAGCATAAAGCTTCGTACCCAAATACTGGGCGTTTGAGTCTGTCAGGTTTTTGGCGGAACCTCCCGCTTTCCTTGTTGCCATAGCTTAGTTTGTAGTTAGTTCAGAGTGGTTTATAGTAGTAAGAGGAATTGTGTAATTCCAAGCGCCACACGAACAACAATGCAGACTACTATAAAGGAATTGGAGGAAAATAGCAAGGTAGGGGGTGGGGGAAGCATCCCTTGGGGAGTCTCTCATAAAAATGGCTTAAAATATGGGTTTTTAGCCATTTCTGAGGAGGTATACCTCGTCAGTATCATTGTTTTGGTTGGACTGCTTGGGTTTGGACTCGGACGACTTTCGACTCGAGAGGAAAAAGTGAAAACCCCAGTAAAACTCATAACTTCTGATGCTACTGCACAGGTGGCGCAGGTTTCCTCAAGTATTAGACCCACCGCTTCACCTATTACCGCAGAAGAAGTGCATGGAGCTTCTCCGGCGGTCGGCACAGAAGTAGTGGCTTCAAAGCAGGGGAGTAAGTATCATTATCCCTGGTGTCCGGGAGCTTCTAAGATTATCGCGGCTAACAAAATAACTTTCGCCTCAGAAGCGGAGGCAGAGAGCGCAGGATATACTAAGGCCAGTAACTGTAAGTAAGTTTTTCATATATACTATAAACCTATGATTGCATTAGACATTGAAGCTTCAGGCGTGGATTACCATAAAAACTCCATTATAAGTATAGGGGCACTTGATCTGGAAAACCCTACTAATAGGTTTTATGGAGAGTGTCGTGTGTGGGATGGGTCTCATATTGCAGAGGATACGATGGTTTTTTTGCAAATGACTGAAGAGCAGTTTCGGGATCCTACGAAGCAGAGCGAGGCAGAATTACTTGTGAAATTTTTAGCATGGTGTGAGGGGGTGCGAGATCGAACTTTTTTAGGTCAAAATATTTCATTTGATCGGGACTATATAAAAGCTGCTTGTGAACGTATACACCACGACTATCCTTTTGCGCACCGAACGGTAGATACCCACTCTCTTTGTTATATGCACATGGTAAAGAGGGGAGTTACTCCACCCTTTAATGAAGAACACCACCGTACTGCCCTTAATTTGGATGCTATTCTCCTGTACTGTGGAATTCCTGAAGAGCCTCAACCCCACAATGCATTAACAGGAGCGCTTTCTCATGCTGAGGTGGCCTATAGATTACTCTATGACAAAAAGTTTTTGCCAGAATTTGATAAGTTTGAAATTCCGTGGCAAAAGGCGTAGGATACTACCATATGGAACATAATCTAAAAAAGAAACTTTATTTATCAGTAACAGATAGGAAAATTGCTGGTGTTCTCGGGGGTCTTGGAGCATATTTCGAAATTGACTCAACTTTGCTCCGTTTAGCCTTCCTGCTCCTTTTAGTCTGCACCGCTTTTTTCCCAATGACTGTTTTCTATCTTCTTGCGTGGGTGGTTATCCCTGAGCAATCAAACTCATAATTAGAAAGTGTTAAAAAAACTGTCCAAAGACAGTTTTTTGTTTTTAATATTGGAAGTAGTTTGTGTGTTATACCCACTCCTTTTAGTCGGGATATTGGGAGCGTTACGTCTTTTCAAAACCCTGTCGGGATACTGGGAGTCGAACCCAGTGTTATGTGCACCCCATGCACATGTGTTACCGGTACACTATACCCCGACAGGATTTTTAAAAGCCAGAATTTTTTAATTGTATACAATATAAAAAAATTCGTTCTGTATGTCCACTAAGTAAAGAAGTTTACTTAGATGGCTATCCAGAACCCCCATGCACGTGTGTTACCGATACACTATACCCCGTACTTATTGCTCAATAGTATAAGACTTATAAAGCGTAACTGGAAGTCCCGCAGCTTCAGCTTTTTTTATAGTGTCACCAGTACCATAACTCTTGTTTACATGGAAGGCATAGACTTCATCGGAAAAAGTAACTTCTTCAATATGTCGTAGATCATACTGGTCTTGGGTTATGTCCCCACTGTCTTTGCGTACTTCAAACATTGAACTTGGATTTCTTTGTTTTATTATTTTTAAAATATACTCAATGTTATCTATGTCAGCATCAGTAATAGTTTCTGGTTTCCAGTTTTTGCGATAGTCAGCGATGAAATGGTCGAGTCGAGCAGGGATAAAGATGCGGATGCGGGTGCAGTCAGGGTTCAATTTTACAAACTCGTCCATAGCGAAATAGTCTACGCCGGTAGCTCCTCCAGTGACAAGGCCATCACCACGTTCAAAAACTTTGCGGGCCGCCTCGCGCACGTCTTGCTCCACTTCTTTATTCCATAGTCGCCATGACCCAGTGAAAATTACCCAGCGCATAAGGTATGAAAATACCATATTTTTGCCATTTTTCATAGAGGTGCTGAGATACAAAAAAACCGGAGAAGACCCCGGTTTTTTTGTTTTGAATGTCAGCTTCGGACTACATTCCCATACCGCCAGTCATGCCGCGGTTCATCATTTTGTTGTCCATGCTCATCTTGTCAGCACCATGTTTTGCAACAAGGAGAAGGCCACCGATGATTGCTAGGTTCTTGAGAGCGCTTACCCAATCAACTTGGAAAGGAACTCCAGCTGGAGCTAGCATACTGGTGTGAACAATAAGGGTTGCTATAACGGTGAAGATAATAAGCATCCATGAAGCAAGGCGTGTCTTGTAGCCAGCAAGGAGTAGAAGCGCTCCACCGAGTTCAAAGACTACTGCAAGGAGTGCCCAAGCTGTACCAGGGAGCACTTTAAGCGCTGTACCTAGGTTGCTTGCAAGACCAGAGAAGCCCATGACTTTCTGATAGCCTGCCATAATAAAAACTATCGCTATAAATACGCGAGCAATAACTGGAGCCCACATATCTACCTTATCGCACCACATCTTACACTTTTCCATCATATAGATACTTATAATTAATATTCAATAATGAGAGTATTATACTCTAAAAAATGAAGTTGTGGGGCAGGGGAGTGGATAAGGTTTATGCTTGGCGTGGCATTTACGAAAATATATTTTCGTGTCGTTATGCCGCCATAAAGAGATGGTGTTATACTTTACTGCATGAAAAAGAAGACAGGAGCTGTTAGAAGGGATTCGCAAATAACAGGCTACTGGCTTATGAAGTCAGAGCCGGAAGAGTATTCTTTTGAAGATCTAGAAAATCATAAAAATGGGGGACGGTGGGATGGGGTACGGAATTACCAGGCCCGGAATTTCCTTCGGGATATGAAGGTTGGGGATAAAGCCCTCTTTTACTACTCCAGCGTTAAAGTTCCGGCCGTAGTCGGCGTAGCGACCATTGTAGGGGCTCCATATCCCGATCCTACGCAGTTTAACCCCAAGAGTAAGTACTTTGACCCAAAGGCCACAAAAGACCGTGCCATATGGGTTTCTAGGGATTTGGCACCTGTGGATAACTTTTTAAGGGGTAAGGAGGGTAGGGGAGTAACGCTCCCCCAAATGAGGGCGAATCCTAAGCTTTCAGGTATGAGGCTTCTTGCGAGGGGTAACCGGCTCTCAGTTATGCCGGTTACTAAGGCCGAGTTTGAAGAAATAGTAAAAATGGCCAAAAGGAAGCTCCGGGACCCCCTCTTTTGGGATTAAGGATGCGGGAATTAATACCTAGCTTGATAAAATTTCGATAGTCTAGTCGAGTAGAAAATCGTGAAACTATGGCTCTGTAGAGCCATTTTATGCCTATTGACACCCCCCTAAAATCCTTGTCTAACCATTGACAAAATAAACCAAAGGTGATACAATAATAACAAATCAGAGTATACCTCTGGTTCTTTCATTTAAGGCTGATCAATTCAATTTCGGAACAACTTAAGTTTGAGGGCCAAGCGCCGCATCCCTAAGTGCCTTCTATGGAGATTACGAGCTAATAATTGGCTTATTTTAGGAATAGCAACAGGAATTCTTCTCTTCATCTCTAACGCTACTAATAATAATGCTGAAGCCGCTCTACAACCTGTAGTAGCTACAACTTCAGTTAAGGTAGTAGTTAAAGATAAGAACCCAGTACGTTCAGAATCAAATAAGGGAACTCTTAAGAAAGAAACCCCAGTAGTATTGTCAGCAAGTTCGACCGAAGTTATCGTTCGTGCGTACTTTGAGGACATACCACAGTTAGCTGAAGTTTCTCGTTGTGAATCAGAATTTCACCAGACTAATAAGGATGGAACCATCTATCGTGGTGAAGCCAACCCTAAAGACGTTGGTGTGATGCAAATCAATGAATTCTATCACGCAGAAACTGCAAAGAAGCTTGGTTTTGACATCTACACGCTAGAAGGAAATATGGCCTATGCTCGTTATATCTACGAGAAACAAGGTATAGCTCCGTGGAGCGCATCAGCTCCATGTTGGAACAAAAAAGTTTCCCAAATCAATCTAGTCTCAAACGGGCTTGCACTCAATAAGTAAAAGACCCAAAACAAAATCCTCCGGCCAAAAGTCGGAGGATTTTGTTTTGGAAAACTACACGAAATACAGGGGGATCATGGACGGGGACATGGGTTTTATAAGTTTCCTTCTCTAGTACTAATGTTCGCACAATATATCTTTTGCGTAAATAACTATAGGCTATGCCGAGGAGAAAAACTTATCCACTTCCCCGTCTGTAGTAATTTTTTAGTTTGGACGCGGTTCGTTATTTACGCAAAAGATAGCGCATGTTGTGCAACAAAGGGTTCCCCTATATCGCACAACATGCTTGGCAAAAAACCTTCTAATTGCATGAATGTTTTTTGCTTAAAATGCACTTAAAATTTTAATACAAAAACAGGGGAGTCTCTCCCCTGTTTTAATTAGTCACCAGTTTTTTGAGTTTTAAGTAGATTTACTAACTCTAGTATTAATTGCTTATCATATTTAATTTTGTTCTCAATTACCGGCTCCGTAAAAATTACGTTTAAACTTCTTAATAATATTGGATCTTTTGCGGGCTCATTTGATGGAAATTGATTTCTCAGATTTATCATTGTCTGAGTCGCAACATCTTTAAAGGAGTATGCCTCATAAAGGCGTCGATGGTTTGAATATTGTTGTGCGCTGAAAATAGTAAAGTAAGCTGGAATTAGAAGAATAGCGAAATGTAAAAGGGCTGATCCTATACTTATATTCTCACCGCTACGTATTAGTAATAGTAAACTAAGGGCAACAATTGTTGCTCCAAACAATGAGCTAAGCAGGAGCCAAAATATAGAGCCACTAGGATACGGGATTTTAAATTTATTAAAAAATGGGGTCTTTAGCCAATTAATTTTAAGTGTTTTGTGTTCTGCGGCTTTTTTAGCCGAATCAGTTGCATTTGCTTTTAATATTAAACTCACTGCCTCCTTATCTTTTTCAATTAAGTCCCTTGCACGTTCTAAGGCTAGTTTAATTAAATCCGCATTCTCAATTAATTCATCGATTAGCTCCTCTGTTGGTGAAAATTTATTTTTTAATTCTGTAAGTTCAGCTGCAATATTTTTAATATTATCTTTTTCAATATCCCACTCATTTTTAAAAGATTTTAAAATTACATCGTATTTATTTTCGAATAAATCTTCAATAAAATTTTTATCTAGAAAGTCTGATTGCTGGGTGAATAAAAAATGATAACGGCCTAAGCTATTATAAATTTCAACCTCAAGACCTTTTAAATCATTAATTAATTCTTGTCTACGAGGTACATCTAGGAATGTAATAACTCTACTATCGATAAAGGTGAGTAAGGATTGAAGGGAATTGTTAATTTGGCTTTGAATTGTTGCTGGGAGTGTGCTAATTATCTGATTTGATACTATATTGTCAAAAAAACTTTTTAATCTTTTAAAAACTGGTTCAGTATCGCTAAGGTCGCCAGTGGGACCAAGATCTTTTCTACTAAGTCTTGCCCAGTCAATTAAACCATAGCGCTCAAATTTTTGGTATATATCTTGCATACTCAATTTAGTCGAAGTCTACACCTGTCCTAAAAAAAGTCAAAAACAGGGGAGCCTCTCCCCTGTTTTTGACTCCCCTGTTTGTTCTTTTAAACTATTGGCCTAAATCTACCTTTGGTGGATCAATGGCTGTGGGTCTGCCAGCCTTGAGATCCTCTAAGGCCCCAATGAATGGAGTCCAGATAAGCTTGATGAAAACGTCGTTATAGAGGTAGGTAGCAGGTTTTTCTAGGTAGTGGGACCAGATGCCTACACTAAGATCTCTAACATAACCAAAGTTACTCTGACCAGTTGGTGAGTCTACGATACCCTTGAGGCTAATGCCAAAATAGCTGATTGAAAGCAGGGCGATAATAAGGAGTACGAGAAGGCCGATGATTCCTTTATTTGTTTGACGAGCACCAACTTGATTCATATCGATATTTTATAGCAAAGGTGTCTTGTTACCAACAAAGTTCTCCACTTATAAATAAAGCATTGGGTTAAGGTAGGCCTTGTAGTCTGCAACGGGTACAGTGTAGGTGCCGCTGCAGATTTTACTTTTAAGACTAACGACGCGTACACCTTGAGAAGCAAAAAGTCCAAAGTGTAAGTGTGGCCCTGTAACGTAACCAGTTGAACCCGAGTAGCCGATCAGGTCTCCAGTTTCTACCTGATCTCCCGCTACGGCCTTAATTAGTGAGAGGTGCGCGTAGACAGTTGAGAGTCCGTTACCGTGTTTTATAAAAACCCACTTTCCATAAGAGGCTCCTGGACAAACGGTATCCGTATTCCCAGTGCCAACAACCATACCAGCAAGCGCCGCATACACAGGAGTACCCACATAGGCCTTGAGGTCTATACCATTGTGACCCTTACCACCGTAGGCTCCGTTATGAGCCTTAGCGAATTCGGTATCGCCAAAGAGTTGCGTAACTACGAACTCTTTAAGTGGTGAATGGAGCACTTTGGCTGGAGTTGGGTAGCTACTCGGGTCAATGGTAAGTTTCAGTTGGGATTCATAATCATCAAGCTCCTTCTGCAGTGCCAGTCGTCTAGTTTCGCTTTCAGCCACCATTTTTTTGTAGGTTGCTTCCGTATTCTTACTTTGAGTGAGTAGCTCGTTTGTTTGGCTCTTGTTTATTTCAACGATTTTTTTCTGATCGGCTAACTGTGCGCGCAAACTAATAAGTTCACGTTTCTTTTTTTCGGTACTGGTTTTAGTGTTGGTAAGATCAGTTTTGGCAGCAGAGAGTTTAGTTACTTGGGTTTTGATACCGCCTTGAAGCTCTGCTAATTGGTTCTCGGCATTCCACGCCTCGGTGATGCTCTTTTGGCGAAGAAGTGTTTCTACAAAGGGAGTAGAGTCATTTTCGTGTAGCCGCATAAGTGATGCCCGAAGACCATCAAGCTCTGTGTTTATGGCATCTTCTTTGTTTGAAATCTGACCGGTTAAACTTTCTATAGATAGGGTGGCCGCATCTATTTTATTCTCGGTGATTGAGATATCAGCAGCCAGTTTTTTGCGATTGAGTTCAAGCACGGTTAGGGCACTTTGGAGGGTTTTGCCTTGCTTGTTGGCTTTTTGCATTTCATCTTGGAACTGCTTTATATTGCGCTCAAGGTCAGCGATGTCTTTGTTCTTTGCGTCGATTTTGGCTCGCAGTTCATCAACAGGGTTCGGTGCTTCAGAAATGGTTACTGGTGTTGTGCTACTTGTATCAGTACTCACTGTTTCAGCAAGAAGTGTATATAGTGGGAAGCAAAAGGTGCTTGATACTAGCATACCGAGAAGGAAGTGTGTCTTTTTCGGTAGTAGTGTACGCATAGGCTTTTAATTGGGCATAGTAGTAGAGAGGAGGCTGAGTGCGGTAGTAAGGCGCAGAAGGGTTTCAGTTTTGCCAAGTACGTGGGACAGGGTGAATGGGTCGGCAGATTTTTCTTTTCCGGATAGGGCAAAGCGAAGTGGCCAGAGTACCTGTGCCCTCCCCGCCTCTGTAGCATAGTCCCACAAGGTGTTTTTAACGGTATCTTTATTCCAAGCAGTTTCATCAAGCGCTTCTAGAAACTCTTTAACTTTTTTCAAATGCCCCGCTGTACTTTCGAGAGTAACGGACTCCCCTTTTTTTGCTTTGGGTAGTAACTGCTGTACTTCAAAGGTTGGCTTGGCGAAGAAGTAGGTTAAGTCCCCTTCTTCAGCAAGCGTTGTTACATCGTTAAATGTATTGATTCGCTCTTTGATATCGGGAAGAGCGCGGCTGAAACGTTCCTCGTTCCATTCAGGGAGTGCTTTTATAGAGTCAGGTAGAAAGATGAGTACCTGTTTTTTAAAATCACTATCAGAAAGTTTTTTAATATGTTCACGGTTAAACCAAATTAGTTTTTCAATATCAAAGATAGCACCGGCCTTCTGAATTCGCTCAAGAGTAAAAGCTTCTACCAGTTCCTCACGGGTAAATACTTCTTGAGTAGTTCCTGGATTCCAGCCAAGAAGCGCTAGATAGTTTATAAATGCATCAGGGAGAATACCCATCTTTCGGTACTCTGAAACCGGGACTGAACCATTGCGCTTACTCAGTTTTGAACGATCGCTGCCGAGGATAAATGGGAAGTGACAGTATGTTGGGCGGGGTGCTCCGATAGCTTCTTGAATTAGGATTTGGCGGGGAGTGTTGTAGATACCATCTTCTCCACGAATGATGTGAGTAACCCCCATTTCGAAATCATCTATAACCACAGCCAAGTGATAGAGCGGTTCCTCAATAGTGCGTGCAATCACGAAGTCCCCTAGCTCAGTTGTGTCCACATTAATTTCTCCACGTAAAAGATCGGTAAAGGTTACAACCTTATTCGGGTTCTTAAAGCGAATAACCCGTTTGGTGTCATGTACTTCTCTAGGGCTTCCATCTTCCTCTTCGTCTTCACCTTCGCTCCCTTCTCTCTCGTTAATGACCGTACTTTCCTCTGAAAGATAAGCTTTGCCCTCTCCCAGCATTTTTTCAATATGTTTTTGGTAAATGAGAGTGCGCTCAGACTGATGGTAGACTTCACTGAAGGTAAGGCCAAGCCATTCTAGGGTTTCAAAAATATTTTGCTCGTACTCCTTTTTTGAACGAGCTTTGTCAGTGTCTTCCCAACGAAGAATAGTTTTACCACCATTCTTTTTAGCAAAGAGATAGTTAAGGAGTGCAGTTTTTGCCGTACCTACATGTATGAGGCCAGTTGGACTTGGTGGGAAACGGGTAATAATAGACATAGGCAAAATGGTGTATTAGTTAGTCTCGTGTGAGAGTGCAATGGTAAAAATAGCACGAGCCAACTTTTCGGCTGCGTCTCCCTTGTGAAATGCCTTGGCGGCTTCGTGCATACGCTGTCTCCCTTCAGTATCAGCCATGAGACGGTTGATTTCGTAAAGAAGGAGGTGTGGAGTAAGGTTTTTTTCTTCAATAGCAATACCGGCATTACTTCTTGCATAGGCAAAGGCATTTTTAGTTTGATCGTGACTGATATCCTCTGGGATAGGAATGACAATTGCAGGAACTCCCCATGAAGCGATTTCAAAAAGGGATGATCCAGCTCGGCTAACCACTAAGGAAGCCACTCCGGCGCTCATGCGCAGAGCCAGTTCGTTGAGGTAGCTAAAGGGTTTGTAGCGAGTGATATTAGGATTGCCTTCAAGTACAACTCCTGCAGTTCCAGCCACTTCCTTAAAATTTTTCTCACCAGTTTGATGAATAATCTGATAATTTTCCAAAAGCTGTGGTAAGCATTCAAGAAGAGCGCTATTTATTTTTTCAGCTCCTTGTGATCCACCGAGAATTAGGATAGTTGGGATACTTGGATCAAGCTTCAGAAAATCATACGCACCTTCTTTAATTGGTACCATAACATCCTTGCGTATAGGGAGTCCCGTCCAGACAGCTTTTCCTTTGGGGAAGTATTCAGCAGCTTCTGGGTAGGCAACGGCAATTTGAGTAGCGAACTTACCTGCCCAAGCATTAACTCGGCCGGGTTTAGAATCCGATTCATGGATAATAACGGGAATACGGAATAGTTTGGCTGCAAGAAGTGCTGGGAAACTCCCCGCTCCACCCTTGCCAAAAACAACGTCGGGGTAAATAGCAAAAACGGAATACATAGCTTTCAAAACGCCAGCCGCAGTCTTGAATAGGTCAAAAAAGTTAGCAATGGAGAAGTAGCGACGGAGCTTCCCTACTGGGGCATAAATATAGGTTATATTGTTTTCAAACAAAAGCCGGCTGTCGTAGGGGGTTGGTGACATGAAATAAAGCTCAGGCGGTAGCGTATGCTCCGCCTTTGACATTTCTTGTATTTCCTTGGCTACTGCAATAATCGGGTAAAAATGCCCGCCAGTAACCCCTCCTGCAAAAAGAATTTTCATGAGAATTGATGAAAACTGCGGTTTTTAAGTAGCAAACAGTAAGTATGTGTTCCGAGCCAATGCGTACCAACAGTGGCCATAATTATAGCAAAAAGTAGCCTTTTTTTCACCTATTTCTTGGTACTATGACGAGAAATACTGAGGAGTATACCGGCTTCCGCAAGAGCGGTGAGTAGTGCTGTTCCCCCTTGGCTTACGAAAATAAGAGGCTTACCGGTTAGTGGAAAAAGAGCCAGCATAGAAGCAATATTTAAAAGGGATTGTGCACTAATTAGGGTTACTATTCCCACCCCAAGCAGTATGCCGAATAGATCAGGAGCATGGATTGAAGTGCGTATTCCGCGTAAGGTGAAGGCTACAAAAAGAAGAATGAGGAAAGCACTCCCAATAAAGCCGAACTCTTCTCCCGTTACAGCAAAAATAGAATCACCCACTGGCTCTGGCAAGTATTGGAATTTTTGTACACTTTGCCCGAATCCTTTTCCAAAAAGTCCTCCTGATCCAATTGCTATGAGGGATTGGTTCACTTGGTAGCCCGCTCCCCTAATATCAGCTTTTTCAAAATTGACGAAGGTCATAATGCGCTCCTTCACATAGGGCCTTGCCATAATAATTATTCCCCCTCCCAGTATCGCTATGACAACAAGCATTAAAATATAGCGCCATGGGCAGCCGGCTAGGAAAAGCATAGCAAACCCCGCTATACCCATAATGAAAAAATCGATTGTATCAGGTTGGAGGAGGAAAACAGCGCCAGTTATGGCTGTCAGAATTATAAATGGCATAAGCCCTAGTTTGAAAACCTGACTCTGATTTTTGATAGTGGAGAGCCAGGTTGCAAGATAGATAACAAAAGCGATTTTAAGTAACTCGCCAGGTTGGAATGAAATAGGACCAAACTCCAGCCAGCGGGTAGCCCCTCCGTGGGTAACTCCAAAATGAGGGATAAAGACAAGCGCAGTTAAGGCAAGTGCTCCCACGAAAAAGTAGAAGGCGTATTTGCGCCAAAAGCGATATGGAATAAGTGAAGTAACAAATAGGGCTACTCCTCCAAAAAGGATGCCATACACAAACTGTTTGATAACAACAGCACCAAATTGAGCCCCTTCACGAGCCAAAAGACCCATTGAAGCAGAAGAAAAGATAATGAACCCCGTAGTAATCAGTATTAGTAAGATACCAAACAGTAACTTATCCGGTGCGTGGGTGCTCCGCATGGCGTTATCCAATTAGGGCAAGGGCCATGCCAAGGATTGCGAATACGACTCCCACAATCCAGAAGCGCATTACTACTTTGTACGGTGGCCAACCAATAGCTTCAAAGTGGTGGTGAATCGGAGCAACAAGAAAAACTTTTTTCCCTCTTAATTTTTTGGAGGTTACTTGGATAATATCTGAAAGGGTTGTCACAATAAGTGGTAAGGCAATAACTGGAAGCACAATAAGACCATGTCCACCTCCCAAGCTGTCTGTCATGAAGGCAACAACGGCCAAGGTTATAGTGAGGCCCATCATACCGGTTTCTGACATGTAAAAGCGTGCCGGAGGAATATTGAACCAGAGGAAGGCCAGTATTCCGCCGACTACTACAAGGCAGAATGCAGCTAGGTTAATTTGGTTTTGGTAATACGCAATACCGGCGTAGGCTGCAAACATGGCTGAGAAGATTCCACCGGAGAGGCCGTCTATGCCATCTATCACTCCCCCTGAATATATGCCGATAACCACGAGGACAAATAAAGGTATGAAAGCAATTCCTAGGTACCAATCACCAAGCACTGGTAATCCAATTGAGGCAACTCCGAGTTTGTAGTAAAACCACAGAGCGCAAAGTAAACCGATAGTTCCAACTATGAGCAATCTCTTTTTTAGCGAAAGACCTCCTGCTATGTGGTCTCCCCCACCCTTCACTTCAAGATAGTCGTCAATAAGTCCAAAGAGCGAGCCAACAATAAGGACAGCGAGTGGAATCCATGTTTGGTTACGGCTGATAAAATCTAATTTAGAAAAAGTTTCGCCTCCAAGTATGTGACTTAAAAGCATGAGAAGGAGTGCTGTTAGGAAGACAGAAACCCAGACTACCACCCCCCCCATTTTCGGAGTGCCTACTTCTTTGTGTTTATGTAATTCGTTAAAAATGGGTGTAGCACTACCTGAGAGATCTACTTTGCCCGATTTTTTCTTCCACATCTCGTTTTTGTAGAGGTAGTTGGTCAGAATGGGGGTGAACGCTACGCCTATGGTGAAAGCAAGGGTAAAAGGGATAAATAGTTTTACAATGTCTATAATCATAGTTTTTTCAGTATAGCATGCACTATTTAGGCTTCGGTTGTTGATTGCCCAGTCTCTCGGAGATCTTCCTTCTTACTCGCTTCTTTGCGGGCTTCAATTTCAGCTCGAGTGGTTTCGTACTCTGGTAACTCCTCCACGCTTCCAATCCCAAGGAATGAAAGGAGTTCAAAGGTTGGTCGGTACTTGAGGCTACGCTTATCCGTTTCGTGTTCAATGCGCTCAACTAACCCGCGCATGAGGAGATTGCGAAGAATAAAGTTGGAATTAACCCCCCGAATGTAGTCTATTTCACTTCTTGAAACTGGCCCTAAGTACAGCACGATTGAAAGCGTTTCAAGCCCTGCGCGGCCCAAATCTTTGTGAAGTTCTTCTTTAATGAATTTTTCAATGATGGGTGCCGCTTCTTTGTGCGTACCGAGCATAACTTCCCCATCCTTTTGAATGAGGGCAAGTCCACGATTCTCTAAGGTTGCAGCTAATGCTTCTATAGCTTCGCTTACTTTTGACACCTCTTCTCCGGTTAGCTCGGAAAGCTTTTTAAGGCTAAGAGGCTCTCCTTTAAAGAAGAGAATAGATTCAATGAGTGAAGAAAGTGGTAGGGACATAGTTATGAAATGGTTGGGACCCCGATCTCTGCGGTTTCCATAGTAATATCGCTAAATCGGTCTTCTTGGGTTACTGCTATAATACCCTGCTTTACTAACTCTAGCATAGCAAGAAACCCTACAATGACATGTACTTTCTCGGCTCTCTCTCCCCCAGCAAATTGCTTGAAGGAGGTCCTCAAATTGCTCTGTATACGAGTGACTAGTCGTTCTATCATTTCTTCTATACTAACCACTTTTTTAACTATGGCTTGAGGGATAAGTTCCTTAATTGGGATTGCAAGTAGCACTTTCTTGATACTCTCTCTAATTGAGGATGGGGTGATTGTTTCCTCCGGAGAAAAAATAGGGTTAACTACTTTTTGCTCAGATTTACTAAATATTGGGGTTTTGCCAAAACGCTCCTTGATGTGGAAACTTAGGGCGCGCATACGCTCTAGAGTTTTCAGGCGCTCTTCAAGGTCAGCCACATCAGCACTTTCCTCCATGGTGAGTGAGAGATTGGGTAGGAGGGATTTTGACTTTATTAACAGGAGTGTTGAGGCCACAAGAACAAAGTGTGCAATATGAGGTATCCCTTCCTCCTCTAGGTTTTTTACATGTTCAATAAAGTCATCGGTAACGCTTGCTAGTGAGATGTCGTTGATATGAAGCTTACGCTTTTCTATGAGATCAAGCAGCAGATCGAGCGGTCCTTCGAATTGTTCCAAGTTTACTTTAAAGGCTTCCATACGGTTTAATGCTTACTATAACGGGTTTAGACCCTTCGGGCAATTGTGTATTGCCAAATAAGGGGTTTTGTCCTATAGTGAAATTTGCTGTTCAATTTTGGAAGGCGCGACCAATAAAAATTCGCGTCACCGAGTATAGGAGGGTCAGGAATGACCGAGTTGGCAAGAAACCTGCCGGATAGTCCGGCGCGGTGCAATTGTGCCCCAGGGCACAGTCGTTGCGCTGGCAAGACCAGCAAGAACACGTGCCCAGGCATGGCAGTAACGCCCGTTCGGTGCGTTTCGCGGCACATGGACAAGGGGGTGGTGGGGTTTCGCCTGACAGTTTCTGTTCGGGCAGACGAGACCACCCATTTCGTCAGGTCGAACTGGCAGGGCGCAACCCCCGAAATCGAAGCTCGGGCCTGAATCGGCAATTCGGAAGCCGCGGCGTACGCCGCGGTTTTTTTTATTTACTTACTGAGAAGTGTGTCTATGCGGTTAATGTCACGAGGGAAAAGTGTGGCTTCTTTTACATTAGCAAGGCCCAAAAATTTCTGTGTTAAGCGTTCAAGTCCGATAGCAAGTCCTCCGTGTGGTGGCATACCGGTATCAAAGGCTTGGAGATAGAACGAGAATAGTTCTGGGTTAAGCCCCTTGTTTTTAAGGCCCTCAAGCATGAGCTCTCTGGTGTGGCGACGCTGTCCCCCGGTCGTTATTTCAACTCCACGGAATAGTAGGTCAAAGGACTTAGAAAAGCCTTTATCATTTTCATCCTCGTATGTGTAGAAGGGGCGCTTAGTAATTGGATAGTGAGTGATAAAAATAAAATCAGAATTATGTGTTTTCTTAGCCCACTCACAGAGCTGCCTTTCATGTTCTGGTTCAAGGTCTGGCTCCCCTACTGCTTTACCGCCAAACTCCTTCTCAATAAGTTCCTGGGCCTCGCGGAGTTTCATGGTAGGGATATTTTTTGGTACTACAGGGATTTCTGCAGCAAGAAGGGCGAATTCCTTTTCGCACGTGTTATGTAGATGCTTTGTTATGGCTATCATCATGTCATTTTCAAGGCGCATGATATCTGTGTGGTCTTTAATAAAACCAAACTCTAAATCAAGAGAGGTGTATTCATTGAGGTGGCGGGAGGTGGCATGTTTTTCTGCTCGGAACACATTACCAATAGTGTAAACTCGTTCAAATACTCCCACCATAATCTGTTTGTAGAGTTGTGGTGAGGTAGCAAGACCGGCTTTGTGACCAAAGTGATCAATAGCGTATATAGCGCTTCCCCCCTCGGCATCACCCCCTACAATTTTAGGACATTGGAATTCTGTAAAACCGTTACTATCTAAAAAAGCATGAAAAGCTTTAATGATTTCACTTTGTACTTTAAAGATCGCATGACTCCTTTCACTGCGAAGGGTGTAGGGTTGGTTATCAAGAAAAGTATCTATATTAAGTTCAGTACCGAGTTCAAAAGGTACTTCTGCCTTAGCAAGTACGCGTATAGCTTTTATTTCAAGTTCAATTGAACCATTCATAACTCCAGCCTTTACCATTTTCTCTGGTCGTTTGTTTACCTGTCCCTCTATTTCAACTACCCATTCTGGTCGGAGGGTTTGTGCCACAGTGAGTGCTTCTTCATGGCTTGGCAACACCACTCCTTGTACTAGGCCCGTGGCATCACGTATATCAAGAAAGATGAGCTTACCATGATCACGACGAATATGTACCCAGCCCTTTATGAGTGCGGTCTCCCCTACTTTCTTTTCTAAATCTTGAATAAATGTTCTTTGCATAATTTAAAGTGTTACCCCAACAAGATCACGAACCTTCTCCATTGTTTGTTTTGCTTTAGCGCGCGCTCGCTCTCCTCCTTGCGCCAGAACTGAGGCAATAAGCGAACTATCATTTCGGATCTCCTCATAACGGTTTCGAAGTGGGGTCATAAAGTTCTGCATATTCCCAAACAATATATCTTTAGATTCTTTGTATCCAATTCCCCCCTTTTGATAGCGCTCGGTTAGTGTTGCAAGATCATTTTGGCTAAAAAGTTTGTGATAGGTAAAAACAAGATCGGTGGCAGGGTCTTTTGGTTCCTCTACGCCTTTTGAATCAGTAGTAATACTCATAACAGCTTTGCGTAATGTTTCCTCGTCAGCAAAGAGTGGAATAATATTGCCGTAACTTTTACTCATTTTTTGTCCATCAATACCTGGAATGGTTTGAACAGTCTCATCAATAAAGGCTTCTGGTATTACAAAAGCTTCTCCGAAAGTACTATTGAACTTTTGGGCAGTATCACGGGCTATCTCTATATGTTGTTTCTGATCAGCTCCAACTGGAACAATATGTGCCTGTTCAATTAAAATATCGGCGGCCATTAAGAGTGGGTAATCAAAAACACCGACATTAATTTCCTTATTCTTTGCTTCAGCGTCCTTGAAGGCGTGTGCTCGCATAAGGTATGGCATGGTCGTTATGCAATTGAATATCCAAGCTAGTTCGGTTACTTGAGGAACATCGGATTGCTTATAGAGAGTAACTTTTTCAGGATTAAGACCAATAGCCAAATACCCCGCCACGGTGTCTTTAATGATGTTTTGCATCTCCTCTTTATTTTGGAGGGTGGTTAGAGAGTGTAGGTCGGCAACAAAGATGTTGCAATCATAGGAATCCTGGAGGGTTAGGAATTGGCGCATGGCTCCAAAATAGTTGCCAATATGGAGGGTTCCGGTCGATTTGATACCAGAAACTAAGGTTTTTTTAGCGGTTACCATAGGCGCTATACTAGCAGAAATAAGGGGTTTTTCAAAACAGCAAAGGAGGGGCTAGTGTTTGCTTTGCGTAAAAAAACGCTTGGGTAAAAGGTACATGAGGAGGGTTATTGAGCCTGCCAAAACAGCTAGTGAAAGCCCCAAAAGATTTTGGACTGAATTGATTGAAATATGGATAAGAAAACCTGCTGTACCAAGGAGAAAGCCAACGGCGCTTAGGGTTAGTAATTTAAAGCGGCCATAAGAATCTTTCAGTAGCATGGCTGCTTCATAGAAAATAACACCCCAAAGGTATCCGTAGATGAAAAAGGTTAAGCCAACGAGCCAGCGGACTATTGGGTTTGCAACCCAAGTCATAACTCCGAGCTCATTAACTACCGGTAGTCTAAAATCATAAAAAAGGAGTGCCGTTGAGAAGATGGTAATAATGCCAACAGTAATAATACCGAGTACTTCTTCTTTTTCGGAAATAATGGAACTGGCCATAAGACGAAGTAATCTGAAACCAACCATGAGAGCACAAAGAGTTAGGGTAGTACCGATAATGTAGGCGTAGGCAAAAAGAAGCATATTGGAGGCGTCAATAAAGTACGGCACTACGAAACAGACACACCGAAGAGAAATAAAAGTAAAGAAAATACCCGCTGCAAGCACAGCTTCATTTCGGGTGCGGTGGTAGGAAATGAACATGTAGCTTGAAGCACAGATAAAACAAAAGCCAGTTATGGCTGACGCCAGTAAACTTAGGGGGGCGTGTAATATTTCAGTTAGCATCATACAGTTTTAGCAAAATTAGTAACAGTGTTGGCTCTGATAGCCTCGCTATCCTCCAAAAGTTCTACAAAGAAGGTGGTTCCCTTCCCTATTCCTTCTGATTCTATCCAAACTCGGCCCTTATGTCCTTCTACAATTTCTTTCACAATATAAAGCCCGAGCCCCGTACCGATAACGTTCACTTTGTTAGCATCTTTGGCTCTTGAGAATTTTGCAAAGAGAACGGGTATGGTTTCTTTATCAACTCCAATACCAGTGTCTGCAATAGATAGTATAATCTTTCTCTCAGCTCGCTTTTTAGTGAGGCGCACCGCAATACTCCCCTTAGGGGTATATTTAATGGCGTTGTCTATAAGGTTAACGGCAACTTGGCGTATTTTACTAATGTCGGCTTTAACAAGATAGGGAGTGAGGTGATCAGTACTAAAAGTGAGCACAAGGTCACGCTGTGTAGCTGATGCTTTCTGTTCTTCAACTACGCTCTTTACGATTTTCTCAAGATCCACGGTTTCAAACTCATACTTCATGCGACCCTGTTCAATGCGCGAAACATTGAGGAAGTCCTCAACCATCACTACAAGTGATTGGCAGGATTGGAACATTTTATCCACCGCTTCGTTGATGGCAGGAGGGACCTTGCCATAGGACCCATCTAAGATGAGCGAAGCGTAACCCTTAATAGCGGTTAGTGGGCTGCGGAGTTGGTGTGAGGCAATCGAAACGAATTCAGACTTTAGTTTATCAAGTTCTTTAAGGCGATCGTTGGCGCGTGCTAGATCAGTGGCTAGTCGCTCGATTTCTTCGCGTGACTCAATTTCCTTCATAACACTGCGGATAAGGAAGACTCCAGAAATAATTGTCGCGATAAGAAGGCCTGAAGTTATAAGTTGATCTTCGGTAGTTGGTGAAACTAGAATACGAGAGAATAAGAGTCCCCAGATAGCAAAAGTGAAAAGCTCAGCAGACACCACTTTTATATTAAAGAGGTGGTGTCGCAAAATAGCGTAGGTAATGATTATCGGATAGAGCGAGAAAAGAATAAGTGGGTATGGTGGAATAGGAATGTTAAATGTTAAAAGGAAGACACTTCCCCCACCGATAAAACCAGCTGTTGAAGAAAATAGTACGTACCCAAGACGTGTTTTTTCTGTTCCCTTTACCTTACCGATTGAAATAAAAAGAATTATTTCTGCTACTAGTACAATGATGAAAAAGTAGGCCGTGAAGTATATATAGAGTGGACCTGCATCAGGTGCAAAGGCCAGTGGGCTTTTGGGAAAGACGTCACGCACGAATAATAAACTTTTACTAACGAGGAGGAAAAAGACTGCCAGGAATGAAAAAATAATCGTGAGTGGCAGGTATTTTTTATTGGTGTTGGTTAGACTAATGATGAAGTAGAAGTAAAGGACAGGAATTAATATTGCTCCAAGATGAAGGATCCAGTCACTTTCTATAGCGGAAGTTCTACTGCTAGCAACAAGCATAGAAAAATATCCGAAACTCCAAATAGCGGTTACTAGATTAAGGAGCATCCAAGCCCTATTTTCCTTTTTCTTGCTATCACTAAAAAATACAAAGGCACCGGATGCTATGGCGACTAATCCACCAAGGAAGAGTGAGATATTGAAATAGTTAAGTGATTCAAGCATAGCGATTATTCTATAGCTACTTGAGGTAGGTATTTATTTCCCAGTTCGGTGAAGTCCTTTGCCTGACCGATAAGTTCAGCTAACTTTTTCTGGGTTGGGTATGAAATATTTGTTCCATGATGTGGTTCGATATGAATGTCGCCTCTATACGCAAGCCCCTGTTGTCTTGCCTCGCTAAACGCCCTCAATTTACCCTCAAGAGCATAAAGAGCTGATTGGGGTGAAGAGCAGGCTACGTGTGGATTTTTTATTCCATGAACGCTCCAGCCTTCTGGAATATGTGAGGGGTTAATATAGCCATGCCAGTGTGAGAGGGCCATACCATGCTTCATTATATGCTCAAGAAATCTATTAGTAGGGTCAGTGTAGTTAAGAATAGAAGCAATAATTGCGTTTCCCACACTATGAGCAAGCATTACGCCAGTATCAAAAGAAGGTTTGTAATCTTTCTTAAAGACCACCCCCTTTGGTGCCTGTATGTACATAATCCCATTTTTAAGACCGATTTTAACCACGTCTTTAATTGGGTCCATGTTGGTTTTATTGGCTCCTGATCGCTGACTAATGAGCCAAACTTCTGGTACCTTGAGTGCAAATTTTCCTTCTTTAATTTCAATAACGATATACATATCATCACCCACATAGAACAAGTCTTCTTGGGGTGGGTTGCCGCCCAATTCTTTTGCTATGTTTGCAAAAGGTATGAGTGGCGAAGGCATAACCGGCATTTGGTTAGCAAGAAATCCATAGCTCATACCGGTCCGATGATCGAGATGGAGCTGGCCAATCCAAGCATAAAACTTATTACGGAATGGAAGGTCGGAAATCTTTTTTCCCGGAGGATACATGGAGAATGATTCAAAAAGTGGCCCACTTTCAACAAGGTCACGCACAAGCGGGCTATGTACACTGTCTGTCGAGTCAAAAGGTTTTTGTATAACTGTAAAATCCGAAAATCGGTATGGTCGAATGGGGGCTGCAATTTTAGGTAAAAGACCGTACAACACATCGTGTTTAAAATTACTTTTAAGCTTATAGAAAGGATGTGAAGCATTGAAGTTATAGACAACCCAGTTTTCTTTATCAACCACTATGACAATATTGGTCATATGGAAGGCAAAGAGTCTCATGGCAGTGTCAAAGTGGTCATAGAAGTTACTCTGCTCGGTGATGGTTTTCGGTTTATCGAGAATAGTTATAACCGAGCTCAATCTAAAGCTTGAAGCCACATCTATCGGCATGTGCCCCATTTCATTTTCTCCAAGTGCAATAACTGAAACACCAGGGCGAATACGATGCTTTTTAAGTATGCCTTTAATAGTTTTGCTATCGATGTATACGCGATCAGTTTTCCCTCTAGTTTTTTCAAAAAGATACAATACGTTATTACTAAGGCTGGCAAGGAGTCGTTTTATTCGCTTTTTTGTCGGGACATTTTCAAGCGCCTCTCTGTAGGGAATAATTCTAACCCCAAGTTCTATTAGAGTTTCTTCTAACTGTTTTGCAAACGCCAGAACGGGGGCACTAAGTGTTGTAAGGTTTTGAATGGGATAAAAGGAAAGAATTACCTGTTTGGCCATTTGTTTTGGCTCCTTTTCCACCCCCTCTTCAAGGCCTAATATAGTTTGAATTGTTTTTTCACTAAGCATAGACATGTATGTGTTCATTCTGTGTTTCCATTATGGCACGAGCAGTCTCCCGATAATACGCGGGGTCTTCTGTGTGGCTGTGTATATCGTACTGAGGCTTACCGATACGTACTTGAATATGGCGTTTTCTACCGAGCAACTCTCGAAGCGTAATTTTATAAGCCCCGGTTATGGTGACGGGGATAATAGGAGCATGTGAGACACTGGCTAGATACACCACTCCCCCATGAACATCGCCAAGGGAGCCAGTTTTGCTAATTCTGCCTTCTGGGAAGATGCAGACAGTGTTCTTTTCCTTAAGTAGCTTGATATGATTCTTTAATGACTCGCGGTAATCCTTGAGCCCGGATTCTGCGGGGTAAGCCCCCCAAGCTTTAAAGAAAAACCCGCCATAAAAGAATTTCCGCATCCCCTTAATTGAGGCTAGATAATTTTTTCTGGAGACATAAAAGAGCGGCGCAAGCGATGATAAGCATGGCAGGGCGGCTCGCACAAGTATAGGGTCGAGCTCACTAATATGATTTGAAGCAAAAATAACAGGAGGTTTTACAAGCCGTAGGTTTTCAAGCCCCACAACTTCAAAGTGAATGAAATAATTTAGCAATAGTCTTGTTGGAATCCACGCGGTTGATTGCAACACTTTTGGTATATATAGTTTCAGGGCCTTTTTCATACTGATAGATAGCGTGTTTTCGCTCTAGGATGATCGTTTGGAGGTTAGGAAAAGCGCAAGGAAAGAGGCAACAACCCAATAGAAAAAGATATTAGGAATGCCTAAGAACTTTTTAAACGTTGGTAGATATGGGAATACAGTTTCGCCTCCAAGTAGCGCGTTAAGGCAGAGCGTTGCAAGGCCAATAATTGCAATTGATAGAACAATTGCTTCAAAAATTCTTGGGATTGAGCTCCAGGAGAAGACAGCCGAAATCACCCGACGCAGGGCGAAAAAGAATAGAAGGCTACTAACCACAAAGAAACCAATGTGTACTAGGTTTTTATCAGTAGCGGCACCTAGATTTCCCATGAGCAGTGTGGGGAGTGGAGAAATCGTTCCTAGGAAATAACTTATAAAGAGAGATAGAAAGAGGGTGACCCCAGCACTTTTGCCAAAGTAGAGCAACCACGAAAAAAGTGTTGCGAACGCCACAATAATAACAAGAATATCAAAAGGCATACCAAAGAACATAGTAATATTTTTTACTTTTAAAGGTAACTATATTGTAATACAACTTTACTAAATCCCCTCACCTTTTAGTTTTTCCACAAGCTCACGAGCCTGCTTGCTTAATTTTTGTGGCATGGCAATAGCAATTTTTATAAGAAGATCTCCACGGTGGTTCTTATCAATAGGGACACCCTTTCCTTTTACGCGGAGTATTTCACCAAAACCAATACTTGAAGGAACTGTTACTTTAAGTGGTCCCTCAACACTGGCAACACTATACTCACCCCCAAGAAGCGCATCGCTTAATTTAATTGAAAGTTCGGTGATAAGATTATTCCCGTCGCGATAGAGTTTGGGATGTGGTTTAACATGAATCTTGATGTAAAGGTCGCCTGAGGCTCCGCCCTGTGCCGCTTCTCCGCGGCCCTGCATGCGAATAACTTCACCATTATCAATCCCCGCTGGGACAGAAATTGAAAGTTCTTCTTGTTTGCGGAGAACACCTTCCCCATGGCAAGCAGCACATTTCTCTTTTGGTATTTTCCCGCTTCCACGACAGGTGGTACAGGCACGGACAACACTCACCTGACCAAAGAAAGAGCGTTTTGTTTCGTGGATCTTTCCATTACCATTACAAGTTTTACAAACCTGCATCTCAGTTCCCTTTTTTGCCCCACTCCCCGAGCATGTGTCACATACACCAAGTTTTGTTAGTAAAACTTTACGCGTAACACCAAACACTGATTCTTCAAAGGTCAATTCAAGGTCAATAGAAATATCCCGTCCTCGTGGTTTGCTTTCCCGTCCTCCTCCAAACATGTCGCCGAAAATATCGCCCAAATCCCCGAAGTCAAAGTTTTGTCCTCCAGTAAAACCAGAAAAATCAAAGTCCCCAAAGCCTTGCGGGCCTGGTCCCTGCGAGCCGGAAAAGGTTTGGCCATAGGTGTCATACTCAGCCCGCTTTTTTTCATCTGAGAGGATGGAGTAGGCTTCACTAATTTCTTTGAACTTAGCGTCGTCCCCTCCCTTTTTGTCAGGATGATATTTATGTGCGAGTTTGTGGAAGGCCTTTTTAACTTCCTCTTTGTTGGCCTTCTTGTCTACCCCTAGAATGTCGTAATAGTTTTTTGCCATGAATTGATTATACACAAACTAATCTTGATGTAAAAAACTCCTTAACCATTTTTGCTTTTAAGGAGTTTTTTACTTGTTTTATAGCTTATTTAGTGTCTGTTGATTCCTCGCTAGTGCCCTCTGGAGTATCCGTTTTCGCCTCTTCACTTTGCGGGGCTGCACTTCCCTGTTCTTTGTAAAGTGCCTCACCAATCTTTGAGAGCTCAGTACTCAGTGCCTCAGTAGCTGCTTTAAGTGCCTCAGCCTCTCCTTCGCGTACCTTTTTAACTTCAGCTATTTTACTTTCAATACCAGCTTTCATTTCAGGTGTGACTTTATCAGCATTATCCTTAAGTGATTTCTCCGCGGTGTAGACAAGCTGATCTGAGGAATTACGAAGTTCGGCCAATTCCTTTTTCTTAGCATCTTCTGCACTGTAATTTTCAGCATCTTTGCGCATACGTTCGATTTCTGCATCCGATAGGCTTGAACTTGCTTCAATGCGGATAGTCTGCTCTTTCCCACTAGCCTTATCCTTTGCTTTCACTTGTAGGATTCCATTTGCATCAACGTCAAAGGTAACTTCAATTTGCGGCATATTACGTGGAGCTGGTGGAATACCGTCAAGGATAAATTGGCCGAGGCTTTTATTATCAGAGGCCATAGGGCGATCTCCTTGGATAACATGAATTTGTACTGAGGTTTGATTATCAGCTGCTGTTGAGAATACTTGAGAGTGTGACGTTGGAATAGCTACATTACGCTTAATGAGGGTTGTATTAACTCCACCTAATGTTTCAATACCGAGTGAAAGTGGAATAACATCAAGGAGGAGGATGTCCTTCACATCTCCCTGCATGATTCCAGCCTGGAGTGCTGCACCAGCAGCCACAACTTCATCAGGGTTGATAGACTTGTTAGGCTCCTTACCAAAGAGTTCCTTCACAGCCTTTTCAATGGCTGGCATACGAGTCTGTCCACCTACAAGAACAACCTCATCAATTTCATTCACTTTAAAAGGAGAGGCTTCAATAGCACGCTTGGTGATTTCGATAGAACGCTCAATAAACTCACGAGCCAACTCCTCAAGCGTTGCTCGACTTAGCTTCATTAGTAAGTGTTGAGGTCCTGAAGCACCAGAGGTAATAAAAGGAATATTTACTTCAGTTTCTGTAGTAGTTGAAAGCTCGTGTTTCGCCTTTTCAGCAGCCTCATCGAGTCTCTGAAGGGCTAGTGGATCGGTTGAAACATCAATGCCACTTTCCTTTTTATACTCATCGGCTATGTAACGAATAATCTTGCGATCAATATCTCGTCCTCCAAGGTGGCTATCCCCATCGGTAGACTTTACTTCAACCGTATCATCTTCCCCAGCGATTGATACTTCAAGGATTGAGATATCAAACGTTCCGCCTCCAAAGTCGTAAACGGCAATTTTCTCATTCTTCTTTTTGTTAAAACCATATGCAAGGGCGGCCGCGGTCGGTTCATTAATGATGCGTCGTACGGTTAGTCCAGCAATAGCCCCAGCATCTTTAGTTGCTTGCCTTTGAGCATCATTGAAATATGCTGGAACTGTTATGATTGCTTCGGTTACTTTCTCGCCAAGCTTGCTCTCAGCATCAGCTTTTAATTTTGAAAGGATCATGGCTGAAATGGCTTCTGGTGAATACCAGTCAGTTCCCATCTGTATCTTTACTCCCCCATTGTCAGCTTTCTCTACTTTGTAGGGAACATTTTTCTTATCACTTTGTACAGCTGCTTCATCAAATGAGTGGCCAATGAATCGCTTAATACCATAGACGGTGTTAGTTGGATTGGTGACTGCCTGACGTTTAGCTAGCTGCCCAACTAAGCGCTCCCCTGTTTTAGAAAGCGCCACAATAGAAGGAGTGGTACGAGCACCTTCAATATTCTCAATAATACGTGGTTCACCATTTTCAATAATGGCTACTGCTGAGTTGGTTGTACCAAGATCAATACCTAAGATTTTTGCCATAGTTTTTATGTTAGTGAATAAGTTTATTGTGCAATTTTGCCGACAACAACACGTGCTCCACGGAGCACCTTGCCTTGTAGCATAAATCCTTTTTGTAATACTGCAACTATTTTGCCATCATCTTCTTTTACTCCAACTTCCCTTGTTTCAACGGCCTCATGGAGTGAGGGGTTAAACTCTTCGTTAAGTGGATTGATGACGGTAAGTCCCCGTTGCTTTAGGACATCAAGAAGCATGGTGTAAATATACTCAATTCCCATTCTCCAGGCGCTATCCACCTTCTCCCAAACTTCCTTATTGGCCATAGCACTATCAAAACTCTGTAGTACGGGAATTAGATCCTCTATAAGACCCAGGGTTGCGAATTTAACAAGATCCTTACGCTCTTCCTCCTGCTGCTTTTTAACGTTAATGAACTCCGCTTTACTTCTCTGCCAGCCGGCAAGATACTCCATCTTCTCTTGCTCAGCAATTTTCAATTTTTCCCGAAGTTTTTTGAGCGCTCCTGTAGTGAGCTCCTCCTCGTCCTCTAGCGATATGTCCTCGTTTGTGTCTTCCCCTCCAAAGTTAAGTGTTGATTCAGGGTCGAGTTCTTCCCCATCTTGTTTTGAAGCGTCTTTTTTCATAATAGTGGTCAAGTTAAAAAACTAATGTCACTTTGTAACACGAGAAGCCTAAGAAAGAATTGTAAAGGCTGAAAGTTGGAGTGCAATTAACGCTTACTCCACTGTGGAGCCTTGCGAGCTTTTTTAAGCCCGAACTTCTTGCGTTCTTTGCGACGAGGGTCGCGCTTTAGGAAACCAGCTTGCTTAAGCTCCTTGCGGAGGGTTTCGTCAAATGAAGTTAATGCGCGGGCAATTCCATGGCGAATAGCATCAGCTTGAGCGCGGATCCCGCCACCAACAACCTTTGCTGATACCTCAAATTGCTTGGTCTCGGCATTTTGGCTAAGTGGACTTAAGACAGTTGCTTGCTGCTCGGCAATAACAAAGTAATCATTAAGGCCTTTACCATTAACCACAACTCCTTGCTTGGTAGCTTCTGTGATGCGCACACGAGCAATAGCGCTCTTGCGGCGACCAATTCCTTCTATGTATCCTTTAAGAGTTTTTGTTGACATATTATTCACTGATTTCTAGGTTAAGAAGCATAGTATCACGATGCTTGTTTTTTGGAAGCATACGAGAAACAGCATGCTTGATAACTTCACCATACCCCTTGGTATCAGCTACGCGCTTTGCGGTCATTTGAGTGATACCACCTGGGTAGCCAGAGTAACGGGTGTGAAGAATACCTTCAAGGCGAGTCTGTGTAGCATTAAGCTTACTTGCATTAGTAATAGTAACTTTGGCTGTAGGCGCAAAGTGCTTTCTAAATGTTGGACTATCCTTACCCATGAGAAGTGTTGCTACTTCGGTTGCAAGGCGTCCGAGTTTCTTTCCTGTCGCGTCGATAGTGTGAGTTTTCTGCATATATTTATACAAATTCAATAACAGCTTGCTTACTACCATCCTTAATACGAGGAGAAAGCTTGGTAATGCGAGTGTAGCCACCAGCGCGTTTCTCGTAGCGAGGAGCTAAGGTTTTGAAAATCTTTTCAACACTTGCGCGACCACTTCCAAGTCGTGCTAGCACAAGGCGGCGGTTAGCAACAGAATCAGCCTTTCCTTTGGTTACTAGTTTTTCTACGAATGGGCGGAGCTCTTTTGCTTTAGCCTCAGATGTAGTGATTTTCTCACGGATAATGAGAGAGCGGGCCAAAGAGCGGATGAGGGCTGTCCGACCCTTATCTACTAGTCCAAACGCTCGACCTTTTTTGTGGTGACGCATATATGTGCTTATTTAAGAGTTACTCCAAAGCCTGCTAACATTTTCTTAATTTCCTGCATACCCTTACTGCCAAGTCCGTCAATATCAAGTATGTCCTCTTCCTTCTTTCGAGCAAGACCACCTAAAGTACGGATGTTGGCGGTGGTTAGGGCGTTAATGGTGCGAGGAGAAAGATCTAAGGTTTCAATGCGCGTCTTTAGCATATCAGGATCAATAGAGCTTTCTTTTTCAGTGTTCGTAGGAGTTGGCTCACTGTGGTGGAGTGAAAGGTCTTCTTCCTTAAAGCCGATAATGGCCTTAAGCTGATTGATCATAATTTCAATAGATTTCTCAAGTGCCTCATGTGGAGTGATGATACCATCAGTCTCAATAAAAATCTTAAGACGATTAAAGTCGGTACGATTACCAACACGCATGTTTTCTACTTCGTAGTTCACACGGCGGATTGGGGTAAAAGAAGCATCGAGGGCGATAGTACCAATATCAACTTTTTCTTTTTGAAGATTTTCCTTTGAAACATAGCCCATTCCCTTTTCAACACGAAGTTCAGCTTTGAAAGCAACCTTACCAGTAACTGTAGCAATAACTTGATCTTTGTTGATGATCTCAACCTGACCAGGTGCCTCAATATCCTTAGCGGTAACTTCCTTTGGACCCTTAACATCAATAGTAAGAGTTTGTGGTTCGTCAGTTAGCATCTTAATGCGCACACGCTTGAGGTTAAGGAGGATAGTAATAACATCCTCTTTAACACCCTCTAGGGTTGAGAACTCGTGACTCACCCCTTCAATCTTTACATGAGTAATAGAGGCTCCAGGAAGGCTAGAGAGGATAATGCGGCGAAGTGAGTTACCAAGCGTGTGTCCGTACCCAGGGTAAAGACCATCTATTTCGTAGCTTCCACTTAGCTCTGACTCCTCTACCACCTTTGGTTTTGAGGGAAGAATGACATTAATATCTGACATATTTTTTTACTATTTAAACAATTGCTAATTCTACAATAATTTTAAACAAAAGGCAATTTTTACGGCTTAACGGCTATAGAACTCAAGGACTGGCACCAAATCGTATGCAAGCTCACTTCTTACATATACTGGTGTACCTACCACCTTTCCTTCTGCCCGGTCGGCATTAAAAGAAACCCAAGAAGGGGTGGTATGGTCTTTGAGTTTAGCTGCAAGCTCAGTAAAGAGCACACTCGTCTTACTACCCTCACGTACAGAAACCACATCATTAGCTGATACAACAAAAGAAGGAATGGTTACCTTGCGACCATTTACCATGATGTGACCATGAGAAACAAGCTGGCGGGCCTTGCGACGGGTGTTAGCAAGTCCCATACGGTACACAGTATTATCAAGGCGGCTCTCAAGAGAGCGGTAGAGAGTTTCAGCTGGGTTGCTACTCTTCCCTTCCATAGCTTTGGTAATGTAGTTCTTAAATTGCTTCTCCGTAATCCCGTAGGTGAAACGAACGCGTTGCTTTTCAATAAACTGCTTTGCGTAGTCACTCTTTGGTGCTCGGCGCTTGCCAGAACTTTCTGAGCGAGCCTGTGAAAGTTGAAAACGCTGTGTTTGGAGTTGCTCAAACACTGATGATCCAAGACGCTTTCCTATTTTATACTTTGGTCCAATTTTCATATGAGATTTTTACATTAAATGCGACGAGGCTTAGGTGGCTTTGGTCCATTGTGTGGAACAGGGGTGATATCACGGATTGAAAGAAGACCAATACCTTTTCCAGAAAAGGCGCGAATAGCCGACTCGCGACCAGCTCCAACTCCTTTTACTACTACATCAACTTCACGAACACCAATAGCAGTAGCTTTTTCACCAATAAGTTCACCTACCTTAGCAGCAGCAAAAGGAGTTCCCTTTTTGGCTCCAGCAAACCCGAGTGAACCGCTTGAAGAAGAGCAAATAGCATTCCCCTTTTTATCGGTTAAAAGAACGCGGGTATTGTTGTAGGTGGAGGCAACATAGAGGACACCCGTATCAATCTTCTTTTTAGCGGCGCGCGCTAAAGACTTGGCCCGGAGTCCCTGGTCAACTTCACCTCCACTTTTACTTGCTACTCGTTTTTTACCCATATTGGTTTAATGTTTTTAATGTTGACTATGTCTTAGATTCCTTACGACGACCGCTTCCCATTGTCTTACGAACATTTCCACGTACAGTTCGAGAATTAGTTTTAGTGCGTTGTCCGCGACTTGGTAGGTGTTTCGCATGACGGCTACCTCGGTAAGTCTTTATATCCTTGAGGCGCTTAATATTGGCTTGAACAATACGCTTTAGATCCCCTTCTATTTTATAGTCTCTTTCAATGATAGTTCGGATGGCTTGCTCATCACTTTCTTTCAAATCCTTTGCTTTAGTGTCAATTGAAACTTTAGCTTCCTTAAGGATTTTGCGGGCGCTGGTAGTACCAATACCGTAGAGAGCCGTGAGCGCGTACTCCATACGCTTATGTTCGGGAAGTGTTATACCAAGGATTCTCATAATAGAAATAAATAAATGTTTTTATAGACTAGCCCTGACGTTGCTTGTGACGAGGGTCAGCGCAAATAACGTGCACCCGCCCCTTGCGGCGGACCATTTTACATTTGGTACAAATCTTTTTAACTGAAGCACGTATTTTCATGTGTATTTAAAGTCTCCGTACAATTTTGCCTTTTGAGAGATTGTAAGGGTCAATTTCTACCTCAACCGTATCACCCACAAGGACGCGAATACGGTGTAATCGCATACGACCAGAGAGATACCCTAGCATGGTCTCCCCGCCTTCTTGTAGTTCAATACGGAAAAGAGTATTAGGCAGTGCTTCAATAACAGTGCCTACTTTTTTCTCCTTACTCTCTTTTTCGTTACTCATTATGGCTTTTACGGAACAATGCCCCATAGAATAACAAAAAACCTTTTAAGCGTCAAATGTGAGAAACAGTAAAACGGCTCTTTGTAGAGCGGTTTTTGTAGGATTGAATATAGCACAAAAAGTGGCTTAAAACCATTTTTGGCATTGGCACCTCTTTGGCCCTTCAGGAATGCTAAAATATGGCCTAAAATAAGGGTTTTATCGGATTATAATGTCGCTGTTGATAATATCTATCTTCTCACTATCTTCAGGAAGGGTTGATTTCCAGGCTGGTCTAATCGAAACCTCGGCCTTCTTTATTCCCTCATAATTCTTAAATATCTCATTAACTTTATTTTGTGGTACACCAGATAAGTCCTTTTTTAGTTTCTCGCTATCGTATAGCCAGGTCAATGTTGTTGTGCCAGAAAGAGTAAACGGCAAGTTACCACTATTCCAAGGGGCTGTTTCAAGACTGTCCGGTGAGAAGGTTAGGTTTTGGAGGTTGAGTGAGGTGAGTGGTGCCCCTTTATAATCAGGCAGGGTATTTTTGGCGATAAACATAGCGAGTTCATCCTTTTTAAAAAGAATGGCATGAAGGCTAGCTTTCATAGATATTTCAGTATCCTCTGGCTTAGAGAGAAGTGTGTAGGTGGTATATACAGCGCCATCGTAAAGGAGGAAGCCGGCTGGAACCTGTTCTTTGGCCTTATTAACAAGCTTACTTTTGAGTGAGGTTTTAAGGTCAGCTTGGCCTGCTTCAAGGTCGTGGGCACTAGCAGTTTTAATAGTGCCTTTCATACCACCCTGCATTTCAGTTTTTGAGCGGCCATAAATAGTGCTATAGCGTGGGTCACCCTTAAATCCAGGAATGGTAAAGTCAGCAAGCCCAATATTGTACCCTTCTCCTGCAGTATCTGCATTGGCGACGACCTCTACACTTCCTGGGGTTGTCCCTTTTTGTGCAGGTACTACTACAGAATTATCAATGCGGAATATTAAGTTATCTCCCGTTTCAAGACGGGTATTACGCACAAGCCGTTGCGATTTGCTGGTTTTGTTAAAGATAACTACCTTACCGCTCGCTCGGCGCTCAATGACTTTTTCTCCTGTTGAGGGTACGGATTTCTTATCGGTATCTTCAAGGGTGAGAACCGTGAAGGCTAAGTCACCAGCTTGTGGATTCTTTTTGGCGGAGAAAGAATTTTTAAGTCCAACATCTTCAGTTTTTTGGGTTACGGTTATGAGAGCCCCAACATTTAAGAAAAGGTAAAGGAAGTACACAAGTACTATGGCAACTATAAATCCACCAAAAGAAGCAATTCTAGTTATACGCTTTGAATAAGAATGTATGCTGTCTGTTGAGGGAATGGCAGGGTTCGGCAGATCGGGACTGATATTTTCAGTTGGGTACTGTGGTTTTTGAACCGGCGTTTTTAAAAATGAATTTCCGCTGGCCATGCGCTCTTTTGCCTGTTCGCGGAGCGGCAATCGGGGTGTACTGCTTTGTGGTGAGGTAGGAATGGGGGGAAGTTTTTTGCGCCTTGAAGGAAGCTCAATATCACGAATACTTCTTTTTTCGCTGGGGGGCACAATATCTTCTATTTGTGGTTTTTTCATGGCTGCCATACTACTAGTTTAACATGGGAGGTTAGCTCTTTTTGGGGGGATAAAGTTCCGGAAGAGTTTCTTTGGCTGCGGCGGCGAATGAGGCGCTAATAGCCAATATGGTGTCGAAACGAATATCAAGACTAAAACTAACTGAGTCAGCAAGGAGGGCTGTATCAACAAGATTTACATTAAAACCATTAGGCACTAGTGTTTGACTTGCAAATCCATGGGCTGCACTTATTTCGGAGAAAATGTCTTTAAGGTCAGTGTCTACCAGAAGATATAAATCAGGGGGAACAGAAGTTTCTTCTGTAAGATTGATTAAAGATCTTTCAAGGTATACCAGCCATTCAGCTTGGGCTTGCTTTATGAGTGGTTCAAGCTTTATTCGCTCTGGCTCGCTAAGTTTTTTGTCATGGTAGAGCCCAAGGCGGGTTAAAGCATCTTCGTTTGTAGTGCTAAGTTTTTGTGCGATAAAACGTACGAGAGAGTATTTACCATATGGGAAAGACACGGTTTCAAGTAGCGCATGATTACGAACAAGCGAAACTTCGGAAACTTCGCTTCCTATTGTCATAAACAGAAAATCTGATTCAGCATCTATACGGTTGCGAAGCGCAATGAAAGCGGCTAGGGAGAGGGGTTCCACGGAAACTTTGGCAGGGGTATACTTGCGTACTAACGTAGTAATCCCCTCAAGCACAGCTGGATCTATTGAGGTTCGGAATGCAGAAATAGTAATATCTGATGTTTCTCTGTTGTAGGGGTCAGTAACATGATAGCCATTCACTTTAATATCAATAATACGTTCGTGAACGATTGTTGCATTATCCCCCACTAGCTCATTTTCATGTGCAGAAAGTGACGCCTTCTTTTCAACTTTAAGTAAAGAATCAACAAAATGGGGTGTTACTACGAATTCCTTTTCGTTTTTGTGATGAATAAGGGTCGTGTGTGAAAGATAGTAAGGAGCAGCAAGGATGCAGCAGACCTCATCAGCAGCAAGTAATTCATGGTCACGTTTATTCTTTTGAAGAATGCGGGCTATTTGCTCTAGTACTTGCCCAAGGGATTGCAAGGCTGTGGTTACAATATCAGGACTATCTTTTTCACTCACCCGTTGTTCGCCGAGCACGGTATAGAGGATGTGTGGTTTGCCACTGCGCATTTCAACAACGGCTCCACGGCAGTTACCGCGTCCAATATCGAGATAGAGGACAATTTTTAAAGGAACAGTTCTTGTGCCGCTTAAAGTATTAAGAAAAGGAAAAAAACCCATGAACAAATTATAACAGGAGAAGCTGTTAGCTTGTAGTTTTGGGTGTTAGTAGAGAAAACTAGTCGTTGTTAGTATTTATTTCGGCTAAGCATTTCTTCTGAAGGAAGTCATAGTCTATTTTTTCACAGAGTCTTGCATTTTTAGTATGGATGGCAATATTTCCATAGCAATTATTTTTTGCTATTTCGTAAGCACCATAGTGTGCTAATGGTCTTGCTTCACATGCTGCGACTTGATTGGTTAAAAGGCCGAAATCACTGTAACACTGGTCTATAGCATCTTCCTGAGTTGTGGTCATAATTTTCTGCCTTTTTTCTTCAGATCTGCTCATAAATCCTTCACCACTTTGATCGCATAAATGCATGTCATTTTTTGCAATCGCAACTGCTCGTATGCAATCTTCCTTTAAGTATCCATTTGTAAAAGTTTTACAAACACTAACAGAATTCATTTTACTTGCAACTGATACTTGGCACTGTCCTTGCGCAAGCGAGGTTTTCCCAATAGGAAAATCAGAATCAAGCAAAACATAAGGAGTGGGAGCTGAACATTGATAAAATTCTTTCTCAATTTGAGATCCCACAGCTGCAGCATCATAGCCCGAATTACTAAGAATATTATTAATTACAGTATCTGCTACAATAGTGCTATTTTCCTTAGCCGCTACGATATTTAGTTTATAAGGTTTTGAAGAATATCTTATATAAAAAAAGTGCTTACAAAAATAATTGCAACTAAGGTTAGTAAAATATTTTTCTTCATACTTTAGTTGAGTACTGCTTTGATACGACGAACACCAGCTGAAACTGCTTCTTCTTTTTGGATACTAAAAGCACCAAGGGTTCCGGTATTTTCTACATGGGGACCACCACAGAACTCTAAACTGAAGTCCCCTATTTTGTAGACGCGTACTGTGTCACCATACTTTTCTTCAAAGAGTCCGATAGCTCCCTTCTTCTCAGCTTCGTCTTTCGGTAGATCTTCAAAGGTAACTGGTAGTCCTGCTTTAATTTGTTCATTCACCAATACTTCCACGGCCCTTTTTTGTTCATCAGTCATTTTCTCTGGGTGGGCAAAGTCAAAGCGAAGACGCTCGGTAGTAATGTTGCTTCCCTTCTGGGCAACGTGTTCACCAAGGATAGTTTTAAGTGCTTTGTGTAGTAGATGAGTTGCGGTGTGGTATTTTACGGATTGCTCGCTGGTATCAGCAAGACCACCTTTAAACTTTTTCTCCGAGCCCATGCGAGAAATGTCTTGGTGTTTTTGCATTTCTTCTTTAAACCCCTCCTCATCTATTGCAATACTGCGCTCATGAGCCAGCTCTCGAGTCATTTCAAATGGGAATCCATACGTGGAGAAAAGCTTGAAAGCTTCTTTTCCGGTAATCTTTCCGGTTGAAAGTTTAGTAAACTCTTTCATGCCATCAAGGAGGGTACGACGAAACCGTTTTTCTTCTTCCAATATTTCTTCTCGGATGACATTGCTTTCACTTTCAAGGTTTGGATAAGTTACTTTGTATTTTTCAATAACTGGGGCAACGAGGTGAGCGATATCGCCTTCTTTAAACTTTAAAATATCAGCAAAGCGGATGGCACGACGCAAAAGTCGGCGAAGTATGTACCCTTGATCAGTATTGGATGGTCGTACTCCATCAGCAATAAGGAAAACGCTGGTACGAATATGATCAGCCACTACGCGTATTGCTTTAACATCATGTTCTAGGGCGAAGTCTTCAATTTTCTGGATAAGAGGTTCAAAGATATCGGTATCATAGGCTGTTTTCTTGCGCTGCATAACAGCGGTAATGCGCTCAAGCCCAGCCCCCGTATCTACATTTTGTTGTGTGAGCTTTCCAACAACCTTACCACCCTCTTTCTTGTACTCCATGAATACATCGTTCCAAATCTCAATAACATCTTCACGTTTCATGGCTGCAAGAAAAGCTTCTTTGTCTAAGTCGCCAAGACCCTTTTCAGTCATGTCGTAGAACATTTCCGTATCTGGTCCACAGGGGCCATTATCCCCTGGACTCCACCAATTATCTTCGGCAGGCAAAAAGTAAATACGCGCTTCGGGTATGCCGAGGGATTTCCAAATAGCCGGAGCTTCTTCGTCACGCGGAGCATTATTGTCTCCTTCAAATACAGTTACATACAGGCGTGTTGGATCAAGACCAAGTCCCTCTTCTTTTGAGGTAAGGAATTCAAAACTCCATGTGATAGCATCTTTTTTAAAATAATCGCCGAGTGACCAGTTCCCCATCATTTCAAAAAAAGAAAAGTGTCGCAAATCACCAATGTCTTCAAGATCACCAGTTCGGACACACTTTTGAACGTCAGCAATGCGCTTACCTAAAGGGTGTGGCGCCCCCATCAAAAAAGGTACCAGTGGTTGCATTCCGGCAGTATTAAAAAGCACTGAAGGGTCATTTTCCGGTACTAAAGAGGCTGAGGCGATAATGGCGTGCCCTCTTTTTTTAAAAAAATCTAGGAACCGGGAGCGGATTTCGTTGGATTGCATAATAGAGAGATTTTACCACATTGGTTAGTTGGGTAAAAATGCCGCTTTGGCTTGCGTTAAAACCTCTCTATGCATCATCACGAGTGGAGCTTCTTTGCCAAGTTTTTCTTCAATGATTGCAAAAACCTCATCATGGAACCAGGCATATTGCGTAGGGTCCTTAATCAAAATCTTCTCAGGGTTTTCAAGAGCGCTTAAAAGATTATGGATTTTGTCAGCCGAAGCAATGAGCGCAGTATCTTCCCCAGCGTTTTTTAATTTCCCTATATAGAGCTCTTTGCGTGCACGCCATGAGGAGAGATGCTTATCCTTTTTTAAAAGTTCAGTCACGGTTAAAACTAGAGAGGCCACACGCTTACCTAAGTGCTCTTCTATTTTTTGTAAGGGATAATCAGTGTCCTCAAGTATGTCGTGGAGGAGGGCGGCTGAGATCACCTCTTCATCGGTACTGTGGTTACTTACCATACTCGCAACTGAGTAGAGGTGGCTGACATAAGGTAGTGGGTAATCATAGGCAGCGCGGTATATGCCGTCGTGGGCAGCCGTAGCTATTTTAATCGCTTTTTCTATTCTGGGAGTGTAATTCATTAGGTTAAAGGAATTGCTGGAGTATAGAAAAGTCACGTTTCAGTTCATCCTTTGTTTTATTGTTATACACGGCAACAGCTGGATGGTAAAGGGGAATGATTTTGACTTCTCCATAGGAAGTTTGAGCTTTGAACACTTTGCCGTGAATTTTACTAATGGGTGCAAGGTCACTTTCGAGGTTGAATTTTTCCATAATGTACTTCATGGAATATCGACCTAAGGTAGCTAAAACCTTTGGCTTGATGATAGTAATTTGTCTATCAAGAAATGGGCCATAGACAGATATTTCTTTTGGTGTCGGGTCACGGTTTTCTGGCGGTCGGTCTTTTACAATATTAGTTATATATACTTTTTCACGTGGGAGTTTAATAGAAGCTAGTAGTTCGTCGAGCACACGGCCAGAGGCCCCGCAAAATGGTTTTCCCGTTAGGGCTTCGTTTTTACCAGGAGCTTCACCTATAAACATAATGGAAGTATCAAAACTTCCTTCGCCGATGACGGGGAACACTTTATTTTTAATACGTTCGGCATAAAGAGGAGAGTTTTTAAGCACTAAAATTTCATCAGAAATTTCTTTCATATAAAGCTCCTTTTCCTCCCTTTTTTTCATAGGGTTAGTATACCAAAATGTAAAACCCGCTTGTTAGGCGGGTCTTCCTCCGTGGTCGCGGTTTGGTCGGCAGGGTGAACTTACGCGGTCCGGTCCCGCGTGTCCAGTTGCCGGGTTGGCGGCGATTGCCACACCGTCAGTGCGGCGCCGCGGTGGATCACGTGAATGGGACATGGGACGCTCGACTTTTCGAGTGACTGCGAAAGCTTCTACGGTCAAAAGGGAAATGTCAGGCGATGGTAACACTGGCAGATCGAAGCCAAGGCGAAGCTCGTGCTCCTGCTTTGGCTCGGACTCAGTGAGTACCACTACTGGCAAGTTCGTCAGCTCTTTGATGAGCCTTAATTCTTGCCCGCCTTCGAGCGTTTGCGCGTCAACAATGACTTGTATGCCGCGCATATGTGCGAGAGCCTCTAGGGCTGCCAAATCAAACGGCCCAAGAAGGCCGCTACTGATGAGCAATACGCGCATCATGGTGCCTCCTTTGTGGGTTGTGTACGAAACTAAAAAAGAGCATACCAGCAAAGCCCCCTTTTGACAAGGAGATACGGTATAAGGAAGGTGCAAGCACAATACAGTACGCATTCTCCCAATTGGGAGAATGCGTACTAAAATATTCCTTTTTTTATAAACTATAAACTTCTCTGATACAAACTACTTTATCGCTCCTTCTGCTTTAAGTAAGGCTCTCTTTTTCTCGGGGCCACCGCGGTTGTATTCTCCGATCTTGCCGTCACTCCGTATAACGCGGTGGCATGGCACAGAGGGGTCGTAATTATTTTTCATAATGGTTCCAACGGCCCTAGCCGCACCAGGATTACCAGCGTGCAGAGCAACCGCTCCGTAAGTCATAGTTTTCCCTTTGGGGATACTTCTAACCACTTTACGTACCCGTTCTTCAAAAAGAGTCTCTTGTTTTTTCATAGCTTACTTTTTCTTGCGCAAATTCGCATCAGCCATGGCAGCTGCTTTGCGATAGGCACAGTATTGGCAGGTCTCACTGGGGTTTGGTAATTTTTCTTCTAGCAAACACTGTTTAATTTGTTTTAGTGTTTCTGGAATCCAGGATGGATCTCCTTTGTATGGTAACAGCACTACATCAAACTCTAGTTTGGCATCAAAGGCTTCCCTATCCTGCTTACCATTTACATACACAAAGTAACCAGTCTCTGATACTTTGAAGCCATTCTGTCTAAAGAGCCACTGATAGACTTCCATTTGCCTCTTGTATCCTATCTGCCATTCAGCATCGAGGTTTATTTCAGCCTCAGCGTCAGCCTTACTAGTTGCTTTGTAGTCAGCAATAATAAGTTCACCTTCTGGGTTTACCCACACATCATCTATCCCACCGCGGATAATAAGATTTAGTTCCTTATCTAAATATTTTATGCCGTTGCGAAGGGCATCACGCCATTCATCCATACGATCGTCTTGTAGCGGCACAGCATCAAGGCCGTAGCTCTCAAGTAATGGATGCTTACTCTGAGCTTTGCGATGAATATCAAATTCTTTTTTAAGTAAGGCATCAACGGCATTGTTAAGGGTGAAGGGAAAAGAATCTGGTCGACCTATACCAAGTCGGCGATCAAGATAAAAGCAGCGAGCACACTCAAGAAAGAGGTCGATTTTGCTACGAGAAAGTTCAAAGGGCTCCTTACTTTCTGGATTAAATATTTTGTAAGTTTTAACTTTATAGAGAAATGCCATGGAGCAATAGGTAAAGTAATAAGCGGACAAACAAAAAGAAAGCAGGCTTACTCTATGGGGTCGTGGCGAAGCTTTTCTTCAACTCCCCAGAGGGTAGAGAAGATAAAAAGGGTGAGCAGGGTTGTCATAACAGCAATGGTGTAATAACCAAAAGCTACTGCAATACCTATACCATTAGCTACCCACATACCGGCAGCAGTAGTAACTCCTACCACTCTGTTGTCGTGGTAAATGATGATTCCTCCACAAAGAAATCCTATACCCATCACAATACCAGCGGCCATACGCATCGGGTCGAAGTTGGTAAAGCCAATGAAGCGTTCTGTAGCGAGGAGTGAAATAATAACTAGAAGACAGGATCCCAAAGAAACGAAAGCGTATGTACGCATCCCCACCATTTTGTGCGATAGAGTACGCTCGGCTCCAATAATGGCTCCAAGCCCCACCGCCGTTACCAGTTTTATAATAAGAGGAAGATTGGTAGTAAGGTAGGTTGCAAATGGTTCTGGGATCATAAATAGTGAGTTAATTATAATGTATTTTGACAAAGAACCTTTCCTTCTTCAAGTACTTTGTTCATTTTTGCTTCACTCATGCCAAGTTTTTGAAGTGCTTCTCTATTCTCCCCTACTGATTTGCAAAGAACAACCCCACCATTTAGGAGGTTAAGCTTCTCCTGCTTGTTTAAGGTAGTAAGACAGGTTATGGGATGTATTCCAGTTTGCTCTATAAGGTCTTGCAGGTTACCAAAACGTGGATAGGTCCAACTAAGTACCTTCATACCCTTACAATTGGCATACTGTACTGCCTGCTTAGTGAACTTAGTGTTGGTGATAAGCCATGCTTCGTCCACCGGTCGCTCGCCGCGCTCCGCTCGATACTTTTTAATATCGTCAATGCGAGAGTTTACATAGAGAGCCACTTTAACATCAGATTTAATACCGAGTTGGTTGTGATACTTTACTTCTCCCAAGATAGATTTTTGTTCATTTTCAGCCACTAGGTCTACTTCATGTTCCACGCAGGAGCCTTGGAGTACGACACCAGTTTCAACTTTAAAGCCCTTGGCCTTAAATATTTCTCCTATAAAATCCTCAAAAGGAAATCCTGATGGACCGAGCTCCATAACCGCACGTTTTAGTGAGTAACGCATAGCTGCAGGCTTTTCCAGTGAGCGTAAGTGGTCATAGGCTAGTTTGTAGATTAGGCCGGTAGGCATGCCGGGTTTTATCTCGCTTTTGACCAGCTTAACGACAGCTGTAATTGATTTGTCATTAGCGCCAGAGCGGTGGAGGGAGTGAATGAGCTTGCTTACATCGAAAGCTTCTAGCTCACCATTTTCTTTCATGACGAGAAGTGGTTTTTTCATTTACTGTAGTATAGCAAAAAAAATGCCCGGCGCAGAACTCGCGCCGGGACTTGCTCGTTTTGAGGCTTGATTCAGCCTCTTTGCGTGTTGCATGCACTGATTGCGACAAGGGCCGCAAGGGTGCAGAGCAGAAAGAACGACCTGTACTGTGCAGGGCAGACCATCCCCGCCGGGCCACATTGATACGTTTGGGGGCCTGTGGAAAGCCCCCCGATTCCTGCGTGCATGCCCATCTCCTTTGTGTTGAGACTTTTTTATTATACACCAGCTTCTAAAATAGCTCCACCAAGACATATATCTCCTTGATAAAAAACAACTGATTGGCCGATGGGGGCAAGGAGTGGCTCTTTGAAGGTGACAGTTTTGTTTTCAGTGTTTAGGATGGCAGGATAAAAATCGCCATGGTACCTAATTTGCGCTTCACAAGTTATTTCTTTCTCCCTATTTCCGCGAAGTATCAGATTGCTTAGCTTGTAGTGTGAAGTATTGCTAGTAGCTTCCTCGGGGTTTTCTGAAACGGTTATGGTATTTTTCTCTATATCTTTCGCAATCACATAGTATGGTTTATCGAGGGTTGTTTTTTTAGTGATAGTAAAACCATGTCGCTCCCCCAGAGTATATAGCACAGACCCCTCATGAGTTCCTATGTCTTCTCCCTGTTCGTTTAGTACTAAGCCTTCACTTGTTGTAATGAAGTGCTTTAGAAAACTTTTCATATCAACATTGCTTACAAAGCAGAGGCCTTGGCTGTCCTTTTTGGTTGCTGTTACAAGATTAGCCCTTTCAGCAATTTTGCGAACTTCACTTTTTAACATTCTCCCAACGGGAAATAGGGTGTGAGCAAGAATGTCCTCAGTAAGTGTCCAGAGGAAGTAGACTTGATCTTTACCCGCATCTTTTGCCTTGAGTAACTCTAACTGTGGACTAATTTGTACGTAGTGGCCAGTTGCAACAAAATCAGCACCCTCATTCCTAGCCCAATTATAAAAAGCCCCGAACTTTACTTCTTTGTTACAAAAGACATCAGGGTTTGGGGTCCTACCCTTTTGGTATTCAGCGAGGAGGTAATCAATTACTCCTTCTTTGTATTCCTTCTCTAAGTCTAGGGTTTTAAAAGGAATATTGAGCTTGGCGGCTACACGCATGGCGTCCAGTCGATCTTCCCTCCAGGTGCAGGGCACAAAATCTGGCTGCCAGACTTTTATGAACACACCAGTGACGTCATACCCAGCTTTTTTGAGCAGGTAGGCTGAAACAGAGCTGTCCACTCCGCCTGAGAGTCCCACATATACTTTTTTTCCTCGTCCTTCTTTCATGCGAGGCATCTTACCCTAATTTGCGGCGTTAAGGTAGCGGCGCTTGTTTGTTAAATGTTCTTCGTACGTTGTTGCGTAGTAGAACGATCCTCCACGACTGGTAAGATAAAAAAGATACTTAGTTGGTTTAGCGGAAAGAGCGGCCTTTATAGATTCAAGTCCAGGATTTGCAATCGGAGTTGGTGGAAGTCCTTTATATTTGTAAGTATTGTACGGCGATGTTGTGGCAAGATCTTTGGTCGTTAGTTCATAGGTATTTTTACCGAGCGCATAGTCTAAAGTTGAATCAACCTGTAGAAGCATTCCGACGGCAATACGCTTCCATAAAATGCTAGCTACGTTTTGTCTGTTTTCAAAGTTTTGGGCCTCCTTTTCTAGAATTGAGGCCATGGTCACCACATCATGTAAGCTTTTACCGAAGCTCCGCACTTCTTTGTTGAGCGGATCAGTTTTTTCTTTAAAGGTACTTTGCATAGTAGTAATAACTTCTTTGGCATCAGCGGATTGTAGAAAGAAATAGGTGTCAGGGAATAAGAAGCCCTCAAGAGGTGTGCCGAGGGTTATGAAGTCTTTTTCATTGCAGAGTGGAAGGGACTTGGCGCAGAGAGCGGCCAACTCGCGCACAGCAAGTCCTTCAGGAAAGGTAACGCGGATAGATAGCAACTGATGGTCTCCATGTGCAAGACGGCGAGCGACTTCCACTAAGTTTTGCTTATGATTAAAAAGGTACCCTCCGGCCAGTACCCCGTTTGAACCGCTAAGTTTAACTATCATAGAAAAGAGGACTGTTGAGCGGATAATATGTCTGCTTTTGAGTAATTCGGCAGCAGCTACAACTGAACTATCTTTAGGGATAATGACCATATCATTTTCTGGAAAGTTGAGTGGTGCCGCCAAAAACATTCCATAAGCTACAAAGCTAACAAACAAAAGAGCAAGAACAACTCTGGCAACCGTTTTGGGTATAGCAAGATAAAAACGAATAACGAGTTCCTTCGGTTTATGCATAGTTTAGTGCGGCAAATTAGTTGGAGCATCTGCCCTACGCGAGGTAACACGATTAATCATCGGTGTTTGTAGTGTTGAACCAATAGGGTGGAAAATAGTGGCCATCTCTTCGGTGTTTAGAATAATAGGATGTTCTTTGTGTGGATTATAAAAGAACATACGACGACGATAAGCATCAACTGCATGGTGTTTAATTTTATCCTTACGGATATCTCTAAAGTCTTGCCATGGATAGTCAAAGGGGTCAGCTACATGGTTAACTGTAAAACCATTTAGATTTGTTGAGTTGTACTGCTTCATTAAAGTTAAAAGGGTTGCAATACGTCCCCCATTAAACTTTTCTGGTTCAGCAAAGTAGATTAGGCGTATACCCACATCAAAGGCAATTTTAGAAACGCTTCGTTCAATAGCCGCAAAAAGATCGGCTTCTCCTTTGGTGGGGATTCGTTCGAATTCAACTTGCTTATCACCTTGAGTTTTTGTCTGTGCGAGCATTTTGGCACGAAGTTCTGTAATAAGCGCCTTACCTTCCTCCTCAAGTGTTGTCTCACCAAACCATGTTCCATGCTTATGTTTTTTCTTGTGAGCAGTAAATACAATTTGGTACCATGCGTACTCTCCTTTTTGAAGGGTGCTTAGGTATTCAAGAAGGTGTGAGAATGGATCTATTTTGAACTCCTCTTTGGGATCCTTATCAAGCCCATAGTCCACATAGGTTTTGATTGGATATGGGTCTGGTTTCGTTAGGCCAAAGTTGTTACACCAAACCAAAAATTTCTTTTTATTATAATGAGGCATCATGTCGGTGTAATCCTCTACTTCATTTATCTCTATATTGGGATACTGCCCGTAAAACTGTGCCTCAACAAGATTTTTGAATGAAGCGCGTGTCCAAAAGTAAAAGTGAATGTTGCCCTCAAAAGAAACAATTTCAATTGAGTACCACGGACGCATTTTCCCGTCTATATACTTTGCGTACCAACTTCCCTCTCCCCCTGTCTGGTGGAGGTTGGATAACACTAGTTCCATAGCAAGTGGAGATTTGAATACTTCTGGAGGAAATTTTAGCTCAAGGAGGACGTATTTTTGCTTAGCAATAAAATCTGAGCGGATATAGACAATCCAAATATTCCAAAACCCTATGCCAAGGGCTATTGGGAGCCAGACTGGTGAGGCAATAAACAGATAATGAAGCAGGGCACCAAACCAGTCGCTATAAAAGACTCCGAAGAGTGGCTGCCAAAAATCAGTAGATCCCATATAGCAATATTGTAACGCACAGTTGTAAGTTTAGTGAAATACTCAAAGGAAAAACCCTCCGCCAAATGGCGGAGGGTTTTTCGTGGAGTGTTACGCAGCTACGTATTTTCCTTCTTTATTTTTCTTGAAAAACTTAGGGTTCTGGAGATTAACTGAAATAGTATTTTCTTTCACATAACGCTCCTTCAAAACCTTCTCTACAATTTCTTGCTTGGTAAGTGGGCCGTGTTTCTTAATGATTTCGCGGATAACATCTTTTACAACACCAGCGGCATATCCCCATTCTGACAATGCATACAATCCTCGTCCAACCAAAACAAAACGTTTATCCTTAATAAGTTCGTTGTGGCAAGTAGCAACATGAGCTTCACGATCAAAAAGTTCTTGAATAGCCTTAGCAACTTCGGTGAAGTGCATAGGAGATCCATGACGACGAATAGCAAGATAGGCAAAATCACGCATACCCTTCGCTTTAATGTTAGCTGAATGAGCTGCTCCCCACTCCCCAAGTGGGTTACGATTTATTTTCTTAGAAAGTGAGAGCCAGCGCTTAGCAAGTTCTTTATCCTTATACTCTTCAGAGACTTCTTTTAGTTCATTCAAAAAGGTATCTATCATTTCAGCTTCAGGAATAAGAGCATCGTCTTCAAGTGACTCATAGAGTCTCTTAAGGGATCCTTCGATCTTGTTAGCGAGCGTATCGTCAGTAAACCAGCGGTGGTGGAAATGCTCATCCTCCTTGCGCTTCTTAAAAGCGTCTCCAAGCACAAGCATAAAATGAATACAGTTTTGTGTGCCTGGATCATCGCTAATTGCCTTAAGGAAATGCGCTTCAGAGACAATAGAGCCCATTTCTTTCATGGCGCGAGCAAGATCAGAAAGAGCTTCAACTTCTTTGGTATAAGCCGGAGACTTACGGATTACACCAAAAGAGTAGTTTTCGATTTGGCGAACACGCTCACGAGTGATTTTGTAGGTCTTACCAATGCTTTCAAGGGTCATGTGCTCAGAGGTTTTACCAAGTCCGTAACGGTTGGTGATAACGTCCCGAGCACGTAGAGGAAGCGCCCCGAGGAGGCGCTTAACGACTTGCTTTGGCTTAAAATTAAGTGTGACCTTCATAATCAATTTGTGTTGTATTTATACGTTTTAGCACTTAGTTGTGGAATAGTCAAGTCCTCCCTGTTAGTAGCTATTTTTGCCTTTTTCCACAGCTGTTTTTACTTTTTAATGAGGTCTATCCAAGGGCCATGGAGGGTCAGGACTAATACCCAAGCGGGAAACATCACAATCCCTCCTACAATAAAAACCCCAAAACGTATGATTTTACCGACTGTCTCCATAGGTTAGATAATGATATTAAGAACTTTGCCTGGAATGTAAATGGTACGCTTTATTTCTCCCGCTATCCACTTAGCAATGGAATCTTCCCCTTTGGCCGCTTTAAGTGCCTCTTCTACAGGAGCTTCACTACCTACAGTAATAACCCCACGGGCTTTTCCATTGATAGAAACAGAAATAGTGACAGTATCAGTCTTTAAGTATTTAGGATTAAAGACAGGCCACTTCTCGAGGTGAATTGATTTCTTATTTCCAAGTTCTTGCCAAAGTTCCTCTGTTACATGTGGGGCAAATGGAGCAAGAAGACGCAGGAATATTTGATACTGCTCTCTTGTTACTGTTGGATTATGCTCCATTTCATTGAGTAGAATCATGAGCTGGCTAATAGCCGTATTCATTTTAAGCCCCTCAATATCCTCACTAACCTTTTTTATGGTTTTGTGAAGTAACGGTAAGAAAGCTTCGGTATTGTGGTTCCGACAATCACGGCAAGTTTCCTTAAGTGGAACTCCAATATAAAACTGCCCAATGTTAAATACCCTTTCGATGAATCGCCTGGAGCCAGCCATGCTGTCTCCATCCCAGGCAATAGGTTGATCAAATGGTCCCATGAACATTTCAAAGAGACGTAGTGTGTCAGCTCCCAAAGTTTCAACGATAGTATCGGGGTTAATAACATTACCCTTTGATTTGGACATTTTAGCACCACCCTTAGCTAAGATAAGGCCATGACTTGTACGCTTTTTATAGGGTTCACTAGTTGGAACAAGCTTTAAGTCGTAAAGAAACTTATGCCAAAAACGTGAATACAAAAGATGGAGTGTGGTGTGTTCCATTCCCCCGTTATACCAATCAACCGGCGTCCAGTAGGAAAGAGTTTTTTTACTCGCAAACTCTTTTTTATTTTGTGGATCGGCGTAGCGTAAGAAATACCATGATGAGCCAGCCCACTGTGGCATGGTGTCTGTTTCGCGTCTTGCTGGACCCTTACACTTTGGGCAGGTAGTTGTTATCCACTTCTCCATGAGAGAAAGCGGTGACTCTCCAGTACTGGTTGGTTTGTAACTTTTAACTTTAGGAAGGACAACGGGGAGATTTTTTTCGGGTACAGGGACAATGCCACAGGTTTCGCAGTGAATGATTGGTATTGGTTCACCCCAGTAGCGCTGACGAGAAAAAATCCAGTCGCGTAATTTGAAGGAAATTTTCTTTTTGCCTAAAGTTGCTTCTCTAATTTTTACTTTAGCCTCTTCGCTGGTAAGCCCGGTGAAGGGGCCAGAGTTAATGAGGACGCCGCTTTCGGTGTACACACTATCTTCCTTCTCCCACCGTGCTAGCCAATCAGCAAGTTCAGCATGAACTACTTTTGGATACACTATTTCTTCCTTACTGAACCATTGTAGATCGTAAGCATCCCCCTCTTCTTTGGTTCTCTCTACTACAGTCTCATCAAGCAAATCAAACATGACGGCTTGTGTGAAAGCTATACGATTCTGATCTTTATGAGCAGCAAAATATTCTGCGCGTACCTGTCCTCCTAAAACTTTTATAAACTTTAAGTTTGTGTACCCTGTTTCTTCCGCCACTTCTCTTTTAGCAGCAGTTACAACATCTTCCCCGGCTTCTACCCCGCCCATAGGAAAAGTAATCCAGGGCTGGGCTTTCCATTTGAGGAGTAAGTATTTATTGGTCTGGGGGTTACGAACAATGCAGTGAACATTTTGTCTTTCAACAACTCTTTTACCTTCTCGTGGTGGGTTGTTTTGATCGACTCGATTTGGTACCACTACTTCTTTTATGGGAAGATTGTGAGCTTTGGCAAAAGCGTAATCACGTTCATCATGCGCGGGAACGGCCATAATGGCCCCTGTTCCATAATGTGCTAAGACATAATCCGCTATAAAAATTGGCACTGTCTCTTTTGTGCCGGGGTTTATGGCTACAACACCCTCAAGCTGTACACCCGTCTTTTCTTTGCCTTCTGCTGTTCTTTCAATATCCTCCTTTGCAAGCGCTGCCTTTTGATATGCTTCCAAAGCCCTTTGATTAGTAATAGCTGGTGCTAATACTTTTAAGATGGGATGCTCTGGAGCAAGTACAACATAAGTAGCGCCAAAGAGCGTGTCTGGCCTTGTAGTAAAAACTTCAAGTTTGGCTAATACATCCTGGCCCGCATTAGCAATAGGAAAGGTTAGTAAGGCCCCTTCGCTTTTTCCTATCCAGTTACGTTGCTGGATTTTAATTTTTTCTAAATAATCAACAGAGTCTAGATCTTTGTCCAAGCGCTCAGCATATTTAGTAATAGCAAGCATCCATTGCTCTCGCTCACGCTTCTCGGTTGGTGTTCCACAGCGCTCGCACTTCCCATCTATGACTTCTTCATTAGCTAAGCCCACCAGATCCTTCGGACACCAATTAACTACGGTACGAGCTTTGTAGGCTAAACCCTTCTTTAGTAACTGTAAAAATATCCATTGCGTCCATTTGTAGTAAGCCGGATCGGTAGTATTAACCTCACGACTCCAGTCAAAAGAAAAACCAAGTCTTTGGAGTTGCTTACGAAAATTGGCTATATTTTTCTTGGTTTGAATGGCGGGATGAATACCTGTTTTAATTGCATAGTTTTCAGCCGGAAGTCCAAAAGCATCCCAACCAATCGGAAAAAGTACGTTATACCCCTCGCCTCGCCGTTTGCGAGCGACAATGTCCATAGCGGTATTGCTACGAATGTGACCAACGTGTAAACCCTCTCCCGAAGGGTATGGGAACTCAATAAGACCGTAGAATTTTTTAGTTTTTGAGGGGAAGTTGGCCTTACCAAGGTTTTCCTTCTTCCAAACTGCCTGCCATTTCTTTTCAATCCTTTTGTGGTTATAGGTTCTAGCCATAGTTACTTGATATTACTAAAGAGATACCAAAAATCAAAACCCCTCCCCAAACTTGGGGAGGGGTTTTGATTTTTTAGTCTATAGTAGGGTCCACCGGTGTTTTCCCTCTTGTCTTATAGATATCGGGATCTATGGTCCGGGAGAAACAATAATTTCCCGCTGGATGCTTCCAATTATCCCCCTCAAGACCCAATTGTGGATAGCTGGCGTAGGTATTGGTGGATGGATAGGCACGATCATTACTTGCTTTGTTAAATGTTGCACAAATTTCAAAAGAATTAGCCCCTTTTACTGTGTAGGTATACGCCTCTCCTCTTTGCTTATCAACAGGAATACTGCCATAGCCGAGGGTGTCCTTTGTTTCAGCTAACGTTGTTGGCAACTTACTCTTGTTTTGCCAGTAACTCACCACCTCAGTTTGGATATTCATAAGATCAGTAACCTTTTGATTATCAAAACCAAGCAATCGAGCAGTCATTGGAGACCCGATTATGAAGAAGCCACTCACCACACTTCCGAGGACTATAAGTACAGCAACTATACCGAACGTGTGTCCTTTGCGTGGACTTGCTATATAAGCTCCGCGAAGGTCAAGAAGATAGTAATAGAGAGTTAGTCCGGCAATAATAAGCACAGCTAAGACCTTATAGAGGAATCGGCTAGTCACCTCTCCATTCAGGAAGGTATTAATAAGTGTGATGAGGTCACCTATAACAAGCGCGGCAGCCAAAAAAAGTGTGAGGAATAAGAGCCACTTGCGGACTCCAACATCTTTGCGCGCTGGATCAAGGCGAAGTTGCTTGTTCTGGTAGTATGAAAGTCCAAGGAAAACTGGAAACAGTACCATGAGCACCGCAAGTGAAAATCGAACAGCACCTGAATAGGGATCGTAATAATACGGCATGTCAGTTAGTGCGTCTGGGAATAAATAATCTACATAGTTGAACAGTAAAGCGAGAAGACTTCCTACTGAACTATAAAGAGTGCTGATAATAGCTAGATAGACGAAAAAGTCTTTAGCAGTTGATTTTGTTGGTTCCATATTTATTAAGTCTAGTACTATTCCATGAGGACTTCATGAATTGTCATTAAGTATAGCAAATTTTATTAGCCAAGTGTTACTTGGGTGGAAAACCTAAATAGGTAAGATAGCCGAATTTTTGCAAAATCGGGTAATAGATGAGACCTGCCCCCTTCCAAATTATTGCCTGCACAGTCAAAAGTAAAAGTACAAATGGATAACGAATGTAAAAAGCAGCCTTTTTTTGATTACTAAATCGGTGCTGGGTGAGCATGTAAGCCAACATGGGGAATACGGCATACACGAGCATGACGAAAAGCGACACAATAAAGCCCGGAGAAAATAGCATAAAGAAAAATTTTCCCTGCTGTTCAAAAATAAGTCCGTAGATGCCGCACACTAAAAATATCTCACTCTTGGAGTAGTGATACCGCTTGAAAGCTGTATACCAAAGCAGTACGAATAGGCCATACCAGAAAAATCCAAGAATAAGGTCAATACTGGGATAGGGACTGAGAAGTGCTCGTTCAGCAAGTGGTAGTTTTAAACTGCTCCAGATAGCAAAACTCTCAGTAAGAAGTCCAAAGAAGAGCCCACTACTGATAAACGCTACTGGCAGTGAAAATCGATTAAGGAATTGCTTTAATTTTTCGCGAAAAGCATAGACAATAAGTGCCATAGGCACAATGAAGGTCATTTGATTTCCTAGGGAAACCCCAATAAGTGCAAGTGTTACAAGCCAAAAAAGGAGTTTTTTCAACATACTTATAATTATTTTTTTACTATAGAAATGTCTTTAATACTAATGGTATTATTTGTGTCGATATCACTGTTACGATACATGCCGATTTTCATATAGTGTTGAACGGCATTAAACATATTTGGGCCGGTAGTTTCTATAGTCGGCTTTATGCTTCCATCGAAATAGAGTTTCACTACCCCATCATTCTTTTGTGACCACGTCACGACGAGACGGACAGAGTGCCATGAGTCGCGCGTAAATGGTACTAAGCCACGAGGGATAATGCCCTCTTTACTGCCATCAATCCCTGTAGAAAGTGAGATTAGGTCTTTACCATCTATGTTGCCATAGCCGATAAGGATAGGCGAGCTATAACTTGGAAAATTTTCCCATGATTCACCCTTACTTACATCTGGCTGTACATGCCAGTCTGCAAAAAGCCACCAGCGATTTTTTGGTGCATCGGAAATAAAGTCCTTCGAGATCCGGAATTTCCATGAGTATTCGACTGTATTGCCTTCTTTGTATGGGAAATCTATGGAAAGCTCCGCCCGAATACCTTTGTTTTTTATAGCTTGTCCTCTAAAGATTGAAAGGGAGAGGAATTTCCCCGTTGCGTCGCTCGACGTTGCAATATTTTCGATTGCAGGTACTTCTATGCCAGAATACTGCACGATGTTGCTCTCCACCGCATAGCTAAGATATTCAAGTTCGAGAGCTCGACGATCAGTATCACTGAGGGGAAGGGTTTGAGCGGATTCTCCCAAAGATTGCGCTTGTTTCTTCTTAACGTAGGCAAATCCTAATAGGAGTATAGCCAGTATCACAAGCACAAACAGGGCTTTCTTCAAAAATGATTTCATGTAATAAATCTAATCTGATTACGAGTAATCAAAAACTTATATTTTGAATTCTATAACATCGCCGTCTTTAACGATATATTCTTTCCCTTCAGTGCGGAGTATTCCTTTGGCTTTAGCTTCGGCATAAGAGCCAGCAGCAATCAGTTTATCCCATTCTATAACTTCAGCGCGGATAAACTTATCCTTGAAGTCATTATGAATAGCAGTTCCTGCAATGGGAGCTGTACTGCCTACTTTGATAGTCCACGCTCTTGTTTCATCCTCTCCCGTAGTGAAATAAGTCATGAGGTTAAGGAGCGTATAGCTCTTTTTAATCAGCTCATCAATGCCGTCATTTTTATCGTTAAGCTCTCCCTTAAACATTTCTTTTTCTTCATCAGAAAAATCTTTCAAATCTTCTTGAATTTTGGCATCTATCACAACATATTGTGAGTGTTCTGCTTCTATATAGTCAGTGAGGGTTTTAAAACCAGAAAGGTCAGTTTCATCAATATTTTTAGCACCTGACTTTTTATTGAGTCCATAAATAATAGGTTTCATGGAAAGAAGGTTGAGTTGCTTAATGAATGGTGTTTCTTTCTCTGTGAGATCGACAAGGCGAGCACTTTTACCAGAATCCAGCATTGTTTTTATGCGCTCTAGTGCACCATTTTCGACAATGGCATCTTTGTCCCCCTTTTTAACTTCTCGTACTAGGTTACCCAGTCTCTTAGTAACTGTTTCAAGATCGGCGAGAATAAGTTCGGTGTTGATGATTTCAATATCTCGAATAGGCCCCACTCCCCCCTCAACATGAATAACATTACTGTCTTCAAAGATACGCACCATGTGGAGTATGGCATCAGTTTCGCGAATGTTGGCTAGGAACTTATTCCCCAACCCTTCTCCAGTTGAGGCTCCTTTTACGAGGCCCGCTATATCTACAAATTCTATAACGGCAGGAATAGTTTTCTTTGAATGAGCGAAGGCAGTTAGTTTCTGTAGTCGTTCATCAGGAACGGGAACAATTCCTACTGACGGGTCAATAGTGCAAAAAGGGTAATTTTCAGCCGGTACGGACTTCTTGGTGAGTGCATTAAAAAGCGTGGACTTACCCACATTCGGGAGACCGACAATTCCGATAGACAGTGACATAGTAGGCTGATATTACGGGAAGTTTCGGATAAGTAAAGACTAGTTAGTTTCAGCGTACTCCTTCGATTCCGAATTAAAAGAATAAAAAATAGTTTTATTTATTTTCATTAATTTTCTAAGTTCATAATCAAAATTTGTTCCAACAGTGGTTTCTTTAATAGTGTAATATCTGTCGTTTGAAGCTGGATGATCTTTAAGTATTTCTATATGTGAATCAAAACTAAAACAGGGGTCAGTGAAATATTCATTTTTGTTTACTTTAGGATCATAGCATTCACTAGGAGTGTTATCGCTGTGAAAGAGGAAAGATCCAATATCATTCAGACTATTATTTGTGTATTCTAAAAGCCAGCCACCAAATGAAATAATTCCTTGGTGCATATAAAAGCCCGGGAAAAGAATTGCCATTCTTTGAGGCCCTACTTGAACCCGTGCGTAAGTAATTTTGGGATACGTAGCCTCACCCTCCTTTTCCCAGGCAGTGAGTGTTGGGGATTCAACGCTTGCTGTAGATACTCTCCCAATATGACCTTCGTAATTTCTGGGAGGAGTGCTTACAATAATTTTAAACTTTCCCGATGCCTCCTTTTTTTCGAACACACCCCAGAGATATCCAGAGTTCGCTTCAATCGCATCACTTGGAATTTCATACAAGGTGAGTCGCTTATGCTCTCCATTTTCATCATATTCAAACTGTGTAGCTTTTCTCCTTGTTAAAGCAATATTTGTTGCAGTGTCGCGAAGATTAATGTCTACCCCATTTCTCTCAATAATGAAGGTGTTTATCAGTTTTTCAGCACAGTATAGTTTTACTGCTGTCTTAGTAGCTTCCCATCTGGCCGTATCAGTATCGCAAGGAAACTTTTTTAGGTTTGAAACTGCAGTACCCTTAGTAACACTTTCAACATTTGGTGGGGCGCTTTGTGGGTCTTCTCTAAAAGAATTTAGAAGAAGTTCGTTAGTATAATCTTCATCTATTGTTCCTTCAGGTTCCCATATTCCTGCTATATGGAGTGGGTATTGTTGTTTTCTTTGTTCCCAATTTTTAAATCCTGGAATTAGAATAGCGAAGATAACAAGGGTTGCTAGTATGTAGGTATGGTTCTTTATAAAGTTAAAACATTCGTTCATAGGGCCTTCGTGCCTAACTTATACACTTTATCTCCCGCAGCCGTCCTATCTTCCGGTGACATATTCTTAATTTTCCCTACAGCTGTAACACGTGTCGGCCAAATACCGGAAAACCAAAATACACCTTTACGAATATCATGAGTATAGTCACCCATAAACAGTCGATCAAGCAGTGGTGGGTTATCCATGGTTACTATAAGCCGACCAGTCCGTCCCTTAAGAAGCTTATCCCAAAGCCCTAGCAAACTCCCCTTCCTCATACGAAAAGCAAAACCAGGAAGAAACATTCTATCAAGAAGCCCCTTTAGTAAGGCTGGCATGGTGCTCCACCAGTTGGGGTACACCACGGTGATGTGATCAGCCCAACGAAAATCATTTTGTAGCTGCAGTAAATCTGGCTCGAGTGCTTGGATCTCCTTATATCCCTTGTGAAGTATGGGATCAAATTGAAGTTCTCCTAAGTTAACCCGCTTTACCTCGTGTCCTGCTTCACGAGCACCTTCTTCGTAGCGCGTCGCTAAGTAGCCACACATAGTATCCCAGTTTGGGTGTCCTAAAAGAACTAAAATTTTTTTCTTGTGCATCTATTGTTTCATTAATCCTTGCAGTTGCCCCTGATATTCACGAAGGACACTCATCACAGCCTCCATCTGGGGTGTACCTTGTTTCATTTTAGCTTCAACTTTCTTTCCTATTTCCGTAAAAAGCTCTGGATTTTTTTCTACCATGTTTAGAATCTTTTCCTGTTCTGCTTCAGGAACGCCTTTCAACTTACTTTTAATAAGACTACGCATTAAGAAATTTTTTAACATTTTAGTATTTTAACATTAGACCTGCTAGGAGACAATTTGAAAGGCAGATAGCCCCATGAGTTATTAACAGGTATCTTTTCAAAATTATGAAAATCTATTATACTCTAATTACAAGCTAAACTAGGTCGGAAAAATAGTTAGCTCGAAAGTGTGTCTGTAACAAAAGGCTATCGAACTTTTGTAATAGACCAGCAAAAACCCGAAGGAAACTTCGGGTTTTTGCTGTCTTGTTATATTTGACATTATTAAAAAACAAGGTATAGTGTAGTTCGCGTAACTTTCGGGAGATGTGATGAGTCAATTGAATTGTCCGGTCTGCAGTACTCGACCGGCACTTACGAACCAGGAGTTTACTGGTTTGATTGAAGGGTTCCATCGACGGGATGGGCTTGTCTGCCCAGCTTGTGGCACCAAGTTTTGCTTTGCGGGAACTTTCGGTATGGGGCTGCACATCGTCTCATCTGTTTCCGAGGATGCGGTAACGGTGGTGGGGTACCGAGTGGGCCCGCTCGCCCAAAAGCTGCCTCCCGCGTTCTTCCTGGAGCAGTAGTTCCTGGGCCCGGTCGCAAGACCGGGTCGTCGTTTTTTTATACCAGCACAATCACTTCACTCTTTGAGACCTCCACTATCCCCTTTTCAACTGGAAATACTTTGTTATCTACCCCGCGCACAACAATTTCACCAGCTTTAAGTGGTGAGACAAGCGGTATATGGTTTGGCAACACGGTTAATTCCCCCTCGCTTCCCGGGAGCGTAACGGAACTAACTTCGCCACGAAAAAGGACTTCACTGATGTTTACGATAGTAAGTATGAACATATTATTTTAGGGCGCCCTTCATGTAGAAGTCTTGCTCATTTCTATCATCATATTTCCCAGCCACTATGTCAGCGAATCCGCGTACCGTGTCAGCAAGAGAAACATACTCACCTTTAATACCGGTGAACGGCTCACCTACGAAGAATGGCTGAGAAAGGTAACGCTGAATTTTACGAGCACGACCTACAATAAGTTTATCTTCATCAGAAAGTTCTTCCATACCCAAAATAGCAATAATATCTTGCAGGTCCTTGTACCGTTGCAATATTTTTCGTGTGGCAATAGCGGTTTCATAGTGTTCCTTACCTACAATTTCAGGATCAAGCGCGCCCGAACCAGATTCAAGTGGGTCAATGGCTGGATAAATACCAAGCGAAGCTAATTGACGAGAGAGCACCACCGTTGAATCAAGGTGAGCAAATGTGGTAGCAGGAGCTGGGTCAGTCAAGTCATCCGCTGGTACATAAATAGCTTGCACAGAAGTGATAGATCCATTGTTAGTTGAGGTAATACGTTCTTGAAGTTGTCCCATTTCTTCAGCTAGTGTTGGTTGATACCCCACAGCTGATGGAATACGACCGAGAAGGGCGGACACTTCTGAGCCGGCTTGAATAAAGCGAAAAGCGTTATCCATGAAAAAGAGGACATCCTTTTTCATAACATCACGAAAATGTTCGGCCATAGTAAGTCCCGTAAGTGCTACACGAGCACGAGCACCAGGCACTTCATTCATTTGTCCGAATACGAGGGCGGTCTTAGCTAGCACTCCAGAATCCTTCATTTCATGATAGAGATCATTACCCTCACGCACACGTTCCCCCACCCCAGCAAACACAGAGTATCCACCGTGGTTGGTAGCCACGTTGCGAATGAGCTCCTGAATGAGCACAGTTTTACCTACTCCCGCTCCCCCGAAAAGCCCTACCTTACCTCCCTTAATAAAAGGGGTCATGAGATCAATAGCCTTAATGCCTGTTTCAAATACTTCAGTTTTTGTTTTTTGATCTTTAAAAGCTGGCGCTTTTTGATGAATAGGAAGAGTTGGTGTAGTGCTAGGTAGTGCTTCCCCACCATCAACTGGCTTACCAAGTACATTAAAAAGTCGACCAAGTACTGCTTCTCCAACAGGAGTTGAAATAGGGGCGCCAGTGTTCACAACTGGTAAATCTCGAGTGAGACCAGTTGTGTCACTCATTGCAATAGCGCGAACACGGTTAAGTCCAACGTGCTGTACTACCTCAAGTACAATAGTGCGATCATTACTTCCTTCAGTACTTTGTACAACTGTAAGTGCGGTACGAATAGCCGGTATATCATGTTCAAAATACACATCCACAACTGGACCGATAATTTGCTTGATGATGCCGTTTTTGTTATGTGATTGCATAGGTGTGTTGTTAAACTTTTAGTGCCTCTATCCCGCCGATAATCTCTGATACTTCTCTTGTAATTGCGCTCTGTCGTACTTTGTTAAACTTTCTTGTTAAATCTTTTTTAATGTCTCTAGCTTTGTCTCCAGCACTTTTCATCGCAACCATTCGAGCAGAATGTTCGGAGGCTTTACTCTCAAGTGCTCCATGATACAGCGAAAGCGTCACTAAATAGGGTAAAAGATCATCAAGCACTTTCGTTACACTCGGTTCATACAGGTACAGTGCTGTGGAAAGGCTTTCCATATCTCTATTATTAAATTCCTGTGAGTATTTACCTTTGATTGGGGCTATACCGCGAACCACACCCTCAACATCCTTTAGAGTTATAGGTAAGATCTGGTGTAGTGAGCCTTCTTGGTTAAACGTTGAAAGAAAATTACTATACGCTACAACAACTTCTCTGACGTTTCCTTTTAAAAACTGCGCGACGACTTCCTTACTTATTTCTTCAAAGGTGTTAAGTGGCACATTGTCTGGAATACCAGAAAAATCTTTTTGAGTAGTGAAGCCCTTTTTGCGGAAAAATTCCGTAGCTTTTTTACCTAAAGTGATAAAGACACTGTCAGTAGTTGTTACTTCGTGTTCACGAACATACGACATGACTTTTTTAAGTACCGCATTGTTGAGATTTCCGGCTAAACCTCTGTCGCTCGTTATCACAATGAATAGCCTTTTCCCATTTTGTGGTTGCAGGAACAATGGATGTCTCATAGCTTCACTATCCCGTGCTACTCGGCGAAGGATGTTAAAAGCAGATAGTGCATAGGGGCGCAGGGTAAGAGCACGATCCTGTGCCTTGCGCATTCGTGCAGCCGAAACCGCTTCCATCGCCTTAGTAACTTGGCGAGTCTTCTCTACCCCACGTATTTTTGCTTTAACGGTTTTTTGGGACATGGTTATTTCACTCGAGCATCAAAAAAGGTTTGTAGTGCGGTTTTCAATTCCTTTTCAGTTGTTTCGCTGATTTCGCGTGTTTCCTTAATGGTTGTGAAAAGTTTTGCATGGCTACTTTCAAGGTATGCAAAAAGCTTTTCTTCAGTCTCCTTTACCTCAAGCACCTCTGTCCTATCAAAGTAACCATTAACTCCGGCGTAGATAACCACAACCTGTTTCTCAAATGGAAGTGGAACACCCTTACCTTGAGTTAATACCTCAGAAAGACGGCGACCCTTTTCGAGTCGTTCCTTAGTGATGGGATCGAGGTCTTGGGAAAATTGCATAAAAGCTTCTAGCTCTCGGAATTGTGCAAGTTCTAGGCGGATTTTTGCAGCTACTTTTTTCATAGCCTTTGTTTGTGCGGCACTTCCCACACGTGACACAGAAATACCCACGTTAATAGCTGGTTTAGTTCCTTTGTTGAACAAATCCGCCTCAAGGTAAATCTGTCCATCGGTAATTGAAATAACGTTAGTTGGAATATAGCCAGATACATCATTCTCTTGTGTTTCAATGATGGGGAGTGCGGTAAGTGAGCCACCTTTTAGTTTTGGTGAAAGCTTTGCTGCGCGCTCCAAAAGTCGTGAGTGAAGATAGAAAATATCTCCCGGGTAAGCTTCTCGTCCTGGTGGACGACGGAGAAGAAGGGAGAGCTGGCGATAGGCCACGGCTTGTTTTGAAAGATCATCATAAATAACGAGTGCATCCTTTCCCTTTTCCATAAAGTATTCACCGAGCGCAGCACCAGCATAAGGTGCTAGGAACTGAAGCGCTGCTGGATCACTAGCTCCTGCTGAAACCACAATAGTGTACGCGAGTGCCCCACGTGTTTTGAGTTGGTGAACAATACGAGCTGTTTTAGATTCCTTCTGTCCTACAGCAACGTAAATGCAAATAGGGCGAGTTGCCTCGGGTTCATTAAGCTGGTTGAGAATAGCATCTATAGCAACTGTTGTTTTTCCAATACCACGGTCTCCAATAATAAGTTCACGCTGTCCGCGGCCAATAGGAATCATGGCATCAATTGCTTTGATACCAGTATGAAGTGGTGTATCAACTCCTGCTCGATCTATAACACCATACGCTTCTCGCTCTATAGGATAGTACGCACTTTCTTTAATGTCCCCCGCTCCATCAATCGGTACACCCAGTGGGTTAACTACACGACCCAAAAAGTTTTCACCCACAGGTAATGAGAGTACCTTCTTTAGTCTACGAACGCGCATGCCTTCTTTTACGCGCACTGAATCTCCAAGCAAAATTGCGCGCACGAGCCCCTCCTCAAGGTTGAGCACAAGACCATAGAGCGCATCCCTATCACCCATACTTTCTTCAAGGGATTTACCATCTTCGGTTATGAATTCAATCATTTCCGACATCATGGCCTGTGTAAGACCTTCTATTTCAACTACACCATCCCCTACAGCACGAACAATTCCAATTTCCTCCTGCCCAACAATATGCTCGTAGTGTTCCAGTTCCTTTTTGATTTTTTGAATGAGGGTTTCGTTCATACTGGTTATTTGTTAGTGGTCATTGATTTATAAAGATTGAGTAGTGACTTTTTGTAGCTGTTATCTATCCGGAGATCCTTCGTTTCTAGTTGGTATCCCCCGATTAAAGTTTCATCAATTTCTTGATGTATTTCGCGGTGAGGCAAGTTTTTAAAATACTTTTCTAAAATAGCTTCCCCTTTCTCTTTGCTTAAAGATGTAGCAGTGCGGATAAGTATGCGGTCACGTTTCTTTTCCTGTGCCTTTTCAAGACTAAGCATTATCTTATGGAAGAGCGGAGTTAAGTGTTTTCGCTTAAGCAGCAATGCTAGATGCTCAAGTAGTACATCTATCTCTTCAGCATTCCTGTTCCTTGAAAGTTCAAGGAGGGCTTCAGCGTAGTGCTCAGCTTTTGTAGACATACTTTTAACTAAGCCTCCTTTCTAAGGATTTTTTCAGCTCCTAAAATGGCTAATTTTGCAATTTCAGCTTCCGCTTCAAGCAAAGCCTGTTTTTTGATGCGCTCTTTCTCTGTTTCTGCTGCCTTCAAAATGGTTGCTTTTGCCACCTCTGCCTCCTGGGTAACCCGCTCTTTTAAGTGGGTAGCCGAGGTCATGGCCAGAGTTAGGGCTTCGTCAGCCTTTTTAGCACTGGCTTTGATCAACTCCTGACCTTTTTCCTCCGCGATTTTAAGATTTTTCTCAGCTTCCTCAGCAGCATGTACCCCCTTAGCAATGAGTGCTCGACGCTCATCCAGCATGCGAAGAAGTGGTGCGTAGAGAAAATGCTTCAAAATGTAGAGCAGGATAAGAAAGTTCACTATTTGAATAGCGAGTAGTTTCCAATCTATACCGAATACATGAAGGATTGTTTGCATGACTAACTAGGGAATTAGATGATTAGGCTTTGGGCATTAGATAACAGTGAAGAACACAATAGATGACCTTAGATACGAGGAAGAGCTAGTTTTGTGAAAGAGGCGTATAGTTAATTACGACGACTTGAACAAAACGACGCTCTGACAATGTAGATAGGGTTAGCTATTGCTGCTATTAAACGAATTTGATGATAAAGGCGATAACTAGGGCGAAGATGGCAAGTGCTTCCGTAAACGCCACTCCAATAAACATGGTTGCTTGCACCTTACCTGCTGCTTCTGGGTTGCGGCCAATAGCCTCAACTGCGCGAGCCACAATTAAACCAATACCAATTCCAGGACCAATAACGCCCAAGCCCACAGCTAGAGCCATTCCTATATTTCGTGCTACTTCGATATCCATATGTGTATTAATTATTATTACTACTAAAAACTAATGATGTGGCGTCCGCGCTGCTTTAATGAAAAAGAGCGTGAGCAGTGCAAATATTGCCGCTTGAATGAAGCCAACAAACACCTCAAATCCTAGCATTGGTACAGGAGCAATGACCGGAATGAATGTCACGATAATAAGCACTACCACTCCACCTGCAAAAATATTGCCAAAAAGACGAAATGAAAATGATATAAGTCGTGCTAATTCGGAGAACAGATCAATGATGCCGACCGCAAAACCCAAGAATGAATGTAGATTAACAAATTTTCGCAGGTATGAAAAGCCGAGCGCTTTAAAGCCTGAAAGCTCTATGGAAATAAAGGCGATGAGGGCAAGAGCAAGAGTAACATTAAGATCTGTTGCAGCAGCACGCAGGAGTGGTACGGTCTCCCCTTCTTTGGTGTGGTAAAGGATACTATCTACGCCAGGAATGAAGTGAATAAGGTTACCAATAAGAACTGCGAAGAAAATCGTAAGTATTAGGGGGAAATACTGTCGTGCTGCTTCCCTATCCTCAAGTGTCGTCTCTACATACTCGTAAACACCACCTACAGCCATTTCAAGTAAGGCTTGGAGACGCCCTGGTATAAGACTTCGCTTACGAAGGAGAAAGGCTATGGTGATGAGCACTACTGTCCCAAGTAATGACATAATGAGTGCGTTCGTAATTGGAATGCCTAGAAAGTGGCCTAATGTTTCGGCGCCGAGTGAAATATGGATTTTGCTTTGGGTGGCTACCTGTTCATGCATAATGTCTTGTAATTTAGCACGAGATTTGAAATAAATGAAAACCCAGACAGCTTGTCTAGGTTTTCATTGTCTATCGGAGAATTGGGAGTGGTGCCATGTTGGCTCCTGCCAAGTTAGCGGTTTCCACCCCATGGAGTATGTGCGTTACTGTGTGAAAAAGGGTTACTCCTGATTCTTCTCCGGCTGAGAAAAGGGTCGGCGTCATGTGCTCTAGGATTAGAATCACTATCCAGAGTGCGATCGCCCCACGAATCTTCATTCATATAGTTCGCTTGTGGGGCTCGCCAGCTCGACCATTTCTGTCGTGTGTTTTTTCAAACACTCACCCCACTTGGAGGCAGCGGTTTGGGCTCCAGCTCGCTCCAAATAAGGTGACTTAACTTTTTGTATTTTAACACGATTTTCCAATTAGGCAACTAAAAAAGCCGGCGCGCGCCGGCTTTTGTTCCTGCTTGACCGCTTAGTGGAACTCTACCTTGAGTGGAGACAGGACTCGCAGAAGAGAGCGGATTCCCGATTCAGGAAGGGCGAACATTGTAACCTTCGCCACTTCAGGGGTAGCAGCTTCCCCCTCCACACGCACTTCGGCCAAGACAGCACCGGTGTTTAAGCCAAAGATTTCAGCGCACCCCTTCTCGGGGTTGTAGCGCACTGCAATCAAGGTCTGCTCAGTTGAAAGGGAAACTGCAACTGCAGTCAGAGCATGTTGGAATTCCCCAACATAGCCGGAGTGAGCCCAGGGATCAGGCCTTCTCGGAGGGGAGTTGCTTCTCCCTCTTATCCGAGCATAAATACCTTTGAAAAGATTCATTTTTTTCCTCCCAGGAGAATGGTTGAACTGGTTTGCTAATGAGAGTCTAACACCTTTTTGTGGTCGAGGATATTTTATACGCTGTCGCGCCCCGTCTTCCATATTGTGGTCACGAATATTTCCTCGCCAGCTCGGAAATTTCTCAACCCGAAATCTCTGTCTACCACAGCGGGGACTTTTCGACTTCATAAAACTTCGGTAACGAAAAGTTTTTCGATTCCAATTTCTTTGTGGTCAGGAATAATTTTGTTTTCGTCAAAACAAAATTTTCACGACCCTGTCTCGTGGTTTTGCCTACTGGCAAAACATCACTCCGACCTCCACCTTCACGAAAAAAATCTCTAGCAGTGGAGATTTTTTCTGTTCGGTGGACCATACCGGAATCGAACCGGTTACCTCTTCCATGCCATGGAAGCGCTCTACCAAGTGAGCTAATGGCCCAAACGTAAGAAATAGTAGCATATTTTACTTACTATTTTTATATGCTACCCTGCCCTATGCGCAGACTCTCTCATGACGATGAGACCCGAAAGGACAGGATGAAGTTGGCTTTGCCAATCAAGGTCCGAACTGGGAGTTCATACGACGAGCATGAAAGACGCCAGGTACGGCCCAGAGGATCCGATTGTGGTGGAGTTGTGAGGAGTTTGCGCGCCAGCCCTTGTGCTGGCTTTTTTATTTCTCCCTGTATAGCCCAATACCTAAAGCACTTTTTGTATTTCCGGAAAACCACATATAAAGTTTTCCATCAACATAGAGCGGGGAGGGAGAAACTATCTGTGCTGAAGTCCAGGTAAAATCATCTCGTGTAAGTAAAGGATTCTTGTCTAAAACCCAGTTTGTTTCGCCATCACTTGAAACGGCACGTGCGATCGCAATTTGATGGAATGGATTGGCAGCAGCCACACCAAAGAAAAGTTCTACTTTTCCATTGTGAACGGCAGCTCCTGGGGTGGAGTAACCTTGATAAGTTTTTCGTGGATATATAGTTTGATCCGGCATGAGCACCATCTTTGGTTTTGACCACGTTTTCCCGTCGCTTGAGGTTGTAAGACCAATAGTAAAAAGATCTGATTGTGTCTCCATATTGGCCCCACTCGCTGCAAAGTAAAGATAGATTTTGTTTTTAAAGACAACTGCACCAGGTTCAGCTTCTATCCACTGATTAAAATCAAGATTGGGGGTGGTGTTGTTAGGATCTGTTGGTGTAAGCACAGGTGTCGCTTCTTTGGTCCAGGTAACACCATCTTCAGAAGTCGCATGCATAATTCGGTATTCTTTCCAATTTGAAAAGCTAGTTGCGTACCCTGTATAAAACATATGGTACATGCCATTGAAAAAAACCACACTCGGCGTTTCAACACTTTTTCTGTCCACAGCTTCTGCTGAGGTTGAGTTCTGTAGTACTGGCTGCTCTGGATTTAGTTTCCACGCTACCCCATCTGTAGACTCAAGTCGGTAAATATCAATGTCGTCGCCACTAATATCTTTACCCGCTGAAGCATACATAATGTACTTACCATCGTGGAAAATAACACTAGGATCACCCCATTTAGCCCCTTTAAAAAATTGTTCATCCCCAATAACGGGATCTTTTAAGGCCTTGTTTTCACTGGTTGCAACTTCCCCAGTTTTTATTTGGCTTGTTAAAGAAGGCTCGTGCTTCTTTGTGGAGGCAATAATAAAAAATCCAAGAATCAGCACTAGGGCTAAAATAAATTTTTTCATAACATAATTTACTCATAATTCCCATTTCCAAGCAACTTGATGTTTTTTTCGCTTCTCTGTATGTTCTGTTACTATAGGGAAATGCGTGAAGATTTTGAAAATACCGAGGAAGAACTGAGTGTGGAAACAGAGTACACCCCCCTTTCTGAGCTTCGAGGAGAAGATACTGTACGGGGGCATAAAGATTGGCATGTGGTACTTCCAATAGTGTTTCTTATCTTTGCTTCGTTTTTATATCTCAGTTCAGAAAGCAAGACTAAAAAAATACTTCCCGAAGTGATAATTCCTGTGGCACCTAAGGTCTATACCGATGAATATTACAATTCACTTACTTGGAGTGAAGTTATAAGTTCGCCGCGTTGGGGTAAACGTGACTCTCATGAATCATATGAGTGGAATGGGAAGATGTATCTTTTTGGTGGACTTGATGGGGACATCGCTACACTTCCTGATGGTGGGCCGGATTATGAAAAAGCAAAATACTACAACGATATCTGGGTGACTGATGATGGAGAGCATTGGAGTTTGGTAACCGAGCATGCGGATCTTCCCTACTTGCGTTCAATGTCCATAGTTCCTTTTAAAAATAAGCTGTATTTAATAGCGGGTTGGGGGCCAGAAGTGGGCCTCAATCATAAAATTTACACATCGGAGGATGGAGTGCATTGGACTGTTGCAACTTCAACCACTCCCTATCGGGGTCGTGAAGGCCAGCGCGTACTTGTACAAAATGGGGCACTCTATATGTTTGGAGGGGTGGATTATTATAAGCACGAAACACTAAATGATGTATGGAAAAGTACTGATGGTATTACCTGGGAACCACTTACCTTAAAAGCCCCTTGGCACTCAAGGTGGGATCATGATGTAGGAGTTATTAATAACACCTTCTACCTCGTTTCTGGAATGAGTAATGGCACTACTGGGTATGATGATATTTGGAAATCCACCGATGGAGCAGACTGGTCACTAGTTGCTACGGGCACCCCAATCGGCAAAAGGCAGGGCCACGTTATACTCACCTACCGCAATGTTCTCTGGCTTATTGGTGGATTAGATACAGCTACTAATCAGGGGAAAGGTGAAGCTTGGTATTCGCGTGATGGTGAACACTGGAACAAAGTACCACTTGATGGAGCGTGGGAGGGTCGTGAGGACCATCAAGCAGTGGTTTTCAAAGATACACTTTTTGTTTTTGGTGGCATGGGAGCATCGTGGCACTGGAAAGGAGATATTTGGAAGGCTTACTTAACACCCTAATTATGCGAGGAGGCAAATTTTTTTCACTTATTGCTTTAATACTTGCACTTTTCTTAGGTGGCTTTTACTCCTTGGGTCAGGAAAACAATAAAGATAGTTCAGATGATACTTTAGCCATTAAAGTTCACCCCACTCCGAAGAGAGAAATTCCCAATATAACCGCTGGTAGTTATTTACTACTAAAGCAAACGGATACTGGCTGGGATACATTGGTAAGTCATAATGCAAATGAGCCTCATCGTATAGCCAGTGTTACCAAGCTTATGACCGCAGTAGTAGCAAAAAATGTTATTGAAGCTGATTACGAAATTACTTTTAAAAAAGAGGATCTACTTCCCCTCGGAACATCTGGTTACTACAAAGTTGGAGAATCCCTTACGCAAGAAAATGCCCTGAATTCCCTTCTTATAGAATCAAACAATGATGTGGCTCGTGCCTTTGCTACATCACTACCTGAAAATTCCTTTGTAGATGAGATGAATATCTTTGCCAAAGACTTCAACATGAACAATACCGTTTACAGAAACTCAAGTGGGCTTGATGGTACAAGTACTACTACGTCGAACTTTTCAACCGCCGCTGATTTAAGTTTACTCTTGAAAAAATTACTTTCAGAAAATCAGTCCTTGCTTACAATCACTACGCTTCCTAAAATGGAAATCCGTTTGGCCAATGGTACTGTAAGTCACTTAGCTACTTCAACTGATAAACTTCTAAGCGATCCCGATTTTAACTACACTGTGGTTGGAGGCAAGACAGGAGAAACAACTTTGGCGAAAAAGAATTTGGCACTTATTGCCAAGAGTAATAAAAACGGGAAGCTTTATATCGGTGTTGTTTTATTTTCTGATGATAATTTCGGCGACATGAAACAGCTATTTAAGTTTGCTAATTAGCAGACAGCGGGCTTAGTAGCTTCCCCTGAAAGGAAATACACGGAGAGTGACAATATACCGATACCCAATAACTCAAATTCCTTTCCATTATAGGGAAGATAGTTTAGTAATCCCCCAAAACCCAGAATTGGTAGTATTGAAGTAACGAGTAGTGGCCCGCAACTAGCACAACCCAGTCCCAGAAGGGCGCTAAGTAACCCGATAAAGCCAAGGGAACTTGTTCCACGCACCCGCGCCAACTGTCTGTTGAAAACATACACAGTAAGGGCGATATTGAGCGCAAAAAGCATAGCAACTGCAAGTGAAAGGAAAAGTGTACCGAGTTGGTCAGTAGAGAATGAGGCTGTAAGAAGTTTCAGTAGCAAAGAAAGTTTCAAACTGTACGGGCTCTGACTGTGTGCTACAAACTGCACAAAACTACTATTGAGACCGAGGGTGACTGACGCATATACAAGTACTGAAAGTATCGCCACAGTAAGTGTATACCGTTTTTCTTTCAACATAGTAAAGATCCCTTTGAACATACTAACAATCATAACAAAAAATCTCAGCATTGGGATGCCGAGATTTTTTGGTTTTAGTGGAGTGTTTCAGGTTTATCTTCCCTATCAATAATTTTTTTTGTATCAAAGCTACCCGTAGCGTTCGGGTCAAATTCAATATCCCTATCCGCACTTTCACCGGTGTGGCCTTTATATTTTTCTCCAACTTCAGCAAAAATGGAGTCAAAATCTACATCCCCAGCTTTTTTTTCTGCTGGGTTTATTAAACCAGGTGAGGTCATATCGTAAGGATCTCCTTCTGATCCCGTCTGTGGTGCACTTTCAAAATTCATAATTGGAAGTTAATTATTAGATTTATATTATCCAAAATTGAAAACAAAATGTCAATAATAACGACAGCGCCCGAAGGCGCTGTAAATTAGAGAAGTTCGCGGAGCTCGGGATACTGCATCCGGAGCTTCCTGCGCACCCGAGTTAGAGTCACCTTCACTGTTCCCTCCGTGCAACCGAACTGCTCAGCTATCTCCTTTGAGGCATTACTTGGTTTAGTTCTACTTGCCCAAAGTTCGAGATGGGCCTCAAGGACCCTCTGTTGAAGAGTGGGGAGCGAGGAAGAAAAGCATGCAAAAATCGCTGCGATCTTGGTCCGACGCTCGCGATCCTGGCAGACTTTTTCAGGATGGTTGTCATCAAGTGGAACAAGTCTTGCAAGCTCATCCTCCCCAATGTCCCCATCATAGGAAAACCCCTCGTAGTGCTGGTGAGCGTAGCATGTTTCGCACCTCTCCTTTGCCTCCCGTCTTCGCAAAAGGTCTGTAAAACGTGAGGTCAGGTGGCAATGAAGATACGAGGCTTGGAAGGGGTTTGCCAAGTCGTGCTTTTTCGCCAAAACGAACAGTAGATATCTGGCTTCCTGCCGCAAGTCCGCTTCCGTAAAATTCAAACGACCATCACGAAAGGAAAAAACAACGTGTTTAATGGTCGCCTGGAAGCACTGCCAAAGTTCGTCGAATGCCCCCTCATCCCCTCCCTGCAGCCTTTCTACAGCCTTCAATATTTTCGATTGTTCCATGACACCCTCCTTGGTTTCTGGAAACTCTGCTATTAAGTATATGCCTACTAGTAGTCAAAAGAAGTTGAAATGAGGGGGAAAGTGTTTTGTGGGAATGTATTTGTGTGGCCCACAACTCAAATTTTGTCGTCACAAAATTTGGTCGCAGGCCCCGCCTCGTGGTTTTGCCTACTGGCAAAACATCACTCCGGCTTCCACTACACGAAAAAACTCCCAGCAGTGGGAGTTTTTTCTGTTCAGTGGACTCTAGGTTTAATTTATGGAACTCCTTTGCTTTAGAGTGCGGGAATCTTATGCGCATCCTAATGGAAGATAAAAATATGCTTACAGGTAAGGATTTTGCATTAATTGGCTAACTACTACCCTGTATTAGAACTATAACACTATGAAAGACCCTCAGAAACAGGATAAAAACAGGAAAGCCGATGGAACTTTTGAGAAAGGAGCTTCCGGTAATCCCGGAGGAAGGCCAAAGGGCTCTATTTCGATTACAAGGGCAATTAGGGGCAAATTAGGAGAGGTTTATCCGGGCAAGAGTAATAAAGAAAAAGCCATATACCTAGACAAGATAATTGAAACCATTTTTCATAATGCCATTGAGCTTAAAGACAGTCGTAGCTTAAAAGATATTTGGTCTTATATTGATGGCCAGCCAAAAGCTCCTATAGAATTCGACATAGAGAAAGAAAGTCTGGAAAGTCTGACAGAGTTTTTTAGAGGCGTGGCTAATGGTAATAATCGATAAAAAAAGGTAGGATTTTAGTTATGAATAAGGTGCTTAAATATCTAGGAGTTGGATTAATCGTCTTCTCGCTTTCTTTCTCAACAGCATTAGCTTCGACTGGTTATTATGTAAATAGTAATGGCAATAAAGTCCAATCCCCGACTTATTTTCAAGTTGCGCCAAGAGGAGCGAGTGCACTTTGCAAAGACGGAACTTATAGTTTTAGTAAACACAGAAGCGGAACTTGTTCTGGACACAAAGGAGTTAAGAAGTGGCTCTAAACTCCCTGAGTTTTGTTAGGGTTCTTTTTCTCAAAGTATTCCTTTGTTTTTAATTGAATGTAGTAATCACAGTATATTTTCATTGCGATTACTTCAGTCATTGTAATTGGATGTGGTTTCTCATGCATAGTATCGGCTTCCAACTCTAGACCTATATCTAGAGTTTTATCGAGGTCTTTCATTTCGCCAATTTTTTCATATTGTTTCTTTACCGCCTCTTTGAAATCACTAGTGCCATCCCAATCTCCCAAACTCCTCATAGCTTGTTTTAATGCCTTGTAAAATTCACCGAAGGCATTTGAATCAAAAGGTAGATGAACATCTGTCTTACTAAATAAAACTAATCCCAATGCATATGATTTTAGGAATTCTTCCAAAATTTTCGCCTCATTCAATATAAACGCAAGGACAGTATTAACATCCCGCATTTTTTCTTCATTAAGCACGAATCTCGCCTCATCAAAATTTACCTGCCATCTCCTTTGTGGAGCGACAACTAGTTTTGTGTTTCCTTTAGGGTCAGCTTCAAGGTCAATGATTTCCTCATAATATTTTTCTATATCTTTTTGAACATTCCACCAGAAAACACCTAGCGTTGCTACATTTAGACCTATTACTAAGGTTTTGGACATATAAAGTCCGTAATCCCATATTCCAGTAGCTGGAATCCCAAGTGGTATATTAATATCAATAATTATTTCATCTTTAGTAGTTTTTCGAACATCTTTTCTGTCAGATTTATAAATTTTTATATTATCTACACCTTCATTCCATTTTGTGAAAGCGTTATTTCTAACAGAATGTGATGAAGTTTGAATACGAAGTCGCATCTTGTATTTTGGTTTCATCATCTCGCTTTCATCTGGTTTTTTTCTCTGGAGTTCTTTTTGCGCCAGATTTCTCATTTCCTCTTCATTGTCCTTGTAAACCTTGAAAAGCCATTTAATCCATTCCTTCCCATCATTTAATTCCCTTAGCTTTTCAATTGAAGGATTACTGAAAATGTTTTTTCTTTTTTCAATATCTTCTGTTGCATTGAAAAACCAAGTTATTATTTCAATATCCTTTTCATCAAAATCGACTAACTCTTGATTTTTTTCAATCTCAAGTCTCAATCTTATAAATTCTATAATCATCTTCGCTTCTCCTTCCTCTAACCTTTCTTGTGGAGATACGGGATTAGTAGTGTCTGTATAAAGATATAACTTGCGCCTCTCGTGTAGGGTGGTAGCAAGATTTCTGCTTTTCTCAATATCCTCCTTTGTAAACTTTTCCTTGCGAAGCAGTCTTCCTCCCCACATAGCCCAAAAAATCTTCTTTATATGGTCATCCATTTGAATGTCCAAATTTTCTACTTCTTTCCCGGCAGTAGACTTCATAAAACTTACTGTGGCCAAAATTGATTTACCAATTTCTTCAAGAGCTAGCAAGGCAAGATGAAAACATACATGGTCAACACCTTTTCCAAGTTCTCTCTCGGCTACAACCAAAAAAGACTCTGCACTTTCAAGGCAAACTTTCCGAATATTTCTTAGATTTTTATCTTTCTCTTCTTGATTCATAATTCTGCTTTTTACAAGCAGAATATCAGTAAGAAACCTAAATACAAGTCATTGTGTCAGGATTAACACGAATTCCGGCTGTTGGTTCAATCCAATAATCTCCTTGTTTTATTAACTTATCCTTATAATTACTTAATCCATCTCGAACATTAATATTTGCAGTTGCCTGAATGCCACCCGATATAAAGGTTAGGGTTTCTACCCCACTTTTAATTTGGGGTTTATAGCTATAAAAACGAGCATAACTTTTTTCATTATCTGTATCAGTGGTATTTTCTCGGACTGTAGTTTCTGTCTCTTCGTAGTTTGTGGTTTTTAGTGTTACAGATTGACCATTTATCTTCTTACCAAACTGGTCTAATACAGCCACATTTGCACGCACAGCTTCACAGTTAGCGCCAACAACTTCTGGATAGGAAACACTGCTATTTTTAAGCTCAACTTTTAGTGAAGTCGGAATTGATGTCGTTGTATCTACTGAACCTGAGGGATTGTTTTGGACTGGTGTTGGAGTTAATTGAGATTGTGTTTGTTGAGAAGTATTTTCCTTCGGGTAACTAAGAATATTTCCTTCTGCATCCATTACCATTCCATTAGGTAAGGTAAATGTTTTTGGCTGAACAGCTTCTTTTGTTACAGAGGTATTTAATGGAACTGCTTTTAGAGTTGTTATGGGAGTTTTAATTACAACTGGCTTTTCTTTATTAACTTGAACTTTCTTTTCTTCTGGTTTTTTTGATTCTTCCGTCTCACTTTTAACAAGAGAAGTTGTCGCTATCTCAACCGTTTTACTTGGCTGATTTACTTTATTTTTATTAAAAATATTCCAACTCAAAGGATTCCACCACGAAGCGAGAGTTACTTGTGGAACCAAAAGCACAAAAGTAAGAAAAGTTATTAGATATTTTTTCATGCCACTAGTAATTAGTGATAACTAGTAGCTAGACACAACAAAGCCCGCTACTAGGAAGGTTTTTAGGCCTCTATGCAGGTTTCCCTACATAACGCACGATACGCCCTAATAACGGGTTTTCTTGTATCGTGCGATTTTTCACCATGCCTGATTTGCACCAAGTTTAGGTTACTTTCCTTATTCAGTTGTAGTTGAAATTTACCACGAAATTAAAGATTAGGTAATAACAGGGACTTAACAGGGAAAGTTATGCACATCTGTGGCTTGGCAAATTCTTTGGCTTTTATATCATTTAATTACAGTTTAATACTCCCTTACCTACACACTAGGCGGGCAACTCAAAGGAATCATCCTTTGGACAGTTGCCCGCCTTTTACGTTAAGGAATAGGGGGGAAAAAATATGTTAATTTCCAACCCTAAAATTTCCTTCAAAAATAAACCTCTAATACCACTTAGCGGGGGTATAATTAATTTAGAGGAGGAAACTTTAACATATCTAGCAAAAATACTCGTAGAAGCTTATTTTGAACAAAAAAAGTATGACCGAACTAAAAAACAACCAAAACAATAAACGCGCAGTTTTATATGTTCGCGTTTCAACCTTAGAACAGGTTGATGAAGGAAATTCTTTAATCACACAAGAGAAGGCCTGTAGAGACTGGGCAGAAAAAAATGGTTACGATGTAGCCGCTGTTTTTATAGAGCGGGGTGAAAGCGCAAAGACAGCTAATAGGACAGAGTTACAGAAGATGTTGAGGTATTGCGCTGAAAAGAAAAACAGAATTTCTGCCGTTATTGTTTACAAGCTTGACCGACTTTCGCGTAATACGGATGATTACAGCCAACTCCGCCTATTACTAAAACGCTATAACATTGAAATTAAGTCTACGAGTGAGTTTTTTGAGAATAGTCCTGCCGGTAGATTTATGGAGAATATAATCGCTAATGTTGCACAATTTGATAATGATGTTAGGGCTGAGAGGTGCTCAAATGGAATGAGGGAAGCTGTTCGGGAAGGGCGCTATGTATGGACTGCTCCAATAGGTTATTCAAATGTGCGTATTGCTGAGAAAGCAACTATTGCCCCAAATGACATGGCTCCATTAGTCCATCGTGGATTTCAACTAGTTGCCACAAGCAAGTATCCTACTGATGAAGTTTGGAAAATACTATGTAAAGAAGGGCTAGTAAAAAAGAACGGGAAACCACCGGCCAGAAATTACTTCTATCAAATGTTGCGCAACAGACTCTTTACAGCGCGCATTGAAAAGTTTGGAGAAGTCCACAAAGGTTTATTCAAAGCAATAGTAGATGATGAATTATTTGACCAAGTTCAACGAGTCCTTAAAAATAAAGGCCACAAAGTCTCACCTTATAAAACCGATAACCCAGATTTTCCGCTTCGCCGTTTTGTATTTCATCCATCAGCATTGAAATTAACAGGAAGTATGGCAAAAGGTAAATATCCTTCTTATAGGTTTAACGGACTAAGTGGTAATTATGAACGAAACGAGCTACACAGAAATTTCGCATTTCTAATGGACTCCTATTCTTTTGAAGATACACAGATTGAGAAATTAAAACGATTAGTTAGGGAGGAATTTCATATTGCCACCGAGGAAGAAAGAACTCGTGCAAAAAGACTAGAGATTCGCATTAAAGAGTTAGAGGAACAACAAACAAGTCTCATTAAGAAAAATCTAAAAGGAGTGCTGAGTGATTCCATTTTGAAACAGCAACTTGACCTTGTAGAGAAAGAAATAATTGATACACACGCAATATTAACAACCATGAAGAATGTTGATATTTCTCCTGAGGAAGCCGTGGCCTTTTCAGAAGAGTATTTAAGGTCTCCAAGTAAAGTATGGGAAAGGGCAAGTTTCCCCACGCAAATTAAGCTCCAATGGTTCCAATTTCCTGCCGGAGTTATCTTTGATGGCAAAAAATTTGGAACTACTGAAGTATCAAGTGTTTTCAAGGCAAAAGAGTTAATTTTGACTCCTTTGTCTATTCGAGTGGACCCGAGAGGATTCGAACCCCCCGCCTCCTCAGTGCAAATGAGGCGCTCTAGCCAAATGAGCTACGGGCCCAACATGGAATACCCGAATACTATAACCTAAAATAGAAAAATTACAAACCAGTCTATTTTCTTGAAAGCGCTAACTGAATAATATGATGTAGAAACTCTTGGGTTGAAATACCACCAGCAGTAAGCGCTTTTGGAAACAGTGACTCCTCAGTAAGTCCTGGTAGGCTGTTAACTTCTAAGATAAACACTCCGCGCTTTGGGTGCACTATAAAATCAGTACGTGAGTAATGTCGCATACCAAGCTCTTTGTGTGCTTTGATAACAGCTTCAGTAATAGCTTCAGTTTCTTCACGCGAAAAATGACCTGGCACAATTTCATCGCTCATACCACTATACTTCGCTTCATAGTCAAAAAAACTTTTACCTCGAGGTCTAATTTCAATTGGAAAGAGTGGGTAATGCTCTTTGTTTCTAAACTGATCTATAACGCCCATAGTCCCTTCCTTGCCATGGATAAACTCCTCAATAATAACTTTTTCAGCATGCTCAAAAGATCTCGCTACCCCACGCTTTAATTCTTCAAAAGTATTACTAAGCGAAACACCAAGGGATGAACCACTATTAAATGGCTTTACAACAGTAGCGTGTGGCAGTGATCGGAAAATTTCAACCAGATCCTGCTCTAAGTTTGCACTCGGGGAAACAACTTTAAAATATGGCGTTTTAATACCAAAAGAAGTTAGATATTGCTTTGTCAAAACTTTATTCATACCTAAAGCGGAAGCAAAAGCTCCTGATCCCGTATAGGGAATGCCATATCGATCTAGTATTTGCTGCAACGTTCCATCTTCACCATAGGCTCCATGTAAAGCGTTGAAAACAACATCAGCATGAGATAGAGCTCGCTCAGGAGCAAAAGGAATCCCTCCACGGTGCCAAACTCCTTTTTTGTCTATAAAAATATCAATAGGCTCATACAGATCAGAGGCAAGTTGCTCAGCAACCATTTTCCCCGTATTAAGGGAAATATCAAATTCTCGTGAGGGCCCACCCCGAACAATAGCAACTTTAATGCGTGACATAGTAGCAATATTGTAGCATGATAATGCAAGTGTAGTTCCTGTGGATCACTTACATGGAGGCATCATGCTGACGCACGCAACCTTGATGCGGGTTTTGAAAATGAGTGCAGTGTACGGACCCGACCACGGCACCTGCTTTGGGGTTACTGACCCCAGCTATTTGCGGCCGGCCTTCAAGAAAATGGGGTCGCTTCCCAAGCCTCGTGAAGGAGTGACAAAGATCACTTCTCGGCATCACCAGCGCAGCAAAACCACTTTTGCCGCAGTATCACCTTCTAGGCGCCAAAAGGGCCGAGGAGTAAACGCATGAACGAGCAGGCATTCGCGAATTGGGGAGGAGGCAACCCCTACCCCACTCCCCCACAGCTTCCCGGAGAAACTTTCTGGGCGTGGATCCTCCGAACGTCCTACAAGCCACCTGCCATGGCGGACGTTGCCACCATCGTTGCACACGATGCTGCCTCGAGCAGCAAAAAGCCCCGAAGAAAGTAGGGGCTTTTACTATTTAGGTAGAAAAGCTTTTTTACGTAGCAATTTGTGGTACGTGATGGAAAAACGATGAGCCTCGCTGTTCCCTAGTAATATCCCCTCTTTATGAGCATTAATTAATTCCTTTTTACCCAGGAAATCTCTTGGCTTATGTCGCTCATCCTTAACCACAGAAACTACGTCAATTGCAAAGCCTTGCTCTTTAAGTACCGCTTCGGCAACATTTTTTTGAATATCATTGCCATCAACTACAATGAGTTGTGGTAGCGTCCATTCACTATGACCTAACCGACGGGTTAAAACTTCTCGGAGGGCTCCTGGATCATTGGCATTTGCAAAACCTTTGATTTTAAACTTGCGGTACTCTGCTTTGTTACTCATGGTATTTTCAACTACCACCATAACTCCGACCATATCCTTACCACCGAGGTGTGCTACATCATAAGCCTCAATACGAAATACACCTTCTTTAAAGTTCCGCTCATGTTCACGCTTGAGAAGTGTTACATCTTGTATGTGCGAAAGCGCATACAGCTTTCTCTTTATTTCATCAGCTCTTTCAAATTCATGTTTTTTTGCAAAAGCTTTCATCTCACGGGTAAGTTCAGCCACCAGCGTCTTTTTTTTGCCATTTAAAAATAGGATCAGCTGTTTAATATTTTTTTTATACACCTTGGCGTCAATTGTTCCCGAGCACACTCCAGGGCAAAGTCCGATTTGTGCATTAAAACAAGGCCGCCCATTCTCTGGCGTGCAGGTATCTCGAAATGGAAATATTTTACGAATTAGTTTAAGCCCCTCCTTAAGCGTCGCGCCTTTGGTAAAAGGGCCCAGAAGATACAGCCGCGCAGCTGCTGGGAACTTTTCATCTAGATCTTTACCTCGGACCACAAGTACACGAGGAAAGACTTCCTTCGTAACAACAAGGTAGTTATAACTTTTGTCATCTTTTTCTTTGGTATTAAAGGCTGGTTTATACTGCTTTATGAGCCTTGTTTCCAGAATAAGGGCCTCCAAAACAGAATCTGTCTTTTCATAGGTAATACTCGTAGCCTTTTCAAGCATTTGGACTAATAGTGGCCCTCGAGTAATAAAAAGGTCTTTTGCGAAATAACTTTTAACCCTATCACGAAGAGATGTCGCTTTCCCAATATAAAGAATCTTTTTCCTACTATCACGGAAAAAGTAAACTCCGGGAGAGCCCGGTAAATTGACTGTTTTTAGTATATCGCTTTGCATATTGAAATATTTCCCATAGTAAGGTAAAAAGAAGGCTGGTGCAAAATTGTTGTTTGATCAACCAAAGGAGAAAACGTGGAAACTGCTACCCCCACCGCCCCTACCGTCACCTTGTCCGGTGAGCTTCACAAATTCGGGCAAAATCAGGGCAACGGCCCCGCTACCTTTTTCCTCGAAGCCTGCATGAATGGTGACGGGGAGCCGGTGGCCGGTCTTGCCACCCTCTACTACCAGCGCAGCGAATTCGGTCGGGAGGAACTTCTCCGACTAACCAACCACAACATCCGCCTAGCGATTTTTGAACTCAGCATCCTCCGAAGGGGGGCGTATCCCAGGATCGTCGGGTTCAGGATCGAGCGGAAGCCGGAGACGATCTGCGTGGCATTCGAGTGTCACGCCCTGGCCGAGGCCTTGGTGAAACTCGGCTGGTTCGAAGAGGCGGAACTTCTTTCGACGACCGCCTGAGGAAGCCCCTCCTCGCAAAGCGCCCCAGCTCGGGGCGCCTTTTTTATTTGCGACGTAAAGTGAGTGAAATGAAAGTTCAATAATTTTCATTTCCGAACCGAGGAGCTACTATGGCTCGTAGAAAGCTCTATTTATGTTTAAGGGCGCGCTTTAGATACTTGGCGGTATGGCTTTTCTCACTATTTGCAACATTTTCTGGCGTACCTTTAGCAACTAACTGCCCGCCACCAACCCCTCCTTCGGGTCCGATGTCTAGAATATAGTCAGCAGATTTTATCACATCCATATTGTGCTCAATCACAACCACGGTGTTCCCCTTATCAACAAGTTTTTGCAAAATCTCAATAAGCTTCCGAACATCTTCATAATGAAGTCCGATGGTTGGCTCATCAAGTAGATAGATGGTTTTTTGTAAGTGTGCTCTATACAGTTCGGAAGATATTTTTACGCGCTGAGCCTCCCCACCTGAAAGCGTTGTGGCTGATTGCCCAAGCTCCAAATAACCAAGCCCCACATCAATGAGTGACTGTAATCTATCTGAAATAGCTGGTATATCTTCAAAGAACTTACTAGCCTCCTCTACTGTCATGCGAAGTACTTGATAGATGTTTTTCTTTTTATACGTCACCTCTAACGTTTCTTTCATAAATCGCTTACCACTACACACATCACACGGTACGTACACGGTTGGCAGGAAGTGCATTTCAACGGCGATCTCTCCATTACCCTGACAGGCTTCACAGCGACCACCCTTAACGTTAAAAGAGAAACGATTCGCCTTCCACCCACGGGCTTTTGCTTCGCTTGTTTCAGCAAACATATCTCGTATGAAAGTGAAAGCTCCTGTATAAGTAGCTGGATTTGACCGTGGAGTACGCCCGATAGGTGACTGATCAATAAGGATTGTTCGACTTACATATTCCGACCCTTCAAAAGAGGCGCAGTTGTACGTTTTAGCACTACGATACCGCTTCTCAAGCCTTGCTTGAAGGTTCTTGTGAAGTACTTCATATACGAATGTGGATTTACCGGAACCGGATACACCAGTTACAAGCACGAGTTTACCAAGCGGGATTTCCGCATTCATGTTTTTAATATTAAATGCATGAGCCCCTTTGATTTTAATGGCACCCTTATCGCTGGTGCGCCGGGCCTCAGGAACAGCAATGAACTTCTCACCACGTAAATACGCAAGGGTAAGTGAACCAGAATCATTTTTCTTTGCTGTTAGGAGCTTTTCTAAATTATCAGCAACTACCACTTCCCCACCATGCACTCCAGCTCCCGGGCCAATATCAACAAGGTAATCAGAAGAAAAGATAGTATCCTCATCGTGTTCCACTACTAAAATAGTATTCCCCATGTCTCGCAAATGAATAAGGGTTTTTATGAGGCGATCATTATCACGCGAATGAAGCCCAATGGTTGGTTCATCGAGCACATAGAGAGCTCCTACAAGTCCAGAACCTAATTGCGAAGCAAGGCGAATACGCTGACTTTCCCCGCCCGAAAGTGTATTCGCCCGTCTATCGAGTGTTAAATAATCAAGTCCCACATTAAGCATGAAAGAAAGACGAGCATTTATTTCTTTCAAAATTACTTTAGCGATGCTTTTCTCTGTTGGTGTTAAGTTAATATTTTCAAAAAATGTAAAAGCGTCCTTGATAGAAAGCGAGGTAATCTCAACAATATTTTTTCTGGTCTTAATAGTATCTCCCAAGAATACATGGAGGGCTTCTGGTCGCAAACGTTGGCCTTTGCAGGCCTCACAAGCCTCATTACCAAAGAAATGTTTTGTACCAAGCCCATTACAAGTAGGACAGGCTCCATAAGGTGAGTTAAAAGAAAACAGCCGAGGCTCTATTTCAGGAAAGGAGAAACCATCATAGGGACACATAAACTTAGCTGAAATTAGTTTTTCTCCCTCAGGAGTTTCAATTTTCAAAAGTCCATTTGATTCAGCAAGCGCCCGCTCAATAGCTTCGCTGAGACGTTCACGAAACGTACTCTTTTTATCATCCAGCTCTGAGAAATAAAACTTATCTACAAGCACATCTATATCGTGCTTTTTATTCTTATCAATAATAATCTGATCACGAAGTTTGTGATCTTTTCCATCAATTTTTACTACTTCAAACCCCTTACCCAAAAGATCATAAAGCAGCTGGTAGTACTCACCCTTTCGGCCTACCACAAGCGGTGCAAAAAGCTTAAGCTCAGCTTTATCATACGAAACACCCAAAACCTTTTCCTTTTTCACTTCTTTTTTCAAAGCTCCAACAGTTTCAAGAATGGTGTCTAAGATTTCTTCATTGGTCAGCTTTTTAATTTCTCTATCACAAATGAGACAGTGCGGGTGGCCTACGCGAGCAAACAGTATACGAAGGTAATCATAAATTTCAGTAATAGTTGCCACGGTTGAGCGTGGATTATTGGAGCGTGATTTTTGATCAATAGAGATTGCAGGAGAAAGCCCTACGATTTCATCAACGTCTGGCTTTTGCATTTGATTCAAAAACTGTCTTGCATACGCAGAAAGTGACTCAACATAACGCCTCTGACCTTCAGCAAAAATAGTATCGAACGCCAAAGATGACTTCCCCGATCCAGAAAGCCCAGTAAACACCACCATCTTATTCCGTGGCATTGAAACAGTAATGTTTTTTAAATTATGCGTTCTCGCGCCTTTAACTATAATTTCATCCCCCATATGGTAATTGCCCACGGATTACTCCCTGGGTGTATATAGCAGTGAGTATAGCACAAAATAGCAAAGCCGAAAGCTATGCACCAGTAGTGAGTACGGACTTAATTTGTGAAATAATCTCGTCCAAAGTAACAGTAGATTTAACAAGGAACTTAAGTGCTCCAAGCTCCTTTCCTTTTTCTAAATCTGCCTTTTGACTAAGGTTGGAGAGAAGTATTACCGGGATTTTTGCTGTTGCCTCTCCTGCCTTAAGCTTTCTTAGAATTTCAAAGCCATCAGCTCCAGGCAGTAATATATCAAGGAGTATAACGTCAGGAACCTGTTTAGCTAACAGATTGAAAGCTTCTGTTTCATCAGCTGCGTGGAAAAGCTGGCACCCTTCATTGGAAAGGCGGACTGTAATAATATCTTTAAGAAAACGATCGTCCTCTACCCAAAGTAATTTTTTTCCAACCAGTGCTCCAGGAGGTTTAGGTGCCCCAACATTTGGATCAATACCAGTTGGACTCAACTTAGCTAACTCCTCCTTAACTTTTTCTACAGCCTCATCAGGATCAATATCAGCTTTAATAAGGTAATTCTTCACACCGAGCGTAAGCGCACGCTTTACTTCAACCGGCTGACCTGAGTTCGAAACAATAATCACTGGGATATCTTTAATGTCTGGGTCAGCTTGCTTGGCCTCCAGGATTTGATAACCGTTCATTTCCGGCAAAATAATATCAAGAAGGATAAGGTCAGGGTGCATACTCTTAATACGGCGTAGTCCCTCTTTGCCGTTATTAGAAACTTCTGCCTTAAAACCAGAAGCTACAAGTTTATTAACCAGCACTTCAGCTAGAAAAATATCATCTTCTATAATTAGGATTTGTTTACCTTTATCCATAATACGTTGTCGCTAGTATATCAAAAGTTAAGCTTCTTTTCGAGGTACCGGTATGGAAAAATAGAAAGTAGATCCCTTTCCCTTATCGCTTTCAAACCAAACCTTACCACCATGTGCCTCAACGATAGCCTTAACCAGATAGAGGCCAAGTCCAGAACCTTCAGTTTGCATTTTGACAGCACTCGGTGCTCGATAAAACCGGGTAAAGATAGCTTTTTGCTCTTCCTTCGGCATGCCAATACCATCATCATTCACTGTCGTTAAAACTTCCCCACCTCGATTTCGCAATTCCAAGGTTACATGTCCACCACTCCCAGTATACTTAACAGCATTTTCAAGAATATTTTGGAACACTACTCGAATTTTCTCAGGGTCTGCTGCGACCAGTGGAATCTTAAGCCCTTTTCCACGGAAATTAATACTTACCTGCTTTTTATTAGCAAGCGGGTAAATATCCAGAAGCACACTTTCAGCGACGTGTTGAAGGTTAATGGGGGTGAAATTATATTCCAGGCGGCCAGTTTCAATTCTGTTTATAGAAAGAAGATCATTCACGAACCGAATCATGCGCTCATTACCCTCATGAATCTTAAGTAGAAAGGTTTTCTGCTCTACTGTTAACGTACCAAGATCACCATTAATCAACATATCAAGTGTCCACTTTATACCTGCAAGCGGCGTACGTAGTTGATGGGCTACTATTGAAACGAACTCCGATTTCAAGGCATCTATGTTTTTAAGCTTTCCGTTATTTTCCTCAAGCGCTACTTCCTGTTCGGCGAGCAACTTGTTTCGCTCATTTAATTCCTTATTTAAGTGCGCCAGCTGCCGCGCATGCTCCTCCTCATCTATTGTCATAAGATGTGGTCGCTTTTTTGAAACCCAATATCCAATAAGAGCTGCTAGGAAAATCCAAATGACTGTGAGCACAAGAATATTTTGCTTCATGTCATGTTCTGTTGCGGTAAGTTTCTCACTTTCGAAAGCAAGTGTCCCCTGAATATAGTTCCCCAAAGAGAACAAATTATCTTGCAATTGCGTTGCCTTAGTGTCTAGCGCTTTAAAATCATCCTCAGTTGTTCCGGAAGCTACGGTTTTACTAGATAGCTCGTTTTGGCGAGTAGAGAGATATTCAACACTAGCAACCACAAAGTCCTTGTACATACTTTGTGTTTGATCAAAAATACGTTTTTGTGGTTCATCAATAATATGTGGAGCGAGGTTGGTAAGCTCAGTGTTTGTTTTATTTTGCTGCTCTAAAAAGCGCTGAGCTAGATACGCATACTCTGACATGTCCTTCGGACTTAGAGCCTGTATTTTGGTAAGGAGAAATCTTTCTCTAGTTATAGTTTCTTCCAGAATATACAGTGAGCCGAGGGCCGGGATCTTTTCTTTAGAGAAGGCGTCAGTCGTAGTTGCTATCCTCGTTAGAGAAGTGACGCCTACAATTCCAAGCGTAAAGAGAAAGCACAGCACAAAAACAACCACAAGAATCACCTTGTAGGAAAGTGCTTTGTGTTCATCCTCTGAGCCACCAAAGCTTTCCGCTATGTTATGTATATATCCGCTATTCACGACATGAGGCCATAAAGGCTTATATGTCTATTATACGGTGCACTAATCTTTTTTAGCTTTCTTTGCTTGACGCTTTTGTGGATAAGCCTCAGTCTTAGTAGTTCCTTTCTTGCTTAAAAGTAATTCAAGTTCACGAATTTCATCACGCAAAATAGCTGCTGTTTCAAAATCAAGTAACTTTACCGCTTCATACATTTGTCGCTCTTTATCTTTTATTAGTTTACGAGGTTCTTTTTTGAGTCTAGCTTCGTCAAGTGCCAAAAGCTGAAGCACAGTCTTTTTCTGTTCACTTTGAAGTTCCTCAGTAATATCGTGAATTTTCTTAATAATAGTTTTTGGCGTAATCCCATGCTCTTTGTTGTACGCTATTTGTATAGCACGTCTTCGGTTCGTCTCTCCAATTGCACGTTCCATAGACCCCGTCTCATGATCCGCATACAGAATAACCCGTCCTAGTACATTGCGCGCTGCTCGCCCAATGGTCTGAATGAGAGAGGTTTCTGAACGCAAAAAGCCTTCCTTATCAGCATCCAGAATGCCGATAAGTTCTACTTCTGGTAAATCTAGCCCTTCACGTAAAAGGTTAACCCCAACCAAACAATCAAACTTTCCCTTACGAAAATCAGTCAGAATGGTAATACGATCAATAGTCATAATATCGCTATGGAGGTATTCAGTCTTAAGTCCCTTTTCTTTAAGATACTCACTAAGGTCTTCTGCCATTTTTTTGGTAAGTGTTGTAGCCAGCACTCGACCACCCCCTTTGATAGTTTTCTCTGCTTCAAGGATAAAGTCTGCTATTTGTCCCTTATAGGAACCTTTTTCAACTACAGGGCGTATTTCGATAACAGGATCGGTAAGCCCTGTTGGACGAATAACTTGCTCAACGATTTGTTTGCTATGTTCTGCTTCATATTTTGAAGGAGTAGCGGAAGTAAAAATCATTTGCCCCATCCGCGCTTCAAACTCCTTAAGCGTTAGTGGTCTATTATCCCTCGCCGAAGGAAGCCTAAACCCAAAATCAATAAGTGATTGCTTTCGTGAAGCATCTCCTCCATGCATAGCCCCAATTTGCGGAATAGTTACATGTGACTCATCAATAATAGTAAGAAAGTCGGGTGTACCGTCTGCTTTGTGCGGGAAGTAAGAAATGAGCGTAAAGGGCGGCTCACCTGGTTTTCGTCCATCAAAGTGACGAGAGTAGTTTTCAATACCATTACAGTAACCAACTTCTTTAATGAGAGCTAAATCATAGCGAGTACGCCGCTTAATACGCTCAGCTTCAAGAAGCTTTCCTTCTTTTTCAAATACTTTAAGCTGTGCATCAAGCTCAGCTTGAATATCTGCAATAGCTCGCTTCCGCTCCTTTTCTGGAGTAATGAAATGCTTGGCGGGGAAAAGGAAAAAAGATTCCTGCTCTCTAATTATGGCGCGTGAAAGTGCATCAATAACTGTTATATGGCTAATATGCTCGCCTTCAAACGAGAGTCGATAAATCACTTTTTCATTGACTGGCATTATTTCAAGATTATTCCCTAGTCCGCGAAAAAGTCCTGGGGAAAGATCAGCGTTTGTTCTTTCAAAGTATATGCCAATAAGTCGACGAATAATTTCATTGCGTGTTTGCTTTTCTCCTACAGAAACCTTTACATGTACCTTTTGATACTCCTCGGGGCTACCAAGTCCATAAATACAGGAAACCGAAGCAACAATGATAACGTCCTTACGCGAAAGTAAAGCTTGCGTTGAGGCGTGACGAAGGCGCTCTATTTCAGCATTGATCTGTGCTTCCTTTTCTATATAGGTGTCAGAAGCTGATATATAGGCCTCTGGTTGGTAGTAATCATAGTAAGAAACAAAGTAATGCACAGCATTCTCTGGGAAAAAATCTCGGTACTCTTGCGCAAGCTGCGCAGCCAGCGTTTTATTGTGTGCGATAACAAGCGTTGGCTTCCCTACCGCCGCTATAACATTAGCAGCAGTAAATGTTTTACCAGATCCAGTAACGCCAAGTAGGGTCTGTTTATCGTAGCCCTTTTTGATCCCCTCAATCAAACCCTCTATGGCCTTTGGCTGATCTCCGGCAGGTTTGTATGCTGTGTTTAGTTTAAATACACTCATAGAATTATTTATAGTACCGTGCAATAAAAGAATCTTTAAATTGGAGAAAAGTTTTATCCAAAATACTGTTTCGCATCTCCCTTACTAAGTGAACTATGAAATAAAGGTTATGAATAGAGCCAAGTGTCGGGCCAAGCATTTCTTTAGCCCGGAAAAGGTGGGCAATATAGGCTTTAGTAAAGTTTTTGCAGGCATAACACCCACAATCCCTTTCAATTGGTGTATAATCCTCCCGATATTGATTGTTTAAAACATTTATTCTTCCCTCTTTGGTATAAAACGATCCTGTGCGACCAATACGGGTTGGCGCAACACAATCAAATGTATCACAGCCATTTTCTACCCCAAGGAACATATCCATTGGCTCTCCAATGCCAAGAAGGTGTCGTGGTTTTTCTTCCGGTAAGATTTCATTCACCCACTTTACTGCCGTTGCTATATCTTCTTTTACAAAAGAACCTCCGATACCGAAACCGTCAAAATCCATACTCCCAATTTTAGTCGCGCTTTCCTTGCGCAGATCTTCAAAGCGGCCACCTTGTACTATACCCATGAGGCCTTGAGGATTACTGAGGACTTTTTTATGTTGCGCAAGTGATCGCTCGGCCCAGCGGTGGGTGCGATCAAGGGCTTCTTTTTGGTACTCTCGTGGAGCTAAGGGCGAAGTACACTCATCAAAAGCAAAAATAATATCGGCTCCAATATTCCCCTGTATCTCAATAGACCGCTCTGGTGTAAATCGGTGTTCGCTGCCATCTAAAAATGATTTAAAGGTAACCCCTTCCTCATCTATCTGTGCTAACTTCGGGACGGTTATCTCTTCATCGGTGTACTCCGCTATTTCCTCCCCTGTTGCTACCTTGCCTACACTCTTACCCATGGCTGCTCCTAGGGAAAATACTTGAAATCCCCCTGAATCAGTGAAAGTTGGTCTGTTCCAATTAGCATACTTGTGGAGTCCTCCAGCATCCTTAACTTTCAGATCTCCTGGCTCAAGATAGAGGTGATAGGTATTGGCAAGAAGAGACTGTGCGCCTAGTTCCTCTACTTGGGATGGGGTAAGTGATTTTACTGAACCCTTGGTACCAACCACAATAAAAGCTGGGGTTTCTATTACCCCATGTGGTGTTTCTATTTTTCCTGCCCGTGCGAGGGTACCAGTAAGCTTTTCCTCAACCCTGAATTTCATGTACCGACTTTAACAGGAAAAAAGCCTTAAAACAATTAACGGGTTTTTGCCTGCCCCTGTTTATATAGTTGCGCTACTTCATTCGCTGAAAGAGCACGGCTATACACCCTCACCTCATCTATCGTTCCATCAAAAAGGTTAGTTCCCGCAGCTCCATTTGTCTGAGCCCCCCCGATGGTTGCAATATTATTATTATAGAGCGACATTGAGGAAACATAGCCAACTGAAGTAATGAGACTTCCATTTTCATAAAAATTAATTGTTGACCCATCGTACGTTCCAACTAAGTGGTACCATTTATTGACTGAGTAAGTGTTTGGATCTTGAGCAGTTTGACCAGATACGTTGATTGAAAAACCGAAATGTCCTGCTGACCCAGATATTCCAGAACCTAAGTAATAGTTAGTTCCACAACACGCCCCACTATCAAACGTAAAGACTGCCTTACCACTCATATTGGCAACAGTCGGATACACCCAAGCTGACACAGTGACGTTTTGGCTGAAGCGCAGTGAAGCTTGTGACCCAAGATTAATGTACTGTGAGGAACCAGAATTGAACCGAAGAGCCTGTCCCACCTTTCCTGAAATGGCTGAGGTTGTAGTACTAAAATTAACCAAAGTTCCAGTAAGTCCGTTCCCTGAACTGTCAGTAACTGTATTACTCGTCCAGTTGGTATTCTTACCATCGAGCGTCCAGTAACCCGCAAGCCCCTTTGAAAGACTAGTGCCACTTTGTCCCGCCAACACTTTGGGACTGACTGCAATAACTCCCCCACCTTGTTTATAGAGTTGCATAACCTCGGTTGCAGAAAGTGCCCGATTGTACACATGCACATCATCTATACTGCCCTGAAATGCTTCAGAAGATAGATCATTGCCAATAAAAGAAAATGTGTTTGCTCCTACTCCTGTGTATGAAGTAGGATCGGCTACACCATTTACATAAAGAGTTAGCCTCCCGCTCGAAATGGAGGCTGCAACATGGGTCCATGTATTAACGGGAATACTACTTGCTGCGGTGTGATCCAAACCTGAAAAGTAATACGTCAACGAATAGGGGCCGCCGCTTGAGGTAAGGTATAGCCCCTGACCTCCAGCGCTATCGCCAACTATATTTTGATAGCCTATAAATCCACTTTTATCCACTTTTATCCACGCACTCAGTGTATGTGTTGTCCCCACTGAAATAGGCGAGCTAAATAGCGCAGCGGGGGTTGTTGCACTACCACCAAAATGCAGAGCTTGTCCAACTTTCCCCCTGACTACATCCGTACTGGTACTAAAACCAGATAAAGTTACGGTGTTACCAGTACTACTCAAATCATTAGTTGTGTTTATGCGCCAATTGGTATCTTTACCATCAAAGGTCCAATATCCAACAAGGCCTGATGAAAGACTGTTTATACCCACACCACTTACTATCTTTTGAGAAACCCCTACCTTGCTTTTCCCCTGCTTATAAAGTTGCATGATTTCATCACTACTAATGGCGCGGTTATACATACGAACTTCATCTACCGAGCCATTAAACAGCCTTTTACCTGTGGTATAGGGAACCTGTCCCCCAATAGTCATAAACCCATTTGGAGTGTTTGGTGTTGATACAGAACTACCTGATTGCTGAACGCCATTAACATAAAATCTTATAGTGCCACTTTTGCGTTGCATAACAACAAAGTACCAACGATTAGCAGCCGGAAAAGTAAATCCGCTATCAATCCAAGCAATACCAGAGAGTAGCCCGACGAGTTTACTTCCAGACTGTCCTGTTGCGTCCCCAATACCAAATCCATACCCAGTACAGTTTGCCGCTGGTGCACAAAGTCCATCGTCTCCCCCATTGTGCATAACAAAACCTGTAGTTGCAGTGATAACCTTTGGATTCATCCAGGCAACAAGTGTCCAGTTATCAATAGCAGTTAAAGCTGAGGTTCCACTAGCCACATTTGTCGGGATGGTCGTTGAGGCAAAGAAAAAACCTTGCCCCACAGCACCGCTAATAGGAGTTGTACTCGTACTAAGTGAGTTGAGTGTCAATGTTCCACCGCCGGATCCCTGATTCGTTACCGTACCCGTTTGCCAATTCACATACTTACCGTCGAGTGAGTAGTACCCAACGAGTCCATCAGTAAGGGCGGCTTCCCCAACGCTCGGCAAGAGGCAACACGACAAGAGGAAACTGAGAGAAAGAAAAGTTTTTAAAGATTTGGTAGACATAGACGTTGTTTATTGGATAGCAGAAGACGTAGCTACTGGCGCAATATCTCCTAGAGCTGGAGCAGTTGAAGTAGCACTAAGATCAGTAGCTGCACTACTTGTTGCAGTACTTGTTCCCATATCTAGAACGATATCAGTGGAAGTTGCAGTTGAAGTTCCGATATCAAGGACTGGTGGACTTATAGGATTCTCTGGTGGAGCAACATAGATAGTACTTGTTGAAATACTAGCTGGTTGGCAAGAGCCACTAGTTGTCTCTACTGTCCCATTGTTCACCATCACACAGTATGGAGCTTTTGTTGTTTTATCAAAGAGTGTTATTCCAGCAGGCGAAGTACTGCTTCCCACAGTGAGTGAGTCTACCGCTGCATTTGCAATGTGTACTAACCCATCACTAACAAAGATACCAAAGGAGCTAAGTGCTGTTTTTAGTGTAGTGAGTGAGAATGGATTGTTACTATTCTCCGCTACAAAGAGTGAGGAGCTAGCATTCTCAAGGTTAAGGAGTCTAGCATCAAGCTCTTGTACACTCTTAGCAAGTACCGCAGTCATTTCTTCATAGCGAACTCCACGTGGGGTAATACCGTCATTTTCATAGAAGACAAGACGTGGATCAAGCGCATTCACTTCCTCGGCTATAAAACCAACACGAGCCTGATTCTCATCATTAGTTTCAAAGCTCACTGGGCGCAGTTGCCGGAGTAGTGCTAAGCCAGAAGTTGCTGTCAAAGATTCTATGTTGTGCTTGTAGCGAGCAGAAGATACGGTACAGGTTGGTGAACCAGTGTTTACCTGCACTTCCTTTGTTGTAGAGTCTATACAAAGAGCATCTTTAGTTCCCGCTTCAGCGGTGAGGCCGTTAACTGCCATAGTTCCGGTTACTGACAACGTCTTCCATGGTGAAGTACTTCCAATACCTACATATCCAGCTGGGCTCCATGTTTCGAGTGTTGTTGTTCCTGAATTACTGAAAGTAGTATCAGATGAAGTTCCCATATAGAGGTACCCACCTGATGAGCGATAGAACCAATGCTTAGCGTTTGTGCCCGCTGCTGTATCGGTAAGTACTAACTGGATAGCGTTACTTGCCGCCGAGGAGGAAGTGGCAAGTTGCATACGCCACTGTGGAGTTGAAGAGCCAAAGCCAGTTGCCTGTGTACCAAGGTTGTTAAGAGTGGTTCCAGGCGTAAGCGCTTGAAATATAGCGCCATCAGCACGTAATTGGAACCAATGGCTTCCAGATCCATTTTGGTAGGAAATGGGAGCTACTCCATTTGGAGTTATGAGAACGTTAGCTGCTCCACCAATATTTGAAAATGTATGCTGAGTATTAGTTACACTAGTAATAGCGCCTGTACGAAGGGTACCTGAAACAAGCAGGTTACTTGCCATACTGAGACTATATCCCGGCGTTGGAGTTGTAGTACCTATTCCAAATTCACCGTTACTACTTATAGAAAGTGCCGGGATAGTCGAAGTGGAGAACGCATCACTGGAGGTTGCAAGATAGAAATTACCACCAATTGAACGTTGTACCCAGTGCTTAAGATTAGCGCCAGCTGAAGGGTCAGTAAGTACTAACTGTGGCGCAGTTGATGAAGCGAGTTGCAACATCCAGTTAGGAGTAGTGGTACCAAGACCAAGAGCACCATTCATGGTCATGGTGAGGTAGTTGTTGTTTGAGGCATCAGCAATAGCAAGGAGTGGAGCGGTTTGACCACTAAGAGCGGCGATGGAGAGTTTACCAAACGGTGTAGTGGTACCCACACCAACAAAGCCGTTGCTAGTACTGTTGACGTTAGTAATGCGAAAAACTTCAGCAGCGGTTGATCCACCCTTATCATTACCAATGACGAAGTCATTAGTTGCCCCAGATGCGCCAACGGTTAAGATTGGTGAACCATTTGCAACTCCTGCACTATTAAAATAATTAATGTTTACCGCACCACTTCCTGATGAGTTTCGAGAGATGTTCACAGAGCCAGGGTTAAGGGAGGTGAAAGAGTTTTGTACAGCATTATCTGCAACAATGAGTCCGTTGTTCCCCGTGTTGGTGCCAATGTTCATACGGTAGTTTGTGTAGTTGGTAGTAGTACCAAGTCCAAGCTGACCACCATTAGTACCGCTTAAGAAGAGTGAGGTTGAGGTACTACTTAGAGCATCACTACTAGTTCCAAAGTAGAAGTTACCGTTAGCAAAGCGCATCACACCGTGCTTGGCGTTAGTTCCGCCATTTGGATCAGTGAGAGCTAACTGTGGGGCAGTTGAAGTTGCAAGCTGTAGAAGCCAAGCAGAGGTTGAGGTACCGAAACCAGCATACCCAGCATCAGAGAGTCTGAAGAGGGTTGTCGAAGCGTTGTTCACTACTTCAATAGTGGATGAAGCTCCTGTTCCCCTGCCCCACACCGTAAGACGAGCATAGGGAGAAGTAGTCCCAATACCAATACCGGTGTTACGAGCCACGGAACTTGCGTATGGTGTTGCCTCTCCATATACCGTAAGTACAGGATTGTCTCCAATAGACGCAGTGTAGGACTGTGGCGTACCTGTAGCAGCACTGACTATCGGGAGATTAGTCCACTGTACTACTCCAGCATCATCGTCAAAGGACTGTGTTCCGGAAATCAAACTTCCGGCATAGGTCTCTCCCGTTGAATAATTGTACGTTAGTGCCCCATCACCAACATTAAGGCCGCCACGTAGTGTGGTTGTTGAAGTTGTGGCAGTAGCGAAGAAAACATCAGCCGATGAAGTACCCGTAACTGAAAGGTTAGTCCAAGGTGATGTGGTTCCTACCCCTACATAACCGCTACTGTTTACCATTATTGCTGGAACGGTTGAGGTAGCATACGCATCACTTGAGGTTGCAAGGTAGAAGTTACCACCGGCAACACGCTGTACCCAATGCTTAAGGTTAGTCCCTGCTCCGGAATCAGTAAGCGCCAACTGTGGGGCGGTCGATGAAGCGAGTTGTACCATCCAGTTAGGTGTAGTGGTGCCAAGTCCGAGGGCTCCTGAGGGAAGGAACTGGAGCAGTGCTTGATTGCTAGAACCACCAATTGCAAAGAGTGGGGCGGTTTCTCCAGAATTTGCTTTGACTGAAAGGTGCGCCCATGGAGTTGAGGAGGCAAGTCCTAATGCACCGTTATGCGTATCGTTGGCATTGTAGAAGCGAGCAATTTCTGTACCCACTTGATTACTACCTTGATCGTTAGTGAACTGAAGATCTGAGCTTGAGGTGGGGAGTATAATTGTAGCTCTTGAACTATTTCCTGTTTTTAAGATAAGTCCCATATTACCAACTACATCTGTTGCTCTAGCTATCGTAATACCATTACCACCTGAACCAGTTGTTGGGGCGAAGTTAATATAGTTACTGGTGCTATTAATATCAGTAAACTGCATGGAATCTCCCGAAAAACGGGTTTTTACTTCAAAAGCTCCCGTAGGGTTCACTGTACCGATACCAACTGCGGTGGTTGAAGCGATGGTGAATAAGGTTGTGGTTGCATTCAATGCATCTGATGAAGTGCCGATATAGAAGTTGCCATTAGCAAAGCGGATGATACCGTGTTTGGCGTTGGTGCCACCGTTAGGGTCTGTGAGGGCGAGTTGGGGTGCAGTTGATGAAGCGAGTTGGAGAAGCCAAGCAGGGGTTGAAGTGCCAATACCAAGCGCTTTCTTACTGTTATCCCAGAAGAAATTGGTAGCGTCTCCTGCAAAAGAAGTACTGTTTGCGAATTGCACAGCACCACTACCACCAGCAGCGTTAGTAGAACCATTTGTTGAAAGACAAGTTCCATTTACGGAGAAGCATCCAGAAGTGATCTGTATACCGTTAGTATAGGTGCTTGTGGCATTACTGGTGACATTAAGGGCACTTGTAAAGGTAGTTGATGAACCAGTGAGGGTGAAGTAGCTACTGGTTGCAGAGAGGGCGTCGGAAGAAGTACCGATAGCAAAGACACCATTTGTGTTAGTGAGGATCCAGTGTTTGGCGTTAGTGGAGGCATCAGTGTCAGTGATGGCTACATAAGGAGTAGCTGAGGCAACTTGGAGTGACCAAGCAGGAGTGGTAGTGCCGAGGCCGAGGTTACCTACTGAAGTAAGAGTGAGGTAGTTAATTGAGGCTGAAGAAGATCCTACAGCAAAGAGTGGGGCGGTTTGTCCTGCACCGCCCGTAACAGAGAGCTTAGCCCAAGGGGTTGAAGAGCCAATACCAACGAAGCCGTTCGTTGCAAGACTGGTAGTGTTCATGATGCGGAGGGTTTCGTCTCCCGCTGAAGTACCTCCACGGTCATTAAGGAAACGGAGATCACGTCCTGAAGCAAGTGTTGCAGCGGCTAGTACTTCAAAGCCACCTCCAGTGCCTCCCACTCCATTGTCATTTAGGTAGATACCCATTGCACTCTGGCTGACTGTTGCTCGGTTAACTACAATACCGCCAACACCATTACCATCTGGGACTCCAAAGCGGGCATAGTTATTAGGATTACCGTCTTTACCTTGTACATTAATACCGCCTAATACACTTAAGTAAGTACCACCACTTGTGACTGGCCCAGCCGTTAAATTAGTAGTGGTGCCGATACCTACTCCACCGAACTTGTTGATAGTGACATAGGTAGTTGTTGAAGTTAATGCATCGCTGCTTGTTCCGATATAGAAGTTACCATTAGCAAAGCGGATGATGCCATGTTTAGCGTCAGTGCCTCCATTTGGATCCGTGAGCGCAAGTTGTGGAGCGGTTGAGGAAGCAAGTTGAAGGAGCCAATTAGGAGTGGTGGTACCGATACCCACAGTGACACCGTAGACAGTGCCGACACCACCTAAAACAATAGCATTTGATTTGTTGACGATTGCACCGGCACCGATTGCCGTTGAGTAATTAAGGTTACTTACCCCCGCATCTGATTGTGCACCGAGATAAGTATTGTAAATACCAGTATCGTTTACCCGTCCACTCCAAGCACCAAGAGCAGTAGTTGAAGCCCCTGCGGTTTGGTTAAGCAGTGCATTCCAACCAACAGCAACTGATGCAGCGGCAGCTTGGTTTGAGTATAGAGCCCCATTACCAAAGGCGGTGTTAAAAGAACCTGTATTGTTTGCAAGAGCGGTGCCACCTACGGCAGTGTTGTTCTGTCCTGTTTGGTTAACATACAAGGCAAGTGAACCAATAGCTACGTTGTTCACACCACTTGTATTAAATACAAGTGCACTTGATCCAACTACTGTATTATTTGTTCCTGTAGTATTTGAATAAAGCGCCTCCCAGCCAAGAGCAGTGTTATCAGTTCCTGTGGTATTCCCTTGCATAGACTGATATCCGATTGCAGTATTGTTTCTAAAGTTTCCTGCATTATTTTCGTTTCTCGTACTTGTTCCTGCACCAAGCCCTAAGTAAAGAGAAGTTCCCGTTGCGGTTAAAAGTGGATTACCACCAAAGTAGAGCCATGAATTCTTGTCAGTGGTAGTAGCAATATTAAGATTACCGGTAACGGTGAGGTTGGTAGCAAAGGTAGAAGTACCTTGGGTAAGGGTGAAGAGTGTTGAGGTACTACTTAATGCATCACTACTCGTTCCAAAGTAGAAGTTACCGTTAGCAAAGCGGATGATACCGTGTTTGGCGTTGGTGCCACCATTGGGGTCAGTGAGGGCGAGTTGGGGGGCAGTTGAGGAAGCAAGTTGAAGGAGCCAATTAGGAGTGGTGGTGCCAAGTCCGAGAGTTCCTTGTGTGTTGTTGTAGAAGAAATTGTTGGAGCCAGTAAGAGAATTAGTGCCATTCCAGAAGGTGACTTGGCCAGAAGAACCTGAGCCTGTGGTGCCATTTGTTGGAAGACAAGTATTATTAACTGCAAAACATCCTCCTGAAAGATTAATACCGTTCGCTGCAGTTGATGTTGCTGATCCAGTTAGATTGAGGGCGAAAATATTAACGCCTCCTGAAAAAGTAGATGTTCCTGATCCTGCTAAATAGACAGTATTATCTTGTCCCTGGAAGAAGAAATTACCAGAAACAATAGTAGACTGAAGTCTTGTTGTGGTTCCATTTCCACTCACAGTAAAATTACTTCCCACATTAAATGAACCAGTAGTGGTTCCATTACCATTTACAAAGGTATTACCTTCAACTGAGAGACGTGAGGTTGGGGTGGTAGAACCAATACCAACAAGGCCATTAGCGTTGATGGAGAAGGCGGACATAGAGGAAGTGGCAAAGGTAGAGGCACTAGAGGTAGCTAGATAGAAGAGTCCTCCTGCATTACGGAATGACCAGTGGTTAGTGGTAATAGAGGTTGGGTCAGTGAGGGTGAGTTGTGGAGCAGTACCGGTGGCGAGTTGGAGGAGCCAATTAGGAGTAGTAGAGCCAAAGCCTGAATATCCATCAGTCATAGTGAGGATGGTATTTGCTTCGGTGTTACCAACAAGACCACTAGGAAGTAGCTGAAAAACTAGTTTGTTTAGGCCACCAGCGGCAACATCGTACGCAATCATGGCTTTCTTTGTTGTCCCCTCTGCAAATACTAATGCACTATTAAATGAGTTGGCTGTTGCGGAATCATTTTGGAGATAGAAGAATGGTCCAACGTTTCCACCAGGACGAGCTAAGGTAAGTGTGTTGCCATTAATAATATCATCTGAAGAATTGTTATTTGCATTACCAAGTCTAAAACCACCCGCTACATCTAACTGGAAGGTTGGGGTATTAACTCCAATACCTACTAATCCATTAGCGGTTACAGAGAGTACGTTAGTGGTTGAAGTAGCAAAGGTACTAGGAGAAGCAGTAGCTATAGCGAAGGTATTACCTACTGAGCGGAAGGTGAAGTGATTGGAGGTGAGGGAGCCGTCGGAGAGTGCTAGCTGTGGGGCGGTACCGGTGGCGAGTTGTGTCAACCAACGAGAAGTAGTAGTACCTATACCGAAGTTGCCACCTGCGGTGATACGCATGCGTTCGGTATTGTTGGTACCGAGGAAAAAGTCGTTAGCAAGTGGGGTGCGCACAAAACCGACAGCACCAGCAAGTGCACCAGTGCCATTGAAAGTACCAAGTTCTACTTCTCCACCTGAACCAGTTGAATGCACCACGATCTGATCGGTTGAAGCTCCACCTGCTCCTCCATAGAAAGCAGCAATGGCTCCTCCGTTTTGGAGTGAACTTACCGTTCCTCCATTGGCTGTTGCAACGAACGTAGCGGTTGAGGGGAATACTTGTGAACCGATAGCAACACGGCCAGTGTTGTCTACAAAGAGTCCTGGGGCTCCGGTTGAGAGGGCTACGTTAAGGAGTCCGCCATTGTTAAGGGTTGAACCGGTATCTTGAATAGTTAAGCGCGATGATGGTGAAGTTGAGCCGATACCGACATTTCCTCCTGCTCTACCATTTATTGTTAAGTAAGTAGAGGTGGCTGAAAGCGCATCAGTAGATGAACCAAAGTAGAAGTTACCGTTGGCGAAGCGCATGATACCGTGTTTAGCATCGGTTGCTCCATTAGGGTCGGTGAGGGCGAGTTGGGGGGCGGTGCTGGATGCTAACTGTAGACTCCAAGCAGGAGTAGTGGTACCAAGGCCGAGGGCTCCTTTGTTGGTGTCATAGAAGAAGTTGTTAGAGCCAGCGAGAGCTGTAGTACCAGAGAAGAAAGTCACTTGTCCAGCAGCACCACTACCAGTGAAGTTAGAGCCTCCTACACAGGTGTTGTTAACCGTGACACAACCTGCAGCTAGAGTAAGTCCATTCGCGAAGGTACTAGTAGCTGCTCCAGTCACAGTAAGTGCTCCAACACTAAGACCAGAAGAGAATGTAGAGGTTGCTATATAGTTTAAGAAAATATTTGGCCCGGGAGTTGATCCTGAAATTGAAAGTTGTCCACCAGTAATAGCAAGTGCTCCTGAAAGAGTTGTGGAAGTTCCACTACCAGAAACGGTAAGGGTATTTCCCACATTAAATGAACCAGTAGTAGTACCGTTACCATTTACAAAGGTATTACCTTCTACTGAAAGACGTGAGGTCGGAGTAGTAGAGCCGATGCCAAGGAAACCATTACTGGTAATGGTAAGGGCGGCCATGGTTGAAGTAGCAAGCGTTGAGGGAGAGGCTGTAGCAATATAGAAGTTACTACCTATTGAGCGGAACGTAAAATGATTAGAAGTTAAAGTTCCATCAGAGAGTGCCAACTGAGGAGCAGTAGAAGAAGCCACTTGTAGTGCAAAACGAGGAGTAGAAGTACCAATACCTACATTACCGCGGCTATTTCCAAGAAGTACATTTCCAGACCAGCCCGTTCCACCACCAATACCACCGTTAAGTACAATGTTGGCACCATTCACATTGGTAGCTCCACCATTTCCAGCAGTTAGTGTAATAGAGCCTCCAGTTCCAGTTCCATTTCCAGCTCCCCCACTTATAGTAAGGTTTCCTGCATTAGCATCAGCTGAGCCACCTCCAGTTGAGATAGTTAGTGCGCCACCATTACCCCCACTTCCACCAGCTCCACTGCTAAGAGAAAGACCTCCTCCCGTTCCTGCAGAGTTGGAGCCGGTAAGTGAGATGCTTGAGCCTGAGCCAAGTGAAGCACCAGAAGAAAGTGATACTGTTCCACCACTACCTGTTTGTGGAGTATTAGCTCCTCCTTGGATACTAACCGTACCCGGTGTTCCGCTTCCACCAACTGCACCGGACGCAATAGTGATAGCACCACTTGCCAAATTTCCTCCTGGGGCCCCACTTGTTATAGAGATAGCACCACCTGCGCCTGATGAACCACCGTTACCTGATGTAAACGACAAAGCTCCACCGTTCTGTGAGCCGTTTCCTACTCCTGCATTTATAGCAACATTACCCCCTCGTCCACTCGAGCCACCAGCTCCTGCTGCCAGAGTTAGTGTTCCGCCCGCCCCAGCTCCATTTCCAATACCAGTTTGTAGCGTAACCCCACCCCCTGCTGAACCAGCACTACCTCCAGTTCCACCTTGTACATATAGAGCAAGTGGAGCATCTCCTGCAGGAGGTGTCTGCCCTACTACTGAGAAAAGTGCGGAAGGCGAAGTAGAACCTATTCCAAAGAAACCAGTTTGTTTATCAACCGTTAATGCTAGTGCTGAAGAAGTTCCAACCGTAAAGAAGGAGCTAAATGATGGAGTTGAACTTCCGACTGCAAAGATACCGGCAATGGTGGAAGTTGCAGTTGTTGAAGTCGCGGTGAAGCTTTCGGCAACTACCGCTCCAGCAACAGAGAGTTTGGCATAAGGAGAAGATGTTCCGATACCGAGGCGCTTGTTAGTATTGTCCCAGAAGAAAGTAGTACTGTCGCCACCAAATGTTCCACCTCCATTATTGAATTGCACCGCTCCTGGATTATCAGCCACACCACTACCTGCTCCGCCAATACAAGTTCCGTTATAGGCATAACAGCCGGAAGCAATATTTATACCCTGAGCAAAAGTTGAGGTAGCGCTTCCGGTTATATTAAGTGCCAATGCCTGTAGTCCACTACTAATAGTGGTAGTCGCTCCACCGGTAACTGTTAAGGTATCGGTTGAAAGATTAGTAGTTGTCGCGCTTGAGCCGGTTGCATTAACGAAAGTGAAGTTCTGAAGCGTTGATGAGCCGGTAGCTAAGAAGTTCGCAGAGGTAAGTAACGAATTGATAAATGAATTAGTGGCAGTGAAAGAAGTAGCGAAGAGATTAGTACTTGTTGCTTCAGTGCTCGTAGTTTTACCAAAGAGTGCAGTGCCGATATTGGCAATTGTTGCAAAAAGATTTGTGGAAGAAGCGGTGGTTGCAAAACTATTAGTAGTGGTAGCAGCTGAACCAGTGGCATTGATGAAAGTGAAGTTCTGAAGTGTTGAAGAGCCGGTAGCAAGGAAGTTGGTGGTGGTGGCACTTGTTATAGTAACTCTTCCTATAGTAAGAAGCTTTGCTGTATTGTCCCACGTAAAAGTACTATCCCCTCCAAGAACCCCACTATTATTGAACTGAACATTCCCATTCGCGCCTCCTGCACTCACGCCCCCGCTTCCGGCAACACAGGTTCCATTAATAGAGAAACAACCTGATGCAATGGAAAGTCCATTTCCAAAGGTACTAGTACCGGCTCCTGTTACATTAAGCGCTGTTGTTTGTACTCCACCACCAAAGGTTGTTGTTGCATTCCCCGTAACCGTTAATGTTCCTGTTGATAGGTTGGTGGTCGTTGCATTTGATCCAGTAGCATTCACAAAAGTGAAGTTCTGAAGGGTTGATGAACCAGTTGCTAGGAAGTTGGTGGTGGTAGCAAAGGTGAAGAGTGCTGAAGAAGCAGAGAATAGACCCGTATTTGGATTAAATGTAAAACCTGATGAACCAGCTAGAGTGTTAGACCCAGTAAAGTAAGAAATTTGGTTAGCAATACCGCTTCCACTCACTGAACCATTACCGATACAGACTCCATTTATAGAGTAGCAACCAGTGGCTAAATTAATTCCATTTGCAAAAGTACTGGTAGCTGCCCCAGTAACATTGAGTGCCGCTGTATTAATACCTGAAGTAAATGTGCTTGTTGCACTACCTGAGACTGTGAGTGTGGTCCCAACATTAAAGGCGCCAGTTGTTGTTGCGTTACTGCCAGTTGCATTAATGAAGGTGAAGTTTTGGAGTGTTGAAGAAGAAAGTGTCAAAAGCTGACCAAAACTTGAAACAGCTGAAGTGGTGGTTGCTGTAAAGTAACCAGCGACAGCTTCCCCTGCTACAGAAAGACGTGCATACGGAGATGAAGTCCCGATACCAAGATTTCCGTTTATGTATATGTTACCTTGCACTTCAAGTTTAGCAAGAGATGAAGTTGCTGATGCACCAATTAGCACCTGATTAGAAGTGGTTGCAACTGAAATGCCTGATCCATTAAAGAATGTCCAGTTAACGTCTGTTCCTGATCCCCCGGAACCGGAAGTGTCATTTCCACAAATAATGTTTCCATTACTATCAGTAGTGAGTTTCCCTCCATTATTAAATAGTGTGCAATTCGCCGAACTAAGCGCTAGCCCACCAGAACTTATACGAAGACCATTGGCGATAGTTGAAGTAGCGCTTCCCGTGATGTCCAAGGCTGCTGCTGAAATACCTGAAGCAAATGTACTAGTAGCGCTTCCAGTAACTGTAAGTACTCCAGTTGAGAAATTAGTAGTGGTAGCAGCGCTACCGGTTGCATTAACAAAAGTAAAGTTTTGAAGTGTTGAAGAACCAGTAGCTAGGAAGTTTGCGGAAGTGAGTAGTGAGTTAATGAACGCATTAGTTCCAACAAGGGTGGAAGCAAAGAGTGTTGTACTCGTACTATTGGTAGTAGTTGCATTTACCGCAGTGAAATTCTGGAGTGTTGAACTTCCCGAAAGGAGGAGGTTAGCGAGGCTAAATGAGTTTGCAAACAAATTAGTAAAGGTTCCGCTAGTTGCAAAAAATGAAGTCGCTGTTGCATTAGTTGTAGTTGAATCGAGTCCAGTAAAGTTTTGCAAAGTGCTTGATCCTGCTGTTAGGAAGTTAGAAACAGTGAGCGATCCCAAATTACTATTTCCTGCCGTAAGTGTTGTTGCAAAGAGATTTGTAGAAGATGCAGTAGTTGCAAAACTATTAGTAGTGGTAGCAGCTGAACCAGTGGCATTAATGAAAGTGAAGTTCTGAAGGGTTGATGAGCCAGTTGCTAGGAAGTTGGTGGTGGTCGCGAAAGTGAAGAGTGCTGATGGAGAGGTGAGCAAACTAGTACCGCTATTAAACGTGAAAGCAGCAACACCTCCAAAGGCCCCATTATTGTTAAATTGAACTTGTGTATTGGCTCCACCAGGAGTTCCACTACCACCGGTTGCTGAAAGACAGGTTCCATTAACTGAGAAACAACCTGAAGCAATGTTGATACCTTGAGCAAAGGTGCTGGTTCCTGAACCAGTCACATTGAGTGCGGCTGTTTGTAAGCCTCCGGCAAAACTAGAAGTTGCAGATGTTGTAGCTGTAAAGAAAGAGCCAACTATTTCACCAAGCACTGAAAGTGGTGCATACGGAGAAGAAGTTCCGATACCAAGATTTCCATTTATGTAGGTGTTACCTTGCACTTCAAGTTTAGCGAGAGATGAAGTCGCTGATGCACCAACAACAATTTGATTAGATGTTGTGCCAAGACGGATACCACTTCCATTAAAGAAGAGCCAGTTACTTTCTATCCCGGTACCTCCCGCATCAACTCCGCAAAGTACATCACCTCCAGTATTTGTATATAACTTTCCACAATCAGTTAACGATGAGAATGTAAGGCCACCCGCAAAAGAGGAAGTGGCTGTAGCATCAGTTATGTTAATGGTTCCACTAAAACTACTGTTAGTAATTGTGGCTCCAGAAATCCGTGCCGTATCAATTGTGACGTTAGTAAGTTTATCTATTCGGTTTGCAGCTGATGCCACTGGATAAAAACTAGGTGCAGCATTGTACTGACCGGTTGTCTGAGCGGAGAGGGCATTAATTGAAAGATAGATTTTGTCCTGGAGGGTTTTTAGCTTCTGATCGACCGCATCACTAGTTACACCTCCTGTTTCAATAATCCTTTCAATAATTCTTGGGGAAGCTGTGGTACTCAGCGCCTTAACTACAGGAGTTTCGTTTTGCACCACAGCTGGTGTAACTACCTTAGGTACTGAAGCAATAATTTTTGTGCTTGTGGCTACCACAGGCACAGCAGGATTCTTTGTGCTTGAAGATGATGTGGCAACAGTAACACTAGAAGTAGTAACAGCGAGTTCTTTTGGTAGCTCATCTGAAGTTGCCAAATTTGGTGTGGAATTAGATACCGGTGGAGTTGTAGTCTTGGACTTAACAAAGGCAACAAACCTATTGCGCAACCCACCAAAACCAAGGGAAAGCACATCAAAAATGCTAGATGACCCTTCCTTAACTGAAGCGAGATTGAGTACCCCCTCCGTAATCTCGGATGAGCGAGAACCCCCAGAAACCGTTGCTACATGTGGGTTCTCGCCACCCTGTGTGGAAAGACCGAGGGCCAAGCTTCCGAAAACAACTAATACTGCAACCGCGAGGGCTGTAGCTTTTTTCTGGAGCTCAGCAAAGAAAATATTTTTTGACGAGCTTGAAGTTTCTAAAACTTTCGATGGCATCACGCGACGAGATGCAGGTCCAAAATCTTTTCCTTTGAACTCAACACCTTTGCTAACTTTCTTTTTAAGTTCAGGGATTAAACTTTTTTCAAAATCTGGAAGGTATGCAAAAAAAGGTGAACGCCCAGTTGAAGCTACGGGAGTTGTACTTACCCTTTCGAAATTTTTCGAAACCTTTTCTTCTACCAAAACTGGAGACGCGACTGGAGGGTGCGCGATAGCTACTTTTGGCTCAGACTTGATAGCCGGGATATTTACCGCAGCTGTTGCTGCAGTTTCAACATTAAAACTTGGTGAACTTGGAAGTGATTGTGTTGCCTCCTTTTTAATATTTTTAGAAACCGAGGCGACGGCTGCATACCCGTTAATTGTTTTTGAGAGGGCAGCATCTTTTTGATACTGAAGCAAAGCCTCAAGATCAACGTACCAACTACGACCAACCATTTGGGCCGGAATTTTATTCCCGCGACAAAGTTGTCCGATGTAGTCAGAAGTATACCCAGTTGCAGTTTTTGCATCCTTGGCGGAGATGAATTTTTTACCCTCTAAAATTAGGTCCGACGACATAGCTTTTCTTGGGTATAAGTATACCTTCTCGTTTTGCCGAGATTGCAGAGATATCTTGTGGATAAGCTGTATATTGGCAATTTTGTAGTAAAAAATTACACAAACTTTTTAAGCATCACGTCAAATTTTTTTTGACTCAAAAACATGGTGGTTTTTTACAGCTTTTTTGAGTAAGGAGTTTATGAGTTTTTAAATACCCAAATCAGCTCTTTCCTAATGGGTTCGCCTAGAGGAGAATCGGCGTAATTGGATCGTGAATATTTTTAGAGAATAAGAAATATTTTAAAACTTGAAATTAAATGAGAATTATTAGAAAAAGAAAAAGCACTGCATTTCCTGCGGTGCTTCGTTCTTCCGAGATATGGCTTTATTGCTTGATTTCTCGGTAATTACTTCCCTTCCCGCTTAGCCTTAGTTCTATCAATTTCCGTCAAATATATTTTTCGGAGGCGAACACTTATAGGAGTTACTTCAAGATATTCATCATCCGACATGGTCTCAAGACCACGCTCAATGGTGAGTGTAAAAGGTGGAACAAGGACCATGGCTTCATCCGTGCCAGAAGATCGCATGTTAGAAAGTTGCTTCCCTTTTGTTGGGTTAACCTGCATTTCATCACCCTTTGAAGTGTTACCAATAACCATTCCTTCATACACTTCTGTTGCTGGTGCAATATACAACACACCACGATCTTGAAGATTCCACAAGGAGAAACCAAGTGCCTTTCCGCTTGCCATTGAGACCATAGAACCAGTAACTCTTTTTCTAATTTCACCAGCATATGGTTTGAATCCGATGAAGCGCGAACATAAAATTCCTTCACCTTTTGTATCAATAACAAACTGTCCGCGATACCCAAGAAGACCACGCGTTGGTCCCTCCATTAAGAGTCTGATCTGATTACCATCTTGGGTCATGTTAGTCATAACAAACCCACGCATACCTAACTTTTCAATAACCGCTCCCTGCACTTCACTTTTAATATCAATGGTTACTTCTTCGAATGGTTCAGACTTCACTCCATCAATTATTTTTACAATAGCTTGTGGTTGCGATACCTGTACCTCATACCCTTCGCGGCGCATGTTCTCAAGTAAGATTGAGATGTGCATTTCTCCACGTCCAGAAACAATGAAATTCTCACTACTATCAAAATCAACACGGAGCCCCACGTTAACTTCAAGTTCACGCAGTAGCCTTTCACGGAGCTGACGACTTGTAACATACTTCCCTTCCTTACCAGCAAAGGGAGAATTATTTACCACAAAGTTAAGAGTGATAGTAGGCTCATCAACTTCAATAGCTGGTAGGTTGGGTGTAGCAGCATCTTTAGTGATCGTCTCGCCAATATAGATATCGGGTAGCCCAGAAATCATTACAATATCCCCTGCTACGGCTGTATTACCCTCTACTCTACTCACCCCTTCAAAGGTGAATATCTTAGCCACTTTACCGGTTCTCGTTTCCCCGTTTGGTTTCTTTATAACCACACTTTCACCTGCTTTAAGAACACCGTCATACACTCGTCCAATACCAAGGCGACCCAAGAAATTATCATAGGCGAGATTAAATGTCTGCATACGAAAAGGCTCATCAATATGACCCTCTGCTCGTGGTACCTTTTCTAATACAAGATCAAGAAGGGGGGTTAAATCCTTACTATCATCACTAAGGTTTTTCTTAGCAATACCCTCTCGCCCAATGGCATACATTATTGGAAAATCTACCTGTTCATCATTTGCTCCAAGCTCTACAAAAAGATCAAAAACCTCGTCAATAACTCGGTTAGGGTCGGCGGCTGGTTTATCGATTTTATTGATGACGAGAATTGGCTTCAATCCTAGTTCAAGAGACTTCTTAAGCACAAAACGAGTTTGCGGCATAGGCCCCTCTTGAGCGTCAACAATTAAAAGCACTGCGTCGATGGAACGGAGTACTCGCTCCACCTCAGAGCCGAAGTCGGCGTGTCCTGGTGTATCTACAATATTAATCTTCGTCCCCTTATAGTTAATCGAAGCATTCTTAGCGTAAATGGTAATACCACGTTCAAGTTCAAGTGCGTTGGAATCCATTGAAACACCTTCAGCAATAGCCCCATTCTGGCGCATAATGGCGTCAGTCAATGTTGTTTTCCCATGGTCTACGTGGGCGATTATTGCAATGTTTCTAATTTCCATACAGTATTTAGCTTAAAAAATAAAAGACCTCACATGGGAGATCGACAGGGGCACACTATAGCACATCTCTTTTGGAATAGGAAGTGTGGATTAAGGCGACTTAGCCGAGAAATCCTTATAATTAGGCCTAAATTTCAATAATTACTAGTTAGAAGCCTCATCAAGAACTTGCTTGAGAGCAGCTTGAAGCCTAAGGGTAACTATTTTATATCCCTTATCATTGGGGTGAATAGAGTCGTACATGAGCTCACGCTTAAAAATGACTCCGTCAAGAATGTTTGGTATATAAGCGCATGCATACTTTTTAGCTAACGCCTCATAGCGTGGAGCGAACTTATCCACAAAAACCCCGCCCCTAACCCCAACCAAAATTACAGCCGCCCCAGCTGTTTGGGCCTTTTGCACCATGGTTTCTAGGTTGGCAAAAGTTTCGTCCTCCGGAACCTTTTGAAGATAGTCATTACCGCCAAGAAGAAGGAAAACTATTTTAGGATCATTGTTAACTACATCAGTATCAAAACGTGCCAGCCCATCTCGTGTGGTATCGCCCGGGACACCTTTATTGATGATAGGTACCCCTAAGGCCTTACTGGCTAGGGAAAACATATCATTCCCGGGTGTTGAACCAATCCCATACACTAGACTATCTCCAAAAGCGATAATATTGCTACCACCCGAATTAGCATTTTTTATTTGTGGGGCTTTTGACCAATAGATAATAGTGTGTGCAATAACTGCAAGTACTATAGTTATAGCTAAAACACGAAAAAGTTTCATTAGCTATAGTATAGCAAGTTTTTTGCTTCAAATTTGGTTTGTCCACTAAACCCTTTTTCCTTCAAGTAGTAAGAAAAGCGGTATTTCCTTTCGAGCAGTATCCTCTGCTTTTTGGCGTGGCCCTTTTTGGCTTTTACGGTGTGAGTTCCACTCTTCAAGATGAGTTAAAATAAACCCTGCTTTTTCTAGTGCCTTTACGTAGTATTGAAGTGGTCTATGGAAGGTAAGCGTGGAAGGACTTTTCTTATCCCCCGGATGCATCACAATACTTGTGGTGTGTTCACTAAGGTATCCTTCAATTCGGCGATACTGTATCCCCGCTTTCTGATCGAACTCCCACGCTGACTTTTGCGGTATCCGAAAAGCTGGGTGATTCAGAATAAAATAATACATCCCTCCTTTTTTTAAAACCCTTGAAACCTCAGCGAAGACTTCAGGAATTTCCTTTATATTCTGTAGTGCAAGCACACAAAAAACTTTATCAAAACTAGCAGTATTAAGCATAGAGAGATCTTTGGCTTCACACACAAAATAGGTAATCCTTTTCCCCCCTTTCTCTTTCGCAATTGTTATTAACTCTTTGCTAATATCAACCCCAACCATATCCCCTCCCCGTTCACCAACTGCTTGAGTAAAAAAGCCCTGGCCACAGGCTAGGTCCAAAATGTGCTGATTTGATACATCTCCAAGTCGTCGAAGTAAGTTGGGCAAAATGAGTTCACTCTGGTAGGTATCCTTTCCATCTTCCAAAAGTCCATCGTACCAAGAAGCCACCGACCCCCAGCTAGTGTCAGTTTGCTTTACAGTATTATTTTTTTTCGCTGATTCCTTTTTTGCCATAGTGATACTATCCTTATAGCAAGAAACCACTTAAACTTCCAGCTCTAGAAAAGAGAAAAGATGGTGGCAATATAAAGCACGGTTATAGCCTTAAGACCTCCATAGAGTAGACTACTCCCAAGCGAAACTCTGCTATCCAGATAAAACTCTACGAGTGATGTTAAGCACCAACCAAGCCAAAGTAACGTCCCAGTTGTATAGAAGTTAAAGCCTGACTCTTTAGCTAGAATATATAAGGCTGAGCTTTGTAAGAAAAGCGAAATCGCTAAAAGCGTTTCCTTTTTCCAATGAGTTGTTCTGACAGTTTTTCCTATATCATGCCTTTCCTTTACGTGACCATAAAAAAGCGATGAATACCAAATCGCCTCTATACAGAGAGAACCACCTATGGCCAAAAGAAAAACGCCCGCTAAGTCGGCTGAAAAATACATAGTTAAAGGTTCATATTACGCACCACTTCTGTATCTATGAGAAAGCCTTCACCCTCACGAAGCGCTCCCCAAATACGAAGTGTGTCGCCACTCACAAAACGAGAGAGACTGACTGGCTGCTTATTCTTATTCAAAAAAGTAGTTTTGCTGTCAGTAAGTAGAGTGTAGGTTGTTCCTCCTTGTGAGACCATAAGCGTTGGAGTACTGGAGCCATTTATTGACGAAAGAGTTACTGTGTAGAGCTTAGGGACAAAAAGGTTTGGATCAAGGTAGATAACGAGCCCACTTGTCTCAAGTTGTCGTGTTCCTAAGTTTAAAGAACCAGTAACTTGCTTTACCACATCCTTAGGCTTAATTTGCGTAATGCTTACTACCTTTGTCCCTCGAATAATTTGGGTTGTAGTACTAAGGAGTGCTGTTACCGCCCCATATTTAGGAGTCATGATAACAACATTACTGTTGGTAGTATTATCAACTGATAGAACAGTACCTGATAAAGCGACCTGCTTTTTCTGGTCAGAACTATTCTTAATAAGAGTCGGAATAAGTACAAGTGAAGTTCCGCCTGACTCAAGCTCCCCTTCCATGGTAAGCAAATCGCCTTCATTAATTTCATTTAAACTAGCACTTTCCCCAGTTGAGCGTAGAACTTTTGTAGTACCACTACCCTTCACTAGGAGACGCACATAGGCATCTCCCCAATACAATCTTGTATAAAGTGTAGGTCCAGCTTTTTGCATAACCCTAGCGTCACTTACAGTAACCTTTCCATCCTTTGTAATAGTTACTTCAGAACCATTAGCCAAGAGCAAAGTCGTGGGTACTAGTAAAAAGGTGGCCGCAAGAAACAGCCAAAGTGATACTAAGTATGAAAAGCGAGCATTCATAGTTATGATACTACCGAACTCTAGTCCCGAGGAGCGCTAAGAGCTTCTAAATCAGCCTTAGCACTATCTCCTACTACTCCACCCTGTTCACTTGGTGTACTCATAAAAACTGATAATGCATTACTACTAAATAGTAGCCCTGCCACAATAAGTGCCAACGTTATTGCAATACCACGTGTTACCTTGTTTTTCATATACTAATAAGTATAGGAGAAGTTGCCCTATTAGGAAAGATACTTACGCACTTCTTTAACGTGAAGGTGTTGTAGTTACTCCAAGAAGTTTAAAAAACTTCTCTGGATCGATTGCTATACCATTACTGCGAATACTTAGATGGAGGTGCGCCCCCTCGGCATAGCCAGTATCCCCGGAGAGTCCGATTTTTTGCCCACCCGAGACGAGCTCTCCTTCTTTAACCAATCTTTTTGAAAGGTGTAGATAAAGTGAGTAAAGGCCATACCCGTGATCGACGGCAACTAAATTACCAAAAGTTCTGTAATACTGTGATATACGAACAACACCCCTATTGATAGCGAAAACGGGAGTTCCGGGAAGCGCTCTAAAGTCAGTACCTTTGTGTGCGATCTCTTCTCCAGCGGTAACTCGGGAATACCCATAACTATCAGTAACAATAGGTTTTGAAATTGGGAACACAAAATCTTTTCGCCAGAACTGCTTTGCTGTACTCGGCGTTTTTTTCGTTAGTTGATATTGATCAGTCCCTAAATCACTAATTAACTTTTTAACTGATGTGGTACTGGTCCCTCCGAGTTTTTGTGGTATCCCAAGTGGCGCTTCAATATGTGGCCGCGCTAGGATAGTAAATGGCATATGCTCAATCCTTCCATTTTTAAAATAAAGATCTACACTTGTAGTTCCAGTTTTTGCACGTAAATCCACACCGAAAAAAGCAACGGCTTCACCTTTATAGGTGAAAAAATTTACCTTACTACCATTAATAGAAACCTTGCTTAGGCTCGAAGTTGAGGTAGTAGAAACTAAAGTTAGAAGGAGGGGCTCCCCTTGCATTACCGTACTTGGGGTTATAGAGATACTTTGAGCGTAAGCTACATGGCCCCAAGAAGTCCCCAAAAATGCTGCGGTAATTAAAAGGGGGTAAAACAAATTTCTATGACTCATAACTTCATTGTATGTGAGTACCTCCAAAAACAGAAGTTCACAGGAGGGTCTCTTCCGAAAACCCACCTTTTCTGGTATGGTAAGAACTTATGGCAGGAGAAATAGTCGTCCGCTTTGAGGACGTATCATTTGAATACACCCCAAACAAACCCATCGTTGATGAGGTTTCTTTTACTGTGCGCCGTGGAAGCAAGGTAACCATTATGGGTCAAAATGGGGCTGGCAAAAGCACCATTTTTAAACTGATCCGCAAAGGACTTGAGCCAACTAGCGGAGAAATCCACATTGGTCAAAAGCTTTCTATTGCAGAATCTCGTCAGGTTATCCCTCGAGATGAGCTGAGTTTAACTGTGCGAGATTTCTTCCAGAAGCAATTTACTGAAAAAATATATGATATCGATCCCCGTATTACTAAAATACTAGAAGTTGTAAATCTAAAACCACTTCATGGGAAAGTGGTGCATGACATGAAGATTAGTGAATTCTCAGGTGGCCAACAAGCCCGTATTCTTTTGGCCTCTGCACTCATCTTAAACCCTGACATACTTTTACTTGATGAGCCAACAAACAACTTGGATACTTCAGGAATTGAGCACTTAACAACCTTTATTAAAGAATACAAGAAAACAGTTATTGTCATTTCTCACGATGCCGAGTTCCTCAACTCTTTTACTGACTGTGTGCTCTACCTCGATGTTTTTACTAAAAAAGTTGAGCAGTATGCTGGTAACTACTTTGATGTGGTGCGAGAAATCACCGCCCGCATAGAGAGAGAAAATAAGAAGAATGCCCAACTCCAAAAAGCAATTCAGGCTAAAAAGGATCAGGCTAACGTCTTTGCTCATAAGGGAGGAAAGCTGCGACTAGTTGCAAGACGTATGCGCGAGTTAGCGGAAGAACTGGAGGAGGAAGTAGTTGATGTTCGCAAAGAAGACAAAACGATTAAACCCTTTACTATCCCCGCTCAAGACAATCTCTCGGGTGATGTGGTAACCTTTACTTCTATTTCATACCTCAAAGAGCATAAACCTACAACTAAAAAACTATCACTTAAGCTAGGGAAGAAAACCCATGTCCTTTTGGCCGGCCCCAATGGAGTGGGTAAAACTACACTCCTTGAGGCCATAGCCAAAGGTGAAGCTAAGGGGGTGACTATAGTAGAGGGAACGCGTATTGGTTACTACCGCCAAGATTTCGGAAACCTAGACTTCAACCAGACAGTTTTTGAATGCCTTGTTGACTCAGCACCAGATAAATACAACCATGAAACAATGCGCTCCATTGCCTCCGGTTTTCATATTACTGGCGAAATGATGGGAACAAAGGTAGGAGCTCTTTCTGAGGGTCAAAAAGGGCTTGTTGCTTTTGCTAAAATTGTTATGGAAAAGCCAGGATTACTAATACTTGATGAACCCACCAACCACATCAACTTTCGTCACCTCCCTATTATCGCCAAAGCACTAGACCAGTATGAAGGAATTATGATTCTTGTCTCACACGTACCTGACTTCGTAAAGCAAATCCGTATTGATGAGATATTAGATCTGGGGGCTCTTTAAAACAAAAAACTCCCCGAAGGGAGCTTTTTGTTTTTTTTAGTCTACGAAAGTAAGAGCCTTACCCTTTTCTCCTCCGCGACCTGTTCGGCCGATTCGGTGCACATAGTCTTCATGCGTTGCTGGTAAATCGTAGTTAATTACATGCGATACATTTGGAATATCGAGTCCACGTGCAGCCACATCAGTTGCCACCAATATTTGAGCTCGATTCTCTTTGAAATTACCAAGTGCGCGCTGACGCTGTGCATGATTCTTGTCTCCATGAATAGATTCTGATTTAAAACCACGAGATGAGAGAGCGTTAGCCAACTTCTCTACTCCCCATTTGGTTTTTCCAAAGACAAGCACTTTGTTGAACTCTTCTTTAGTTAAAAGATCATGAAGAATATCTATCTTTTCAGCACCTCGCTCAACGCGAACAATATCTTGATCAACATTTGCTGCAGTTTCTCCAGTACGAACAGAGATAGTGACAGGATCACGAAGAAAATCATGAATCAACCTTTCAATATCCTTTGAAAGGGTAGCGGAGAAGAAAAGCGTATGATGCTTATACGGCATGAGTCCCATAATCTGACGCATGTCATTGATAAATCCCATGTCGAGCATACGATCAGCTTCATCAAGTACTACTGTATTAAAGGTGGATAGGTTAATAACCTTTCGCTCAATAAGATCCTTAATACGGCCTGGGGTGCCAATAATAAAACTATTATGATACCGAAGATCGCGAATCTGTTTACCGATAGGAGCACCTCCAACTACGCACACTGAAAAAATGCGCATGCCTTCAGTAAACTTCCGAAGCTCATCTTCAATCTGAATAGCGAGCTCACGAGTTGGCACCATAACCAAAATCTGCTCTTTGCGATTAAGCAAGACTTTATTAATAAGCGGAATGAGAAAAGCGGCTGTTTTACCAGTACCAGTATTTGCAATACCAACAATATCCTTCCCCGCGAGTACTACAGGAATTGCATCGTCCTGAATTGGAGTTGGAGTAGTATACCCCTTTGATACAATATTTTTCTTTAAACCTTCTTCAATAGCAAAATCCGTAAAGGCATGCTTACTGACATACGGCTTAGTAGCCACTTGCTCCTTGGCCTTGCTCACAAAACGAGAGACATCAATCCCTCGATCAAAAGGTGCTCGTCCACGACGAAAACCACCTCGCGAGCCACCACGAGAAATACCGGCACGACCCCTAAAGGTCCCATTACCTCTACTATATGGAGAGGCTCGGCCCCCGCTATGAGAGCCACTTGTTTGTCTTGAATACATTGCTTTTTCGTTGTTCTCTAAAACTCTGCTTTTGCTGATGCATATCAGGAAGAGAACAACCTCTTTCAAAACAAAACTTAAGAGAAATTAAGTAATGAAAGAATCATAGCGTAAAAGTCATTACTTGTCAAACTGGCACGAAGTACTTAGCTAATCTTTTTTACGGCCTTCTTTACAGTTTTTTTGGCTACTTTTGTACCCTTTGCAACTACTTTTTTTACCGTTTTTTTAGCCGCCCCTGCTTCTTTTTTTAATTCAGCAGCTACATCCTTCCATGCTCCCCCAACTACCCGAGCAAACTCAGCAACATCCTTCTTGTCTAACTTTTGTACTTGCTCATACTTCTTAGAAACAGTAGCAATAATAGCCTTAACATTTTTTTCACTAAGTGCAGTATTTTTCAGCTTCTTTACTTCCGTTACGATCTCCTTCTCGGCCTTCTGCATCCATGATGCCATATGCTGTCTATGCTTCTTAGCTTCTTTACTGCCATAGAAGTAATAAGCTCCCGCTGCCGCACCAGCCGCTACAGCTGCTGCTCCTAATATACTAACTTTTGAAATCGGTTTTGTTTTTTTCATAGTGTGTTTTAATTAGCTGCTCACATCTTCTTTCTCGTCTTTAACTTTACGTGTCTTTCTTTGAGCTTTTTCTTGTGGGAACCAGCCAGCACGTTTACCAAAAAAATTTATAATATGTTTGAAACGCACACCGTCTTGCTCTACGTTGCGCCGCAGATCAAGTAAGTCCTTCCCTAAGACCTCACTCCCCCTTTCAACCCTACTCGTAATATTCCTGACATTTCTTAAAATTCCAACCACATAGTAGAGTGCCGCTGACAAAAGAATTGTCAGGACAACAACTGCAATAGCAGTAATAAAGAAAAAAATATTGGCGTGAAGAATTTCGCTCACCCTCTAAGTATACCCTGTAGTAGAGCTACTTAACAACAACCGTAGTTTTAAAGTTTATGACGGTAGTTGAACACCCCTTACCAGAATCACAATGTGGTCGCCCTTCAGCTCTAATAGTAGTCATTCCTGGCTTTAGACCCACATACGTACCCTGAACACCACGGACGACTTGGAAGTTTTGTATTTGCCCAACAGTAGCTGTATCACCAATTAGCACGGTCCAATCAAATTCACCGAGTGCTAATGTAAAGTGAACTCCCTTTTTAACATTTACCACTTGATTGTTTTGCTTTTGAGTAATAGTGGTCACGTAGGTTACTGGACTCTCAACTGGAGTCTTACTAGTAACTACAGGCTTAGTGGGTGTCGCACTTTTTACAGTAGTTGTACTTGTAGAATTAACTGCTGAAACAGGAGGATTACTTCCGCTCGGCATTACATAATCCGCCACCACAATGAGTACAATGATGACTCCTAAAACAATGATAGCGCTAGTTGATAATGCTTTTTTCATACGAGCTAAAAATAATTTATTAATACTCTAAGTATGTCAAACAAACATTACCTCGTACAGAAAGTACTGTGTAAATCTTTTATGGGTTATTCCTTAACCCCGAGTATCAGAGTAAAAAATGTTAGCCTTCCAATTATCAATAACTTTCTTACTCATAAGAAAAATATTTTCCGGTAGATCATCAATATCAAACCAAGTCCAACCCTTAGACTTTTCCGGTTCCATAGTTTTAGGATCTCCCACAAGAGAGTTAGCCAAGACCCCAACACTTACATAATGCTTTCCATACATGATATCGTTGCCCAGCGAGATTATTCCCTTTATTTCTATATCTACAAGGCCAGTTTCTTCAGCCACTTCTCTTTTAGCAGTTTCCTCAAAAGTTTCTCCGTATTCTAAGTGCCCTCCAGGCAATTGAAAGTTTCCGCTTCCATGTCCAGCCAAGCGCTCACCTAAAAGAATTTTCCCATTGCGCACCACTATTACTCCTATACCAACCTTTGGTCGACTTTCCTTACTTTTTGGCAACCCCCACATCCACTTGGGAGACTCACCTGTTTTGTAACAAATTAAGATTAAAGCAGATACAAGCGCAAAAGTTTCTAATATAAAAGCAAGACCAGTCTCGTAAGGAGTTTCACCCCCTATCTTAAGGCGCAATGCATTCAGTACCAGCAACGCAACAAACACCAAGAGTACTGTCCATCCCTGCCAGGTAGCTGGCGTCCAACCCCAGCCATACAGCTTCCTTTTAAACCAATACTTCTCTGGATTCTTTTTTAGATACTCTATATATTCTTTAACCATATTAGTCGGCCACACAAACACCTCCAACGTCACCAAAGGGTAGATGAGACCCAGGAACAGGCGCACAGTGGGCTCCTGCACTACAACTGAGGACTGTAGTCATGTTGCCGCCACAATGTTCACCTATCTTTGCCGTACGTACCACTTCAAGAAGTGTATTCCCTTCAACCTTTAAATACTTACTTACACCAACTGAGGGCGGTGTCGTCATAGGATCCCCCACTTTCCGCTCAGCATAGTTTACAATGAGCTGCCCATCTTTTATTTCAGTACTCTGTGGAGCTATTCTATCTCCCAATAAAATCGCGTTGGTTCCCACATACCCACCAACTCCTTTAAGTGCTACAACTACATAGTAAAAGGTTCCACTACCACCAGTACTCTGCGTTAAAATGAAAGCTGTATCAGCTTCCCCATTACCATCCAAGTCTCCCGTGGCCTCATTACCAAAATATTGAGTTAGGGTAGTTACTGAGGATGAGGGGGTTTCAGCAATTTCAGCTCGCCCATCAATTAAAGCCACTGACTGCCCATGTATAAGGTAAGTACTGTTTTTGTAAGAGGGCACTTTAGGAGTCTGTGCAGTAGGTTGAGTATCTACGTGTCTACTATACCAATAGATACCCCCCACTAATAGGCAAACACAAATTAAGATCCAAATTGCTTTTTTCATACCAGTTAATACTACCACCCCGTGTCACCATCCAAAAACCACCTTGAATCAATCTTAACCAATTTTATAATGTTACCAGAGGAAAGTTTGCAATATGCAAAAGTATCCTTTTTTTCAAGAAGTTCCTGACAACCTCTAAAATTGTAGTAATTTTCAAAACTGCTATGAGCAAGATGGAGATAGTGCGCCCACCACAAAGCAAAAACAATCCCTATCATAAAGAGTGTCCCAAGTATAAAAAGTGACTGTTTAAACGGCATAGGCATATATACCTGTAACACGCACCACACTTAACAAGTGACCCCTCCCTAATGACTAATTTTAAAACCAAGATAAATACCTAGGAGTCCTCCAACTGCCGTAAGTAAAATAGAAGTAAAGGAAAACAAACTTCCACCCCAAAGCACAGGTAAGTAACCACCTAGGGAAGAGCCAATGATCATACCGGTCATTACTACTTTTTTACTATCCATAAAAGTTTTATATAAAAACAATACTATCATAAAAAAACGCCGCCCCTACGGGGCGGCGGCCTCACACAGACGCCGGCAACGACCGGACCGTGAGATTGAGAGTGGTACGCGCGTTGACCGACCCCATGACTTGGGCAATCAATGAACGGTACGGAGCCCACCCCTCCGTATGTTTGGTGTAGAAAATGATCTCCTCAACGCCGATTTCGTGAACCTGGCTGACCACCAGCATCACCAGGCGAGGCTCGATTTTCTGCAACTGATAATCGTAATACGGAACTGGGGCGGTTGAACTAATGAGACCGAAAAGTCCTGAGAGGATGAAGAATGGAATCCTCTCCTGCTCGGCAATCAATCTCACATAGCCAATATGGCTTCCCAGGTACCTTTCCTGCGCTGGTAAATCCTCATCATCATGCCGCTTTTCGCGGCTACAAATGGTTACCATAATTCGCTTCTTGGCCATGGCTGACCTCCTTTCCTAGCGAACTATGCGTTATTTTTCTAAAAAAGTCTAGACTGCAGAAGGTATGGGCCAAATATCAAAATCCCAACAACAAAAGCCGTTAGTGCCGACAGGAAAACAGCTCCAGCGGCAACATCTTTAGTATTCCGCGCAAAAGGATGATATTCCGGAGAAGTAAGATCAATATCTATCTCTATCGCAGTATTGAATGCCTCAGAAACAAAAACAAAACCAGCTGCTAGTATCAAAAACATCCATTCTGTCTTAGTAATATGGAGCGCAAAGCCAAGGACAACGGCAAACAAAAAAAGAGTGCAATGTATCCACGCATTGTGTGTAGTGGTTATAAAAAGCCAAAGACCGCGAAGAGCATGCCTGAAACTTGAGACCCTTGCTCTAACAGTAAATTTTTTATCAGTTTCCATATAACAAGTAAAACCTTTAGTGATGTCCCCCTCCTCCACCCTTACCACCAAGAAAAAGATGATTAAGGAGAAGGAGCACTACAAGTCCAAGTAGCGCTGACTCCAAAAAGCCAACAAAGTTAGTAAGCCCTCCATAGAAAAGTGCATGCAGAACGAGTACGACATACACCACATTTAGAATAATGATGATAAAGCGCATACAGAAATAATATACCTATTTTAAAATATTCCACATAGCCTGATCTTCTGCTCCGCCCATACTAAAGACTGCTACCCCACGAAGTCCGAGCCTTTTAGCCATGTCTATCTTATCCTTTATAGCCACTGCATCACTCCACGTCATGTAGTTAAAAGGCTGTGTTCCTCCAAGGAGCGAGCTGGCGTTCTGCACAGTAGTTATAGTTGGTTCTGTTTGCTGTGTTTGTGCTGAATCATTGCCTGTCGGGGCCACGGCTGCCAAGACCTTAGGATCATAGGTAAAGCCGAGTTCGTTAGCACTTGTGCGCGACGGAGTAATGCCAAGCTTTGTTGCCACCTTCATGGCATAGTCAGGATTAAAGGCCCAGAGAACTTTATACCGATATGAGCCACTAACTGGAGTGACCAGATATTCATACCCATAAGCCGGTACTCCGAGGATTAATTTGTTCTTAGCGATATTCTGCGCGGCCAAAGTTATCAAATCCTCCACCCAGCCAGGATCAGCGACAGGTGCGTACGGAGCTTGACGTGCAATATTAAGACGTCTATCCACTGTACCCTGATCATAGGCCATGATTTCCACTCGATCACAGTACTTATTCATAGCATTGTAATCATTAGCAAAATCAGTTGCGTCCGGCGGTATAGTTTCCCCAGGAAGATAACGATCTATAAGTGGCATACGAGCCTCAATAGTGCAGTACACTAACTTCTTTCCCATGCGCTGATAAAGCCCTTTAAGAAAAGTAGAGAAGTAGTCTCTTGTCTTTTCCTGCTTTGCTTCAAAATCTATATCTATCCCATCAAAGTTATTATTTTTTACCAAAGCAACGATTTCATCCTCAAGGGCTATGCGTTTTTTAGTGTCACTCAGCACTGCATGTATCGCAGGTCCACTTCCCCACACCACCGTTGGCACAATACGAACCTTGTTCCTCCGAGCTTCAGCTAGAAAAGCTGGCCAAGGATCCTGACTTATTTTTGCATCATCTATGAGGTGCCCATCACTCCCAACCTTGTATCCGAAGGGCATGACTGAGGTTAGCTGTTTAATATGTGGGAGTACATCTAAGGTTCCACTCGCCGCGCGCCAACCAGGAACCCAACCAGAATATTCAAAAGCCCCTTTCCATGGACCAGTAAGGGACGAACCAGTTATGGCCCCACCTGTACTAGCTGAAATAGGGAGCCCCGCGAGCGCTGTTGCGGTCTTGCCACTCACTACTCCGAAACCATTCGCCGATGTGCCTGTACAAACAATATTCTGATCACATTGGAACTTTTTCACCGCTTTTTCTGTGAGGGGGCCGAAATATCCTGTCGCGTTTCCACTTAAATATCCTTTACTAATTAACGTAGTTTGAAGTGTGACAACATCGTCCCCCGAAAGCCCGAGTGAGAGTGTGCGAGTAGCCGCACTACTAACGAGCGGCTGCAAGAAAAAAACACTTAGCGAAAAAGTGGCAAGCAGCCAAGGAAAATAATTTCTGGGTGTGCTGAACATTATGCAATTCTACCACGCCAAACGAAGAGTAAAGAACTAGTTCACAAAATGCTGTTTTTAAATATAGCCGACTAAAAGTTGGCCGGCACTAATACTGTACCTGTTTTAGCTTGAAAGAGAACGAATCCTAAAAAGACAAGGACAAAACAGACAAAGAAACCTACGGTTTTAAAAAAGAATACATACGCTTCCTTTTTCTGTCCATCTATATAGAGCATGAGGGGTTTTGAAAGAAACAGGAATCCCATGACGAGTGCCGAGAGCACAAGGAGGCTAAGCATAATCATAGGTACAAAGAGTTCTTTGCCTTGTATACCCTCTGTTATAGCATTCATCGTAAAGACAATACCTACTATGTATAAGGCTGCGGCACTCGCATGTATAAATGGTTTGTTCATGAGAGTAGAACTAAGGGGATGTGAATAAGGTTACAAACTATTTCACTTCAACATTCTTCGCAAGTGTCTTGAATCGCTCACCGCTTGCTTCTAGTACTGTTATAGTCACGGCTCCGGTCTTACTGGTGTTAATATCCCTTACCACACCGGACTTACCCTTGTGGGTACCAGCAATAACTTTGCAATGAGCTCCATCTTTGAGTTTGGTAGAAGTCATTGATTATATTAGTTTATCTTAATAACAGTTGTTGACGGAAGATTTTTGCGTATACCCGCTAAATCAGCTTCAGAATAAGTGTTCCCGGAAATATCTAGAAGTTTAAGCTTAGATAAGTTACCCAACTCGGAAGGCAGTCCTGTGAGCTTATTGTGCGAAAGGTTTAACACTTCAAGATTTTTCAATTCTCCAACTTCAGCGGGTACCCCAGTAAAACTGTTATAACTTACATTTAAAACCTTTAAATTTTGTAGTTTGCCCACTTGCGATGGAAGCGCTCCTTCTAACTTATTGTGAGAGAGATCAAGCTCAACAACATCCGCTCGCTCAAAAAGTGTTACAGCTACCTTAGTTAACCCTTGATTACTCATATCTAAAACCGTGCCACTTAGGCTACCCACGGAACTGCTATGCGTATCATCAGTACCTACAGTTTTTCCGCCCAGAACCCACAAAGTAGCGACAAGTGCAATCAACAGTATAATAATCGTAAGTATATTTTTCATAAAATTACTCTCGTCTAAGCGCTTGAAGCAAACTAAAGCGATTTTTCTCAGTATCTTGTGCCGAGATCCATAGTCCTACTCCTGGAATCATAGTTGGCTCCATAGTATGCTCGCCGGTAGCAGTCATACCACCTAAAATAGTTCCGCCATTATCCACCACTGCTTTCATCGCTTCTTTTATATCTGAAACCGAAATAACAAAAGACGGTGCATGGGAACTTTCATTTTCAGTTTTCTGATAAAAGCCGCCATTTATAGCTCCCGGATTCTTTATCATTCCCTTTTCATCAGTCTCCGTTGTTTGCGCCACTACATAGTTCCCCATTTCCTCCCCCAGCTGCTGCATTTTCCAACCAAAGGCTTTAGTATAAAACTCCTTTGCTCGCTCTCTATCAAAGTATCCCATTTCAAAATGTACTACTGGATTCATGTGTTTTTGGTTAGATTTTTAAATATATGAAGGACAGGGACTCTTTCATTACATGAACGGTACACCTTTCGTATCGTACTCGCAAGAGCTTGGGTGACTAGGAATGCGGAACCACGATGCGGTGGCGGTACTCGGCATGCCGGATAGTGCCGTCCAAGAAGCGAGTGATGCGAACCGCACGGTTGCCGCCCTTGAGAATACGCACGTCCGCAACGAAGAATTCGTTACCCACCTTAAAGAGAAAGCGGAAACATGTCCATTCTGCCTCAAGAAGGTAATCCTTTGCATGATTCACCACAAAGTTCTTGATCTGCGGAGTGGTCAAAACCAAACGATCAAGGTTTTGATTCAAGCTACCGAAGATCTTGAGGTACTCCGCGTCTTCGACTTGTTGATACACCTCGACAACCATTTCAGGAGTTGCAAGCTCTGCTTTGTCGCATCCCCAATTTTTGAAGTCGGGACTGATAAAGCTGAACACGTCGTTAGCGGAGGCAAGTATTTCAGTACCCTTAGTGGCACCAATAACTACACGCTTGCCTCCGGAGATGAGCTTTATAATCATATTTTTATAATATCACCATCCTTTTTATCCACCTATTTCAAAGCTATTAAGGGACAGCGACTAACGGTCGTTACTCGACCAGTACAGCTTTCCCATTTTTTCGCAATCTAATTGCTCAAAAATATGGGAGAAGCTCTTCGAGTGACTCGACCCTTACAGGGTCAGTACCCTGTTTGGATATTTTATTTCGTTTCGCTCACAAAATATGCTCAAACAGGCTTCGAGTCCCTGGCGCGAGTAGGGTCGCCTACTCGCTTCCCCCAGCCAAAAATGGCTTCGCTTTTTTGGCTGGGGGACAGGGACTCGAACCCCGATTAACTGGACCAAAACCAGTCGTCCTACCATTAGACGATCCCCCAAATTGAACTTACTTTATACCATATAGAAACTCTTTCTTTTTGTCCTACTACATACGACTCGGAAGTCTCAGTACTGGATTTCCTAAAGCTGAATACAGCTAAGGAAATCTGGCGCATTAGACGATCCCCCAATACATTCGGCCTACTGGCCTCAGTACTTCCTCGCTCTCGCTCGGTCGTAGATTGTAGCTTATAGGAAAAACAGAGAAAATCAAAATTACTCCTCCCCAAGATGTGCCACATCATTGAGCACATGTACCCTCCATTGGGGAGTGCCCTTGTAGTCTCCGTAGAGGAGGTGGGTAATCCCTGTATTGCTCGTGACGAAAAATAAGCGAGAACGCCTGAAGTGTTCGACTGCCTTATCTACATCCCCTTCGCTAAAAAGAAGAGCTAGCAACATCTTTATCGCAAGTCCATGCGACACGAGCACTATTCGCTTTTCCACTTTAGCTTCCAAAGTTAGCATTACATCCTTCATACGACGCGCAAATTCAAAAAGATTCTCCTCTCCTTCAAAATGCCACTTTGGGTCGAGCTCGTTAGATCGGATTAAAACCTGTATAGCTTCATACTCTTCTTCATTTTTTGCTTTTTTTGTTGCATGCTGGGTGGGAGGTACGAATTCAAAAGCTGACTCAACTATTTTAAGAGGTACTTGCTGCTTTTTTTGGATTTGTTTTGCTGTTTCAAGCGCCCTCTTATATGGACTACTTAAAATAATATCGAGCGGGATTGAAGCGAAGCGATCCGCCAAACTTTCAGACTGAAAAACTCCTTCTTCAGATAAATCCTCGTCACTTTCTTGTACACCAAAGTTCTTATTAGCAGAAGTTGCCCCGTGACGAACTACATACACCTCCTTTTCAGTTGTAAAAAATTGAGAGACTTTTTTCATATACTACTCCCCTACTATCCGCATGAGCGCTAGTTCAAGGGGAAGCTCTTTCATGGCTGCAAAACTTACTTCTTCAAAAGCACGAAGTAACTCATCCAATACTTTTGAAGTAACTTTAGACCCCTTTTTATCCGCTAAGCCTTTGAGGAAAACAAAATCGGTATCATTGAGACTGTCTTTGAACTCAGCCTCCAAATCCTTGGCGAAACGCATGAGCATCACGGTGCGAATACGCTCAATAAGTAATCGCAAGAAAAGTTTACTTTCTATATTCTGCTCTTTAGCAGTTGCTACTGCTTTTAAGGCCTTGTTACTATCCCCTTCTTCAATTCCGGTTAGCACGGTATTTAGTAGTTCACTTTTTGGTGCACCAGTTATAAGTTCTACTTCCTGAAGACTTATTTTTTTGTCCTTAGACGAACTGATAATTTTCTGCAATATACTTTCAGTATCACGAAACGAACCATCGCCTAAGAAGGCAATGAGTTCACTGGCTGATTTTTCTAGCGTATAGCCCTCGCCTTTCGCAATATCTTCTATCACTCCTTTCAGAATAGTATGGGTGGGTTTCTTAAGTGAAAATACTTGGCAACGTGAGAGCACGGTCTCCGGCACTTTCTCAAGTTCGGTAGTCGCTAATATGAAAATGACGTGCTTAGGTGGCTCCTCCAGAGTTTTAAGGAGTGCATTCCACGCAGCCTTTGAGAGCATGTGGGCTTCGTCCAGTATGTACACCTTGTAAGGGGACTCAAGTGGTAGGGTGTGCACCGCTTCGCGGATCTCACGGATCTCATCAACTCCATTATTTGAAGCAGCGTCTATCTCATACACATCATATGGTTTTGCTCCCACGCCTTCGGCAAATATTCTCGCAACTGATGTCTTACCAGTACCACGAGAACCCGCGAACACATAAGCATGTGCTATAGATCCTTTTGCGAGCGATGCTTCAAGAACTTTTGTCACATGGTCTTGTCCTACTACATCCTTAAATGTTTTTGGGCGGTACTTACGATAGAGGGCAAGTTCTTGGGTAGATTTTTGCATACCCTGCAGTATACAAGAAAGTACACCCCCTCGTCACGACAACCTTTGTCACTACTTAGAATTCAATATTTGAAATAAAAAAAAGCCGCGCCAAACTTGGCGCGGACAGAAGTGATACGGACAGAAACAGACACGCTTCAGACCAATGCCGGCATTTGATCGACGCATGCAGCAGTCTGCGTCAAATCCAATGCTCCGAGAAGCTGCGCCTGCATTTCGCGGAAGAACGCGGACGGCTCCCGCCCATCCTGCGTCAGCATGGCTTCAGCCAAGGCGTCCGCCACCACCTCGAGGGCAATCGGCGCGATAGTCCCAGCCTTGTAATTGACCACAACAAGGCCGTTCGCCGCGAAAGCGGCAATGCCAGTAGGAAGTGCAACCTCGTAGAGGTTACTCCTCAAGGTGATATGGATATTCGAAGTACGGGCCATCTTGCCCTTCAAAACGGCTTCCCAGTACCGCCCAAAGAGAGGCGACCCCTGGATTTCCTGCAACTTCCCTGCAAACTGTCGCGACAGTTCGGCACGATCCGACTCAGTGGCCATAGGCCCTCCCTCAAAAAAGAAGAACGAAAAATACTTAAAAATCATACTACAAAAATTGAATTTGCGCAACCACCCAGTGGGGAAAAGTTGAACCCGCGCCGAGGAAGCGGCGCGGGTCAGTTCAAAGAACAAGTCCTACATGCTGGCAACAACCCTCTCACGAAGGTGTCGCTCGGGTGCATACTGTTGCAGCGGGAGCACCCTGAACTCCCGACTCGGAAGAGGTGCGCGCGCGACACACAGTGCATAGAGCGCGCCAACCAGTTCCTGAGGCGTAGGCGGCTTCTCCATTTCCGCCAGAAGTTCGGCGACCTGGAAGAGGCTCTTCTCTTCCAGAGAACCCTGCCCCTCTGTTGAGCAGAGCACGAACCCTGCCTTGCCCACACCCAGATATTTCGAAGGAGCGAGTTCAAGCGGCCATGCGCCGGCATGGATCCGGCAATCCCCAAGGTTCGGAGCTGCAGCCTTCAGAGCATTGAACTCCTTCTTCCGCTCGTTCAAAAATGCAATGAGCGCCCGACGGAACATCCGTGCCTTAATATCTTTTTCGTCCTGCATACACCCTCCATCTAAAAAAACAAAACGGCCCACCTCTGGGTCGATAGACTCACATTAACATAAAATAATTAAACTGACAATACCATAAAAAATGGCCGCGCGTACGCGCGGCCAACTGGGCTGAGTCCTACCAGAGCGGCGGTACCCCCGACTTCATCGGCGGCTTTTCCCGCCAATCAGTGAGGAGGTATTCGCCCTCGTCATGCCCCAGCTTCCCGGCCAGAATCAGCTCCGAAACAACCGCGTCGAGCGTGCTGGCCGGAAGGAATTTCACCTCCTCACCGCGGAACGCGCCGATCGTTTGCGGAAAGGCATAGGTGAAGAAGCAAAAGCAGCCTTCCACCATGGCACCCGCTTCACGCAATGTCCGAATAGCCGGAAGCGAAGTTGTTGCCAAGGTGACCACGTCTTCAACGAGAAGGACGTTCTTCCCCCGCAGATCCATCCCCTCGATGAGCTTGGCCGTGCCATGACCCTTTTCGGCTGCACGCATGTAGGCGAAGGGTAGCCGGTATCGCTGTGCAACCATAGCGGCCGGCGGGATCCCGCCTGTTGCCATACCCACCAGCACCACCCCTTCCCGACACTCGTTCTGCACAACATCGATCAAGGGGGAAAGTGCCAGTTCCCGCTCCAAGGGAGACGCCCACAGCTTACGGCCATCCACATAGAAGGGTGATTGGATCCCCGACTTGAAGGTTCTCCACTTCGTTGTGTCGAAAAACGGATCAACCGTTCCCACACACCCCGCATCAATCAGAGCGTCTACCACTCCGTTATTACTCATCTCAAAAATCCTCCAAGAATATACCTCGGCGAGGTACCCTAACGGCATATATTGCTCTAAAAGAATCCCCTATGCAATAGCGTTTGTATCTAAGAAATCCTGAATGATAGTTTCTACTTCACTCGCACTTTCTGCCTCCATAAGCTTGGCACGCAATTCATGAGCGCCAGGAAAGCCTTCAACATACGCCTTGTAGTGCTTCTTCATTAGATAAAAGCTTTTCACACCCTGCATAAGTTCTTCAAAAAGCTTAGTGTGCTCCACCATTACTAACAGCTTCTCTTTAACCGTTGGTGTCTTATCAGCGAACAGCCACGGATTACCGAAAATCCCACGCCCAATCATAATTCCATCACAACCTGTTTCAGCTACACGTGCCTGTGCCTCCTTTAAATTATTCACATCTCCATTTCCAAATATCAAAGTTTCTTTTCCCATCTTGTTACGTATTTCCACAACTCGCTTCACATCTTCAAAGTGAGCTGGGACTTTAGACATTTCTTTGCGCGTCCGAGCGTGAATAGTGAGGACGGCAATATCTTCTTCAAGAAGTGCTGGCATCCACGTGTCTATTTCATTTTTGTTATAGCCAACACGAGTTTTAACAGAAACGGGTAATTCTCCCGCGCCACGTTTCGCGGCGCGAATAACCTCCTTTGCAAGTTCCGGATTTTTTATATGTGCTGCTCCCGCCCCCTGCTTTTCAATAGTTTTATCGGGACAACCCATGTTGATATCAATGCCATCAAACCCGAGCTCCACACACAGTCGTGCGGCTTCCTCCATCTTCACAGGATTACTACTAAAAAGTTGCGCTACTATGGGTCGCTCTTCCTCCGTATAACGTAAATCAGGAAGTAATTTAGGTCGCCCCACTGAACAAAGACCGTCGGCTGAAACAAATTCAGTCCAGGTAACATCCGGCTTTCCATACTTAGCTATGATGCGCCGAAAAGCAGCGTCCGTCACATCTGCCATAGGGGCCAATACAAAAACAGGCTTCTTTAGTTTTGCCCAAAATCCAAGATTCATAAGAATTCCATCTTACTTGATTTATACACAGAAACAAGTTTTAATTACAAAAGTTCCACCCAAGGAGAGATACATGGACAACATGGACGAGAGTTCGTGGCACATGCTTTGGGCTGTTCCCACCTGCATTTTCCTTTTCATCTTGTTTCTGCTTTGCTGTCTCGTGATGAGGGAAAATCCGATGCACTTTTTTGACACTGAACCTTAAGGGGGGTTTCACTGTGGGTAAAATCAAGCAGTGGCTGACCGCGGTCACGGAAGGCATCTGGTTCGCGCTTTTTCTTCTCTCCGTACTCCTCGCGAAGGATGATCAGGAGGGCGCGAGTCCCTGGGACTGATTCAACGGCCCGGCACGCAAAGCGTGCCGGGCCACCATCATTTTATACTTTTATAGAAAACCTTACTTCCAAAACGCAAATCTATATACTCCACCTTCAAAGCCCCTGTCTCATCTTTACCCTTAAACTCGCTGCTCTCAACTAACGCCTCAAAGTTATTTAGTGCTGCTCCATAATCACTATTTTCAGCAAATAAAAGCTTGCCTCCCTTTTGTAATTCCATCTCAATAAGTGCATTCTCTTTTACTCGTACAGTTCTAACGGGGTATCCAAGTTTATTCAAACGATCAGTGGTAAAAGTTATGGCCCTAAACTCAGGTGTCTTAAGAAACTGACTCGTTACCACAGGACTTGAAGTAGTTCCATAAAAAGTGAGTAGCACCGAGTCTGAAAACTCTGGTGCATCGCTAAATATATATCCATCCTGATCCAAAAAATAACAAGGTGAACTTGTTGCGGTATCATTCCACTCCCCGCAATAGAGAGCATATGGTTTCCGCTCCACAATAGCAACTGCTATTGTTTGAAAATTACTAAAAGAGACATTGGCACTTAAAATATGTGGATCGAGAGCTGTTATATCTTTCGCAATTTGTTCTCTGGGGTATAGAAAAATAGCCCGCTTTGGAAATACATGAAAATAGGAGCCGCGTAACTCACCCTCCACCTTTCCTAAAATAGCTTCCGGTTTAAGCACCTCGGTCCCCTTAACTTCAATATGAGAAATCGTTAGCTGTGGAAATCGTGGCACAGTATAGAGGAGCGCACCAAAGCCAAAAAGTAAGAAAATGAACAACCCCACTTGAAGTAGCGCTCGCTGTTGTCGACGCTTTATTCTCTTTTTAGTATCAAGATCACGCTTGCCTCGTTGCATACCTTCAGTATAAAGCAGAAAAGGGAACGGCGTAAGCCGTTCCCTTTTCTCGTAGCTCCTCTACCCTACTATCTATCCGATATATTCCTTACCCATAAATGGAACGAGGGCCTCCGGTACTTTTATGCGCCCATCTGCCTGTTGATAATTCTCAATAATTGAAACAAGAATGCGAGGAGTTGGAATAGCCGTACTATTCAAAGAGTGAGCGAAGCGCATAGAACCATCAACATCTTTATAACGGATACTAAGGCGACGAGTTTGAAAATCATGGAAATAAGAAGCCGAGCTTATCTCACGATACTTGTTTTCAAGTGGCACCCATAGCTCTATGTCGTACTTCTTTACCTGCCCGAGTCCCAAGTCTCCACCACAATTCGCTACGGTATGGTATGGAATGGCGAGCGATTCTATGAATTCTTCAGTATTACGATTAAGCCACTCATGGTATTTCACACTCTCTTCATGTGAAGCTTCACAGATAACCACCTGCTCCCATTTATAAAACTCATGTACCCGAATAAGGCCCCGAGTATCCTTGCCATGCGCCCCAGCTTCGCGACGAAAACAAGGACTAAACCCAAGATACTTAAGCGGTAACTCTTCCTTTTTTAGAACTTCATCCATGTGATAGCCCATAACTCCAACCTCCGCCGTACCTGCTAAGAAATCGCCGTCCTGTGTTTTATACAAATCTTCTTCTCCTTGTGGTAAATACCCCGTACCCATAAAAACTTCGCGGCGAACTAATGAGGGAGCAATAATTGGATTAAACCCACGACTTAAGAAAAACTTTTGCGCATACTGCCACACCGCAAACGCTAAAAGTGCTCCATCCACCTTTAAAAAATATCCTCGAAAGCCAGCTACCTTAGTTCCTCGTTCAAAATCCACCATCCCGTGTTTTTCCATGAGATCAATGTGACTTTTCGGTTCAAAATCAAATGTAGGTTTTTCACCCCACACTTTTACTTCTTTGTTTTCAGAATCGTCAGAACCCTCGGGGACGGACATATCAGGAATGTTTGGGACTTGAAGCATCAAAAGATGCCACTCTTTCATTACCTCTTTAAGCTTCTCCTCTTCTGCCACCAATAGTTCTTTAGACTTCTTAGACTGCTCTATAAGTTCTGCCCGCTTCGCTGTATCCTGCTCACGCGGCACAAGTTCAGCAATCTTGTTCTGTTCAGCTCGCTTGGCCTCCACTAAAGCAAGTGCTTCACGACGCTTATCGTCAATCGCAATTAGGGACTCAACATTAAAATCAAGATGTTTTTTCTTAGCTCCCGCTGCTATGGCCTCCTTATTCTCCCTGATGAATTTAATATCAAGCATAATTTATTCCCAATACGTAACAGTCTATAGTTAATAGAGGATAGAATCAAGAGAATAGAAAAAGGGCGGCCTCCGGCCGCCCCACACCCTCATATATATTTCCCCATAAGTCGACATGCATCCGCGGCGACCTGTATGGGGGTCGGCTGAACGCTAAAGAGCCGCTCACGTGACGGAAAATCGGACGCGAGTAATGCTACCGACCCCCGAACGACGATGAAACCTTCCCAGTTGGCAACATCGAGAGACTCCAGATGCTGAGTGTTCACCTCTTCGGGATCACCCAGGGCGATAACGCCATAGCCAGGAAAGTCGCGAAGATGCCGACTGGCCTCTTCCAGATCACGAGCTTCCCCCGTCGGAAACCCGGCCTGATTGAGCCAAAGGCACATGACTCGCCGCGCCTCAGCCTCCGCACAAAGAACCAGAACCTTCTTATGCATGTTTGCCCCCTAGGCAGTTTTTTCCTATTAGTAGTTTTTCCACATAACTTGAAGAATTGCAAATAGGTCGACTTTTTTAAGCTATGATTACTATAATGGATGAAATACAGCTACTTCCTAAAGCAGACTTCCCGGAGCGACTTTTAGAAATCCCTGATGCTCCTAAATCACTCTATTATAGAGGGATACTTCCTGACTTTGAGGAGAATAGATTTCTCGCAGTGGTTGGCTCACGCAAGTTCAGCAATTATGGAAAGGAGGCTTGCCAAAAATTACTCTCTGGACTCTCTGGCTACCCCATAGTCGTCATATCTGGACTTGCGCTTGGAATAGATGCCATTGCCCATGAGTCAGCACTTTCTGCAGGGCTAAAAACACTGGCTGTTCCTGGTTCAGGACTTAATGATGCGGTACTCTATCCACGAATGAACTTCAACCTTGCTCAAAGGATTCTAAAAGAAGGAGGTGCGCTACTTTCAGAGTTTGAACCAGATGCAAAATCAGCTCCATACTTTTTCCCACAACGTAATCGCATTATGGCCGGACTCTCCCATGCAGTCCTCATCATAGAAGCAGAGGGACAAAGTGGGACCTTGATTACTGCGCGCCTTGCTACCGAATACAACCGCGATGTGCTTACTGTCCCTGGTTCTATTTTTAGCGAAACATCAGCTGGTCCACATTTACTTCTCAAACTCGGCGCAACCCCCATTCGCACGAGCGAAGACATACTTGAGGCACTCTATATAACAACTATGAGTGAAGAAAAAGTAATGCCGAGCAACTTAACTCCAGACGAGCAAAGGGTTTTGGAACTTCTACGAGAACCAATCGAGAAAGAGATGATTTATGGATGTCTTGCTCTTTCAACTAGTGAAGTCAACTCACTCTTAACTATGATGGAACTTAAGGGACTAATAAGAGAAAGTTTGGGGAAATTGTACCAAGTTTGACAAGGCAGTTTTATACTATTAAATACTGATAGACCCACCACCCAAGGAGAGATACATGGAGTACATTGCCGCAATTGGTCCCAAGGACCCCACGCTCTCGGAACTCCGACTGACGACGTTTGAGCAGGCGGAGGTCGCCATGCTCGTAGCATGGCTCAACTACCATCTGCTGCTCACCGAAAACAAGATGACGATTGAGGGGAATTCCTCCATTGCGTTCAGCACCAAGGAGAATCCGGTACGCCTCGAACTTGGTCCAACCGCCTCATCGAACAACGTCGTGCGTGCCGTGATGAAACGGTTCCATGAGGTCGGCTGGGAATGTCGTGCCTTTGATGTCCCCATGAAAACCCTGAGCATGCATTTCTGGGCACTCAGTGGATGAGCTGCCCCCTGCAAACCCCCGCGTAATGCGGGGCGTTTTTTTATTTAATTTAAATTTATTTTATTTATTTTTTATAGTTGTTATTTGACACGCACACAGGTTCTATAGTATTAGTTCGCTATGCGATTACTAATTGTTGAGTCTCCCGCTAAGGCCAAAACTATTGAAAAATATCTTGGTGGCGATTTTACTGTACGTGCATCCATTGGTCACATTCGTGATCTACCAAAGAATAATAAAAAGGCGATAGATATAGAGGGTGGCTTTATTCCCCACTACGAAGTTAGTAAGGGAAAGGAAAAAGTTATTGAGGAATTGAAAGGTTTAGCTAAAAAAGCAAAGGCTATTTATCTAGCAACAGATCCAGACCGAGAAGGAGAAGCTATTGCCTGGCATATCAAAGAATCTTTGGGACTCAAAAACCCTGAGCGCATTGTCTTTCATGAAATTACGGAAGAAGCGGTGAAGGAAGCCATGAATCACCCGCGCAAAATAGATATGCAACTCAAAGAAGCGCAGGAGGCACGCCGAGTACTTGACCGCCTTGTAGGCTATGACCTATCAGGCCTCATCTGGCAAAAGGTACGCTATGGACTCTCGGCTGGGCGGGTGCAATCCCCCGCGCTCCGTATCATCATGGAGCGTGAGAGAGAAATACGCGCTTTTATCCCCGAACAATATTTTGTGATTACTGCTGAAGTGAAAGGAAAGAAGGGAAATTCATTCACTGTTTCTTGTGATGAAGAACCACGAGACATAAAGCTGGTTGAGAAAATTTTAAGTAAAGGAAAAAGTGGCGCCTGGCGCGTAAAAGATATTACCGAAACTGAAGTGAAGCGTGCGGCTCGTGCCCCGTTTACCACATCTACTTTGCAGCAAACAGCAAGCTCGCGCCTCGGCTTCTCTCCTTCTCGCACCATGGCTGTAGCGCAGAGGCTTTATGAATCTGGGCATATCACCTACATGCGTACTGACAGTACTACTCTTAGTGTTGTAGCACAGAAAGAAATCGCCCTCACCATTGAAAAGCAATTCGGAAAAGAATATTTGGACCTTAAACAATTTGCAACCAAAAGCAAGAACGCTCAAGAAGCTCACGAAGCCATCCGCCCTACTCACGCCCTCAAAGCTACCGCAGGACTTACTGAGGAACAAAAGAAACTGTATGAACTGATTCGTAGTCGTACCATCGCCTCACAAATGACCGATGCCAAGACACTTCGCATGAAATTGTCTGCGGAAGTGGTAGACGGTGATATACCAAACTTTAGCGTAAATGGCTCACGGGTACTTTTCGATGGATGGCTAAAAGCTGATCCCGATGCCCGCGGCGAGGATATAGAACTCCCTAAAGTTGAGAAGGGTGAAGCGCTCACCTGCCTTGATATACAATCCCTTGAAAAGGCCACCGAGCCTCCAGGCCGCTATACCGAAGCTGGCCTCGTTAAGGAACTTGAAAAGCGCGGTATCGGGCGACCTTCTACCTACGCTTCCATTATGAAAACTATTGAGGAACGTGGCTATGTGGACAAGCAAGGTAAAACGCTTATTCCAACCGACACGGGGGACGTAGTAAGTTCATTCCTCGAGAAAAACTTCGGGGATTATATCAGTGACACTTTCACCGCGGAGATGGAAGATGAGCTTGATGATATTGCAAACGGTAAGCGTGAGTATGCCAAAACACTTAAAGACTTTTACACTCCATTTTCGAAAGAAATAAAAGTTCGTGGTAAGGCAACAGAGAAAATTACTAACCTGGGAGACGCACCAAAAGAATTCCCTTGCCCGAAATGTAATTCACCCATGATTTTCAAACTTTCCAAGAATGGAAAGTTTATGAGCTGCTCTCGTTTTCCTGACTGTGATGGAGCTCGTACCGTGGACGGTGTTGAACTTGAGGGGCCAAAACTAACTGGTGAAGCCTGCCCTGAGTGTAAGGATGGCAAGCTTATGGAACGTGATGGGCGCTACGGACGCTTCATTGCTTGTTCTAATTATCCAAAATGTAAATTTATTAAAGAAGACCCAACTGAAAAAGCAAAAAAGGATAGTGGGATTGTTTGCCCTACTTGTGGCACAGGTACTATGATTGAACGCCGTGGACGTTTTGGTATTTTTTACTCCTGCAGCAACTACCCAACATGCAAAAATGCCATCAAAGCGAAGCCAACCGGTAATATTTGTAAACTATGTGGAAGTTTAATGATGATCGGTACGAAGACTATTCCAGAACGCTGCTCAAATAAAACATGTCCAATGCATAATCCACATAAGATGGATGAGAAGCCTAAAGCAGGTCTTAAAAAGAAAAAATAGAAATGTTAAACCGCGGCCGGGAGGCCGCGGTTGTGCTGATGTTCAGGCTCTCCGATTGTGGCGCCTACCAGCTTCAAAATCGCATGGCTGCTCCTCCATTTCCTCGTAAGCCTCCGAGGTAGTGGCAAGCCCCCATGCAAAGAAAAGTGAGATGATGGCGAGAGCTAAAAGCATGCTCGATACCCCACCGAAACCCCAACGAACCGTGTGACTAAGCAAGATCAGTACGAAGCACACCGTAGTGGCCAGTGCCGCCTTGCTGTAAGCATCACAGGCATTGGCCAAGGATTGTCTCTTCCGATACCCGATATGCGCAGTCAAACCACGTAGGGCGTAAAAGAGCGCGACGCCCACAAACACCAGCGTCAGTGCGATGCAGATTGCAGTCATGGCTACTGTCAGCATGATTCCCCTCCTTAGGGAGCTATTGTCCAAAATCAGTAAACCGCTCGCACACTTGAATGTCAAGAAGAATATCCGTACTATAGAGAAATGGAACAGCAAACCCCCAAAGTAACAGATATTATCTCCCTCCTCGATAACCCAAGCAAAGAAGATATTGCTGTTATTGAAAAAGCCTTTATTTTTGCTGAAATTGCTCACAAGGACCACAAACGCTATTCAGGCGAACCGTATTTCACGCATCTTTTCTATACAGCCAAAAATCTAGCTACCCTCCAAATGGATGCTAAAAGTATTGCTGCGGGACTCCTTCACGACACCATTGAAGATACCGGGGTAACTCCAGAAACTATTGAGAAGGAATTTGGAGGCGAAATCCTATTTCTTATCGATGGAGTAACTAAGCTAGGAAAAATTAAGTTTCGAGCCGACGCACAGCGGCACATCGAGAGTCTACGAAAATTATTCGTAGCCACAGCTCAAGACATACGCGTACTTATTATTAAGCTTTGTGACCGACTTCATAACATGCAAACCCTTGAGCATGTCCCGAAAGAAAAACAACGTCGCATTGCCCTTGAAACACTAGAGGTATATGCGCCCCTTGCTCATCGCCTCGGTATGCGCCAGATGAATCGTGAACTTGAAGACCTGGCATTCGCCTACACCAATGAGAAGGAGTATACGAGTACCAAACATTTGCTTAAAGAAGCAACGAGTAAGCATGCGGATGAAAACCTCACTAAGTTTCTAAATAGCATCAAGAAAGCTCTTGCCGCCTCTGGGCTCACTAATTTTAAAAGTGACTACCGGGTTAAGGGTATTTACAGCCTTTACAAAAAATTGGAGCGTAAGAAAGATATTAGTACTATTTATGACCTACTTGCGATTCGTATCATCGTTGAAACTGAAAGTGATTGCTACAAAGCGCTCGGCATCATACATGCGAACTTCCGCCCACTTTTAGGTCGTATCAAGGACTACATTGCTGTTCCTAAACCTAATGGTTATCAGTCCCTCCATACAACCGTTTTTATGGGAGATGGTTCCATTATTGAAATCCAAATCCGCACGAGCGCCATGCACCGAGAAGCTGAATTCGGTATTGCTTCACATCTCGCATACAAAGAAGGTGTACCTCTTGGGAAACTTGGAGCCAATATGTTATGGATTCGTCGCCTTCTACCATCCCCTACCAAAATATTGAAACGTTTTACCGATGGGGAGCGAAAAGAGGGGCTCTCGGTACCACAGTGGATTAAGCAACTTGCGGAAAGTGAAACTGAAGAAGAACCATCGGACGAATTCATGGAGAATTTGAAAAGCGACTTCTTTGAACACAGGCTTTTTGCGTTCACTCCCCGCGGAGACGTTATAGATCTCCCGGTTAATTCTTCCCCCGTAGACTTTGCTTACGCCATTCATTCAGATATTGGTAACCATGTATTCGGTGCCAAAGTTAATAACAAATTAGTCTCACTAGATACTCCACTACAAAATGGAGATATCGTAGAAATTATTACCAAAACAAGTAGTAAACCGTCCAGAAAGTGGCTAGACTTTACCAAAACAACGTTAGCGCGTCGCCACATTAGAACTGCGCTTGATATCAAAGCTCCTGGAGCATAGCTTCACAAGTACCACAAAAAGAGTAGTATAAACTCCGGATAAACTTTGGAGAAAGTCCATGAGCACCATACGCAGTATGACCGCAGCCGACCTTGAGAAGGTTGCGGAGAAGGTGATCCGCTATATTGCCCAGGAACACGGCAGGGCCGCCAAAGGAATTTTCCAGAAGGCGGGAAATGTCACGCTATCTGACGGAAGCGTGGCGCAGGAAATAACCATCCTGCCGCCGTGGCCACAGCGACTCAAGCTGTGGCTCCAGCTGAAACCCACTACCTTCTGCTGGCTGGGCTTTAATAGGGGCAAACTGATCTGCCGGCCTAGTGTGAAAGAGGATGTAGCGCCCCTCAAGACGCTCCTTGCAACCCTCCAAACGCAGTTCACCTTCACCTTCGAGGTAAGGGGGTGAAATCCCAAACGCTGCCGCGCGACGCCCAAGGGCCCGCGCGGCAATTTTTTAAATTACAAAATTTTTCACTGAGTAGAGATCCTCCTCTTGTTCCTCTCGACTGCGATCATCAACCGGAGCTTCAGGTTCTGAAGTTGTGGCTAGTTCTTGTTCAGCAATAACGGCAGGAGACATTTGAGGAGCCACCTCTGGTACTGTTTCTGTAGACATTTCTGGTAAGTTGTTTGGTGCTATGTAAGGAGTAGTATCCGCTGCAACTTCTGGTAGCCCTGCTTCCCCACCAACTTTGCCACCTGTTAGTTCGGCTTCCCTTTCTGCTATAGCTTCCTGCATGGTTGGGCGAGTATTGGGATTTTGCTTTTCCTTTTCAATAAACTTATTAAGCAGATGATCGGCCCCCTTACTTTCCTTACTTTTAAGGGCTTCAGTAAGTGCTCGTAAATCCTCAGCACCAAAAAAATCAATAACCACTTTCCCTCCTTTCTCTTTTTGTTCAATTTTCACCCGAGTACCCAAACTTTCTGTTAACTGCGTTTCAAGGTCGGCTATATCTGGATCTAGCAAGTACTCCTTCTTGCGTACACGATCGTACGCCACACGTCTTGCCAATCCTTCGGTTTCTCGCACAGAAAGACGTTTGTAGACAATCTCCTTAAACAAAACTAGCTGCTCATCTGGTCTATCGGCAAGCATGAGAAGCGGTCGTGTATGTCCTTCACTAATTTTTCCGGTTGATACCGCTTCTATCATTTCAGGTGGAAGCAAAAGGAGGCGTAATGTATTTGAAACATACTCACGACTCTTACCAACCTTCTCAGCAATCTGTGCATGCTTAAAGCCGAATTCATTTACAAGGCGCTCAAAAGCGCGAGCTCGGTCCACCGCGTTAAGATCCTCACGCTGTAAGTTCTCAATGATAGCTAATTCAAGTTTTACACGATTATCATCTTCTCCCGCGCGAATAGTAGCAGGAACCGTGGTAAGTCCTGCAAGCTTTGAAGCACGTAGACGTCTCTCACCAGCTATAAGTTCATAACGAGTTTGAAGCCCTCCGTCCTCCATCATCACTTCCTTACGAGTGACAGTGAGCGGCTGAAGAAAACCATACTGACGAAGTGAATCTGCAAGTTCCTTAAGGCGAGCCTCATCAAACTCACGACGAGGTTGAAATGGATTGGGATCAATTTTATCGACCTCAATCCAAAAAATAGAATCACTTAAATATTGCGACATACTGAGATTTTAGCACGCACTTCTTAAAGCATAAAATATTGAAGAAAATCCCTTCTTGCGGTAAGGTAAGCCTATTGCCGGAACCTGCCTGCCGGCAGGCAGGTTGGTAAAACATGTACACAGTCTATGTAATCAAAAGTAAGGTAAGAAATTACATATACGTTGGGCTAACTTCAAATTTTTCTCAAAGATTGGACTGTCACAACTTAGGGAAAAATAAGACAACCCGAGCCTATGCACCTTTTGATATAATTACCATTGAAAAATATCCGACAAGAATAGAAGCTAGGAAGCGTGAAAAGTATTTGAAAAGTGGAGTAGGAAAGGAGTATATTAAGAAAAGTCTGCCGCGGTGACGGAATTGGTAGACGTACACGACTCAAAATCGTGCGGGGTAACCCATGGGAGTTCGATTCTCCCCCGCGGCACTAAAAAACTGTTCTTGTTATGTTTTTTAGTGTTGGGAGAATCGAAGGCCGGAGCGCGACGGCGCGAGGCGGGGTTGCGAGATTTTTCACTAGAAAAATACCTGTAACCGATTCTCCCCCGCGGCACAAAAATAAGTAAGTAAAATTTTCTTCTATCGAAAGCTGTGATACTCTTTTCTTTAGAGTAGTATCCGATTCATAACTGGAGGGAGGGCATCATGGAAAGGCTTTGGCTCGGCATCGCAATCATCGTCGTACTGGGGTTCTTGGTGTGGAAGCTTGTCTTCCCATCAGGGAGGAAGCCTCAACTCACGGTGGAAAAGGCGCGGGAACTGCTCCACTACCCGCTCAGCAAAGTCTCACAAAACAGCCTCTTGCCCCCGAACGATGGGACGATAACCCAACTCATGGGAAGACTCAAGGTTGGGCATCTCGAACAAAGAATTGGACCTTACCGAATTGAAGTTTTCCGGGTAAGGGCCGAGGACTATAGCGGTGAAATAAGCTTTCAGATGATGAGCGGCGTCCTTACCGCCAGCCTTCTTGCAACACCTTCGGGCTTCGAGGACTTCGCGCAGGAACTTGCCCGGCTAGTGCATCAGGCTGAGGAGCTGCACGGTCAATATGGAACTCTTGCCGCAGCATGACCCCCGCGGGATCGCCCGCTTAAGGCCCCCACCAGGGGGCTTTTTCACACAATACCCGCTCATAGAGAGCGGGTATTTGCTGCTGTTTTACCAATTTCTATATTATGCAATATTACTTGACTTTTGTATATAGATATGATACTATACACATCAGGTGCGGAGGGGTCTTCGCACAACTGTCCGCCGGCTAACCCCGGCCTTATTAAGGAGAAACGTCATGCAAGCCATTGCCCAGTTTTTCGGGATTTCGATCCCGCTGATTGCCTGCGGTATGGTGCTGCTGATCGCCGGAATGAAGCGCGTCGAGGCGCTTCGCCCGATCCGTCGCTAGGCCTCACAGCCAGCGGCACCCCCCTCCCTCGCAGTTTGCGGGCGGAGGGGTTGTTTTTTCCAGGAGGCGTTGTATTGTTATCTTAGATCTTTTTTTCCCGGGGGGGATAAAATGGCAATAGTTCTGAGAGGTCCGCTTTGGCTCACACAGATGGTAGAGCGTGTGGTAGAGCGTGAGCACAAATGGGTTGATAGGGTGCAAGGCGAAATCTGCTTTGCGCTCGGGGTCCCGGCCCTGTCGGTCAGGACTGTGGCGATGATGGTCTCGCTCTTCAACAAGGTCCTAGTGCCAACCACAATCGCCGTGGTGGCAAGCCTCCCCTTCTATGGAGGAGGTACATGACTCAGCTCTGTCCCTCCGTCGCTTGCGACGGAGGGACTAAACATTTTCGTACTTGTAAAAATCTTACTTTCTGTAAATATCACCCTATGCAAAAACTCAAACCAAAAAATCCCCTTCCCTTGGTTATTGTCATCCTCGGCCCCACCGCAACAGGCAAAAGTGACCTAGCAGTTACATTGGCCAAAAGTCTAAATGGTGAAGTTGTTTCTGCTGATTCACGCCAAGTGTACCGTGGACTTACTCTGGGCACTGGCAAAATCACTAAAAAAGAAATGAAAGGTGTTCCGCACCACCTCCTTGATGTTGCTAACCCCAAGAAACAATTTACTGTTTCCGATTTTGTGAAAAAGGGTGAAAGAGCAATTACCAGTATTCTAAAGAGGGGTAAGCTTCCCATTATCTGTGGAGGCACCGGCTTCTATATTTCTGCCCTCCTTGGAGAAGTCTCTATGCCCGAAGTGTCACCAAACAAACAATTGCGAAAAAAACTTTCTAAACTTTCTAAAGCAGAACTTTTTGCACTCCTAAAGAAGAAAGATCCAAGGCGTGCGCTTACTATCGACAAAGATAATCCTGTGCGTCTCGTTCGTGCTATTGAAATTGCTGACGCACTCGGTTCTGTCCCCCCATCTCGCGCCCGATCAGCAAACTACGCTGTTATTAAAATTGGACTAGATTTCCCTGACACAGTGCTCAAAGAACGTATAGCGAAGCGTCTAGAAGCAAGAATGAAAAAAGGGATGTTAAAGGAAGCCGAGAGGTTGCATGATGATGGTCTCTCCTTCAAGCGTATGGAGGAACTGGGGCTTGAGTATCGTTACTTAGCACGACTCCTGCAAAAGAAAATTACTAAACAACAATTCACTAAAGAATTACAAAATGAAATCTGGCACTATGTTAAACGTCAGCGTACCTGGTTTAAAAGAGATAAGACTATTAGTTGGATCAAGGTATAGCTTGATTGAAAAAAACAAATAAAACGATACACTTTACCTATTATTCGTTTTTTAAGAATTTATGAATCTTGTTGCTATTTTGGTTGCTGCAGTCGTTTGCTTTATTATTGGTTTTCTTTTTCATGGACCACTTTTGGGAAAGCTATGGATGCGTCTTGCTAACATAGTACCTACCGGAAATGAAAAGCTTTCTGATATGGTGCCGCAAATGCTCTATAATTTGCTCGCTAACATTCTAACTGCCACTATCATCGAAGGAGTATTATGGGCCGCCTTCCCTTCTGGACTTATTGGTGAGCGTACTGCCTTCCGTGGAGCTATAGTTGCCGCTTGGCTATGGCTTGGGTTTATTGTTACTTCTACCTCTATGGATGTTATTTGGATGAAGGCATCAAAGAAGCTTTGGCTTTTTGAGATTACTTCTTCTCTAGTTTGCATGATTGCGATGGGGGCGATACTCGCAGGTTGGAATTAGAGAATTGAAACAAAAAACATAAAGGGAGACCAGAAGTCTCCCTTTATGTTTTTATAAGTGCAGAAATATAAGAGCCATCCTTATCAAAAATAATTGAACTAAAAGTACTCAGCATCTTTTCAAAAGAGTCCTTACTTGATCGTAAAGATTGGAATAAAATAATTTTATCCCCATTTTTTAGCCCCTTATTCTGCAAGATCTCGTTGGCATGTTTTAAAAAACAACTAATTGTTATTTGTTCATCAGCCAATCTTTCGGAAACATCAATCATTGGATCAAGCCCGATTAATCTAATTTTCTGAGTACAAGCTGGAGCCACATACTTTTGATATATATCTTTAAGTTCTACAAGATTAGACCTCTCTGCTATTTGAGTGTCAATAAAAATATATCCACCTACCCCTGCAACATCTCGAAGAAGCTGCAATATAGACGCTGGAGTATAATTAGAAAAAGTTAAACCAAGTAAAGAAACAAATCGAATTTTTTCTCCTTTTTCAATCTTAGAAAATTCTTCAAAGGAAATTTTCTTTGGTGCAACTATAATATTCTTTTTTTGAGCCCCTTCTGTTGCAAGACGAAGAAAATGGTCACTTACATCTATCGGAATATAAGTAAAATCTTTCCCTTGTTTCTTAAATACATCTAAAAAATATACTTCCTTTTCTCCAGTTCCAGGACCGAGAGCTATAAAGTCAAAGCTTTGTGGAAGTATTTTCGACACTTCCTCTGCGACAACGTTTAAATGTTCTAGTTCTGGTTTTATAACAGAAATATAATAAGGACTTGTTTCTTCTTGAGCATTTGTGTAAGCAGTAGCTCCTTGTGGGGAGTACAACAAAAGAGAATCTGTATAATCCCAGGTAGTATCATCTACTTTTTTTAAAGAAGCTAAAGCCCTTTTTTTAAACCACTCTTCGTTGTATGTCTCGGTGGAATTAGTCATGGGATAATTTTCACAAGGAATCGGTCACAAGTATTTTTCTGCTGAAAAATCTCGCGACCCCGACTCACCCGCCTGCGCGGGTTCCGTCTTTCGATTCCTCGACGGAAGGTGGTCATCCACCTTCCTTGGGCCCGCCACGAAAAATCTTAAGCAACTTTTTTCGTGGCGGGCCCACGAGGAATCGAACCCCGACCGACGGTTTTGGAGACCGACGTTCTACCATTAAACTATAGGCCCTAGCGAGGAACAAAGAGGAAGTTCACTTACTCTTTTTCCGAGCGACGGGCCTATATGTAGTCATATAGGCCCAATAGCGAAAGGGTAACAAAAAAACGCTGTTTTGAACAGCGTTTTTAAGGGAACACTTGCCCCTTTAGGGGTGATTCCTTACTTCTTTGTTTCCTTGAAAGTAACGTGCTTGCGGAGCTTCTTACTATACTTTTTAAGCTCTATTTTGCGAGGCACTTTCTTCTTATTCTTGCGCGTATAATACGCCTCTCCGGTGTCTTTGTTGCGCAAAATGATGAGTTGATCTTGTGACATATGTGTCTAATTTGGCTTCTGTAAGTTCGCATACTCTAGCCTATTTGGCCTAAAAAATCAACTCCTCTCCCCCATTATGGTAGAATTACCCACAATAGTATTAACCATTAATTACTAAGACCATGATTGCACGAATTATCACCACTGTCCTTGTTCTCCTAGGTATTACTGCAGGAGGATATGGAGTGGTTAAATATGAAGCTGGCAAGGATAAGGTGTCAGAATCCCCACAGGTCGTAACCCTCTCCATGGCCTGGATTGAAATCGAGCAAGGAGCGGTATTTCTCCACGGGGCTGGTCAAGGAACCCCACTTAAAACCGGTGATTCTGTTAAGGCGGGTGACACCTTGGAAACCGGTAAAAATACTGAAGCGGTAGTTCATTTTCCCGATGGATCCGTACTTCGAGTAGACAAGGAAACAAGTCTTACACTCGATAACTTCTCCTATACTCCAACTGATAAATCGCTTGTTGTTGAGGTTAAACTAATCTCTGGACGCCTATGGTCAAAAGTAGTAGGACTTGCAACCCCCGCCTCACATTGGGAGGTTAAAACTAGCAATACCGTGGCTACTGTGCGTGGTACTGCTTTCGGTATCGGATACAAAAACAATAAATCATGGATACTAGGCTCTGAGCACACGGTCTCTGTTGCCCCACTTGATCCCAAAACTAATACCCCTCTTACTAATGCTGCGGTTGATATCAGCGAGAAGGCGTATATTGAAATTGGTAACAAAGAAATAGAGCTAGCCAGAGCAACCACCTCACCAGTACTTAAGTCACGTATCAGCACCACCACCAACCCTATTGAAAACGATATTTGGATAAAAAAGGTCAAAGTAGATGATGAAGACCTTAACAAAGAAATAGAGACAGTGAAGCAAGGAGCTGCAAACAAAGATGAAAAAACTTGGCGAACTATTTTGGAGCAAAGGGTAACCGAAAACCTGTATAAAGTTGCGCCTCAAAAAAAAGCTGAAGATGAGCAGAGGCAAGACGTCACTGGAAAAAATAATTCAAATAATATAGATGAGAAAAATTCTATTGATGCCAAATCTGTTGATAGTCAAAAGGCAAAAGGCACGGAAAAGGCACAAACTAGAGATGGTGTTGCAAACAACCTACTGGCCGACGCTCAAGTAAAAACCAACACTGCGTTTCAATGTGTTCACGATTTATCCCTAACATCTGACGATGTATTTGACCCAATAGTCCTACCTAGTAACGTCAATCCCTGTACCGTTAATAAAAAGGCTCAAATTGATCTAGAGGAGGGGGATAAGATTATATTTTCCACATATGCAAAGGACGGGACAAGTGAGCACACCACGTCACTAATTAATATTTCTAAAAAAGTTACCTATAAGGTTATTGGCGATATTGGGACCATCTCTGAAGATGGAGTTTTTGTGGCTAAACTTGGGACAACTATCAGTGAAAACGGTGAGGCTTTTGGAGGTGTTTCCGCAACCCTCCAACAGACCAAGGGTCAACTTACTGCTGGAGGGCCTGTTATCCACGTAAGAGCGAAGGCAGAAATTGTAAAGCCAGAAGATATTGGTGGACAATAAACTGACTATGGAAAGACGGGACACGCTTGCCTATTTTCCTATTGCTACTCTAGTAGCGCTTCTCATAGCGCTCTCATATAGTATTTCACTTTGGAGCAGTGCTGAATCGCGCATCGAAGATACTTTTTTTGCTACCAAAAACCCCAATACTCCGGTTGTTGTTCTGGCAATTGATGACGAGTCCCTAGCTCACCTCGGTCAATGGCCATGGCCACGGGATGTGTATGCAAAACTTTTACTAGCATTAAACAAAAATCCACCAAGCGCTCTTGCACTTGATGTCCTACTTAGTGAACCCTCACGCCTTGGACAGCAGGATGATGCTTCTCTCGCGAATGCCCTAAACTCAGTTACCTTTCCTGTAATTCTGGGAGCTGAAGCTAAAAATATTATTCTCTCAAAAAATCTAGCCTCCACGTTTGAACTCATAGAGCCCGAGACAAACTTCAAGAACGCAAACACGAGTCTCGGTATTGTAAACGTGATTAGTGACAGAGATGGTATAGTCCGCACTTTCCCCCTAAGCACTAAATACCAAGAAACGCCGTATCAGGCTCTCGCTCTTGAGGCGGTGTCTCGCGCACAACTACTTCCAAGCACTACTTCACACGTAGGCACTACACGAATAGTCTACAGTGGTAACCCAGAAAACATTCGCACCATCCCCCTCTATCGCCTCCTCGAAAAAGATCCCCCCACTTTAAAGGGAAGCGTTGTTTTTGTTGGGGCAACCGCTCCAAGTTTACGCGATAGTGAAAAGACCCCTCTCTCTCCCAGCACGCCCGGAGTCTATATCCATGCCAGTATCGCGAACATGCTACTCCAAGGCCTAACCCTAACCCCACTCTCACAGAAAGTTTCTTTACTTTGCATTTTTCTTATCGCTTACGCTTCAACGATACTTTTCTTAGTAACAAGACGAGTTGTTGTTGCCGTACTCCTTAACCTACTCTTTGGTAGTATTCTACTTCTCCTTGCAATGCTTCTGTTTGAAAAAGGTGTTGTTATAAATATCATGCACCTTACCCTCGCCTGGTTACTTACCACTATTACTCATTCACTCTACAAGTCGCTGCGGAGTGAAAATGAAAAACAGCTTATCAAACAAACTTTTTCCAAATATGTTTCAGGCCATGTCCTCGACACACTTTTAGCTAATCCAAAAAATGTAAAATTGGGAGGAGAGGAACGCGAGATCACCGTACTCTTTTCTGACATTAGGGGCTTTACTACCTTATCAGAAGGACTTGAACCAACCGAGCTCGTCACCCTCCTTAACCGCTATTTTAAGGCGGTGACAAAGGAAATCATTGATAATGATGGAGTGCTAGATAAGTACATTGGGGACGCTATCATGGCCTTCTGGGGAGCTCCGATAGACGATCCTCTACAAGCGAGCAAAGCCGTACGTGCGGCAAAAGGAATGCTGCAAGAGTTGCACGCCCTCAATGAAGAACTCAAAAGTGAGGGTAAACCAGTAATAGCTATCGGTATCGGGATTTATAGTGGAAGAGCAGTTGTCGGGAATGTTGGTTCGGATATCCGCTTTGATTACACTGCTATTGGGGACACAGTAAACGCAGCTTCCCGCCTTGAAGGTTTAACCAAAGAATATAATGCGAAAATTATTATAGGTGAGAGTACGAAAAAAATTTTGCATGATACTGAAGGGCTACAGATAACCGCGCTTGGCGGAGCTACTGTAAAGGGAAAGAAAGAAAGCATTACTATCTATAGCGTAGAATAAAAAAATATAGGGGGCGCACTAGAAAGTTGTGCGCCCCCCTCCGCATTTTGCGGCTTTGAATTGGTGCGGCTCATAGCCGCGAAAGAACATCAGGCGGCAAGGGCTTCTTGCTTCTCATCCCGCCTCGCCAAAACCTTGTTGAGTTCGATGATGAACTGCGCGAGCAGATCACCTCTCGTTTGCGGGACCACATCAAACGAGATGAACCCACGCCCATGTGACACAGGCACAACCATTTCAAGACCGGGGACCTTCCCCACGGCCTCCACGCACAGCTCCTGCAGCTCCGCGAGGGTGAGCGACATGTCGCCCTCCTTAACGCAAAGGCAAAAAAGTCCACTCGTCCAGCCCTGCTCACGATATGGTACCAACCGCATGCTACCCTCCTCAATGTTAGATGATCTGATTTTGCCAACAGAAAACGGCGGCACTGCTGCCGTCGTTTTCTTATTGATAGCCTGCATAATAGCATATATAGGGGAAAGGTCAAGCCCTTTTCCACTTTGTATTTGTGTGGTTCTATAGTAAAGTTCTCTTCAGATTCCGGTCTGCTTTTTGTTTTAAGGCTGGATCTGTACATCCATTAACCTGAAATAGAGGAGTCAGAATGACGATAGCAAAAAGAAGGGCGGCGTTGCAAACGGCCGCCGACTCGCTCGGAAGAACGAAGCTCAACGGCTCTAACCTGACGCAGCTCACGGGGCTCGGCTGGGTTGTAGGGCCGATGGAAGCAGCTCCTCAGTGCTCCGTTGCCCAAAGCCTCGCCATCGAGAAGCTGGCCGGCAAAGGGCATGTGTCGCTTCCGCTCGACACCGACGCCAGGGCCGCCCTGCTCGCGATTTCCCGAACCGGAGTCTTCAACCGAATGATCGGCGTCTTCCCTCAGGGGGAAACGGTGCCGCAAACGGTCTACGGGGTAATCCGGACAGCGGATGGTGGTGACGGCAGCACTGTTCGCCTCAACCTGTAGAAGTCGAATGTGTCACAAAGGGCCGCGTAAACTGCGCGGCCCTTTTTTCTTTTATATTTTAATTTTTTCTGTTATATTAGCCCTTGTTAGTAATGCGTCGGTGGTGGAGTGGTCAATCACAACAGACTGTAAATCTGTCGGCTTCGGCCTTCGCTGGTTCGAATCCAGCCCGGCGCACAAGACAAAAAATCCCAACTGCTTGGGATTTTTTGCTACTTGTGCGAGGCGGAGCGATGTTTCGGTAGTAACCGAAACCGCGAGCCAGGGTCGTGAAATTTTACGAGTGGCGACGAGTAAAATATTCGTGACCACAAAGGCAAAAACTTAGTAAAGTTTTATAAGTGACTGAATCCAGCATAGCTCAAGCCAGGGTCGTGAAATTTTGCGAGTGACGAAGAGTAAAATATTCCTGACCACGAGGATAAGACTTTTTTATGTGTTCACTAAACAATCCTTACCCCACTACCATCTCCTTCGGCATATGCATTTTCTGCCCTCTCCCCTTTTTGATATCAAAAACAAACTCCTCACCCTTAAGTGACACGGTGATGGTTCCACCCTCTGCAACCCCCTTACTAATCATATAGTTAGCAACGGGTGTTAGAATCTTGTTTTGAATAAGGCGCTTCAGTGGTCGCGCTCCATAATGCGGATTATAGCCTTCCTTTGTTAAAAGTTCGTACACCGGATTCTCAACAAGAAGGGTAATTTTCTTTTCAGCAAGACGCGCTTTCACTAGGTCTACTTGTATTTCTACAATCTTGCGAATTACTTCTGGTTTCAAGATATCGAACATAATAATGTCATCTAAGCGATTGAGAAACTCGGGACGGAAATATTCTTTAAGTTCTTCTTCCACCTTTTCTTTTGCTAGCGAGTATTCTTTTTCAGCATTATCCCTTGTAGTTGAAAAGCCGATCTGCTCCATGCGATCTATGTACTGCGCCCCAATGTTACTGGTCATGATGATGATGGAGTTCTTGAAGTTAGCAACGCGACCCTTTGAGTCAGTAAGATGTCCATTGTCTAGTACCTGAAGAAGTATGTTAAATACTTCAGGGTGTGCTTTCTCTATTTCATCAAAGAGAATAACACTATAGGGACGATGGCGAATGGTTTCAGTAAGTGCGCCACCCTCTTCATGTCCTACATATCCTGGAGGACTACCGATAAGTTTAGAAACTGCGTGGCGCTCCATATACTCACTCATATCTACCCGAATAAGTGCTTTGTCTGTATCAAACATAAACTCAGCGAGCGCCTTGGTAAGTTCTGTTTTACCAACACCTGTGGGACCCAAGAATATAAACGAACCAATAGGACGATTAGGGTCTGAAATGCCAGCACGAGAGCGACGAACAGCATCTGATATTTTCTTCACTGCATCACTCTGTCCAACTACACGTTTTTCAAGCTCTTCTTCCATACGTGAAAGTTTCGCGGCCTCTTCTTCAAGCATGCGCGTAACTGGAATCCCAGTCCAACGAGCTACCACATCAGCAATTTCTTGCGGGGTAATAGCCTCCTTCAAGATACGACGTGAGCGTTGTAGCTTCTCCAATTTTTTACTCTTGGTTTCAAGTTCACTTGTAAGTTGTGGGATCTTGCCATAGCGGATTTCAGCTGCCTTTGAAAGATCGGCTTTAGCTTCGGCAGTTTCAGCTTCATTGCGAAGGGTTTCAAGTTGCTTTTTGATCTGGCGAATACTTGAAAGCAAGTCCTTCTCATTGTTCCAGCGCATACCAATGTCATGCGTTTTCTCCTCAAGATCAGCGATTTCCTTATCTATCGCTTTGATTCGAGTTTTAGCATTTTTACCCTCAAGGGTTTCAGCGTCTTTTTTCAGTGCCTCCTTTTCAATTTGGAGTCGCATTATCTTGCGGTGAGTTTCCTCCAGAATAGCTGGTTTACTTTCAAGGGCAATGCGCAAAGCCGAGGCCGCCTCATCAATGAGATCTACCGCCTTATCCGGTAGATAGCGATCAGTAATGTATCGACTACCGAGTTCTACTGCACTAATAAGAGCATCGTCTGATATATGCACCCCATGATAGAGCTCGTATTTTTCTTTAAGTCCTCGAAGAATGGCGATGGTGTCCTCTACACTTGGTTCTGAAACATACACTGGTTGAAAACGGCGGGTAAGGGCTGGATCTTTTTCAATATGCTTTTGATATTCCTTAAGTGTTGTCGCTCCAATAGCACGTAATTCACCGCGAGCAAGCGCTGGCTTAAGCATGTTAGACGCATCCATAGCTCCCTCAGCGGCGCCGGCCCCCACAATAGTGTGTATCTCATCAACGAAGAGAATTATTTTTCCATCAGACTTCTCTACCTCTTTCATAATGGCTTTGAGGCGCTCTTCAAATTCACCACGATATTTTGTACCCGCGATAAGTAGGCCAAGATCAAGAGAAACAAGTTCTTTACCCTTTAGAGAATCCGGTACATCACCCGCGGCGATACGATTAGCAAGTCCCTCTACAATAGCTGTCTTACCAACACCGGCTTCTCCGATTAGAATCGGATTATTTTTGGTACGACGAGAAAGGATCTGAATGATGCGAAGTATTTCTGTATCGCGTCCAATAACTGGATCAAGCTTGTTCTCACTTGCAAGCTTAGTAAGGTTGCGTGTGTACTTCGAAAGAGCGCGATATTTCTTCTCTGCAGGAGCATCAGCGATTTTCCCCTTACGCATTTCATTAATAACCTTTATAACAAGTTCTTTCGTTACTCGATACCGAGTGAAAATATCTCGCGCTTCAGAAGCCACCTCGAGAAGAGCAACGAGTAGGTGCTCAACACCCACGAACTCATCCTGCATGTTGCGAGCAACTTTACCGGAATGTTCCAAAACCTGCGCCAGTTCAGGAGTTAAATAAATCTGAAATGATGGAGAAAGTGTTTCACTCCCCACAGCCCCTTCGAGAGACTCCATGAAGCCATCGGTAAGTGCAGCACTGTCAATTTCCAAAACATCTAGAATAGAAAAAATAGGACTTTCATCTTGAAGGAGTAGTGAAATAGCCAAATGAACTGGGTTCACTTGGTTTACCCCTCGCTCAATAGCGAGTTCGTGAGCCTTCCTAATAGCTTCGCGGGCCTTACTCGTAAAATGTTCAAATGGTGGCATAGTGTTTCAAAATAGGTTGATATTATGCACAATTTTTTTACCTTTGTCAAAAATTCCCTTTACCAAACAGCCCAAACTAGCCGAGCTCTAACCGTACTACTTTATAAATGCCTGCTCGTCCTTAGCATAGCTAATCGGCACATAACTAGCTACCCTATCTCCAAGTCCAGAAAGTGTGCTAAACCCAACTACTTCCCCAAAACTATTAATTAATGGTCCCCCTGTAATACCAAGGGAGGGTACCACTGTTGCATCAATACTAACGACACGCTTCTTCGGAGTTGAGCTAGCACTTTCTCCCTTAATATCGCTGAGCGCAAGACTTGAAATAACTCCGATAGTTATAGCTTTCTTGCTCCCCCTTCCCCCAAACGCCACAAGGTTCTGCCCCAATTGGAGATTGTTTGTATCAGCGATTTTAGCAGGCACAAAAACATAATTAGCCAAATCTTTATTGTCTTTAATAGCATTTTTATCTAACGCCAAAAGCGCCACATCAGTGTTCTCATTCACTCGCGCAACCTTAACATCAAAAATCTTGCCGTCCTCAGTTTGTATTCCAAAATTAACCCCACCCCCTAAAATAGAAGCGTCAGTTAGTATGAGTCCATCACTCGAGAGTACTGTACCCCAGCCAAGAAAAGTATTGGTGACCACGCCATCTGTGCCGATAGCGCGTGACCGAACAGCAACCACAGAGTTTTTCATTGACTCAATTGATTTAGTGACCAAGTCCTCATCCTTCACAACTACGGTGGTCTCTTTCACTGTATTTTTGCCTCCAATAATAGTTGGTGTAGTGACCTTCTCTACCGTGCGCTCAACGATACGATTAATAGTGTTGGTGACACCAAGTGGAGCTTGATCCATGAGCGAAACAGTGACGATTCCAGTTGCAATACTCGTTACAAAAGAGCAAAGCAAGCAAAGCATGACGACCTGTGTTTTATTGAGATCTTTTATATCCATCATACGTATCATAATAGCAAACAAAAAGCGGTAGGAACACCAGGGGAAAACTGTACGTATAGTACCCGCAACTACCGGCAATAGTTACCGTACTATTTCTTTAAGGGCCTTGATAAGGCGAGTGATGTCTGCCTTGGTACTGTAGCGCCCCATACTAATGCGAAGTGAATGAGCCGCGCACTCCTTACCAGAGGGTAGCGCTGCTACGACATACGAGGAACCGGTACCGCCAAGAGACATACAAGCGCTTGCTGAAGACACAGCAATACCTCTAACATCTAGTTGAAGTACCGCAAACTCCGCCTCTAACTCTTTAATACACACACTGCAAAATCCCGCTATCTTATTACTCAAAGTTCCGTGCACTACAGCTCCACCCAAATTCTTTTCTAGTTCTCCCCTCAAATACTTTTCAAGATTTTGGAGCTTTTTTATTTCTGCATCACGGCGCGTAACGCACTCTTTATAACTTTCTACAAAAGCTTGGATGAGCATGACGCTCGGCGTTCCCGGACGCAAGCTTCTCTCTTGCGCGCCGCCATACTGAAGTGGTTGTAATGACCTTTCGCGTAGTGCTGCGAGCGCCCCAACACCCTTGGGACCATAACACTTCCCACCATCCATAGTAACGAAATCAACAAGGAGTGCGTGGGGATCGAGTGATAGCTGTGTTTCTGCCTGACTCCCATCTACATGTATATAAGGAAACACTCCCCCAAGCGCTGATTTTTTCTCTCTGCGAAACTTTAGTACTTCCTTTGCAATCGCCCGTATCGGCGTTATGGTACCAAGCTCACTATTCACATACGAAAGTGTGATGAGTGCTGTATGTGGTGTTAGCGCGGCTTTTACTGACTCTACACTCACCACTCCATCTTTTGTTGGGGGAAGATACGTTACCGCAACACCTTCTTTTTCCAACTGCCTGCAAACTGCAAGAATTGATGAGTGTTCAATACTTGAAGTTATAACGTGTAGTGCTTCCTTTACTCCTTCTGTATCACGCTTATTTTTTAAAGCTCGTACGACTCCCAAAATTGCTAGATTATTGGCTTCAGTAGCATTCCCAGTAAAAATAATCTCATCGCTTTGCACCCCAAGGGTACGTGCCAACTCCCGTCGAGCTCCCTCCAGAATTTTGGCCGCTAAAGCTCCCTCAGTATGCGTTGAGGCTGGATTACCAAATGGAGCCCTGAGCCCCTCCTTGGCATAGTCCAAAAGCGCCCGGCTGCCAGCCTTCCCAAGAGGAGTTCCCCCTGCGTAGTCCAAATACACCCGCTTTTCGGGCTGGTTTTGAAATAAAACTGATTGTAGAGTCCGTAACATAGCTTTCATACTACCCCACTTTAAACAAAAACACACAAAAGCTCAATCTGTCAAAAAGCTTTAAAAATAGGGGTTTCTGTGTATAATGCTACGGTAAGAGACCTCCTATATCCATGGACTCTCCCGTTCATTGTGTAATTTCCTTTTTCTATGCTGGATTCTAAAACCATTGCTTTTCTCATACTCCTTCTAGCCAATGCCCTACTTTTAGTTTGGGTGTATATCCTAAACCGAAAGCTCTACAAAGTTCTTGCCCACGACCTCGGTGAGAATGTAACAGAAACCCTTTCAAAGCTGGGTGAGAAGGTTGTTACGTACGACGCTTTTGTTAAAGACATCACCACGTACCTACGAAAAGCAGAGAAAAGGATGCTCCGCAGTACCCAAGCTACAGGCCTAGTTCGCTTTAACGCTTTTAAGGATATGCACGAGGGAGGGCAGAGCTTCGCTGTTGCGTTCCTAAATGAAGAGGGTGTGGGAATAGTGATTTCTAGCATTTACGCTAGAGACCGAGTAAGCATTTACGCCAAGCCCCTCTCTAACTTCGTTTCCCCTATCGAACTCACTCCTGAAGAAGGCGAGGCAATAGCGGAAGCTCGCAAAAAACTTCCTGTTGTACTCAATTAAAACTATGTCACCAACATCTACTAAATCATCATCAGTTTCTCGCCCACCCATTGTGGCTGTTATGGGGCATATTGATCATGGAAAGTCTACACTGCTCGATTATATTCGAAAGAGTAACATTGTGGAGAAAGAGTTCGGTGGTATTACTCAGCACATTTCAGCGTATGAGGTTACGCACAAGCGTGAAGATGGAACCCCCCAACAGATTACTTTCCTCGATACTCCGGGACACGAAGCTTTCAAGGCTATGCGCGCCCGTGGAGCTGCGGTAGCTGATATCGCGATACTGGTAGTTTCAGCGGAGGATGGGGTAAAGCCACAAACCCTAGAAGCACTTAATACTATTTTGGAAGCACATATTCCCTATCTTGTAGCTATCAACAAAATAGATAAACCAAACGCTAACTTGGAGAGAACTAAACAAAGCCTTGCTGAACACAGCATCTTCGTTGAGGGGTACGGAGGTAGTATTTCAGCTGTACCTATTTCCGCCAAAACTGGTGAAAATGTACCAGCTCTGCTTGATATGATTATCCTCCTCTCTGACCTTGAAGAATTAACGGGTGACCATGATAGTCGAGCAGAGGGAGTCATTATCGAATCCAACCTTGATTCAAAGAAAGGTATCACCGCTACTGTTATCGTTAAAAATGGAACACTACATAGCAACGAATGTGTCGTTGCGGGAGACGCTGTGTCTCCACTCCGTATGATGGAAAACTTTTTAGGGGAAAAGGTATCTAGTGCAACGTTTAGTAGCCCTGTGCGCATCATAGGCTGGAATACTCAACCTAAGGTGGGTAGTACTTTCACCACCTGCTCTACCAAGAAAGAAGCCGAGGAAGCAGCCCTGCTTCTTAAAAGCGAACAAGCCAAAGGTGAGGATGTTGTGGTGCCAGAAGGAGTTCTTGTTATCCCCCTTATTCTCAAAACTGATGTAGCCGGCATGGCCGACGCTATAGCTCATGAACTCTTGAAGCTCAACACCGAGAAAGTATTCCTGAAAATTATTTCAAGCGGTACCGGAGCTGTGACTGAGGGCGATATCAAGAACGCACTCCCCTTTGCCTCAGCTATTATCATTGGTTTTAATGTGAAGGTTGATAGCAAAGCCGAAGAATTAAGTCGTCAGCACGGCATCACCATAAAAACTTTCAACATTATTTACAAACTAACTGAATGGTTAGCAGAAACTGTAAAAGAAAGAACTCCCAAATCAGAGGTAGAGGAAGTTACGGGGACTCTCAAGGTACTTAAAGTATTCAGCGTTCAGAAGCAAAAGCAGGTTATTGGTGGAAGGGTCCAAAATGGAGAGATTACGCTCAAAAGTGCTGTACGCATAACCCGCGGAGAATCAATACTAGGTAAGGGAACCATCCTTGAGCTACAGCAGGCTAAAGTTAAAACGAGTACGGTAAGTGAGGGAGAGTGTGGACTCATGGTTGAGAGTGAGGTTACTATAAATCCGGGAGACTTAGTTGAAACTATAACTACCGTTGTTAAATAATTCCTATGGACGATCAAAAGAATGAGCGTATGAGAGAGGCTATCCGCGAAAAAGCGGCTCGCTTTATCCTAGAAGAAAATAATCACACCTCCCTTATCACCGTTACTGACGTGATACTTACGAGTGATAAAAAACGTGCTACCATACTCGTGTCAGTGCTTCCTGAACACAAGGAAGAGGCTGTGCTAGATTTCCTTAAGCGTAAGCGCGGGGCATTGCGGAGCTATATCAACACCGAAGTGCGTATCGGCCGAGTGCCAACGCTTGATGTGGCCATAGACCTGGGCGAGAAGAATCGCCGCCGTATCGAGGAGATATCTCAAGCAGAGCAAAAGAGTGAGTAAGATATAAGGCGTGGTGGCGAAGTGGTTAACGCTTCGGTCTGCAAAACCGACATTCGCGGGTTCGACTCCCGCCCACGTCTCAAGAAAAACAATTGTTTTTCTTGCGTGGGCGGGAGTCGAAAGACGGAGGCTGACGAGCCGAGTCGGGGTCGCGCAAATTTCTAGCAAGAAATTATGTGTGACCGACCCTTTCCCACGTCTCAAGAAAAAGCGTTAGCTTTTTCTGACGTGGAGCATAGTGTTGAAACACTATGTGTGCGGGAGTCGAAAAGCTTCTCCCATATTTTTGAGTAATCTGATTACGAAAAAATGGGAAAGCTGTACTGATCCTGTAAGGATCGATTCCCGCCATGTTTATAGTCTGCCCGGGTGGTGTAATTGGTAGCCACGCAAGACTTAAAATTTTGTGGCCTTATGGCCGTGCGGGTTCGATTCCCGCCCCGGGCACCAAGCTTAAATAAAGTAAACTGCTTTACTTTATTTAAGCTTGGTGCCGAGCGGAGCGATGTTTTGCGAGTACGCAAAACCGCGAGCTAGGGTCGTGAAATTTTTCTTGTGACGACAAGAGAAATATTCCTGACCACCAAAAAAGACTGTAAAGTCTTTTTTAGGCCAGCGGGGCGGGAATCGAAAGACGGAACCCGCGAAGGCGGGTGAGTCGGGGTCGCAAGATTTTTCAGCAGAGAAATACTTGTGACCGATTCCCTTGATTCCCCCTTCCCCTCTTTTCGTTTTTCTGGTACATTTCTCTAATATCCGCCCATAGCTCAGTCGGTAGAGCAGATCCCTCTTAAGGATAAGGTCGTAGGTTCGAATCCTACTGGGCGGACCATTTAAAAAATCCTGCAGAGACAGGATTTTTTAAATGGTCCGCCCAAGCAACTAAATAGTTTTAGTTGCGTGTAGGATTCGAAAAGCTTCTCCCATATTTTTAAGCAATCAGATTGCGAAAAAATGGGAAAGCTCTACCGTCCCCGTAGGGGAAGAATCCGTGTTTGAATCGAGAAACTAAAATATGCTAGTATGGGCATCTATGGGCGAGTGGCGTAATTGGTAGCCGCGCCTGCCTTAGGAGCAGGTCTCGCAAGAGGTGGAGGTTCAAGTCCTCTCTCGCCCACTATTTTTAAACGGCTTATGGCCGTTTTAAAAATGTCTCCAGCTGGGCGAGGGGAGACTTGAAAGACGGAGGCTGACGAGCCGAGCGACCTAATTTTCTTGGCTGTATTCAGCCTTAGAAAATGGAAGTACTCGTAGTGGTATCGGGGTCGCGAGATTTTTCAGCAGAAAAATACTAGTGACCAGGACCATTCCCTCGCCCACCAGTCAACTTCATACAACCAAAAAATGGCCTAACAAGGCCATTTTTTGTCTCTTTCCATACTTGACTTTTGTACTAAAATATGCTATTATGCATACAGTCAGAACAGGTCCATTCCGGACCCCGTTCATTGAAATTCAACTGAAAGGAAGCCACCATGATCAAGGTTTACTGGCCGTACGTATTGTTTTTCCCGCTGGCCCTCGTGGCCCCGTTGTTCTACCTCAGTGAATGGGACTACCTCTTGGCTATCGCAGCCGAGGCAGGCCTTTTCTTTGCTTGGGGGTTCACTATTGTGCGCCCCAACCAAGCGGCTGTCGTCGAACGACTGGGTACCTTCAACCGAGTGTTGTTCGAAGGCTGGTACGTGCTGTTCATGCCCGGTCTCATTGATCGGGTGACGACCAGCAAAAACCAGCACAAGGATCGCATCTTGATTCTTCAACGCTTTGCAGTACCTGTCTTTGGTTCAACTACCCGAGACGGTGAAGCCGAGAAAATCGACTTCCTTGATGGTACCACTGCAGCAGTTCGCTGCGACTTGTGGATGCAAATCGGGGATCCTAATTGGAACCTCGAAAACAACCACAAGGAGCTTACCGACGTAATCAAGACGTACATCTACGGCGTCGAAGACGCCAAAGAGCGCGCCCGATCTCTCGTTGACGACATTGTTCGACCCTTGCTTCAAAGCAAGACCGTCGATCAAATCCTTGGCGAAAAAAGTGTCACCATTGATGGTCAAGTCAAAATCGACCTCAGTGGTGCACTTCAGGAAATGGGGCTGTGGCTGGCTGGCACCAACCCCGTTACCATCGGCGACGTGGCTATCGAGCAAACCTACCGAGAAGCTCGAGAGAAAAAGCTAATAGCCATGAAGGAAAGGGAGGCCAAAGAAGAAGAGGCTCGTGGCATCCGGCGAGCGGCTGAAATCATTGCCACCGGCGATGATGGATCTGCCACCGGCGATAAGGCCGTATCAGTCGCTGAGGGCCTCAAAATCCAACAGCGGCTGGCTGCAATTGCTGCTGCACGTGGTTCCAAGCTCACCCTGGTCCATCCCTCAATCGGTGTTGCGACTGCGGCGCTGCTTGATGGAGACTCTGGCGAGGCACCCCCTCAGCCAAGGGCCAACAACCCACAAAGGAGGTAGGTCATGCCGAGCATTGCGTTTTACGGAAAATTCCTTGGCGGGAGCTTGGTATTGGCGATTGTCATTTTCGCCATGCTCCAGGCCCAAGGAAAAGAGCCACTCACCCGGCTCAAAACGGCTCCGGCCGGCGGGAAATCCCCGCTTGACCGGATTGGGAGTGCCTTGACCTCGGTTTCGGCATTGGCGGTGTACATGATGATTACCGCCAGCGTCGTATTCGAGTTGGTTCAACCAACCATCTACAAAAAGTGGTTGGGCGGTCCAAACGGCTGGGCGTACTTCTTCGCTGGGATCATCTCCCTGATCGTGGGAAGCAAACTGGTTCTGAGCGGGAAATCCCCGCTCAAATGGGCAGGTAGCCTACTCATCTTGATCGGCTTCATCCTCCCCCTCCTCCTCGCTACCTCGATCGGCCAGAACATGGCCGAAAAGTGGGACCGAGCGACGGAAGGGAACTACGTCACCCTCTCCACCACCGAGTGGACGGAGATGTACAAGCTGGGACCCGGTGAGAAGCTGTCGTACAACCGTGTAGATCAGAGTGCTTGCATTCTGGTCCGTCACGGCGGCGACGACCGGCTCATCAAGATCATCGGCGGGTGCGAACCCCCCGAGGAGTACAAAGCGGCCAAGGGGACGGAAATCCCCAAGGACGCGATCGCCAAGGGGTTGGAGTTCCGGGCTGTCGGGAAACCGACGAAGCTCGAGATAACCCGCAGTTGAATTCAGTTCTTGCACACACCCGGGAGGGTGGGTGCGCAAAAGCCCCGCAGCGATGCGGGGCTTTTTTCTTTTGCTTTTAAACCAGTCTAAATCTGAAATGTATTCTTTATGAGTCCAATTAGCGCATTGGCTCCAAACATAATCATAAGTCCAATAATGCTGTAAAAGAGGTGACGCTTCCCTGTCTTTATATCATCCTCTGTATCAGCCCCCTTCACCATCTGGAATACTCCCCAAAAGAAGTATAGGAATGCTACCGCAAACAACAGCTTTACTGTTGGATCAAGGATAGTGGTAACTATTTTGCTTAGAATTGGACTACTTCCCATTTCAAGAACTTAGAAACTAAAGTCCGTTTACGTGAGGGAGGTTTACCTGGTTGGTGTTACCGCTATCTACTCCAAGCGTGGTTTGTGCAAGACGTACAATACCCCAAACAGAAGACATAACGAACAGTGCTACAAGTCCCCAGATCATAATGTTTTTACCTTCCTCTTGTGCATCAGAACTTCCTGCAGCAAAAATCCACTTACCAAGTCCCCAGAAGAATGCGAGTACTCCGATAGCGAAAGCTATAGGAATAAGCGTACCGATAATTCTTCCAAAGCTTGTGATCAGTGTCTGAAGCTGAGTAAGAGCTGCTTGAGCGGAAACTAGTGCAGGCAATGCTACGAGCACTGCTGCTGTGGATATTTTAAGAAATGTCTTTTTCATTTAAATACTTAATTACTAATTAATAGATACCAGTAATTGTACTACGAGAATTACCCTATGACTAGAGAATAGCTCTCTCTTGTGGATAACAAATTAAAATGTGCCAGGGCCCGAACCCACATAGTTTGTAATTGGTGTGGTATCCGCTGGGGCTGTATAGTTAAAGAAACTATCACCAAAAATAAGATTCCCGGCGAAACTCACTAACCCATAAATAGAGAGCATCGCAAAAAGTGCTACAAGTCCCCAGATCATAATCCTCCTCCCCTTTTCATGGGCGCTAGTATCCCCCGCTGAAAAAATAAAGGTTCCAAGTCCCCAAAAGAAAACGAGTACAGCCATACCCCCGATAATAGGAATAAGGAGCTTAATAAAGCCTACAAAGAGGTTGATGAGATCAGCGTATGTCTGAGGAGCAGCAAAAGTTACTGTTGGAAACAGAACGAGAACTACAGCACCTACTAAACTCCTTTTAGTTAATAATGCCATTTGAAGTATTAGTTAGTAGCTGAAGTATCGCCTTAGACCCTAGCACAATAGCCGTACCGATAATCACTGACACGAACATGGTCTTGGCGCTACTAATCTTCGTTTCATCGCCTCCAGCCGTTACAAACATAAAGCCAGCATAGATAATAAAGAAGAAGGCTAATATCCCCCCGATCTTGATAATGATATCAAGGAGTTTATTAATAAGTGACGGAAAATCAGAAGCCGTAAAAGGACTCTGTAGGGTGCAGTTCCCTGTAGCGCAGGTTGAAACTGGAGTAGGTCCTGTAGCTGAACCATCGTAAGCCCCCGTGGCTGAACCGTCTGCCGCCAGTACCGAGGATCCCAGACTGAGAAACGCAAGGCTGAAAAAACAAGTAAGCACAAACATTCGCAGAGTTGAAAGTGTTATGTCCATAGATGACAGTTACAAAATGTATACTAAATTATTACACAAACCAAAGCTCATGCCTAGCTAATTATTTCCGACATCAAGAGAGCTAATAATGTCCGTCATTTCATCCCCCGCATTACGTAAAGCTTCGTCGATAGTATTACTTCCAGAGACTACTGACTGAATTAAACTTCCGAAAAGTGCGTCTGTGGCAGTTGGGGAAGGATCACGCCAAGCCTTGCTCATAAGGGCACTAGTATAGAGAACTGAGGTATAAGCTTCTGCTGGAGTAGTGCTCAAAAGATCGCGGCGCACAGGGGGCATACCACTTAAATCAGCGAAGGCTTTGGCCGCAGCTGCACTCGTTAACAATCGAGCTACCTGATAAGCAGCAGCGGTATTCTTGGACTGTTTCGGGAATACAAAAGCAGTAAAATTACCATACGTTAATCGCTGGCGTGAGTCTTTAACCTGAGGCAGGGTTGCTACATCAAAGTTAAGGTTGGGGTTACGTTTGCGAATACTTGAAAGTTCACTTCCAAAACCCATATAGGTGGCGAGGGTTCCATCAATGAACGAGCGAGCCGAACTATTGAGTGAACTATTCCATGAATACACGGATTTCGCCGGATCACTATATGCCGTATAAAACGACACCACCGAGCCAGATGGTGTAGACCCATCTTTATTGACTGCCTCGTTCTTGAAAACAGCTGTGAGTTTCCCCTCACTATCAAGTGTAGTAATACCACTACCTGCCTGTAAGAATAGAGCTGAGAGGAGCTCCTTAGCGTTCGTTATATTCTGATAGGTACCAAGAGCTACCGTACTCTGTTTTACGGTACTATTTGTTTCTTTACTAGTTAATTTGGCAGTGAGTGGGCCGAACTCGTCCCAAGTCTTAGGGGGCGCCGCTACACCAGCGTTAGAAAAAAGTGTGCGATTCCAATACATGATAAGTGGATCCACAGAAAAAGGAATGCCATAAGTGCCTGTATTCGTCAGAAAAAGTTCCCCTCCTTCTATAAAGGTGTCTTTAAACTCGCGCTCAGGAAAGGTTTTAAAAGGTATTTGAGCTAGCTTCCCACGCTCCTTTTCAAGTAGGTTTTGTGGGAGGAGCACTAAATCTGGGCCACGACCCGAGGCCAATGCTTCTACAAAGTCTCGATCTAATGTTGCAGGATCCTTTTCAACATAATTTATTTTAACCTTAGTCGCTCGCACCGCCTCAGTATCAACAAAATTGCGTATAAGTCCTTGTGGGTATGTACCCCAGAGGGTCACGACTGGAATATCAGTTGAGCCTCCACCCTTAAAAGTAGCGAAGAAGATAACCCCTACCACAGTGAAAAAACAAAAAGCCCCGAGAAGCACTATCTGAAATTGACTCATGTTTTTCATACAGTATGTAAAATAAATATCCTACTAATTTTTCGCAAACAAAAGTGCATAATGATGATCTCCCCCACTTCCTTCTTTAAGGAGGGTAAACCCCTGCCTAATAAAAAGGTTCTTAGCAGCAGTTGCGCCATACACCTCATTTGGGTGTGGGCCCAATCCACCAAAAGAATCAGTCCAATCAACCACTAGTAATTGTCCCTTGGGCCGCAGTACACGGGCCACCTCTTTGGCAAGTCCATCTTTGTGTTCAACCTGAAAAAGTGTGTTAGAAACAATAACTCTGTCTATATGATGGTCCATCACTTTCGTACTATGTAACTCTTCCGCATCAGCCCAAATAGTTTCTATATTAGTAAGATGCTGGTGAGCAGCTTCAGTTTTTAACTTCTTAAGGAGCTCTTTTTGAACATCAACAGCATACACTTTGCCATGGTGTGCTGCATGAGCAGCAAGGAGCGCATAAGCTCCACTTCCAGCGCCAATATCCAAAACCTTCATTTCCTCCCCAATATGAAGTTCATTAATTAAAGACTTGGGATTAGCAAAAGCCATAGCTAGATTATAGCTTATAGTTGCTGGTTTATAGTAAAACTCGTGGGGAGAAATTAAGAAAAGTCCTCTAATCTATAAATATCGTCTCCCAAAACCAAACCAAAAAGTTTTCCATTATCAGCTATCAACTTTGTAACAGGTTTAGTAGTAACCGTCTCATCTTTTCCTCTCGCAATAATAAGCGGCTGACCGACTGCTATATCGTCCATTAAATACCCCCTATAAAGTGCGTTTGATTCCATAAAAACACCCTCCTTCCCATCGTCTTCTTGTTGTTTAACCAAAACAACATGATCGCCTGCTGTTGGGCCCTTATACTCTTCTTTTGTCACTCCATCCCTTTCTAAAAGGGATTTGACCACAGATCGAAGTCCAGTCGCCGAAGTCACTGCACTACTGTCCAATTCCCCACTGCGAACCTTACTAATAATATTCTTCAATGTCTCAGCTGAATAAAAAGAAGTTGACCCCTTTATATACCCCACCTCATCAAGCGCAGCATAGAGGGCTTCCCACGACTGTTTTCCAGCCTCAGCAAGCTTTAGGGTATCTACAGCAACTTGTTCCGGACTTTTTTCTGAAAAACTTTCTTCTTTTTTTGGCGCGCTATCAAACATGGGTTTATTATAAGCAAATAAGTGAAGCAATGGAATCACCTTCGCGAAGTTTCATCACTCGTACTCCCTGCGTTGAGCGACCTAGGGACGGGATTTCTTTCACCGTGACGCGGATAACCTGACTCTTCTTAGAAATAGCGACCACCTCAGCGTCGTCTCCACACACCACTGCTCCAGTCATGATTTCGCCTGTTTTAGCAGTAACGTTAGCAGTTTTAATACCCGAGCCTCCACGCTTCTGAACTTTGTATTCAGTAAGCGGTGTACGTTTACCATATCCGTTTGCACTCATAACAAGCAGCTCTGGGCAATCATGGTTCTTTTTAATAACGTCCGCCGCGACAATAACATCACCCTTCCCGAGTTTCATAGCACGCACACCACCTGCCGCACGCCCCATCTCACGAATATCATCTTCCTTAAAACGAATAGACTGCCCCTTACGAGTGCCGAGTATAACATCGTCCCCCTTCTCTACTAACATGGCTGAAATAAGTGCATCACCTTCGCCAAGCTTAATAGCCAAAAGTCCCGAGCGACGTACATCATGGAAACTTTCTGTTGCTACCTTTTTACCAACACCATCTTTAGTTACCATCATAAGCGAGCTGGTACTCTTTTTGTCATCCTTAGTGAGTGGCAAAATAGACGTTACCTTTTCATCAGCCATAAGAGGTAAGAAATTCATAATGGACTTTCCGCGAGTTGCGCGACGGCCTTCAGGAACTTCGTACATTTTTATCTGATAAGCCTTACCCTTGTTAGTAAAGAAGAGAAGGTCACTGTGGGTTGAGGTCTGTACAAAGTGTGTGATGAAATCTTCTTCCTTAGTATCAAGATCTACTACTCCAACCCCTCCACGCTTTTGGATCTTATACTCATCAGGGTTAGTACGCTTAATATACCCCCCAGCTGTGTAGACCAGTGCACTGGTTTCATCAGCCACTAAATCTTCTACATTAAAAGCCTTTACCGCATGCTTCACGATTTTGGTACGGCGATCGTCACCATACTTCTCCGCTACTTCTATAAGCTCCTTCTTCACGACAGCCAAAATTTTCTTACTACTACTTAAAAGATCGCGTAGTGCCTCAATGAGTGCCTGCACCTCCTTGAGTTCATCTTCAATTTTCTTACGCTCAAGACCTGCAAGTTTCTGGAGGCGCATTTCAAGAATTGCTGTTGCTTGTCTGTCAGAGAACTTGAACTCCTTCATCAAGTTAGCGTGAGCTACTGGCACGTCTTTAGAGACGCGAATGAGTTTAATAATGGCATCAATGTGATCAAGTGCTTTCTTAAGCCCGAGTAAAATATGCTCGCGATCAAGCGCCTTATTTAAATCAAACTCGGTGCGACGACGTACTACCACCTCGCGATGTGAGATGAACTCCTCAAGCATCGCCTTGAGCGATAGTGTTTGGGGAATACCATTAACGAGTGCGACTGAGTTGTAGTGGAAAGTTTCCTCTAGTTGCGTGTGTTTGTAGATATAGTTAAGGACGCTCTGTGGTTGTACTCCGCTCTTAAGGTCAATCACCACGCGAATATCACGCGTTGATTCATCGCGCATTCCCTTAATCCCTTCAAGCTTTTTCTCGTGCACTAAGTTAGCGATCCCTTCAACCAGCACACTTTTGTTCACTCGATAAGGAACCGAAGTGATAATGATCTGGAAGGTGCCATTCTTTAGTTCTACGATTTCAGCTTCACCGCGCACAACCACACCACCGCGCCCATTTACATACGCATGACGAATATCCGTTTCGTTGTAAGCTACTGCTCCCGTTGGAAAATCTGGGCCTTTTACGAATTGAAGGAGATCTTCGGTAGTAGCATCTTTGTTTTCAATAAGGTGCACTGTGGCGTCCACTACTTCACGCAAATTGTGTGGCGGAATATTGGAAGCCATACCAACCGCAATACCCAAGGTACCATTGAGTAGTAAATTAGGAACTGCTGATGGAAACACTGTTGGCTCTTTACGAGTGGAGTCATAGTTAAGACGAAAATCAACTGTCTCCTTTTCTAGATCTTTAAGTAGTTCACTGGTCACACGACTCATCTTTGCTTCGGTGTAACGCATAGCCGCAGCGGAATCTCCGTCTATAGAACCAAAGTTACCCTGCCCAATAACAAGTGGGTAGCGATAGGTAAAATCTTGCGCCATCTTCACCATTGACTCATAAATAGCAGAGTCACCATGTGGGTGGTATTTTCCCATCACATCTCCAACTACTGCGGCAGATTTGCGAAGTTTTGCGGAAGCGGTGAGCCCCATTTCATGCATTGTAAAAAGAATGCGACGATGTACTGGTTTTAGCCCATCACGAATATCAGGAAGTGCACGAGAAGTAATAACACTCATCGCGTAGTTGAGGTAACTCTCGCGCATTTCTGTAGTAATGCTACGAGAAATAATCCCTTCACTAGGATCTCGTTCAACTATTGGTTTTTCTTCCTCCTTTTTGGCCATAGATTTACTCTATTTTAACATACTCTATAGGAAAAATCACCTAAGGCATAGGTGATTTTATCCTTATTTTGCAACGTTTTTTAGGGTTTTTAACGATATCCCCACCTCTTAATTATCTTCTGCCTTCTTTGGAGCAAAAACTTTCTTTACAAATTCCTTTATTTTCTGGAACCAAGAAGTGCCTTTCGTTGCTTCACTCACGTTAGCTAGTTCTGAAGTATTAGTATCAGTACCGATTGTTGTTATACCAGTAGGCTCCTTGCGTGGAGAAAGCATTACCACTTTTGATGGGGTCTGTGTTTTGGGCTTTGTAACTGCAAGCTTAGGATTTGTTACTCCCTTGGAGAGTAGAGCAAGTCTTGCTTCTGCTAGTTGTGCCTTAAGTAAAGCTAACTTTTTCTCTAATTCAAGAATGAGAGCTGCCGTATCTTCCACCACCGCGCCACCACTGCCACTATAGGTAGTAGTTGCGGTTGTAGTTGCTGCTAGACGTGGGTATACAAAATAAAGTGGATCTACTGGCCCATTACCGCCACCCCCTCCCCCACCTCCTCCACCCCCACTTACTGTAACTACGGGGGCACTCACGATAACAGAAGCTGTAGTTGAAGCTGTTGCTCCGTAGGCATCAGTTAATACCAAGCTTACCGTGTATGTTCCTGCAGCCGCGTATGCGTGTGTAATATTATTTCCGCCCATAGTCGAAGAAGTAGCTGTCGTAGTCGCCCCATCTCCAAAATCCCAGGCATAAGTCCACGAATCAGGTATCGCTGTACCAAAGTTTGGATCAGTACTTATGTCTGTAAAGGTAGCAGTGAGGTTGTTAGCTCCTACAGTAAATGATGCACTTGGTGGAAGATTGAACAAACTTGGAATAAAGATAGGGACTGTCACTATAATAATACTGCCATCCGGCATAGTAATCGTTCCACTCGTAATGGTGTTATTAGCCACCACTGCGTTTGTAAGTTCAATGTTACTCAACTGACTATTAGTGATAGTGGTGCTCGTTCCAGAAATCGTTACATTAGTTAGCGTTGAAGTATCAATCGTTGCGTTAGTAACCCCACTATTGGTTAGTAGACTATTGGTGATTTGACTTCCTGTACTTGAAGCTGAGGTGAGCGTACTTAATGAAATAGTGCTGGCAGAAACTATCGCATTCAACACTGTTGAAGAAGCGATGTCACTGTTAAACACTGTTGAGTCTGAAACTGTCACATTAGTTGTAGTGCTAAAGGAGAGTGTTGAACTTCCAATTGAGCTACTGGTTACACTAGAAGTAGCAATGGTACCAAAGAGAATAGTCGCATTGATTAAACTTGAGTTAGTGATAGTAGAAGTGGCGATGTATGAACCTGAAACAAATGAGTAGGTAACGTCAGAGACATAAATCTGTGAAGCATTCTGTACCGTTGTTCCTGTAAGATCGTTTTGTACTCCAACTGGATCAACTATTGAGTCACTAACACTGCAATTAAATGCGATGTAATTTTTTACAATAGAATTAATAACCGTGCAATTAGTTAGAGTTGCATTCAATATTTGAGAATTAGTTGCAGTAACATCTGCTAGTGTTGAAGAAGCTAAGGTAACACCCGAAAGCGTTACGTTATGTAGACTCCATGGAGCAGATATTAATGAATTAAGGATTGTGGAAGTTCCGCTGATAAACAGTGTTGCTGCTGTGGCTTGGTCTGGTACAAAGTTTGTGTAGAAAACTCCACCGATAGTTGAGTTATCAATAAAGATTCCCGACGCCGCAATAAAGGTAACGTCGATTGTGTGCGTAGCTTGCACATTGGTGAAGGTAAAGGTTGAAGAGGTAGCGATTGAAACACCATCAACGGTGAGGGTTTGCAGGTTGAAGCCATTGTTTGGAGTAATGGTGTAGGTTTGATCATTGCCTTGAGCGACATTGGTTACTCCACTTGGCGTAATGGTGCCGTTGGTGTCACTTGAAGCGGTGATGGCAAAGGTGGCGGGGCCATTGATGATGGACGCCGCAATAAAGGTAACGTCGATTGTGTGCGTAGCTTGCACATTGGTGAAGG
>CAYLPX010000001.1:260726-371929 GCA_964385825.1 uncultured Candidatus Saccharibacteria bacterium
CGTAATGGTGCCGTTGGTGTCACTTGAAGCGGTGATGGCAAAGGTGGCGGGGCCACCAGAATTATTATTCACCAAAAGAGTTGTGGAGGTACTATTCGAAAGACCGTATGCATCAGTCACGGTAAGAGAAATTGTGTACGTTCCTGAAGTTGGAAAAGGATGAACCTGAATATCAGAAGTAGTACTATGTTGTGTTCCACCTAAAATAGTATCACCAAAATCCCAAGCATAATCCCACGCATCAGGTACGCTGGAAGTTGCGTTAGCATCATTAGCGAGTCCCCTAAAGGTAACTACGAGTCCCGATGTGGTAGCAACAGAAAAAGTAGGGAGTGGAGCTACATTTACAAACTGACTGACGGGTACAGGGACTGAAATAACAACTGGTGGCGCGTTTGGTATCGTAATAGTTCCCGCCGTTATAACGTCATTAATAATGACAACATTGGTAAGCGTGGTTGTCCCAAGTGATGTGCCATTTAAATTAGAATTGATAATAGTTGAACTTGCTCCTGTCACCACAATCCCATTCAGGGTTGCATTTTGAATCGTCGCATTGGTAACAGAACTATTAGTGAGTGTGCTGTTACTTATAGTGCTTGAGCTCACCGTGCTACCGTTTGCAATCACTGCATCAAGCGTACTTGAACTCACTGATCCGCCCACAACAGCACTATTATTACTTATTGAACTGCCTGCAATTACAGTACTTGTTGCTGCGCTGTGATCAAACAAACTATTAGTAAGCGTGACATTAAAAATGGAAGCATCTGTTAGCGTACTGTTTGAAACAGTGGAACTAGCAATGGAGCTTCTAGTGCTCGTACTATCGGTAAATGATGAACCACCAATGGTAGAAGTGTTGATGAGCCATGAGCCACTAACAGTTGAGAGGTCAATGGTCGTTGTACCAACTAGATTAAGCGCAGAAGATGAAGCTGCTGTTGGCACAAACAACGGGAAGAAGATTCCCCCAATTGTGCTATTTGTTATAGAAACAGCTCCGCTGGTACTAATGATAATAGGACCATACGTGACAACCCCTGAGGCATTTCCTGCGGCATCGAGCGACATCACATGGAAATACCAAGTTCCATTTCCCAAAAGCGCTACCGTGGATGTTCCTGTGGTATCTACGACTGCATCAGGGGTTCCTGTAAGAGCGCCATCAAAAACAAAAGAGTAGCCAACTACACCGGATCCCGTGTCAGTACTCTGTGACCAAATCATAGAAACTGTTCCATTAGCAGTGGCCACACCAGGAAGCGGTGAGCCAAAACTAATAGACGGCGTTGTTGGAGGCGAAACATCAGGAGCAGCCAACACGACTACAGCGCGTGAAGTTGTGGCGCTGTTGCCAGCTAAGTCCGTAACTGAATATAAAACACTGTATGCCCCCGGAGTACTTACATCAACCGTGCTACTACTTACAATCCTGCTCGTAATATTCCCATCAACTGCATCGAAGGCAAATGCTCCAGCATCAGCATATGGTGTGTTCACCAAAAGCGAAACGGTTGAACTCCCGATAATATTTAAAATTGGCGGTACGGTGTCCCCCAAAGCAGGAGTGATGACCACAACAAGCCGTGATACAAAAGCGCTATTTCCTGCACTGTCTGATACTGAGTATGAAACAAAATAATTTCCAGGCTGAGCCGTGTTAACCGTACTCACTGACCTTATCTGCGCCGTGATATTGCCATCTATGTTATCTTGCGCAGTTGCTCCCTGATCTACGTACACACCTCCCTGTAGTATTGAAATTGTTGATGAGCCTATAAGTGTGATTGTTGGGGGTACGGTGTCAGTCGGCACTACTGTTACTGTGCGAGTGGCAGGGGTGGCTATATTTCCCGCAGCATCGGCCACTGAATAAATGAGTGTGTAAACACCAGGCACTGTAGTGCTTGCAGTTCCAGAAATTACAACTCTATTTGAAATATCTCCATCTACCGCATCAACAGCTGTTGCGCCAAGCTCAGTGTATACACCCCCTTCATTAACAAAAACCGTGCCTGCTCCACGAAGTCCGATAACTGGTGGTACCATGTCGAGTGCCTTCACTTCAACAATACGGACCAATGGAGTTGCTTGATTCCCCGCTCTATCACTTACGTGATAGGTAACAAAGTAGATCCCTGGCACAGCCGAATTAACGGTACTAGTAGCTGTGATACTCCCCGTGAGATTACCGTCCACTGCATCACTGGCTGTTGCACCAGGGTCGGTATACACACTTCCCTGCTGAATACTTACCATGAGTGGACCAACGAGGGTTAGTACTGGTGGCACCGTATCAACTGAAACTGCCGGAACCACAGTAACCGTGCGCGAAACTGGTATTGCAGTATTGCCCGCGAGGTCACTCACAGAGTACACAACACTATATGTCCCAAGAGCCGCGGTATTTACTGTACTCGACGCTACTACACGAGCAGTGATGTTGCCGTCTATGTTATCGACCGCAATAGCGCCTTGATCAACATAGTTACTGCCGAGAACTACCGAAGTAGTTGTAGGGCCAACCAAGGCTAGTGTTGGAGCAGTAATGTCTGGTGTTGAGGTTGCAACCCCAGTGACTACAAAATAGTCAACAATAACTCCTCCATCATTTCCCCTATTAGCCACACCCCCTTTCCCTAAGCCACTTACTGGTGTTGTGGTTGGTGCCCCTGCCCCAACGCCTCCAAGTCCCATGTTAGAAACTACGATGTAGTGGGATCCAGCAGCTCCAATACCACCATCTCCTCCAGCTGCAACAAGCGTAGTTGTTCCCGTAGAAAAGGCTGTGCTTCCACCACCCCCTCCACCGAAGCCCTGACTTGGAGTAAAACTCCAAAGACAACCAGCTCCGTAGGAGCCACTAGTTCCATTGGTATATCCGAGACCTCCCAACCCTGAACCTTGTGCGCTGTTAAGTCCGACAAAGTAGTAGTAAGCATCACTACCACAATTTCCAACTCCGGCATCTGCCGCATTACCGAGGCCTCCACCCTTACCCACAACAATGGGGAAAGTGGTGCCTGGGGTAACTGGTAAGGTGACCTTGATGGCTTTTCCACTCAAACCAGAAGAGCCGCCTCCGTAGCCATTAGACCCTCCAGCTCCGCCTCCGCCTCCTATAATAGTAAAGGTGGCACTAGTGACATTGGCAGGCACTGTCCAGTTTGTATTATTAGTAATGATAGTTTGCTCTGCACTAACCGACACCCCGGCAAAACTAATTGCTGGGTAGAGCAGTACCGATACAATAAACAAAGCGCCAAAAACCCAAGTTTTTGCAACTCGAGCCCTCAAATACTGTATGAAACTATGTAAGCTTTGGTTCACTTGTATTCAGTAGAAACTAATAAACCGAAATACAAGCGATATGAGCTTGAAATGAACTAAAAACAACAAGTGGTGCTATACCACGATCCAAAACATTGGAGAGAGATCTTTCGGAGAGGTGCGAAACCTCTTTTAACCTCTATACTGCCCGCAGTCTAGATAAACCACAGGAGAAAAGCAAGCAAAAAAGGCCTATTTTGGCGAAATCGGGAAAGAAAAAATTAGTACGATAACCTCTAAAACTCAAAGTGCCAAAAAATTGTGCTTATTCCCTATAAAGGACATTTACACATCTAAAGGACAAAGTGATTTCTGGCTTACAAATTATAGTTCAAAAAATGTCCTTTATAGAAACACGGTGGAGCGGGAGAAAATATGTGTTCCATTTTTCCACCACAATGTGTGCAGAACTTTCAGGTTGAGATTTCTTTAAAAAACAAAAAAATGTGTATGTCAAACAAACAAAAACCTTGGTGGAGCTAAAAACTAAAATGAGGTGGGGGTGGTTGTAGTTGCTGAAACCTCAACTTGTGAGGATGGTGAAGGGGGGGTGCCACCATTTGTTCTAAAAAAACCAAAAGTTTTTCCGAGCGCAGTAATACTACTGTAAATATCGGCCCCGGTTGATTTGAGATTAGTCAGCGGTGTTAAGTCTACCCCAGAGCTGTCAGCTAGATTTTCTCGCGAAGCTGTTGGTACAAGGAGCGAGGAAACCCACAGTACGAAAATAAGTCCAGTTACAAGACCTGCTATGGCCGTAGCAGCCCGCTTGCGCTCATGATAGGGTTTTTCCTGCAAACTTTTTATGCGATCAAAAATAGACATAGTACATTGCTTATTTAATTAGTATACAAAGAATTTTCTAAAACAAAAAATGGCACCGAGATGCCATTTTTTGTTTTAGCTAGCCTGTGAAGTAAGTACTACAATCTCACCCTCCTTCCCTTCTAAGTCTTTTTTCTTAAGGGTTAGCTTTTCCACCGCTTCAAGTTTAGTAACTCCTCCTTCTTTGAGGAAGGTGCTTACCGCACTGTCACCTGTTTTCCCAGAATCATAGTGCATTGGGATAACAAGACGCGCGCCGAGCGATACAGCGAGCTTATAGGCCTCTGAAGCAGTCAGTACATCTTCCCCTCCTATAGGAACAAAAAGTATATCAATGTCACCGAGTGAACTCCTCGTTTCTGTACCAATATCTTTAGAAGCTTGTGCGCCAAGGAAGCAAATATTCATACCTTCAAGTGAGACGGTGTAGATGGTGTTGTACTTGCCTTTACTGTTCTTAGCGCCAGAAAGAAAACCTTTAATGAAAACTTCTTTCACTTCGTATTCTCCAGGGCCCTCAATAACAAAAGCCTCTCGCTCACCATAGGAAACCTGATCGGCTCCATCCATATCAGAGTCGTGCATAGAAATAAGGGCGATATCCGCTCCAAAGCGAGCTGTTTTTAGCTTTGACTCCTTAGAAATAGGATTAAAAGCAAGGGTGGTGTCTCCAAACTGCACCTTGAAATATTCGTGTCCGAAATAGGTAATGACCATAGAGGTAGTTTATAGCAAGAAAGTTTATAGTTTATAGATCAGAGGGGAAATCAGAAAAATACTAAAACAAGGATAGAGGGAGTATAGCAAAAAAGAAAGAAATTTTATAGTGAGCTTCAGTACAAGAAACAGCTCCTAAAAAATGGCTTAATAAAGCCATTTTTTAGGAGCTGTTTAGCGCCCTCTTTACAGCATTCTTTTTCTATTTTCAAACTATTGACAAAAATGCCAAAAGTAGTATATTAATTTTTACCGATTTTATCGGGGTAACTGATCTTCGATTTTTTGATGTACCCTACAGGGGGTTTCCCTGTGCGCAACACTTTTGCCCTAACGGGCAGAGGAGAACGACATGACGATGCGAAAACGCCCCGCACGGGGTAGCACCACGGCCGGCGCCGGCAAATTGTTCATGAAGACCTCGACGCGCGGCGCGCACGGGCCCGGCATCGTCGTCGGCCATGTGGATTCCGGTGGTTCGGCGGCGGGCAGCACCTTCATCAACGGCGGTGGCAGCGGCGCGGTGACCCAGGGCAAGTCCTGACGGTCCGGCGCCGGCGGCAGCCAGCGGGAGCAAAGAGGATTCACCTCTTCCCGCCGGCTGCAGGCGACATCTGCGAGCATGTTGCTCGCAGGCAACTGTTCGGCGTGAAGCTTCGGCACGGGAATCCTTAAGTGGACCCTCACGCCAACACGCGAGACCTCCGACGCCCTGCTAGGGCCATTTCGGGACTCGCGCAAAATCCTGGCACGGCGCGGAAGTTAGTGCCAGGTTGTGGGAATCCCGGGCCGATATCGTCGGCCGCGTGCGAGTGGCTGATACCCACCCGCAATGCCAAGCCGAAACGATCGGCCCGGGCAACTCGCAGTGATTTGCATCAAAACAACCGTCCGCAAGGACAGAAAGGAGAGGCCGTGAAAACGCCCATCCCAGACCCGACGTAACCCGTCGGGTTTTCATTTTTCAATACTGAATAATGCTAATTCAAATTTCAACACAGACTCTTTTTACTTCCCACTCATTTCCTATTTTCTTTTTCATGTTATATTTCCTGTAGAGTAAAACAAGGTGGAGAAAATCGCTTAATCTTCTGCCCAGCGAGCAGAAAGGACCCTTACCAACCTCAACAAGCGAGGTGCATTATGAACACGGTTCGGAGCCTGATCATCTTCAGGAAGGGGGTGATCCATCTCGCGTAAACTTCGGACGCGCCCTGACCGAAGTAGTAGCCCCACCACGCTGTGGGGCTTCAAACTATCCGCGCAAATTAGTTTAGGTTACTGCGCTCGCTCTTTAAAAATTCGTGAGCACTACGGGATTAACGCAAAGTCCACATTGACCGTTTCGGCTGTGGAAATAAAAAGCTCATGGCGGGTGCCAACGTCCGTCGCAGTAGTCCCGAGAACTTACACAACTTCGGTCTTTGAGTTCTGAAATAAACAACAGGCCTAATGTCCCCGCGCGGACTATCCTAGGTTTGGCCACAACTTCCCGCGACAGCTGTCGCGGGTTTTTTGCCCCTCCTTTTTCCTCACCTTCACTTCTCACCTCCACCCCCCCAACCCTTCATCTCATTTACATCTCAAAAATCATAACGTCTATTCACGCTATAGCGTGAATAGACGTTATGATTAGCAAACAGGCAGATAGGAAAAATCCTAAGGGGGTGAAAAAAGTGGGGACATCTTATTGCAAAGATTTTAATAATCTATTATTCTGAAGGCTGGTGATTGTTCTTGAGAGTTTTGGCTCACGAGCTTTTGCCGCACACCGGAAAGAGGGAGGCTAGCAACCGCCACTCCAACCGTCCTCGGTTCTCCTTTTGAAAGGGATCACCATGTTCAGAAACTTCGGCGCGCAAGCGCCCCCTGCCATCTCGACGTCATTCAGCTGCGCCTTCACCAAGGCCGACGCACCGCCCGGCACCCGCGAAGCCGTCGACAACCAGATCAAGTTCGCGCGCAAGATCGCCGGCGCCAAGTAGCCGGCTGCGAAGCCCCAAAAGGGGCGCCCCAACCGCTCCGTCGTGCTTGCACGATGGAGCAAATTTTTTTCCCTTTACGCCCCCCTCTATATATAGTAGTATCATTTTAGGCCCGCTATGGGCTCTGTTTCATTAAGAAACAGCATTATTTAATAACCATTATTAGGGAGTAGTAATCCTCTTTTACCTTAAGTGCACTAATTAAGAGACCTACTTCGTACTACACACATGGACACAGCCGTATTAGACGCAGACTCAAAGAAGGCGCACGCAGCAGAGATAGACTCTGACTTGCGAGAAGAAGAAGAGCGTAAATTAAAAAAGAGTAACAGCTTCATGGGCAAACTCTTGGTGGATGAGAAGAATCCTCCAGTAGTTGGCGACATGGTGGAAGGACCTGTTATTGCGATAGACAAAGCAGCTATTTATATAGACCTGCCTCCTTTTGGTACCGGTATCATTTATGGTCGTGAGTATTTGAATGCTCGCGACATTATTCGCCGTGTTAACATTGGAGACAATATTGCAGCCAAAGTAGTTGATACTGAAAACAAAGATGGTTACCTTGAGCTTTCTCTCAAAGAAGCTCGCCAAGCACTCATTTGGAGCGAAGCTGAAGACATTATCAAAGAGAAGCGCGTACTTGACCTTCCTGTAAAGGAAGCCAACAAGGGCGGACTTATCTTAGAGTGGCAAGGTATCGCTGGATTCCTTCCCGCTTCACAGCTGAAGAGCGAACACTATCCACGCGTTGACGATGGAGATAAGGATAAAATCTTTGACGAGCTTAAGAAGCTTGTTGGAGCAGTACTCTCTGTAACCATTATCGGAGCAACTCCAAAGGAAGGTAAGCTTATCTTCTCTGAAAAGAGTCCTGATCAAAAAGAAAAACAAGAAATAGTAAGTAAGTATGAGGTGGGTGATGCACTAAGTGGCACGGTTACCGGCGTAGTTGATTTCGGAGTCTTTATCAAACTTGAAGAAGGGCTAGAAGGACTCGTACACATCTCAGAAATTGACTGGGGACTCGTTGAGGACCCACGTGCGCTCTATAAGGTGGGAGACAAGGTTAAGGTGAAAGTGATTGAAGTTAAGGATGGTAAAGTATCCCTTTCTATCAAAGCCCTCAAGGATAACCCATGGAAAGAAGCTGAAAAGAAATACAAGAAAGACATGGTGGTTGAAGGAGTTATCATCAAGTACAACAAACATGGAGCTCTCGCCTCTATAGAAGAAGGGGTCGCTGGACTCGTACACATTTCTGAGTTTGAAAATGAAGCTAAGTTACGTGCTTCCCTTGAACTTGGTAAGACCTATAAGTTCAAGATCACCCTCTTTGATGCTAAAGATCAAAAGATGGCGCTCTCATTTGCAAAGTAAGTACTGCAGTTGAGTTAAAGTAAAACCCCTCGAAGCTACGCTTCGAGGGGTTTTACTTTATTAATTAAACTCATTCATCGCTTGTTCAAAACCCTTAGTGACGAATGTTTCCACAACGCCCTTCATATTCTTTCGCTCTTTCTTAAGTATCTCAAGCTCGCTGTCTTTAAACTTCCCGAGCACAAACTCTATAACTTTATCTTCCCCTTGTGGCTTTTTTAACTTTCCGCTCGGAGTTGAAGGAGAGACTCCAACGCGCACACGAAGAAAATCTTTACTCTTCAAGGTTTTAATCACGGACTCAAGTCCACGATGCCCACCTGAAGAGCGTCCATACGAAAGTTTTATCCTGCCAAGAGGCAAATCCATATCATCATAAAACACTACTAACCGCTCGCGATCTTTAGCAGTTTTAATGAACACAGGGAGCACCTTCCCATTCACATTCATGTTAACGAGTGGGCGCACAAAAAGTACCGTATGCTTCCCTATTTTTGCTTTGAGCGTCGCTACCTTTGCTTTCGTATCCTCCTTCCACTCTTCTGTGGTTAGCGCCCGCGCTGCCGCTTCCATCATAAACTGCCCAACATTATGCCGCGTCCCTTGATATACCTCCTCGGGGTTACCTAATCCTAGTGCTATGTATTGCATATATAACCCTCATTGTACGTCTCTTCAAAAAAATTTTCTACTTTTTACTTCATAAACTAAAAAACTTGCAAAAAGTTTAAAAACACTAAAACTTTTTTATAAAAAACATTCGCGCACGTATCAATGTATTGTGTCAAGCACAGCAAACCATTACAATAGTTGTAAATTGTATGCACGAAGAAAACGTAGAAGTACAAAAACAAGAATCTTTTTTTAGAGAGACATTACGTTTTGCTTTTATCACTCTCCTTATTGTGCTTCCTATTCGTTTTTTTGTAGCAGAACCTTTTATCGTCAGTGGTATCTCTATGGATCCAACCTTTAAAGACGCAGATTATTTGATAGTAGATCGACTCTCATACCACTTTGAAGCGCCAAAGCGTGGCGAAGTTATTATTTTCCGCCCACCTAAAAATGAAAGTAAGTACTATATCAAACGTATTATTGGACTTCCTGGCGAAACTGTTGAACTAATTGGCACCACAGTCACCATAAAGAATAGTGAGTATCCTGATGGTTTTACATTAGACCAAGGGTATATTGCGCACACCAAAAATGATGCTTTTGCCATTACCTTAAAAGAGGGTGAGTATTTTGTTATGGGAGACAATCGACCCCAAAGTTCTGACTCTCGTTCGTGGGGGCCCGTACCGAGAAGCAACATTACTGGTCGAGCCATACTGCGACTTTTCCCACCAAGTAGTGTAGACATCTTTCCAGGACGAGAACTTGCTCATTAGTATTTACGCACTATTACTAGCATGGACAAATCTGATAAAACAACCATTTACGAAAAAGCAGTGGAAATTGCTCGTTACTATGGTTTTTCATCGGTAAACGAAGTGCTACTCGAAGCAAAACTTGAAAAGGGACTCAAAGTAAAAATCCCCGAAGTGAAAGAAGGCGAACCAGGAGAGATTAACCGACCAGGTATTATGAAAGCTTTTCTTGAATATACTGGCGGCGTAACAGGCACCCCTATTATGGTCTACCATACCGAACCCCTACGCAAAACTATGAAGCGTGAAGAGTATGGGGGAAAAGATGCGGTATTGTTCGCCCTTGAAATTATCGGCGTTTCTAAAAGTATTGCCGAAGCCCTCCTCTTTAAAGTCACAACAACCATCCTCAACGAACTCGGTTTTGCTAATCTATCGGCCGATATCAATAGTCTTGGAGACCGTGAGTCGATTGTGCGCTTCACTCGAGAATTCAATAACTATTACAAAAAGCATGCTGACGAAGTCCCTGCTCACTGCCGAGCCAACCTTAAAAAAGATATTTTTAAGGTACTAGAATGTGCGCAGGATAAATGTATGCTTTTCAAGGAACATGCACCTAAGCCCATTGGGACGCTTACGGAAAATAGCCGAGGACATTTTGCTGAAGTATTAGAGTTCCTTGAAAGCATGGATATCCCTTATTCAATCAATAACTGCTTAGTGGGTGGTAAAGACTACTATACCCGTACCATTTTTGAAATAAAAACCGAAGACACTACGAATAAGCTATTTCCTAAAAAATCTTTTGAGCCAACTCTAGCACGAGGCGGCCGCTATGATGATCTTGCTAAAAAGCTCGGTAACAAGCGAGATATTCCTGCCGTTGGTATCACCCTTACTTTGGGTGGACTTGGGATCATACCTCCTAAAAAGCCTACGGAAAAAAAGATTAAAAAACCTAAAATTTATCTTATCCACCTTGGCTTTGAAGCTAAAATAAAGAGCCTTGCCGCCCTCGAGATCCTACGCCGCGGGAAAGTGCCTATTTACCAGTCCCTCTCCAAAGACCGCCTCTCTGCTCAAATAACTGTCGCTGAGAATATGAAGGTCCCTTTTATGCTTATAATTGGACAAAAGGAAGCCCTAGAGGGCTCCGCTATCATCCGCAACATGAAAAACCGCTCTCAGGAGACCGTTCCTGTCTCACAGCTACCCCATTTTATTAAACTCCTAGAGCACGAAAACTAGACATAAGACAGGGAAAGCAGAGAGCTTGCCCCCCTACCCCTTTTGTGTTAATCTTTCTCCCATGACGAATGTAAATGTAGAAGTAGTAAAGAACAGTAGCGAAAGCGCGACGAACCTTATTCGTCGTTTCCAAAAGCGCGTACAGGGAGCCGGAATCCTCATGCGAGTACGCGGTATTCGCTACAGCGAGCGTCCAGACAACAAGTCTACTCGCAAAAAGCGCGCACTTGCCATCCTTGCTAAAAAGATAAAGTTTGAGGAGGCTGCCAAAATCGGCAAACCAATCATCACTAAGAAAAAGCGCCGCTAAAAAGAGAAGCACGCGATGATAGAAAAGACTGAAAAACTCTCAATATCAAACCAAACAAGGCACACGCTACCCCGTGTGCCTTTTTTGGAGCTGAAGGAGGCCGTGCTTGGAAAAGAGTATGAACTTTCAATAGCACTAGTTGGTTCTACCACTTCCCGCAAGCTCAACAAAACCTACCGAAGCAAAGACGCCCCTACAAACGTCCTCAGTTTCCCACTTTCCAAAAATGAAGGTGAGATTGTTCTTGATCTGGCCAAAATAAAAACAGAAACAAAGAAGTTTGACCGAAAGTTTGAAAATCTTGTTGCATTTCTTTTTATCCACGGACTTTTTCATTTGAAAGGAATGGACCATGGTGTTACCATGGAGAATAAAGAGGCGAGTATTCGTAAGCGGTTTTTTATTTAGTTCTCTATAAGTAAAGACGCGCACCCTAACACACAAGCCTCTCCACTTTTATAATGGCTCGTAACATAAGCGTTGGCGTTGATATTGGCACACGACATATTAAGGTTGTGGTCTCAACTCGTGGGGGCGAAAAAGATAGAGATTTCCCCAAGATCATTGGTACTGGCCAATCCGAATCAAAAGGACTTCGGCATGGTTACATCATCAATAGTGCCGATGTAACCGATGGTGTGCGGTTTGCAATTGCTGAGGCAGAGAAAGCTTCTAAGATTAAGATTAAAAATGTTTTTCTTTCAATTGGTGGCATTGGACTTGAAGCAGCCACAAGTTCAGGTAGTGCTGTGGTTTCCCGTGGAGACGGTGAAATAACTGATCTTGATACCCAAAAAGTAGAAGAAGCTGCTTTTTCCAATATTCCTCAGGCAGCTATTGTGAACCGAAAAGTCCTTCATCACATACCCCTCTCCTACAAAATAGATAACAAAGATGTCCCCTCACGAAACCCCCTCGGCATGAAGGGGCTCAAGCTTGATGTGCGCATGATTTTTATTACCGCCCTCGAACAGCAGGTTAATGACCTTATAGAAGCCGTGGAGGAAGCTGGCGTTACTGTGGACGATATTATGGCCTCCCCGCTCGCCGCAAGTTTAGTATCACTCACCAAAACGCAGAAAATTGCAGGCTGTGTGCTGGCTAACATTGGAGCTGAAACCGTGTCAGTGGTGGTATATGAAAATAATATCCCTGTTTCCCTTGAAGTCTTCCCCATTGGCTCAACTGATATCACTAATGATATTGCACTTGGTCTGCGCGTCTCACTTGAAGAAGCAGAGAGTATCAAACTTGGAGCGATTACCCAAACAAGTTATCCCAAAAAAGATTTAGACAAAATCATAGTAGCGCGCCTCTCTGATATTTTTGATCTAATTGAAGCGCACCTTAAAAAAATAAATCGCAACGGACTTCTTCCTGCCGGCATCATTATGACCGGTGGTGGATCAGGTATTAACACCATAGAAGATTTGGCAAGAGCCGCCCTTCGTCTCCCTTCAAAAATTGGAACCCTGCCGGTAACCTCTGAAGGAAAGGCTATTAAGGATGCTTCCTGGGCGGTTGCATACGGCCTTACGATTTGGGGCTTTACGGGAGATGGTACCATGGGACGACCAAACGGCTTTAGCACCCTTTTTAAGGGGCTAGGGCGCTCCCTCCAAAACATAGTAAAACCACTTTTGCCGTAGTAAGAATACTGCGCTAGACCACACTTTTTTCACTATAGGTGGAAAATGCTCCCCTTTACAAAAACACAAAACCGCTTTAAAAAGCGGTTTTTCCCACTTCAACATTACAACCATAAAGTATCAAGGTTACATAGCAAAAACCCTTTGCTATCATTAAACCTAACTAAGGAAGAACATTAACGCTATGGCAAAAATAAACCCAGAAATAGAGACATTCGCCCGTATCCGCGTTATTGGAGTTGGTGGCTCTGGAAAGAATGCAACTAATCACATGGTTAACTCACATGTGAAAGGTGTGGACTTTATTGCCATTAATACTGATGCACAAGACCTTCAGAATTCACTCGCAAAACGGAAAATACATATCGGTAAGAACTTAACTCGTGGACTTGGAACGGGAATGAATCCAGATCTTGGTCGTCGCGCTGCTGAAGAAACAAAAGAAGAAATTCAAGAAGCTATCAAAGGTGCTGATATGGTTTTCATTGCTGGTGGAATGGGTGGTGGGACAGGTACCGGCGCAGCACCTATTGTCGCACAAACAGCGAAAGAACTCGGGGCCCTCACTGTTGCCGTAGTCACTCGTCCTTTCACCTTTGAAGGTGCGCAGCGTAACCGTTTGGCTGATCAGGGGCTCGAGGAACTCCGCAAACAGGTTGATGCCATGATTGTGATTCCGAACGACCGTATCCTCGCAACCGTTGCGAAAGACACGCTCGCAAAAACCGGCTTTGCAATGTCAGATGACATTCTCCGCCAAGCGGTTGAGGGAATTTCTGACCTTATCACCACCCCTGGGACCATTAACGTAGACTTCGCGGATATCCGTTCAGTTATGGAGAATGCGGGAAGTGCGCTTATGGGTATCGGAACTGCATCGGGCGACAATCGCGCGGTTGAAGCTGCAAAAGGCGCTATCAACTCTCCCCTCCTTGATATTTCAATCCACAACGCCAAGGGCGTACTCTTCGCAGTTGCCGGAGGAGATGACCTTACTATGCTAGAAATCCAAGAGGCAGCTAAAGTCATCACTGAATCTATTGACCCTAATGCCCGAGTTATCTTCGGTACTATTTTTGATGAGAAACTAAAGAAAAACGAAATTAAGGTAACCGTTATCGCAACTGGCTTTCCTGATCCAAGCAACCTTACTCGTGATTCACTTTTCCCAGTACGAGGTGCCTCAAAGGCTCCCGAGGAAGAAAGGAGGCTCGGTGGTATTTTCGGTGGAACGAGTAACTCAACTCCAACTATAAAAGAAAAAGTTGAAGAGAAAAAAAATGAACCCGTAGTAACAGCAACTCCTCAACCAACTGACGTTAAAGATACTAAGCCTTTGCCAGATGAAGATTCTGACGACTGGGGCGCTGTTCCAGCATTCCTCCGTCGTAACAAGAAATAAGCACGTAATACTGCAAAAAGAAAATCTTGGTGAAAGCCAAGATTTTCTTTTCTATAAACTATAGACTATAATCTATCAACTATGGTATACGATGTGGCTATTATTGGTGGAGGTCCTGCCGGCACTGCAGCTGGTGTGTACGCTTCCCGCAAAAGATTGAAAACTATTCTTTTCGCAGAGACATTCGGCGGACAAAGTACAGTATCAGATGATATTCAAAACTGGATCGGTACTCCACACATAAGTGGTGCTGATCTTGCCAAGTCCTTTGAAGCGCACCTTAAAACATATGCAGACGATATTGTAGACATCAAAGTCCCTACGCGCGTTTCAAAGATTGAAAAAACTGACGATCATTTTACCCTTACCATTGACGGGGGTGAAACCTGTGAAGCAAAAACGATTCTCATTACTGTTGGGAGCACCAGACGCAAAATAACAGTGCCTGGCGCTGATATATACGAACACAAGGGTATTACCTACTGTGCTTCATGCGACGGGCCAGTCTATAGCGGTGAGGATGTGGTAGTTATCGGCGGTGGAAATGCAGGTTTTGAAAGCGCTGCACAGCTTGCTGCGTACTGTAAAAGCGTTACCATACTCCACAAGCACGACTCCTTTAAAGCAGATGAGGTAACTGTGGCAAAAGTACTCGCCAAAGAAAATGTTAAAAGTATTTTGAACGCTGAACTCCTCTCTATTGAAGGGGATAAGTTTGTAACCGGACTTACCTACAAAGATAAAGTTAGTGGCGAGACAAAAACACTCCCTGTAACGGGCGTATTTGTAGAAATCGGACTTATTCCCTCGACTGATCTAGTTAACGACTTAGTTGAAAAAACCCCTGCCGGACAAATTATTATTGACCCACGCACACAGCAGACAAAAACTTACGGAATCTGGGCAGCTGGAGATTGTACCGACGTGCTATACCATCAGAACAACATTGCTGCAGGAGATGCAGTCCGAGCACTAGAGGACATGTATTTGCATATACACGCGAAATAAAAACTACTCCCCTAGATTTAAATACCCCAATAAATATATGGACGAAACTTCACCTCCCCCAAAATTTAACTTTAATAAAATTTTAGAAACTTTTGGTTTCCTAATTAGAAACGGATTTGTTTGGTTTATTTTCTCTATATTTGCTGGCCTAGGTGAAATGGATATTAAATTTATTAGTGAAAAGACTTACGAATTGATAGGTCTTCCTTTTTTTCTTATCTGGCCAATACATACTTTCTACTTCATAAGTGTCCTATTAATTTTATTTTTTAAAAATGAACAGAATAAGTTTTTCATATTTATACAAAAAAATCTTAAAACTTCTAAACTTCTTTTATTTACCCCTCTTGTATTTGTTTTCTCGATGGAACTTATTAGACTTATACTTTATTTAATCTTTCAAAAATTTTAAAAACTCGCTCTACTAATCTAAAATGGTATTTTTAAGTTTTTCGAACGACGGATAATTACTAATGTTTTGTTCCTGAATAAAAGCTGTGTATACGGTTTCCAACTCCTCAAGTGCATTTTCAATATTAACAATCATTAGTTGATCCTCTGCAGAATCTTTAATCTCAGGTTTATCTGTTGGTTTTTTAAGATCCTTGAGTTCCAATAGTAGTGCTTGTATTGCGTAAAATGTTGTTTTTAAAGTTATTTCCATAGTACGTTTAATTATAATGCAGGATTCGGTCACGCATAATTTTTTGCTAACTTGTCTTGTGGTCAGGGATATTTTGCGTGTCGTCACACACAAAATTCCACGACCCTGGCTCGCAAGACAGGATTCGGTCACGCATAATTTTTTGCTAAAAATTTGCGCTACCCCGCCTCGGCTCATCAGCCTCCGGCCTTCAACTCCTATACCGCGCACGCGCCCCTCTAAGGGGACTGTCTTAGTGCGCGGTATAGGAGTTGAACCTATGACCCCAATCACGTCAAGATTGTGCTCTACCAACTGAGCTAACCGCGCATGTAGCGATACTATCAAATCCCCCCGCTCCTTTCCACTCCCCTCTAAACAAAATTAAAGGTTAACTTATTAATGCCCTTCAAAATAAGCTGTATTCCCCTCAGTTATAGAATGGGCTTTTACGAACCCACTATTCACCTCTATCACATACCGAGCTTCCTTTTTAGAAGTTACCGTATTGGGGTATGTCTCTGGTTTAAAATCCTGTGTCACATCTACCACCTTCCAATCACTATCAAACCAAACCAGATCGAGCGCAAACTTCATATCTTTCATCCAAAAATCGTAAAACCCTGGTTTATTAAAAACAAAAAGCATGCCAGCATTCTGTTCCAATTTTTCTCGCCCACTTAACCCCGTAGTTCGCAGAAGCGAATCATTTGCTACTTCAACTACCAACGTTGAGCCGTTGATAGTAAGGTCCCCAGCTCTCACATTCTCCAGCGTATGCTTATAGTTGTAGTACCAATATCCCACTCCAATACCAAGGAGAAGCAATATGAGAAGTACAATAGCTAGTAAGCGTTTCTTCATATTAGACGACACTTTGCGTGCAGTGAGCACAGCGTCTAGCCTCAAGCGGTATTTCACTCATACATTCCTTACACTTTTTAGTTGTGGGGTCAGCGGGGGGCTCCTTACGTGAACGGGCTATGAGCAAATTCATGGGCTTCACGACAAAGAAGAAAACAGCACTGGCTACGAGAATGAATGAAATGAGAGCATTAATAAAATGCCCGTATTTAAAAACGCTCCCATTAAGCGTAAAAGAAAGTCCACTGAAGTCTGGCACTTTAGCAATAGCAGCAATGAGTGGTGTTAAAATATCCGCCACCAGCGCCGAAACAATAGTTCCAAAAGCGGCACCAACCACTACACCAACCGCCAGATCTACTACATTCCCGCGAAGCAAAAATTGTTTAAATTCCTGAAGCATAAATTGCAAGATACTAATAAGTACCCCTATTTTAGCAGAGTTTAAGACGTGGGGTAAGTTAGTGTAGCCTACTGCGTATAAAAGCGTCACCATCCTCGGCGGCAAGTTGAAGGGCCTCAAAGGAGGTAAAGAGAGCTCGCCTATCAGCAGATGTTTTCTTCCCCTTTAAACACTCGAGGTGTAGGTGTATTCCGTAGGCAAGTCCTGTTTGTCCCACTATGCCACACTGCACTCCCGCCTTATACATACCCTTACTTGGGGCTGCATCACGCGCATGGAAATATACAAATGTACGATCAACACCTGCTACGTAGTAGAAAAAATAGTTCCCAAACTGCGCATGAAGCCCGCTCTCTATCACTTCCCCATCCGCACAAAAGTACATAGGAACATTGTCTTCTCCCTGAGTACCGTAGTCCACCCCTGGATGATGCCCTGTTTTGGGATAGTTCACACTATCAGGCACCAGAAAGGCCTGCGTCACATGAAACTTATCTGCCCGAATGGGCACCGCCCAAACACTACTAGTTGGCGAAGTAATGGTTAAATCCACATGAACGCTTCCCGCTAGAAGTGCGGTGAAAACTTCTTGTATTTTGGCGCGTGTTTTAGGACCGAGCATACCAGCCCCCATGTCGGTAGCGCTTGCTATCACTCCATACTTTAATTGGAAACGAATAACTGCCGAGACTGTTTTGTCACCAAAAAAGCCTGTAACAACACCTTCTGGGTAAATAGTTTTATCAAGTGAAAGTAGCTGCTGCAGACGAGTCACGTCAGGGCCCGTATTCCCTTTTTTTATTTTGGACGTAAAAATCGCAGAAAGTGGTGGCATGCAACAGATAGAAAGTAAGGTTCAAAAAGCTTCAAAATTAACAACCTGGATAAAGAGGCTCTTTGGGTATGGCGGGTAAGTTGGGCACAGTTCTTGAGCTACCATCGCTTTTAACCAAATAAAATGAATCCCGGATACAAAAATTACCACCTATATTTTCTCCATAGTTAGCATCAAATTGATAAGGAATACCCCAAGGATCAAGTCGTGGAAGTTTGCTATATATTCCATTCGTTGCGGTCTCCACCTTAGTAAGCACAGTATCTACCCTTGTGAGACATCCTGGCTCTGTGGGAACATGACCATTAGCTGTACAGAATCCGGCCGTCCAATTTCCCTCGGGAGCAATCTGTAAAAAACGCTGATTTGTTTCTCCTTGAGCAATAGTTATAGCTTTAACTATTTCATTCATTTCATATCTAGCTCTAGCCACCTGCGCTTTATCTCGTGCAGACTGTAAGGCGGCAAAAATGATGGAAGAAAGAAATCCAATGATTGAAACAACCACAAGAAGTTCTATAAGCGTAAAGCCTGTATTTCTACTCTTCATATAGTTGAACCACCACGAGATGGTATTTTCTTTAATTCTTCAAGTGGTAGAGAGTTTCGTAATTCTGGACTTAAATCCTCAAAATACATAACTGGCAAAGGCTGACTCTTTTCACCAATGCCAAAGTAACTATATGCAATAGTCCCCACCATTAATACAAAAAAGATGCTAGCTATTACTATTAATACCTTAGAAGCTTGAGTCTCATCCTTAACTGTACCCCGGGACAACTTCATGACAAACTGGACAAGTTTTGGAGGAGTGTCTTGTCTATAATACTTAATAGCCCCCCAACTATTTTCTCCACTCTCAATAATTTCAACCTTACTACTTGAATCTTGATTATATTGGTCCATTGGAGATATTATACTTCAAAAAAACAATATTCACTTATTTTTCAACAACCAAGAATCCTGGTTACCCATTAAGAAATAATGGTTATGGGTCTCAACAAATAAATGGCTCTCTAAAAATTAAAACCTCCTACTGTCGTAAGCCCAATGAAGTACTGCTTGTCTTTGTCGCGGTCGACAAGAAAAATCTCCTTGCCGACACCCGTGCGCAATTTGGGCAATATGTCTTCTAATCGCAATCCACCGCTTAATCTGCCTCTCATCATCTTCACTTCTTCGTCCCATATAGTACCGGCAATACCACTCAAACCACCCCCTTGGATCCTGTGGATTGATCCAGCCATTACTTCGCCAAACTGCAAGAGACTGACTAGCATTCACTCCATAAAAATTAAGCTTAGGATCTCGTTTATAGACACCTTCAACCTGAAACTTCGCATGAGTAAACCAATCTTTAGGAAATTCCTTAGTACAATCACGCATATACACCCCACCAAAAACCCCGAGCGCTAACATTTCCTTAGGAGAGAGGTCGGGTTTAAATCGGGGGTCAAAGTTTTTGCCCATTGGCTCTGCTAGTGTATAGGTATACCCCTTTTGCATCTTATTATGTACTACAACTATCTTTTTCATTATTTTAATTTAAATACTAACATGCGGAGATGGGGAGATTTGGTCACAGATAAATTCTTTCAAAATTTTCCGCGACCCCGACTCGGCGACAAGCCCAAGCAAAGCTTGTCTTGTATACCGCCTCCGTCTTTCAAATCTCCCCGTAACTCACACAATGATGCTTCGCTCAAATAGCATAAAGCTATTTTCGCGAATCATTGCGGAGATGGGGAGATTTGAACTCCCGATGGGGTTACCCCCATGCCTGATTTCGAGTCAGGTGCCTTCAACCACTCAGCCACATCTCCAAGACATCCTATCCTAACATTTTTGGCAATTTTATAGAAAAGTGTTATAATCGGCAGCGAGTGAGAAATCAAAAAGCTCGCTTTTTTGTTTGTCGCGAGCGAACCGATTATATGTAATCATATAGTGTCGCGATATTTTGGCCCTATCGTCTATCGGTTAGGACACGGCCTTTTCAAGGCTGGAAGCGGAGTTCGACTCTCCGTAGGGTCACACGTAGTAACTTGTGACACAAAGAATCGGAAAAAAGGCGGGTACCCCGCCTTTTTTCCTGCATGACTGTATAATTAAAACATGCTCTCCCACCTCATAGCACAATTACAGATAATGATTAGCACTTATGGGGCTATTGGGGTATTTATCGCAGCGCTTACAGAAGAGGTCATAGCCCCCATTCCTTCAACACTTGTTGCTATGATTGCAGGTTTTTTCCTTATTCCTGCACAATCATCACTCCTTTCTGCTGCTCTAGTCGGTATCATTAAAGTCGCTATACCTATGGCACTAGGTATTAGTTTGGGTTCACTACTCTTCTATGGAGTAGCCTACTACGGTGGTAAACCCCTACTTGAAAAATATGGCAGATGGTTCGGTCTTTCATGGAAGAACGTTGGGGCTGCTGAAAAAAAGTTTGCCAAAAACCGTCGAGGTGAAGTAGCACTATTTCTCATGCGAGCTACCCCCTTCTTTCCAAGCGTTGCTATTTCTACCTTCGCAGGACTGATCCGTTATCCTGTTAAAAGATTCTTCATAATTTCACTTCTGGGGAGTGCAACGCGTTCACTTATAGTGGCGCTCATTGGCTGGCAACTACGCGACGCCTATCTGAAAATTGCTGACACCCTCGACCACCTTGAAAGCTTTGTTATGGCCGCTATCATATTTGGAGTGGCGGCATACATCGTTTTCAAAATGACTCGTAAAAAAGGAGCTATTGACTAAAAGTATAAAAATTAGTATAAAATAGTCTGATCTGCTCTTTCCAGACTTTGCGAGAGCGGTCTTTTTTATTTACCCACAACTGGAGGTAGCCATGCAGGGAAAAACAACTGCCGGCCAATCGGCTGGCAAGAAGGACATGGGGGCGCTGTTTGCCTCGCTCAAAGCCGGGGACATGTTGATGATTCCCTGCAACGAGTGTGGCGAGGCCCATACCCACGATTTTGCCGTTCTCAAGACCGAGCAGCACGACGGCGGAATCAAGATCTGGATTTCAAACCCAAACCCCGGAAAGCATCATCTGCTCATGCCAGGGGTCAACCCTCTGTCGTGGGAGGCGGACAAGAAGATCATCTTGGACCGGGATGGTGACGAGTTCCCACTCGAAACCGGTGACTTCCAGATCGAACGCGAGGCGGCCATGGCGGCTTACCAGAAACACATGGCTCTGCCGAAAATCCGCTGGCCGAAAGCGAAGATCACGAAAGACGACATCAATACCGCACTCGAGGAACTCAAGCCGGGAAACATCGTCGATCAGATCCTCAACATGGCGGAGAACGGTGAATTGAAGACCACCGGGGAAATCGCGGCGCTGACTCTTGCCAATCTCGGCACCGAACCGACGCCAACATTGGTGGCCGCCGTGCTCAGCGTCAGCTTCCTTCTCAAGGAAATCGGGGAAGCGGCTGAGCTTTCGGTCAGGGTCGTAAGGATCCGCATGTAATCTGCCTCACGACGATCAAAGCCCGGCGCCAGCCGGGCTTTTTTTATTTCTTATTTTATCGTTCTAAATTCTTTCGCAACACCACAAATGGTTCTTGCCCGTATGGATCCTTCCAGAACTCTACCTGCCAAGGGTGACCGGAATCTTCCACCATTTTTAAAATACGATCATGCTGGTAAAAGTCAGCTTCCATATACAGTGTTCCTACTTCAGTAAGTAAATCCCAACCTTTAGTAATAATATAATTATGAAAATATGCCCCACCATCTGCAGCAAAGAAGGCTAGATGAGGTTCATAGTCCCGCTGTTCCGGATCAAGGTCCTTAAGTGCCTCGGGCGGAATATATGGTGGGTTAGCAACTATGGCATCATACTGTCCGGTTAATCCGTCAAAACCATCAGCTGTAAATACTTTCACTCGACTCTTCTCTATATTATTCAGCTCCACACTTTTTTCTATTTGCTCTTTAAGATCGGGTTGGAGTTCTGATATCTCAACGTAAGAAGTGGGCAAATTCACAAGTAGTGCGAGTCCGATGCAACCTGAGCCAGAAAAGGTGTCCGCGAGGCGCAGTCGCCTCGCGGACTTTCTTTCAACTTCTTTTAACTCTCCAATTGCCCGCTCCACCCAAAAGGCAGTCTCCTCACGCGGAATCATCGGGTGATGTGAAAGATCTACCTTAGCCCCCAAAAAATCAACCACACCGAGCACATAAGCAAGCGGTTCTCCACTCTCTAGGCGCGCCACATCCTTTTTAAATTCTGCCCTATCCGCATTCCCCCCATACTTAATAAGCTTCACCTGCTCTTTAGCACCCTCTAGATCGTAATACATATTAAAATAGCTTACCGTATTACGGAAACGAAAAACAGCCCCAGAGGGGCTGTTTTTCGTGCACTCCATGTGCTTTAAAGAACAAAAAGAACTAAATCAAAAAATTAATTATCAGTCTTGGCTCCGTTATTGCGGTGCATCTTGCTATGCCCGCGCCCCTCCATCATGCCTGGATTTTTAGTTATAACGATAACCTTAGTCGCTGTAACTGTGGTACCTGCAGCATCCTTTGTTCCTTCAACTATAACTCGTGCGCCAGACACTACTGCAGTGATAGAAGAAGTTACCCCATCTTTCATAAAGACGGTATTACTTCCGGTCACCACATTAACGAGCGTTGTTGGAATAGTAGCTACTGTTGTAGTGCTACCCTTCATATGTGGGAGAAACGCATGACTTGCAACTGTAAAGTTTGTCCCAGTTACAGTGCTTACCGTGCCCATCACTCCCTTTGGAGCCATGATTGATGGCTTACCACCCTCAACTCCACGCGGGCCACCCACACGAATACTAGTAGCTGTAATGGTGGTTCCATTAAGTGTTCCTTCAACTACGATCATGTTATTTACCGCTAGATCACTTAGTGCAGCTGCTTTATTTTTACCCTTAAGTATCTTGGCATTAGCCGCATCCACGGTGTACGTAGTATTGCTTTTACCAACAATAGTAATACTGGTTCCGTTAATGGCTGTAATTTTGCCAAAAGCCGTAGGAGCTGTGTGCCCTAAGGTGCCCTTCATGTGCTTCATGAAAGAACCGCCAGTATTTTGAGATGAAGACGAATCTTCTGCTGCAAAAGCAGAGCCAGTAAGCATGGCCGAAATCGCAAGTGTTCCTGCGAGAATGGCTGTTTTATTTCTAGATAATTTTTTTTGTTTCATAGATATTGTTATGTAAGTAAGGAATGTTTCAGTTACTGATAAACTAGTAAATCCATTAAACACAAACGGGCGCCAACGACCCGATCCTTTGCACCTGCAAAGAGGCGGTTACTCGCTTGTACTCATACTACGCAGCAGAGCACAACATTGGTGCTATCCACACTCCATAATTTTGTTTTGTAATTAAAAGCACATACTTAAACTATTATTCATCAATTAATTTTTATGTTTCAAATAATTAGTCCATCTGCAGTGTTCATAGCCTCAATTGCTGCCTACTTGTTCGGCTGGGCTTGGTATTCACCAGTACTTTTCGGTAATACGTGGATGAATCTACTTGGTAAAACTAAAGAGAAGATGGCAGAGGCCAAAAGTGACATGATGCGAGTTATGGCTTATGGCTTCCTCGTTACTGTAATTACCGCCTACGGTATTGCTGTATTCCTTGCACTTACGGAGCCACAAACCCTAATGGGAGCACTCCAAATCGGTATCTTACTTTGCTTTAGCTTCGTGGTGACAACTAAGTTCACTGAGCTTATCTATGAATCAAACGAGCCTCATTGGAGCCGCAAGCCTCAAGAATTATTCTTTATTAGTGCCGGGTACCAAGTTGGCAGCTTCATGATCATGACTGCTGTTATTTGGTATGTTTCTTATGCTGGGATTATTCCTGGATTAATGTAAGGGGATCAAAAACTCCCCCGCAAAGCTTTGCTTTGCGGGGGAGTTTTCTGTAGTATCAGTTTTATGCGTATTTTAGCCATAGAAACATCTTGTGACGAGACGGCTATAGCCATTCTAGACATTAGCGGGGATACAACTAATCCTACTGTCAAAGTCCTAGGTAATGCCCTACTCTCACAGATTAATATCCATAAAGAATATGGTGGGGTTTTTCCTATGCTTGCTAAACGTGAACACACTCGCGTAATCACCTCCCTACTTAAAAGTTCCCTGAAGGAAGCCGAACTTCTAAAGGAATACGTTGCGGAAATTGAAGAGGGTACAAAAGCAGAAATAAAGAAACTTTTAGAAAAAGAGGAGGGGCTTAGTACAGAACTACTTACCTTACTTGAAAATACAGAGAAGCCCGCTATTGAAGCTATTGCGGTAACCCATGGCCCAGGACTTGAACCAGCACTTTGGGTGGGAGTGAATTTCGCAACTGCGCTTTCCTTAGCATGGGAACTCCCCCTTATTCCGATTAACCATATGGAAGGACATATTCTTTCTTCCCTTTTAGTTAAAGACTCTGGGGAGTACAAACTACCCACACCTTCTTTCCCCCTTCTTGCGCTTCTTATTTCTGGCGGACACACAGAGCTAGTGCTGATGGAAACCTGGGGGACGTACAAAGTCATTGGTGAAACAAAAGATGACGCGGTCGGCGAAGCCTATGACAAAGTGGCCCGCATGCTAGGACTCCCATACCCAGGAGGACCAGAAATAAGTAAGTTAGCTGAAATAGCTCGCACAGAAAAGAAGGCAGGTACCGAATTCAAATTACCAAGACCCATGCTTCACAGTGATGATCTTAATTTTTCTTTTGCCGGACTTAAAACAGCAGTACTTTATACCGTAAAGAAAATCCCTGAATTAACAGAGACTATTAAGAAAGCATTGGCTCTGGAGTTTGAAAATGCTGTAGCTGAAGTTTTTGCCAAAAAAGTAGAGAAAGCACTGGAGGAAACAGGGGCACAGACATTTATTGTTGGTGGCGGGGTATCGGCTAATAAAAATATCAGAAAAGTTCTAAGCGAAATGATGCAAGAAAAATTTCCTGAAGTATCTTTCTACATTCCTGAAGCCAAACTCACTACCGACAACGCCATTATGATAGGCCTTGCTGGCTACACCCGATTTAAGGGAACACTTACCCCGAAAGAATTGAGGGGTCAAAACAATTTACCGAGTGCTTCTGCTATCAAAGCAGTGGGTAATTTAAAATTATAAAGGTTTCTTGTATTAAAAATACAAGCTAGTAAACCTGCATTAGCTCCTCGGCTCGGAAATAAAAGAGGTTACTTTTTTATTTCTCTCGCTCTACGTCGCGAATAAAAAACAGCCCAAGCGCTCCCGCGCTTGGGCTGTTTGCATCCGGACCACCCCTACGTTCGCTTCGGCTGTCGGCTGGAGAGGTAAAGCCAAACGGCGAAGCCTCCGGCAGCAAAGCCGAAGACGAGAGTGGCCACGGCTAGGCCAAAACCACCGACCATCGCCTTGAATTCAGGAGTGAAAACATCCACCCTATTTTCAACCGGCGGAGCCGAGGTGAGGGATGTTGTCATCCCTTGCGGCAGTCGCGCTTCGAGCTTGTACTCATTGCTGGTAGGAGCTCCCTCGCCATCCGCGCTGTCGCCCGCCTTCGCTCCCTTCGCCGAGGAGCCGCCGCCCACGGTCACGTGGTCAATGAAGAAGGTGTAGTGGGTTTCCCCCACCTTCCTGGCAGCACTGGTTTCCCAGCCCGCCTTCGGGGCTTTCTGCACCACCTTTTTCCTCGGGTAGACGTCGACGACGTAAGGCGCCGACAAAACCGAGGCTGCGGGGGCTTTTGCCACCGGAGGTGGGACGGGCTCACTCGGCTGGAATTCGTACGCCGCCGAAGGTGCCGCACGCCGGGTATCCCCGACGGAACCCATCTTGCTGGGACCGGCACCGGAACAGGCCGCAAGTATCGCGGCCAAAAAGACCGCCAAAAGACTGCGCATGGTGAATCCTCCAAGCAACCCCTACAAGGATTGCTTACAAAAAAAGAAAAGGTGTTGTAGCACCGTCTAGAGAATAAATTACCACTAAAATACAGAAAGTCAATGGTCTCTCTCTAAGCTAAAAACCTCGCAGGTAAGCCATTTTTTTGATATTCTTTGGAGTACTATGGATGAAAAATTCCTCAAACCGTATAACGGATCTGAAGTTGAACCCCGCATATATAAAGCGTGGGAGGAATCTGGCTACTTCAACCCAGACAAACTCCCTGGTGAGCGGAGTGAAGCATATACCATCATTATGCCCCCACCGAATGCTAATGGGTCACTCCACGCTGGGCATGCTGTATTCGTAACTATTGAAGACCTGCTTATACGCTATAACCGTATGAAGGGCCTTAGGACCCTATGGCTCCCAGGAGCTGACCATGCTGGCTTTGAAACACAGGTAGTGTATGAGAAAAAACTAGAGAAAGAGGGTCGCTCACGTTTTGAAATGACGCCAGAGGAACTTCGTGCGGAAATACTAGAATTCACCCTTGCTAATAAAACCTTCATGGAAGGACAACTTAAGGCACTCGGCGCATCATGCGACTGGTCGCGTGAGAAGTTTACCCTGGACAAAGACATAGAAAAGGTTGTGTATGGAACTTTCAAACAACTTCATGACGACAACCTTCTTTATCGTGGTAAACGTATTGTGAACTGGTGCGCCAAACACCAAACATCGCTTTCCGAGCTTGAAACCGAATACAAAGAAAAGTCAGATCCCTTCTACTATTTCAAATACGGACCCTTCACCATCGGTACCGCGCGACCTGAAACAAAGTTCGGTGACAAGTATGTGGTGATGCATCCAGAAGACAAGCGCTATATGGAATATGCAAACGGACAAATGATTGAGCTGGAATGGATCAATGGACCTATTACTGCCACCATTATCAAAGACGAAGCTATCGACATGGAATTCGGTACGGGTGTTATGACCATTACTCCATGGCATGATGAAGTGGATTTTGGTATTGCCGAGCGCCATGAGTTAGATAAAGAACAAGTCATAGACCTGCGTGGTAAACTTTTGCCTATTGCCGGAGAGTTCGCTGGCATGAAAATAGCAGAGGCTCGCGGCAAAATAGTTGAAAAATTAAAAGAAAAGGGGCTACTGGTAAAAGTAGACGAAGTCTACAAGCATAATGTAAAAGTTTGCTACAAATGTGAGCAAACTATTGAACCACAAATACTCCCTCAATGGTTCGTAAAGATGAAACCACTTGCAGACGCGGTACTGGAGCGTATTGAAAATGACGAAGTAGCTTTCTATTCCGACAATTACAAAAAGATTTTGGTTAACTGGCTCACCAACATTACCGACTGGAACATTAGCCGCCAGATAGCGTGGGGTATTCCTATCCCCATAAAGTTTTGTGATGCTTGTGATACGTCATATGTTGATATAGAAGATACACTCACGACTTGCGAGCACTGCCAGGGCGAACTACGCAAAGAACAAGATACCTTTGATACTTGGTTTTCCTCTGGTCAGTGGCCATTTGCCACTCTTGGCTACCCCAATAGTGAGGACTACCGAACTTTTTATCCCACACAAGTGATGGAAACTGCAGGTGACATCATCTTCTTCTGGGTGGCGCGCATGCTCATGCTTGGACTTTACCGGACTGGACAACTCCCCTTCACTACCGTATACCTCCACGGCACCGTGACGGCACGTGATGGCAAAAAAATGTCTAAGTCTAAGGGCAATGCGACCAGCCCCCTTGAACTAACTGAAAAGTATGGCACTGATGCCCTACGTATGGCCCTCATTATCGGCAACACTCCCGGAACACCCACCGCACTTTATGAAGAGAAAATAAAAGCCTACAAACTCTTTGCTAACAAAATCTGGAACATCACCCGCTTTATTCTTACTAGCAACAAGGGAGTTGATCTGCATGAGAAGCCAACGCTTACTGGTGGATCTGTTGACATCATGGCTCAGCTAGCAGAACTTATTCGTGACGTAACACTTGATATTGAAAACTATCGTTTTTACTTAGCTGGTGAAAAACTCTACCATTATGTGTGGCACACCTTTGCTGATGTGATACTAGAATCATGTAAAGATGAACTCAAAAATGGGACACCAGAGAAAAAATATGAAGTACAGTGGCTTCTCAACCACATACTCACCGTAGTCCTAAAACTCCTACACCCCTTCATGCCCTTCATAACCGAAGAAATTTGGAGTAGCTTACCCACAGAAAACAAACAAATGCTCATCGTGGAGCCTTGGCCTACGGTATAATTAAGGGAGCGAAGTGAACACTTACTCCGCAAGGATTGGCTTCCAATCCTTGCGGAGCGCTTCCACAAAAATAAAATGCCCCATCTATCTCCACTCACCTTCTTACTTGCGTTCCTAGGAGGTATTCTTCCTGCATTTCTATGGTTAGTATTTTGGCTTCGCGAAGATAGACTTGACCCCGAGCCTCGCGATCTCCTAATTGCCACCTTTGCTGCTGGCATGGTAGCAACTCTCGTTGCCCTTATTACTGAAGGGGTATTACGAACTAAGTTCCCCAGCTTTGCCACAGACCAAGAGTTAAGTCAGATAGGCCTTATCCTTTGGGCGGGAGTAGAAGAGTTAGCCAAGTTTGGGGCCGCTTTTTTCATTGTCCTCAAACGACGAGAAAATGATGAGCCAATCGATAACATGATTTATCTAATTACCGCGGCGCTCGGATTCGCAGCCCTTGAAAACGCACTTTTCCTCCTTGACCCACTTTCCAAAGGTTATTACTTCAAAACACTTATAACCTCAGATATGCGCTTCCTCGGTTCAACTCTCCTTCATGTCGTATCCTCAGCTACCGTGGGTATAGCTATGGCTTTTGCATTTTGCAAACTTCCTCATATTCGCACACGATACACCGCAATCGGCCTTGTCCTCGCAACTGTATTGCATACACTCTTTAACTTATTTATACTTAGAAGTAGCGACAATCTTATTTCTGTCTTTGTAGTTCTCTGGGTTGGCGTCATTATTTTGCTTTTGTTCTTTGAGCGCGTAAAGCGTATCAACAAAAGCTGTGTCTACTAATACTTTATGATGGAAAAACCAAAAAGATCTTTTTTTGACCGCCTAACTGGGGTTGTAAATATGGACCATGAGCACGATGAAGATACCGAGGAGACTGAGGCTACGACTGAATCCTCTACTGCCTGGATGGATGAGGATAATGCCGTGGGTCAGCTCAATGTCGACGTCTACCAAACCCCCGACGCCATCTATATCAAAGCTTTTGTGGCCGGTGTAAAGCCAGAAGATTTAGATATCTCTATTACCCGTGATTTGGTAACCATTAACGGGAAAAGACTTGAGGACACCACTATCAAAGAAAGCGATCACTTCTTAAGCGAGCTATATTGGGGTGAGTTTGCTCGCTCTATAGTCCTTCCGGCTGAAATAGAAGCTGACGAAGCCGAAGCTTCCGAGCGGCATGGGCTTCTTGTTATTAAACTCCCTAAGATAGATAAAGACAAACAAACCCGTCTTCGCGTCAAAGCAAACTAACACCTATGGAATACGACGGAATAACTTTTAAAGAAGATGCTCCGCCACCAAGCGAAGCAATACTTGAAGCACAAGCAAAAAAAGATACTAGCCTTGCAAGCTGGCTAGTAAAACATGGGATCGCAAAAGATGAAGCTGTAGCTAAAAAAGTCTTATTTATTGGAACTATCGTCTTTTTCGTTTTGGCTTTTGTGCCCTTCTTATACACCGGAATTACATTACTTCACCCACGCCCTCTTTTTGATAAAGATACTGGCTCAGCCTTCACTAACAAGCCTCCCTATGCAGCCTTCTAATACTAAAATGTCTCCCGTTATTCGCCCACATAATCAAGGTTTTTCGCTTATTGAACTTTTAGTCGTATTGGCCATTTTAAGCCTACTTTTCACAACTGTCTTTTCGCTCCTTAACTCTTCACAAGAAAGAGCTCGTGATGCAAAGCGTATTGCTGACATGAAGCGTATTCAATTAGCCGTTGAGCGATACTATGATGACTATGGACACTACCCTGACACCAACGGGCAGATTGCTTGCTTTGATTGCGGTAGTTTTTACAATACCCCTATAGTCAATCCCGCGGCAACTGATATTCGTGCGGCCCTCCTGCCATATCTTAAAACCCCTCCAACAGACCCCCTCCCCTGGTCATCGCGCGGCGAGGCTGGATATCTGTATTGGGGACGCAGAAGTAGTTTTCAAATTACCTCTTTTTGGAATCCTGAAAATATGTTCAACTACCCAACCAGCATGAGCTACAACTGGTGGTGGTGTAATTCTATTTCAGCCTCTGGTCAATGTGTACAGCATCCTCTAAACACAAGTGTGGTTAATTTTGCCTTTCTTGGCGCTGGAATCTGCTCAGACGGCTTTTGTAACGAATGGGGCGATCAGTGTATTGGGGGCAGGCCCACTACCTATTGCCAATAACTTAAAATTTTTAACCAAAAATACTCCACATTTTTGTGCCGAGGACCGGGCTCGAATCTTACAGATTCAGTCCCCGTGTTTGGATTTTTTCTCGCACAAGAGTGCTTGAAAAATGCTCAAACAGGCTTCGAGCCCGGCACGTTTGTCTCCCAGACAAACTCCTCGCGTCAAAAATACTCCACATTTTTGTGCCGAGGACCGGGCTCGAACCGGTGACCCCTTCCTCTTCAGGGAAATGCTCTACCAACTGAGCTACCTCGGCATATTTATTATCTACCAACTGAGCCCTGCCCTGTCTGCCGACAGGCAGGCTGCAAAGGCAGGTACCTCGGCAAATACCGATTATTTATAACAGAAAAAAAGGCTATTTGCCAGTAAAAAAAACTACTGTTTAACTGGGGTTTCTGGAGCCTCTGAGGGAATTTTAACCTTATTAAGAATATTCTGAATCCCGGGGGTTGTAGGGAGTTTTAGGTTTTTTGCCCCCTGTTCAGTGGCATTAAGTGTAGAGGTAAAATTGAGCAAGGCACGCCCCGTTTCAATAACACTATAGTAGCCAGATTGAATAATATTAAAATAGGGGCGTAATTGGTAATAACTAACTCCAAGTAGACTTACAATAATGATAACCTTAAACCAGGTATAAAAACGGGACCAGCGAACATAACTTTGGATACCTTTCAGCATCTTGTTATTTTCATCTGTCTCTTCAGCTATTTTCTCAAGCAATTGTCTTCCGTACGGATCAGTTGGTGGCATGCTATATAGTATACCACCCTAAAAATATGGCAGAAGCAAGAATCTGTGAGTAAAAGGTGCTCTCGGCCGGAATCTCGCCCAACGGTCGCGGGTGCTTTTCCATTTCGCTCCGCTCAATAAGGAAAAGCCTTTCGATTCCGGCACATAAGCAAAGCAGTTTGCTTATTCAGAACACCCTCATTATATTCGGGTGCTCTCGGCCGGAATCGAACCGACAATAACTCCTTAGGACGGAGCAGTTATATCCATTTAACTACGAGAGCTTGTCTGCCACTATACCATCAAGTTCTCCGTAGAAAAAACACCCTCTTTAAGGGTGTTTTTTCTACGGACTCAACCGATAAATTAACCAATTATGCTGCTACCCCTAGAGCACTCGCAAAAGCTTGTTTATCAAAACCAACCATAATTTGCCCATCAATGTCTATTACTGGTACCCCCTTCTGTCCTGACTTGTCTACCATTTCAGTAAGCTTCTCGCGATCAGCTTGAACATTATACTCGGTATACGCAATACCATTCTCCTTCATAAAATCTTTAGCCATGTTACAAAAATGGCAAGTTGGAGTGCTGTAGATTTGGATATTTTTCATACGCTTTTTAAATTAGTTTTTTAAAGGAATAATATTATATCAAGAATTATAATTGAGTTCCAGTTCTCCTAGAGACACGAGTAGCATCTTCTACCCACAAATAAGGTAAACACAGTAGTGCGGGTAGGGGTAATCGCCCCCCTACAGGAGCAGTACAGCTTTTCCTTATGTTTGCTTGATAGGAATCAATCAAACATAAGGAAAAGCTTTTTTGATTACCCCACACAGACAAAGCAGTTTGTCTGTTTACCACAGATTTAGTGCGGGTAGGGGTAATCGAAACCCCGCCTCAACCTTGGGAAGGTCGCATTCTGCCACTAAACTATACCCGCATTAATACGCGTATAGTTTAGCAAAATAAATACTGTCCTTAAACTACCTGAAAATATCCACAAACGAACTAAAGAAGTGGTCAAAAAAGCCTCGCACCGCCCCTTTTTGAGTAAGGCTCTCATCAGTATTGGCGAGTACCACCACAGCCACCTCCTCTCCTTGCTTCATAACATTAAACTTAGACCGGATTTCATTTTCCTGTCCCGAAATAGTTCGCAATCGTTTAAGCTCACTATTTAAAAAATCCTGACGCTTAGTAAGTTCACTGAGCTCATAAGCAACTCGCTTACTATCAACCGCCGCTTCCTCACTTTTGTGGTAGAGATTCCATGTCCCCTTGACCCCAATGAGTAAAAGAAAAAACATCAAAAAGAGTATTTTCTTAGAGTAGAGTGATTCCCTAAACTTTCTTTTTTCGTTAGGTAGGCGCATTAGAAATATTGTACCATTTGAGCTACTTTTTCCTTCTACTTGGCGTCGGTGGCCCCACAACCCCTCCGCTCCCCTTTTTTTGGTTTTTCTGCTATAGTTTCCCCATTGTCCATATACATAAACGCTTACACGTATGCTACTCAATAAAAAACATAAGAAAGTACTGAACACCTTCTGGGCTCTTTTTAGCGCCTTTATTGTTCTTAGTATGGTAGGGTTCCTCCTCCTACCACTGTTTCAGAACTAAGTACTCCTAGAGTCTTAGCGTTTAAAATCTTTAGGGACATCCTCGCTCCCCGCACGCATCATTTTCAAAAATACTTCTTGTGGAATACTTACTTTGCCGTGAGCCTGCAATCGCTCTTTTCCGCGCTTCTGCTTTTCCCACAACTTTCGCTTACGAGTAATATCTCCACCATAGAGGTTTGCTGTCACGTTCTTCTTAAGCGCAGGGAGTGAACGAGATGCGATAATACGACCAAGTGCCTTACCTTGGATTTTAGTCACGAAGAGTTGCTTTGGTAATACAGAGTAGAGTCTCACCACCGCATCCTCAGCTTCTTCTTGTGCGCGATTAGTCGGTACCACACGCGCGAACGCAGGCACTTCCTCTTCAGCTACTAACAAATCAAGTTTGGTTACCGAAGCCTTGCGAAGTGGAAGCATTTCATAGGATAGCGAAGCATATCCCGAGGAAGCGCTTTTAACCTCATCAAAAAAGTTTCGCATGAGTTCTCTTAGCGGCATTTCAATAACGAGTGTTGTTCGCTCCTCAAAGTCTGTCGTTTCTAAAACTGAAGCTTCATGCACATAGAGAAGTTGCATGAGATTTCCGAGGTGCTCAGGTGGAGTGATGATAGAAACCTTAGCCCACGGCTCATATACCTCAGCTACATTTCCATGCTCAGGGAAAAGGGATGGGGTGTAGACCATTTCTTTTTTCCCATTTTTCAGTGTCACTTCGTAAATAATAGAGGGGGTAGTAATAATAAGCTCCAAATCAAACTCACGACTAAGGCGCTCAGTAATAATTTCGAGGTGGAGCATCCCAAGGAATCCACAACGGAAACCACGGCCAAGCGAACCTGATTGCTCTTCTTCAAAAGTGAGGGAGGAGTCAGTGAGTTTAAGACGGAGAAGCGCTTGCTTAAGCGTATTAAAATCATCTTGGCTCTCTGGATACACCGATGCCCAGACCACAGGAGCGGGTGCCATATATCCAGGGAGCGCCTCAAGCTTGCCGCGGAAAGAAAGTACCGTGTCTCCCACATTCGCCACTCCTGGCTCTTTAATACCAGTTACAATGTATCCAATTTGCCCCATACCAATTGTTTCTTGTGGTAGTGGAGTAGGCGAAAACACCCCAACCTCAAGCGCTTGAAAACGTTTGTTTACCGCATTTAACACTAGTTCATCAAAGCGCTTAACCTTTCCATCAAACACACGCACATACAGAATAATCCCCTTGTGATCCGAATACTGGAAATCAAACACCAGACTACGGAGCCCCTCTGTAACTCCGGCAGTTGGAGCTGGCACACGAGTGATGATAGCCTCCAGTAGTTCCGCAACTCCCTGCCCAGTTTTACCCGAGGTTTCCATAATACTTTCTTCAGTACACTGGAGAAGCTTAATGATTTCCTGCTTCACCTCCGCGATTCTAGCAAGTGGCGAATCTATTTTTGAAAGCACAGGAATGATGACAAGCCCCGCATCACGCGCCATGCGGAGTGTGGTGAGCGTTTGCGCCTGCACACCCTGAGTTGCATCAACTAAAAGGAGTGCTCCCTCAACAGCCTTCATGGCGCGCGATACTTCATATGAGAAGTCTATGTGCCCTGGAGTATCAATGAGATTGAGATTGTAATCAACACCACTCAGCTTGTGGTGCATGCAAACTGGTGTCATTTTGATAGTGATACCACGCTCACGCTCAAGATCCATAGAGTCAAGCACTTGCTCACGCATTTTGCGCTTCTCAATAGTAGCCGTAACTTCAAGCATGCGGTCAGCCAACGTAGACTTCCCATGGTCAATGTGAGCTATGATAGAGAAATTTCGAATGAATTTCGGGTCCATCTGGCCATACTACAGCAAAAAACGGCTAAAAACAAAGGTAATTTAAGAGAGGAATACTAGACAAATATGTAAATATATGCTATAATTAAAAAAGGTAAGTTTCGTCCCAACTCTATGGGACTCATTGAAAAAGGAGTTTGCCATGGCCTTCCTTAACAACCTGCTCAACTCGCCCTGTTTTCTGGAAACTCTCCCCCCCTGGGCAATATTGCCCGTCGTAGGCCTCAGTACCGTAGCAATAATTCTCGCCTGCCTCAAAATCGAGAATTGCATGAAGCCACGGTGCTGATTCACAAATGAAGGGTTAGACGACCCCCCGCGCGCCAGCGCGGGGGTTTTGTTTTCTATTGTTTTTTAAACCATTTTGCTATAGGCTTCTGGTAGAACGGTCCACCTCCACCATAAGCGAGAGTTTACTGAGGGAGCAAAATGAAAACACTTTCGGATGCATGGAACACCACACTGGGGATTCTGTACCTCGTGGGATCAATCTTCGTGGGCTTTTGGATCTACGCCCAGTTTTCTTTCGGGCAGATGCCGCTTCCCATGGCACTACGGATTTTCCTGATCCTCGGGGTTTACGTCACGGCAATGATCAGCTCGATTGACTTTGTGCGTAACAAGCCGCACTTAGCGCTCATCTCTTTGGTCGTCACCCTCCAGATGCTCTGGCTGGCATGCAAGAGCTGACAGCCAACCACCACCCCGCGCGCAAGCGCGGGACTTTTATTTTCTAGTATCTACCCGCCTAACTTAACCCAATGAACGTGACGTCTATTCACGCTATAGCGTAAATAGACGTCACGTTCACTTTCCCTATTTCTCTATTTTTATATTCTGAAATCACTAATCTTCTTCGCTTGCTCCTATTTACATTCGCAAATCTTAGAACACAAATCTTCCCTTAATCTCCTACACTTCTTGCGAGGCTACTATTTCTTCTTTTCTAAAACGTTTACTGAAGGCTAGTATTACTTCCTTAAACTCCTGGTTCTTTAATATGTGTAGTAGAAAAGCTCCTGCAATTATTCCAAGAACTCCCGCCAAAAATCCCTGCAAGAAAACACCTTTAAACGTATTGAGATTTAATACAGAACCCAAGTAATCAAGTGCATAATACGCTACCAATCCCATGAAAATAGCAGAGGCGAAACTGTGGAAGGCTGTAGCCCCAATCTCTAACTTTGCTACCTTAAAATCTCTTTTGAATAATATGAAGAAAAGCATAGTATTAATAAGGGCTCCTACTGAAAAAGCGAGTGGCAAAATGAGAACTGCTGTACCATTAACACCCTCAACTCGAAGCAAGTGCTCCATAAAAATCTTAAACATCCCATTGGTAGCAAAAGAACGTAGTCCTACAAAAGCCACCAACATGGTACTTAGTCCCGAAACAAGCCCTACCCACAAAGCTTCCTTATTGCGACGAGTGGCATAGTAAGCTCTAACCAATAACAACGAGAGACTTTGTGCCAACACTGAAACCACAAAGAGGGCGAGGCAGGCCGCAGTAAGTCTAGTGTCTTGCCAGGTGAAATTACCGCTACCTAAAATAACTCGTACGATTTGAGCGCGGAGTACTATGAACAGTACCGTAATTGGAAACACCCAAAACATAATGTGGCGCACTGCACTACGCACCTGCGATATAAATGCCTCCATATCCCCCGCCCCGAAAAATCGTGCAAGCACTGGGAAAGTTGCCACGGAGTAAGAAGCGCCAACTAATGTAAGCGGTATGTTCTGCATATTCTGTGCGAAGTTCATAACTGCCACTGACCCAGCGCCAATCGTCGTAGCAATACCCGTTAAGAGCAGTAAAACTAGCTGGTTCATGCCGAGCGCTACCCCACGAAACAATGAGAGCTTTCCTGCTTGAGTAATATCATCCCAAAGCACGTGAAAAGTGAGGCGCGGAAGTAACCCCTCTTTGATGACAAATGGTAGTTGTATACCCATGTGCATAAAAGCTCCGAGTAGTACTCCAAAAGCTAGCCCCGTAACTCCAAAGGCGGGGTAGAAGAACAGAATACCTACAATAATCCCAACATTGTAAAGAATCGGTGAGAGACTTGTGATGTAGAAACGGTTATAGAGCTGTACCACCGTAGCCAGAAGTCCAGAGAAAGAAAAGAAAAAGGGCGACAAAAGTAATATACGCATGAGTGTAATGAGCGTATCGCCATATGCCCCAAAGGCAAGACCGGGGAATAGTATTTTTGCTAACTGTGGTGCGAACACAAAAGCAAGAAAAGCAGCGAGGGCAATAAGGACGAAGGAGACAGTGAAGAGACTATTGAGAAGTCCCTTAGCCCTCTCCTTCCCACCCTCTTCAAGAGCCCCATCAATAAGCGGGATGAGTACAGCGAGCGAGAGAATAGCGGCGACGCAGTAAAAGATGAAGTCCTGCACCCTAAAGGCGGCATAGTAGATATCCAAAACTGGGCCAGCACCAAACGTACTAGCTAACAGGCGGTCGCGCACAAGACCTAAGAGCTGGGAGAGAAAAGCAGAAAGCGCGAGTAGGTATGCCGCATGATGAATGCTCCCCACATCGCGCCCAAGGAAACGGAAGAATTTCTCTACCATATCCCTACTACTGTTTGTTAATTCGCCTCAACGTTAGCTGAAGTCGGCTTTTTCTTCTCTGAAACTGGGGGTGTCTTACGCTTCTCTGGCTTACTATCAAGTGGTGGTGTTACATCAGCAAATGGAGACTTACCTATCTTGAGGTTCCCAAGGATGAAATCCACTTCCTTGTTATCAGGGTTGCTGTTCTTTAGATCCTGGAACAGAGCAGTGGCATCTGACAATTTACCTAAACGGTAGTATGTAAGTCCCAAGAAGTATTTGGCATTCGCATACGTTGGCTCAAGTTGGATAGCTCGCTCAAGTCCCTTAGCGGCATTACTATAATCAGCCTGATTGTAGTAAAGGAGTCCAAGCTGGAAGAAGAGTACTGGGTTTGTTGGAGAAATAAGGGCTCCTGCAGTAACAGCCTCTATCGCCTTCCTAGTATTACCCTCACCCACTTCTATTTGTGTAAGAAGAAAGATAGCATCGGTGTAATTATTCTTAAGGTTAATAGCTTCACCAATGTACTCACGCGCTTTCTCATTATTACCAGCAGCTACTTCAAGCTGTGCTTCCTGCAAACGAAGTGCTGGGGATGTTGGGTTAAGTTCTACCGCCTTCTTGTAAGTTTCGCGAGCCTGATCAGCAACTCCCTGAATCTTAAGTGGCACCACTGCTGCAAATGTCTGAGCCAATGTCTGGTAGTTAAGATAATTCTCAGGGTTCAGTTTTACTGCAGCCTGTCCGCTCGCAACTGCTCCAGTAAGGTAACTCTGGAAAGCATTACGCGCCTCCTCTTCTTTCCCAGTTTCTGGTTGCGTGTTAGCAATCATATTAAGCCGAGCAAGGAAAATGTTGGAAAGTGTACGATAGAAAGCATCGTTCTCCTCTATGGTAAGTGCACGCTTTACTCCATTCTCTACACCAAGTAGATCGTTATTCTTCTGGTATGTAATTAGTGCATTATTGAAGGTGTAGAAGGCTACGAAACGCTCTACTGATATGTACACGCAAGTTGCAAAAGCAATGATAAGCACAATCGTTACCAAGCTTCCTACGAAACTTTTACCAGGATGATTAGAGAAAGTGAAAGTTTTCTGTGGAATAGTATGCTCAAGCGCCAAAGTAGAGATGAAGATCCCCGTAAAGAGGTACGCCAGAGCATACATGGCATGGGACGGCGTGTAGAAAATAGCTGTTAACCAGAAATAGATTGATCCCACAAAAGATGAGAAAGCGAGATAGTGAGCAAATGCATCACCATGAAGCTTTAATACACCTTTAAGACCCTCGTACGCGAAGAGAGCAAAGAATAGAAGCCACGCAAAGAGTCCAAGTCCACCGAGTGTGACTAGAACACTTGGAATAGTTCCAACACCTGAAGTGAAATCAAGTGACCAGAATACTGACTCATTAACCTCTGCTGGCTTTTGCTTAAGCCACTCGGTAACAAACATATTAGGACCAACACCGACAAATGGGTGTGCCTTCATGGTACGAACACCGAGAGAAAGTGTTGTTGCCCAGGATGGACGAGCTTCTAGCTGCGAAACCCCCAATTTGTTAGAAATACTATTACCAAGTGAATTTCCCCAGAAAATGAAAAGTATAGAGATAAACAGTACTACAATCGGCGCCCAAGAAACCTGACTTGCCCTTGTTGCGAGTTTTTCATGCCCACCATGGTGCCGTGCGTAGGAAAGTGAATAAAGGAAGAAAGCTAATGAGAAGAAACCAATGATGTACCAGAGTGTGGTGAAATTAACTATTGCAAGGAATACAACACCAAGCACAAGCCCTATCCGAAGTACAAGACGCCAGAAGCCCTTAGACTCAAGCACACCGAGAGAAATCATCGAAAGTATCGTGACAAAGCCAGCAAAGAATCCAAGATCAGTCCAAGATCCAACAAGGTTAGCGGTTGAACCACTAAATATACCGAAGGAAAGAGCGCTCGGAGCAAGAAAGCGCACTATATTGTAGAGCACTGCCACGAAGAATGAGAAGAGTAGTGCAATATAGATGTTGAAGAGTGAGGTTTTAGAGCGGAAGGCTACTGGAACCAAAAGAGTGAGAAGAAAAGCTACCAACATGAAAAAAGCTGTATCGAGCTCAAATCCTTGACCGAGAAGCGAAACAACCTGATGCATACTTGAAAAACCACTCACTATATAGACCACTAACACTACAAAGAGACCAAGAAGTGTGTAGCTCTTAGGAATGGTTATACTTCCCTCTTTAAGTACTCCAAAAAGATACAGAATGGTTAGAGCAAATACAGCAACAAAAAGGAAGAAGCCCTTGCCGAAAGCAAACGGGAGCGCCGCAACCGGTACGAAAAATATTGGTAATAGAAACGCTAACGCTATAAATAATTTATTCCCCCATCGCAAAAACAAGTTCTGCTTCTTTTCTTCCATTGCTCCTTCCATAGGTTTTTGGTATTGCTACTTTGTAATTAGCCATAAGTATAGCAAGAGAGTGCTTAATGCAAAGAGGAAAAGTGGGCTTCTACAGAGCCACTTTATGTGCTATAATATAAAGGTTCTTGTTGGATAACCGCGCTTAGCCCTTTTGGGGCTTAGTGAGGAAAGTCCGGGCATAGCTAGGCTTTAGCCTAGAGCACGGTAGCGGGTAACCCCCGTCTGTGGCAACACAAGAGGTGCGAACAGTGACGCTGATGTCGAAAGGCTAGGTTCCCTCTTATTTAGTTAAGGGAAAATCTTGTTGAAAAACAAGGGTGCAACGGCAAAATCCTTACCACTATGCAAGGCCGTGCTCTGGGGCAACCCAGAGAGTGCCGCTTGAGCCCATCAGCAATGGTGGGCCTAGATAAATGGTTATCGTTTTGTTTCGCAAGAAATGAAATACAGAACCCGGCTTATAGGCAGGAACACAACAATGGAAAGGCCGCGCGCAAGCGCGGCCTTTTCTTATTCCAGTGTTTTGGAACAAGTAAAAGAACAATTACACCCCCTCCTTAGGGCGATTGTGATTCATCAAATCTTCAAGGCTGAATACACCAGCCATAAGAAGGAACATTTGCACTGACGCCAAGTGGCGATTGGCTTTTCCCCATTTCCCTTCCTGCAGAGCGAGTTCCTTAATACCTGGAAGCAAGTATTTGGCGTGTGCGATCAGTTCCTTGATAGCAAACGGTCCAGGTTTATTGGTATCAAGACGAGCGGGGGGAGTGGGAAAAATAGTGAGTATAGCCTCGTAGCTCTTAACAACTTCGAGTACTGATGCGGGGGTCATAGCGACACCTCCATGGAGTTGAAATAACCATATCAGTATAACAAAAAATCTTTTTCAAAAAAACACTTGCGCAAATCCCCAGTAGTGCTATGGTTTCTCTATATCAACCCTCCCTAGGGAGTTCTTCATGTACAAAGCTATCATTCGCCGGCGCGGGAGTAATGAACTTGCCACTGTCCCTGCTGATTCGCCCAGCCTCCGCTGCGCCTTCATCATGCACGAGGATAAGACCTGGTCCCCCGCGACCAACCTTCGACTCCGAATCCCCGTCAACCAGCACAAGGAAGTTGATCTTGGCAACGAATCGGGAGAAGCGGTTGAGGTCCTCCTGATCTACAACAGTGCGACAAACGAAGGTGAGCAGTCCATGATTTGCTTCGCCCAAAACTTCGGCCGGAGAGAGATTGAGGTCCGGGAGACTCTCAAGGGACTCGCGGCCAGAAACAGGACTCCCCCACTCGTCACTGCTCACGGCTGGCCCCAGTAGGGCTTCTGTGAGCACAAAAAACCGCCGGTCCCCCGGCGGTTTTTCAATTTCTTATAGCTAAAATGTAGACAAATTTTATTTTAGTATCCTAACATTGTGGGTAGTTGTGGATAAAAGGGTGTATTAATGCTTATATGGCTTATAATGAACCAAGTAAGCATAAGCGCATGCAATGCTTGCGGATAAAAAGCCACAGTTGATATTTGAGAGACAAAATCGTACCGGTGACGGGATTTGAACCCGCAATCCAGCCAGGAGCTAGTTCCGTAAACTAGTGCGTATACCAATTTCGCCACACCGGCATGATTTTGCCTCCCAATTGTTCGTTGTGGCTTTTTATATTCTTTATTCTTTTGTCAAAACCCCAAACTGCTGCAGTTTGGGGTTTACTCTTTATTCTATGTCCTACTGCACTTCACACGTTCCTCCAACACAGGCGAGCTCTTTGGCTCCTTCAGTCTGATCTACCATTTCGTAGAGCACAATTTTGGAGAAATCAATGTCAGGAATCTTTTGAGTTAATTCGTCATAGCGCTTCTTATCTATATCTTCATACGGCGCCAATTTGTATACATGGTCACTGCGTGGCAAGAACGAAAGTCCCCCTACAATATCCCAGTTCTTGTATACCCAGTGTCCCACTTCAATCCATTCATCATTACCGACTGAAATAGTTACCGATGGGTTATGATCAGTGAAATTCACTTTCACTTTCTTCCAGTACTCAAGTTGCTCTATGGCAGTAAGGTCGTTACGGAATGTTTTAGCAGAAGTTGGTGCCTTCATGGGAAACTCAAGTACGAATGTATTAGCAGTATCCATGGTCTGCCCTACTTCTGGGTGGAATGGAACACCCTGATCCTTCATAAGCTGGAAGAGTGGATCGTTAGCTGAAATACGCACGCGACGTATGTAGTACTCAGAGTGTCGAGGGTGCATACCGGACGAGGCATCCACAAGCTGTGAGACTGTGCCAGAAGGCTTAACACAAGTTACAGAGGTTGATTGGTTAATCTTCAACTTCTTAGCATATTCCTTGTTTGTCTCAATAGCTTCCTCGCGAAGTTTAGCAAGCACCTTATCCTGACGAACTACCTCACTATCCCACTGACCAGTGAGTGACACTCCAAGTAGGCGCTCTTCATCACAGTTTTCCTTCCACTCCTTAGAAAGGTAGTTAAAGTTAGTGAGTGTAGACTGGTACGTTCCAAGCATTGAAGCCAAGCGGACCTTACGCATAAGTGTCTTTTCGGTATCATCCGCACGACACACCACCTCAGTTAAGTTACAGAACTGTTTGGAGCGCAGAACAATTTCTCCACAGGGGTTAGTACCCACCTTGCGACGATCTTCTTCGCTCATTTTCTTATAGCGACGCTCTGGTATCTGGGATGGAAGTGATCCACGATTAAATATGCCACGCTCACCGGATCCACTCTTGGCAAGTGAGAGCCATTCTTCCATAAAATCAGTCGCCGTTGGCTTCTCAAGGTAGGCTGCCGAGTTATTAGAGAGGGAGCGCTGTGGCTCTAGTACATAAAACTGTCCATCCTTAGCATGACGGATTTCGTTATCATCCAAATCAGAAAGTGAAATGAGAGCTGTACGACGTACTCCTCCTGCTACCACGATCTCACCGATCTTGCAGATAATGTCATGGATATCAATGTTGCGTAGACGCTTACCCTGCTTACTTAGGATTTTACTCTTGGCGAAATCCATAAGCTGCATAAGCGGCTCAGGACCTGAAGCGCGACCCCCCATAGTATTAAGACGTGCTCCATTAGGACGAACTTTTGAGTAATCAAAGTCTATATCTTTACCATCAAACCATGTTTCAAGACCAACGGTGAGTGCCTCACACCAACCATCTTTTGAATCGCCCACAACATGCGTTTTCAGCATTTTGCCACTCTGACGTTTTACAATCGGGAACTGCTGGGCTGTTTCTGACTCAACAGAGAAACCTACCCCGCAACCACTCATAGAGAGGTACATAATTTCTGAAATGTCGCGAGGAGTACTTGGTGCAATATATGAACAGTTGTATCCTGTAGCGTTATTACTTCGTGCAGCCTTTCCTGCTGACCACATAAGGCGCATAGAAGGCATAACTTCCATTTTAAGCACCGCTTCCTTCATTTCCGCGTAATCTTTTTCAGAATACTTATCACCAATATTTTCGCGCATGAAGGTAAAGTAACGGTCTACCGCCTCAACCCATGTCTCACGACGTCCCTCTGCGTCATTAAAACGAGAGTATGAACGGAAGAAAATAAATTCTGAATACTGACTTTGAAAATACTGACGACTCTCATCGGTGAGGGTCTTTACCTTTTCTGGAACCTTGAATCCCATCTTGCGTTGCTCAGAACGCTTCTCACGATAGAGAATATACCCCTTCGCAGTTTGTACGTACTCACTCAAAATAAGTTCCTTTTCAACAGAATCCTGTACACCCTCAACAGTCGGTAGGAAATTCTTATACTTTTTAGTGATACGCACCAAATCTGCCAAAACCTTATTCCCTACCATTTCTGCTTCCTCAAGTGAACCCTCATTGTTGGCCGCCATCGCCTTGTGGATAGCGTTCACAATCTTTTCCATATCAAAGGGCACGAGTGTGCCATCACGCTTTTGAATCTGCTTCACAAAGGGATTGGTTTTCACCTGCTTTTCAGGAACAACTACTGCTACTTTTGAGATTTTCTCTCCCTTTGTTGTTTTGGCGGAACTCATAATGAACTATGTGATATAGACTACGTTAATAAAGACTACCGACTAAAATATCATTGAAAATTAAGGCTTTCTCGTCTCCCAATTTCGTAATTGGACTCTTATTGTACCTCTCGTTTGGCGGCAAAAAGAGTGGATAACTTGGTCTTTTGTAATTAGAAAATGGTAGATGATTAGTGTAAAGACCGGTGGGAAATGAGCCACTAAAATCAAGCTAAAATTGACCTAAAAAATAACTTTTTGCTAATAAAAAGAAAAAAAATAATGCAAGTGGATAACTTCTAAACCTAGAATACCTAACTTATAACGTAATAATGCAAAAGCCGGCCAAAGAGTCCTCTCACATCTGTATTTAATATACAAAAAATGATTTTCTATCCCACTAGTGGTACTTCTAGCACTAAAATATCGCTCCCCTCCTCCACTTCTAGTTTTACCTCGCTTGTATCACTTACCCCTGCTGCGTCTCTTTTTGAAAGTGTGTATGTTTCATCTATTTTTGCTGCGCCCTCTATCACTATGATGTACACCCCTGTATTTTTTCCTTGAATTTTGTATGTTATGTTTTGCTTTTGACTAAACTTACCCCGCGAGAGATATGCATCTTGAAATATCTGAATGCCACTATCACTTTTCTCCCTGCTTACAAACGTAAATAAATTATTTTCAAACAATTTCTCATCAATATGCTTTTCTTCATAACGTGGGGGGAGTCCCCACTCCCTTGGTGTAATCCAAATTTGAAAAAGTTCTACAGGTTCCTCGTGGTCATTCCATTCTGCATGAGTAATACCCGTCCCTGCAGACATTATCTGCACCATAGAGCTGTCTATTGAAGATGTATTACCAATATTATCTTTATGTGTCAGTTTTCCACTGAAAGGAATAGTGATAATCTCCATATCCCTGTGTGAATGTGCGCCAAAACCAGACTTTGGGGCGATAGTATCGTCGTTAAGCACTCGAAGCGCGCCGAAACCAAGCCGCTTTGGGTCATAATGCTCCGCGAAAGAGAATGAATGGTAACTTTCGAGCCAATCAATCTTTGTCTTAAACCTTTGATCAGCTCTCTCTAGTAGGTACTTCCCCGCCATTATGCAAAAAACTTAACAAGAGACATAGTAATAACACTGGTTGTACCACAAAGAAATCCACCCCAAAGTATATCTACTGTTGCTAATTTCCATGGCCAAGAAGTCAAAGTTGCCATATTAGTGAAATCATAAATACCATAACTAAGTATCCCAAAAAGTCCCCCTATGAGAAATGTATAAAGAAGTGACATACCCTCCACCTTTGGAAAGACAAAAACCATAAGCCCCACAAGGAGAAGTACATACACGAGTCCCGCTGGTAGAAGTTTAATATCAAAAGCACCAGAGGCAGTCAGCCTCGCGAGACTCCCCATCTGCGTTTTATAAAAATTAGTAGCCACGAACGAAAGCCAGACGAAATCCAAGAGAAGCATACTTCCCGCTGCGAAAACAATTGTTTTGATGTATTCCATATAAAGTAAGTATATCTTATTTTTTATCCATCCAATTCCACCATTTCAATTTCTTGGGATCATGCTTTTTATGTTCTGCGAAGTAGACGGCACAGCGGAATACATAAAGAAGGCATCTATCCTGCACTTTCCCCTCAAACTTATTTGACTTAGCGTATAATTTTTCCGGATTTTCTCCCTTAAGGCAGGAAACTCGTTTAATACCAATATTCCGTAAATCTGCAGCTATACTCTTCCCCACCCCGGGAATACTTTCAAGTGATCCTTCTTTAGGATTACCTTTTTTCATAAATTATGGCCGAAGGCCCCTTCCGGTTTTAAAGAGCCACCATGCCACACCAGCAAGCAACAAATTAAATACACAAAGTATCGCAAAAGAAAGTGAGACTGAAGTATCGCTCGTACCCAAGAATCCATACCGAAAACCGTTGATCATGTACAGTATGGGGTTGAAAAGCGAAACTACTTGCCAGAAATGTGGGAGCACACTGACCGAGTAGAACACACCGCCTAGGTAAGTAAGTGGGGTTAAAACGAATGTGGGGAAAATAGAAACGCTGTCAAAAGAGGTGCCGAATACTCCATTAATAAGCCCAGCGAGCGAAAAGAGGGTTGAGGTTAAGAAAAAGAAAGCGAGAATAATGGGGAACGAGAAAATAGGAATATGGGTGAAGAACATAGCAAGGCCAATAATCACCGCACCAGTTATAAAAGCCCGCACTATTCCCCCACTAATAATACCAAGAATCAAAATAAGGTACGGAGTGGGCGACACCAAAATCTCCTCAATATGTTTCATAAACTTTGCTGAAAAGAAGGTAAATGCTGTATTCATGAAGGCATTGACGATAATTGACATCATGACAAGCCCCGGCACAATAAACTGCATATAGGAGTGTCCATTGATAGGCGCTATCTGGCTACCAATAAACTTACCAAAAATGAGGAAGTAGAGGCCGGTGGTGATTGCGGGTGGCAAAAGTGTCTGAGTCCAAATACGAAAAAGGCGCACTACATCTTTGCGTACAATCGTATAGAAACTAGTCCACATTTGTGCAGCGTTCATATTATTTAGTGTGATGGATAAAGAATTCTTCTAGTCGATTGCTCTTGTTGCGCAAACTTAGAACTTTATAACCCTTTTTGTTTAAATCAGCGATAGCTTCATTCAGTGTATAGGTTTTAGTAAGTGTCATCTCAAGTGTTTTACTTTCGGGAATAACTGCACAAGGTACGGGAAAAGCGTTTTTATCACTTTCAGTCATTTCCTTATTGAGGTCGAAGACAAACGTCTCTTCTTCCATATTGGCTAAAAGCTTTTTAATTTCCCCCTCTGCTACTATTTCACCCTTGTTGATAATAGCGACATTACGACAAAGCTGCTCAGCCTCTTCAAGGTAATGAGTAGTGAGAATAATAGTGACTCCACTTTTGTTAAGCTCCGTGAGAAAAGTCCACATGCCACGCCGAAGCTCTATATCCACTCCCGCGGTCGGCTCATCCAGTATGAGGAGCTGTGGCTGGTGTACCAGCGCTCTCACTATCATGAGACGGCGCTTCATACCACCAGAGAGTTTCATTGATTGCTCATTGCGTTTCTCCCAAAGTCCCAAATCTTTAAGGTACTTTTCTGTAAGTGGCATAGCATCTTCGCGTGATATGCCATAGTACCCCGCTTGGTTGAGAATAATGTCTATCACTTTCTCAAAAATGCCAGCATTAAACTCCTGCGGAACAACACCCACATGCATTTTTGCTTTCTGCGCATCATCGTCTATGGAAAGTCCTGCTATCTTTACTTCCCCTCCACTTTTATTCACCAGTCCACATACAACATTAATAGCAGTTGTCTTCCCTGCACCATTAGGGCCAAGCAGAGCGAAAAAGTCTCCTTTTGGTACCGTGAGGTTAATACCCCTTAGCGCCACGGTTCCCGAATCGTAGACTTTCTTTAGATTTTTTATTTCAAGGGCATTCACGAACGTGTGGGAGTTAATCCTTAATGAAAGGAATATTGCCAGCAATATCAGCCTTGCCGATTTGAACACCCTTATTTCGAAGGAGGTCGTACGCCGTTGTTACATGAAAGAAGAAATTCGGATGCACATAAAAGCGTAAGTAGGTGTCACCCACAAGATGCATACCTGGGAAATACGGAATGGTTACTGTAATTGTCGCAGCATCCTTAAAATCTTCCGGTGAAAATGTCTTCAAATACTCAACTGTCTTATCAATACGTGCATAGAGCTCAGCAAAATTACTTTCGGTATCTTCGAACTTTGGTGCTTCCTTACCAGTGAGTCTTGCAGCGGCCCCTTTGGCATTGTCAGTTGCAACTTGCACCTGTTTTACGAGAGGAAACATATCTGGCGCAAAGCGAAGGGCAAGCATGTCAGTTTCAGGAATACCCTGCTCTTTGGCAAACGCTTCACCTTTTGCGAGAACCCCCTTTAGAGCAGTGAGTGTGTTGATAAATACAGGAACAGAAAAGTCATAGTAATTCATAAAATTATTATATTAAAGAATGGTTAAAGTAATCCATTTTCGCACACACCCTCCAGAATAACAAATCACTCAGAAGTTGCGAAAATCACACCATTAGTTAGTATAAAGCAATATATGTTTGAAAATTTAGGAACCAGTGATTTTGGAGACAACCCTGAAAAACAAGGGGTTCTTATTCATTCTGAGGAAAACGAAGGGGGTATAAACCCCGAGGTAATTATGGAGTTAAGTGGTGCTTGGAAAGAATTGCATGCAAAACTTGAGACAATGACTCCTGTCCAAAAAATGGAAAATCTGAATGAAACACTTGATGAATTAATCAGAATAGCAAGAACTTACATCACTCATGTTAACGGTGGCACTTTTCCAACCGGAGTCTACACAACAACGAGAGACATGCTCGCGCACCTTGAAGGAGACGATGAGTCCACACTATTTAATGGACTTACAAAAACCTACGACGAAATACTAAGCCTGCTTGGCAAGAAAAAATAAAAAAGACCGCGCACTTCGTGCGCGGTCACTCGAGGATGGAAGCTCAGCGAATGAGCCTTGGCCTCCTCTTGCTGTCCCCGAACCCCTTGGCGGGGTCAAACTTGTGCTTGGGGTGGTCGTAGTACGGCTGGTGACTGCCAGCCTGCGCTACGTCACTAACCACCCCATCCTGTGCATGCTGGCGCGCCATTTTGGCGGCCACATCAACATGCCCCGCATCCTCCGGGTCAAAGGCCACGTAGGCCTGTCCCGGAAAATGGAACGCCTTAGGAGACGCATTCGCCCCCAACTTCTTTGATTCCCCCATGGATCCCTCCTTGGAAAAGGGGTTAGAAAAAACGAAATGAGCCCTAAGCTCCGAAATATATTATATCATATATATACAAAAAAGCAAGTCATCACGACCTGCTCGGGAATTCAGAAAATCTCATTTCGCTAAGGTATTTGCGGAGACGGAGAGATTTGGTCAGGAATATTTTAGGATCCCTCCCATACAGAGCGGAGGCGGCGAGATTTGAACTCGCGAAACCTTTCGGTTTACACGCTTTCCAAGCGTGCGCACTAGACCACTATGCGACGCCTCCGCTCTGTAAAGGATTTGAAGAATCGTACTATGCGCACTAGGTCACAGATAATTTTTTGCTAAAAATTTCTGCGACCCCGTCTCGGCTCGTCAGCCTCCGACTCTTCGGGTTTTACATTCAACCCGAAGCACTATACGACGTCTCCAGTCTGGCAAAGATAACAGAAAATTAGAAATAAAAGAAGCCGCGCTTACGCGCGGCCTTACCCTACCCGACTTTCAGCCGACAAACTTGCGAAGGTCGACCGTAGTTGCACGAATCGACGGCCTTCGGGAACCAAGCTGCCTCTTCGGCTTCACCTTGATGGGAGGTGCCGGAACAGCTTTCCCGTCGAGTAAACTTGCAGAAAGCAGTGACATCGACCCACGCGGGAGCTGATCAAGGAACCGAGCAAACCATGGCTGCTTCATGTTCCACCGCCGCTCTTCCGCATCGATGATCTCGAGCACGGGATCGCGTGTCCCCAAAGCATCGCTCGTCACTGGGAGTTCGAGCCCCATGCTGTCCATCGCAACCAGAGGTTCCTCTGGCTCGTCCGCATCAGGAAGAACCACCGACACGTATCCATCCGGGAATCGGCTCGATACCCTGTTCCAGCGCCCGGTACTGCTGTTCCACACTTGATGCATGGGAATTCCCCCCAAGACAAAGTACGGTTTAATTACGAAAAGATCGGCCTAAGCCTGCCTGATATTTAACCACTATCGTGTAAGAAGTCAAAGCTTTTTGTTCACTAACGACTGTCTACAAGGGCTGCGATACGCTCTTTGATAGGTGGGTGGGTACTAAAAAGTTTAGCGAACCAAGATACTTCAGCCTTATCATCTTCATCCTCGCCAGTCCTGCCAAGTGGGTTCGAAATGAAAAGGTGCGCAGTCGCAGAGCTATGTTTTTGCATTGGTTGGCCATACTTCCCTATTTTTTGGAGTGCCGTTGCAAGTCCGTCAGGATAACGTGTCAAAAGTACACCGGACGCATCCGCCAAAAACTCTCGCTTACGGGAAATAGCTAGTTGAATCATGGTTGCGGCAAGCGGCGCCAAAATAGAAGCAATAATACCGAGAATGAAAAGTGCTGTTCCTGCTTTATTGTCCCTATCACTATTCCCACCATAAAAAGATGCTCGACGGAATATGTCACAAATGATTGAAACAAAACCAACGAGCACCACCGCAACCGTACCGAGGAGCATGTCTCTGTTTCCAATATGTGAAAGCTCATGTGCTATAACCCCCTCAAGCTCCACTTTAGTCAAAAGCGGAAGAAGGCCAGTCGTTACACACACCACCGAGTGTTCTGGATCGCGGCCCGTAGCAAAAGCATTCGGTGCCGGATCTTCTACCACAAACACACGAGGCTTCGGAAGTCCTGCAGTGATAGCTAAGTTCTCAACAATATTATGTAAATCACGATACTCATTTGGATCTGCTTCATGTGCACCAGTCATCGCTAACACCAATGAGTCAGAGTACCAGTAAGAAGCAATGTTCATGACAATACTAATAATGACTGCAATATAGAGAATAGAAGGATTACCATAAATAGCACTAAAGAGCCAGCCTAAAAGTATGACAATGATGAAAAACCCGCTCATCAGAAACCAGGTCTTCCGAATATTACTATCTTTATAGGTGTAAGCGGTAGCCATACATCAATCACATTTCTCAATACTGTTTGAGAAATTCAGTGTAGGGAGATTAAAACTTCTTAGAACTTTACTTCAACAGGATTTTTGGCTGCCTGTTCATCAGCTCCAAGCTGGAAGAGTTCTGCCTTTTCAAAATGAAATGTAGAAGCAATAAGGTTACCGGGGAATTTCTCCATCGCAGTATTCTGCTCAAGAACGTTACCGTTGTAGAAACGACGAGCGGCTTGGATCTTGTTCTCAGTATCGGAAAGCTCTGTTTGAAGTCCGAGAAAATTCTGATTGGCCTTAAGTTCTGGATACGCTTCTGCGATAGCAAACACACTCTTTAAGGCACCAGCAAGCATGTTCTCTGCCTGACCCTTATCAGCTGCGCCTGTTGCGCTCATAGCACGACTGCGAGCTTCAGTTACTTTTTCAAATGCAGTGCTCTCATGAGTTGCATATCCCTTTACGGTATTCACCAAGTTAGGAATAAGATCATAGCGACGCTTCAGTTGCACATCAATATCACTCCATGCCTCTTTGGTTCGATTAACAAGCGTTACGAAACGATTGTACATAGCAATAAGTACAAAGAGAAAAACAACAAGAATAATTCCAAAAAACATCATAAATAAATTAGTTAGTATTTCTTAATATCTATATTATACAAGCTTTTTTATGTGTAGACAATAATACGAAAAACTTTACTTAGAAGCTCTATTGCTTATAGTTAAGGAGGCGTTATTTACTAACCCGGAGAATCATCATGGAAACGACACAAGCACTGAAAGTAGCAACTGTCGTTTTCCCTCTTCGGAAAACGGCAGATGGCACCGAGGAGGTTCTGCTCGGGGAAAAAACTAAGAAAATTGGTATTGGTTGCCCCACGGGACCAGGTGGCATGGTTAACGAAAACGAAACAATACGACAAGCGGCCGCCCGCGAGACCTTTGAAGAAACCGGCCTCATTGTGGCTCCAAACAGCCTACGGTATGTTGGGGTGATTACGTTCAATAATTACAAAACCACGGACACCGAGCCATTCCGTATTCGTGTTCACTTTTTCCTCGCCCCAGAATGGTCCGGTACTGTCATCGAAAGGGACGATGGCTTCAAAAACCTGATCTGGTACGAAGTGAATGATTTGCCTCTCAGTCGCATGATGGCGGCTGACCCACACTTCGTACCACGAATGCTTGCTGGTGAGAAAGTAATTGGCTCTGCTCACTATCTCGGCGACCAACGTACGCTCTACCCAAACACCAACGTCTTTGCTCGCAGTGTCATTGGCGAGTTTGATGTGGAGTAAGGGTCCCACGGGAGCAAAAAGCCGACGCATCGCGCCGGCTTTTTTTATAATATACGGGGTATTGCTTTTTAATGGAAATATGTTATAAATTACCCCAGGACCACATGGCCAAGGAGGCCAAGATGAAAACTGTTCTGATTTTGGCACTGGTGGGGGTCATCTCCGCCTGTGCCGAACCGACCATGCGAAGCACGGTCACCCCCGTCACCGGGGAAAAGACCCCGGAGGGAGGAGTGCGGTTCAACCCTGCACAATCAAGCCCTCCACCCATCGTCGTCATCGGGGAGAAGGAGGCAAGGCGCTAGGGGAAGTAAAACCCTTCTCGCAAAAGGCCGATGCGCGTGCGCATCGGCCTTTTTACTTTTTATATTTTCCCTCCCCCTACATTTAATATCCCATTCCTCCCATTCCAGGATTTCCACCCTCTGCTTTCTCCTCCTTTGGTTCATCAGTAATAGCTACTTCCGTAGTGAGCATAATAGCGGCTGCAGAACAAGCGTTCTCAACCCCAGAGCGAGTTACTTTGACCGGATCTATAATCCCGGACGCAATCATATCGGGAACCATTTCATCCATAGCCGCATCATATCCAGCATTCCCCTTAGCTTCCTTTACCTTCTCAACAATAACCGCGCCATCATCCTTACCCGCATTAATAGCAATCTGACGAAGTGGCATTTCAAGTGCTCGCAGTACTATCCCCACACCCACTTCAAACTCCTTAGCAAAACTTGTTCCCTCACTTTTTGGCATCTTACTTGCTACTTTTTCAGCTGCCTTGATAAGAGCAACTCCACCACCAACTACAATCCCCTCTTCTATCGCGGCCTTAGTCGCATTAACAGCGTCCTCAATCTTAAGCTTAAGATACTTCATCTCGGTTTCAGTCGCCGCTCCAACTTTAATAACAGCCACACCCCCTGAGAGCTTTGCAATACGCTCATCTATCTTTTCAATATCATATTTAGAAGTTGTCCCTTTCTTCTGGGTCTTAAGCGATGCAATACGGGCGTCAATATCTGAACGCTTACCCTTACCACCCACCACAATAGTATTGTCTTTAGTTGCAATCACTTTATTCGCACGACCGAGCATACTGATTTCTGCTTTCTCAAGAGTGATACCCGTCTCATCAGTTATCACTGTAGCCCCGATAGTTGTTGCGAGGTCCTGAAGTAATTCCTTTTTGCGATCACCATACCCTGGTGCCTTCACGGCCAAAATATTAAACGTACCGCGAATCTTATTTAGTACAAACGCGGTGAGAGCTTCACCTTCCACTTCTTCGGCAACAATCACAAGCTCCTTCTTGCCGGAGTTCGCGATTTGTTCAAGCAAAGGAAGTATTTCTTTAAGGGTAGAAATCTTTTTGTCAGTAAGGAGTACATAGGCATCTTTGTAGACTGCTTCCATACGCTCCCCGTCAGTAACCATGTAGGCTGAAACGTATCCACGATCGAACTGTAACCCTTCGACAAACTCAGCCTCAACACCGAAAGAGTGTGATTCCTCAACTGTTACTACTCCATCCTTACCCACCTTCTCAATAGTGTCAGCAATAATAGTACCAATCTCGCGACTCTCAGCTGAGATGGTTGCTACCTGCATAATATCTTCCTTACCTTTAACTGGCTTAGCCATAGCTTTAAGAGCCTGAACTACTGCTTCGCTAGCCTTCTCAATACCCATACGGATACCCATAGCATTCACCCCCATGGCAGTTTGCTTCACACCCTCTTTTACAATCGCTTGCATGAGTACTGTTGCGGTAGTAGTACCATCTCCAGCTGCATCATTAGTTTTGTTGGCTACTTCTTTCGCAATTTCAGCACCCATATTCTCAAACTTATCTTTGAGCACAATTTCGCGAGCAATAGACACCCCGTCATTTGTGATAGTGGGAGCTCCGTATCCTTTATCAAACACCACATTACGCCCTCGAGGACCAATGGTTATTTTAACGGCATCAGCCACAGCATCCACTCCTTTCATAAGAGCTTCACGCGCCTTTTCGTGATAGAGAATTTGTTTTGCCATAAGTTTTTAAATTAAAAAATTAAGAATTGAGAATAGCGATGATTTCACTCTCACGGACAATAATATACTCCTCACCGCTCAGCGAAATTTTATCGCCCCACTGATAAAGCACGGTATCTCCCACAGAAACTGCAACTGCTATATGTGAACCGTGCTCATAGCGACCATTTCCAACAGCAACAACTTTGCCACGTTTGCCACCCATATCCTTATCAGCTGACTCAGGAAGTATGAACCCTGAAGCTGTAGTACGTACGGTTTCGATATCTGTGAGCTCTTTGAGAAGTACTCGATCATTAAGCGGGATAATGGGAGATACCGCATGTTTAGCAGTGACATTTTTTTTGTGAGAAACTACTTTCTTGCCACTCTTTTTTGCAACTGATTTCTTTGTTTTCTTGGCCATATATAAAAATGACAGCTAGTAATTAAACTAACCTTCTATAGATATAGAGAGGTTCTAGTGCTGTGATTATAGAGTAAAAATACGCAAAATCCAGATATTGACATTTTTTAAAAAAATTATATAAATCAAGAAGAATTGTCCATCCCGAGGGAAAACATGATCCAACCATTTTGGCTTTACCTCCTTACCTTTGCGATTGGGATATGTGTTGCCCATATCGCAAGCCATTGCGAAAAAATGGCGATGAGTCCCGCCAGAAGAATGTTGGCGGAGGCTCGGGAGAAGAAGTACCCAACTCCCTCGATTTTCTGGCAAATCATGGCGGCCATTCTGGCTGCATGGGTAATGGACTATGCGGGGGAAATAACCGACTTTTACACACTCGGACCGCCGCCGTACTAACCCCGTCCCCGCGAAGGCCGCCTTCGCGGGGCCTTTGTTTGTATAAATAAAGGTTTTATTTTATTCTTCTAGCTAGAAGTTACCCACACAGGAGACACCTGATGGACACCATTTTCAATGTACTCACGGTTACGTGGCATTACACATGCCTCATACTGCCGTGGTGGATGATCGGCCTCGTGCCCATCATTCTCCCTATCCCAAACCCAACCCCAGGAAGGATCATTCTCGGGGAAAAGTGGTGGCATATCCCGAATGGAAAAGAGCTCCTCCTGGGACTCGTCCGCGGAGTCGCCCTTTTCGCCGGCCTCTGGCTGCTCATTTGGGTGCTCGCTCAGATCGCCAACTGACCCCCGCGAAGGCCGCCTTCGCGGGGCCTTTGTTTGTATTTTTGACTCTTTTTTGGTCTTTTGTTATACTGTTTTCCAATGCAATTACTATCTACGGTTATGTCGTATGTACAAGTCGTACTAGCGGTACTCCTTATTGGAGGCATACTACTTCAACAACGAGGCGCAGGTCTCGGTGGTGCTTTTGGCGCTGACAGTACATTTGGCTATAACACAAGACGGGGTGCAGAAAAAATTATCTTTGAAGCTACCATTATTCTTTCGGTCCTTTTTGTCGCAAGCGCCGTTATTACGCTTATTATCAAATAGTCTTCCCTTCCTAGTCTTTTAGACTACTGTTTCTATACTACCGGTCTCCCGCAAGCTCTCTTTAATACAACTAAGAGTCCTGATGCTTGCCCCTCTTTAACAGGAAGACTTCTCGTTATTAAACGCTCTCCATACTGTGAACCCATTTGACCCTTCTTTAAAAAAACATAGTCCGCTTAAACCACTCCGCGTAACTGGTATTGTAAAACGAGCTCTCGGACACTTTTCTCTCTTTGAGCGCAGTGTATTTTACATACTAGCCCTTATTATGGGTATCACTGCACTTACCCTACTTTTACGAGTAAACAACCTCTTCACTACTCCTATCCCTATGCTAGGAGGCGAACTACGAGAGGGTGTTATTGGTTCTGCGCGATTCATTAACCCTGTGCTTGCAGTGTCTGATTCCGATCGTGACCTCACAACACTTATTTATTCAGGCCTCACACGCTCACTCCCTGACGGTTCCATCGTTCCAGATTTGGCAAGTAGCTATTCTATAGAAGATAACGGTAAGACCTATGATTTCAAATTAAAAGATGCAGTCACCTTCCACGACGGCAAGCCCGTTACTGCAAGTGATGTTGAATATACTATTCAAAAGATCCAAGATCCTGCAATCAAAAGTCCGAAACGTCCTAATTGGGATGGGGTTACTGTTGAGAAAGTAAATGAAAAGGAAATTAAGTTTCACTTAAAGCAAGCCTACGCACCTTTTCTCCTCAACACCAATATTGGAATCCTGCCAAAACATATTTGGAAAGATGCTACTGCTGATGAATTCCCACTATCACTCTACAACTTTGAGCCTATAGGCTCAGGTCCCTATAGCGTAACTTCAATTGACCACAACAGTGCCGGCCTACCACTTGCTTACACGCTTTCACCATTTAAAAACTACGCGCTCGGCAGCCCTCACATTAAAACCATTACTTTTTCCTTCTTTCCGAACGAGCAAAGTCTCTTTGATGCCTATACTAAAAAGACTATAGATAGCATTCATAGTGTTAGTCCCGATAAGTTAGATGCGCTAAAGCGTACTGATACTCATATAGAAACAGCGACCCTTCCTCGTGTCTTTGCTATTTTCTTCAACCAGAATGAAAACCCGGTATTCACCGATATCAATGTTCGCAAGGCGCTAGATATGGTTACCCCTAAACAAGAAATCGTGAACAAGGTTTTCAATGGATATGGCACAGTTAACAATGGTCCATTACCACCTGAACTTGCTACATCTTCTACTCCAACCATTTCCCTAACCCCAGACTTAACACTTAACAATGCACGAGCGCTGCTTGCAAAATCTGGCTGGGTCTACAACGAGCAAACTCATGTAGTAGAAAAAACAATTAAAACCAAAAAGAAAACCGAAACCCAAACACTTTCTTTCTCACTCTCAACTGCTGATACCCCTGAACTTAAAGAAACTGCCCAGCTACTCAAAGCAGCCTGGGAAAAACTAGGGGCTACGGTTGATGTAAAAGTTTTTGAAGGAGGAGATCTCAACCAAAACATTATTCGCCCGCGCAAATACGACACACTTCTTTTTGGTGAAGTAGTTGGGCGAGACTTAGACCTCTATGCTTTCTGGCACTCAAGCCAGCGCAACGACCCCGGACTTAATGTTGCCATGTACACCAATGCCAAAACCGATAAAATGCTTGAACTTGCTAGAACCCTAGAAACAGATAGCGATCGCATTGCGCAGTATCAAGCCTTTGCTATAGAACTAACGAAAGAAACTCCTGCCATATTCCTCTACTCTCCACAGTTCATCTACCTTTTACCTAACACTATTAATGATGTAACTCTCAAAAACATAACCATACCTTCAGAGCGGTTTGCGAATGTATATGAGTGGTATATAGACACAGAACGTGTATGGAAAGTATTTGCTAAGCATTAAAAAGATTACAAAAATTATTATTAAACACGATAGATAACTATTACTTTATGAATGATCAACAAAACAATTCTGGAACTCCGCACAGTCCAAGGTCTCCTCGTACACCACGAAGCGCCTCACATGGAAGAACACCACACACACGAAGTGCTGCGGATCACGCTGGCGCTTCACACACTGCGCGTCCACCACGAACAGGAAGCCGTGGAGGGGCCCGCCAAGGTGGGGCCGGTGGACGAGGCCGATCTCGTTCTCGCTTCCCAGAGCGAGCACCATTTTCTCCACGCGAGGATGCTTCCAAAATCACCACCCCAACCGCCCTCAAGGATATGCTACCAGCACCAGACGCTGATACGTTCCGCATTATTCCACTTGGTGGAGTAGAGGAAGTAGGTCGCAACATGACCGTTGTTGAACTTCATAACGATATCTTTGTGCTTGATTGCGGTTTCCAATTCACCCCAGAGAGTGATGCTCCTGGTATTGATTACATTCTGCCCAACACCAAATACCTTGAGGATCGCAAAGAACGCATAAAAGGAGTAATCATTACCCACGGACACTTGGATCACATTGGAGGCATTCCTTACATCATGGACCGTATTGGTAACCCACCTATTTATACCCGCTACCTCACCAGTCTTATGATTTTGAAGCGTAATGCTGAATTCCCTCACCTCTCACCAAGCAACATTATTGTGGTAGAACCAGGTCAAAAAGTAACTGCGGGAGATACGCCTATTTCCTTCTTCCCAGTTACTCACTCCATACCGGACGCTATGGGCGTAGTTATTGAAACCAAGCATGGCAACATCGTCTTCACGGGAGACTTAAAACTAGATCACGAGAATGGTATACCAACTGAAGAAGAAGCTAAGCGTTGGGACAATCTCAATAAGCAAAAAAATGTGTTCTTCGCTGCAGACTCTACCAACACCGAGCGCCCTGGGTTCTCTATTACTGAGCGTCAGGTATATGACACCCTAGAAGATATCATTAAAAATACTAAGGGTCGCCTCATCATTGGAACATTCGCTTCGCAGTTCGAACGCATGATCAAAATCATCGAAGTTGCAGCTAAGTATAACCGCAAGATTGTAACTGAGGGACGAAGTATTCGCACCAACATTGAAATCGCCAAAGAAGGTGGAATCCTAAATGTTGATGAAAGTATCTTTATTACTTCAGATCAAATACCGAACTACCCACCAGATCGTATACTCATTCTAGCGACTGGTGCGCAGGGAGAGGAGTTCGCGGCACTCAATCGTATTGCCAGCAAGAAAGACAAGAATATTTTCTTTACTGAGCAGGACACTGTTGTGCTTTCCTCCTCAGTTATCCCAGGAAACGAAATTTCTGTGCAGAAACTCAAAGACAATCTCTACCGTCACAATCTAAAAATCATTCACTACCGTGTGTCGGATGTGCACTCTACAGGACATGGAAATGCTGGGGAACTTGTCTGGATCAACCAAAAGGTTAACGCTAAGTTCTTCATGCCTTCCTATGGTTTCCGCTCTATGACCACTTGCCACGCTCGAGCAGTGATTGATGCTGGTTTTCCTAAAGAAAACGTGGTGCTCGCTGACAACGGTACTATTATTGAAATTAAAAACGGCACGGAAATGCAAGTCCTCAAAGAAAAAGCTCCTTCAACTCCACTTATGGTTGATGGCTTCTCTATTGGAGACATGCAGGAAGTTGTCATCCGAGACCGCCAAACCCTCTCCAAAGATGGTATGTTCGTCATTATTGGTTCAGTGAACCCTCGTACAGGAAAACTACGTAAGTCACCTGACATTATTTCCCGCGGCTTCGTATATCTACGAGAATCACAAGAACTTTTGAACCAAACGAGACTAATCGTTAAGAAAACTATTGAAGATACTACTGTTGGCATGAATCCAATTAATCTTGAGTACACCAAAAATGCGCTCGTTGATAATGTATCTCGTTTTCTATTCCAAAAAACTAACAAACGTCCGATTGTTATTCCCGTTTTAATCGGCCTATAAGTGGCTTATACAAAAAACTGCATCAACCTGATGCAGTTTTTTGTTATACTTACTCTATACTCTATGAAGCACCTCGTCACACTGACCCAAGAACATATCATGGTTATCCTCCTTTGCCTTGCCAACCTTTTTCTCTCTTTTCACTACTTTCTCACCATCTATATCAATTCTTCCTTTCTAAGTAAACTCCTGTTTAGTAACCAAAATTTTGTTGTTACATTCCTCTACAGTGTCGCTTCGCTCGTCACCTGCCTTTTCTTTCTCTTTGCAACACATTTTTTGACACGCCTTGGAGCCTATCGTCTCTCGCTCATTATTACCACTATTGATTTACTAGCGGTAAATATTTTAAGTCTCACCCACAACCTCGCTCTAGTGCTGCCATTTCTTTTCCTCCACCTCACCAGTATTCCACTTATCTTTTTCCTTTTTGATATTTTCCTTGAGCACTTTTCACCCCGCCTACACACCACTGGTTCAACCCGTGGAGTATTCCTCACTGTAGGAAATATCGCCCTAGTGCTTTCTCCTTTTTTCATCTCACTCCTTGGCATAGCCCAGAATGACTTCTCGTACATTTACAAACTTTCTGGTTTGTTCCTATTCCCACTTCTTTTTATTTTCCTTTTCTCTTTTAGGAACTTTAAAGATCCCGTGTACCCACACAGCTCCGTACACGGAGAACTTTACCGAATGCTGCGCAATAAGAATATTCGTGGAGCTGTGTTTGCTAATTTTATTTTGCAGATTTTCTTTTCAGTCATGGTTATCTACTTACCGCTCTATCTCATAGACACCATCGGCTTTTCATGGAGTGAGTTTGGACTGATACTATCGATCGCACTCTTACCTTTTGCATTATTTGAACTTCCTATCGGTCTTTTAGCGGATAGAAAATATGGGGAACAAGAAATGATGAGTTTGGGGTTCGTCGTACTTGCGGTCGCTGTTACTCTTCTTTCTTTTATTAGTGTTAAGAGTTTGGCGATTTTTGCAACAGTGCTCTTTGCAACCCGTGTTGGAGCAGCCCTTATCGAAACAACTTCTGAAAGCTACTTTTTTAAAAAAACGGAAGATGCCGACGCTGATTTAACTGGTATATTCCGCATGACCCGTCCAGTTTCTTACCTTATAGGGCCACTTCTGGGACTACCAATTGTTCTATTTTTTTCCTATCATTATCTCTTTATAGCAGTTGGGCTAATCATGCTAACAGGTCTTTATTTCTCTTTTTCTATAGAAGATACTCGCTAAAGCATAAACTTGCTTTCCTTCTTTTGTATGAGCCCCTCTTGAAGAAGTTCTTTGCATATAGTTTCAGTATCAAACTTAGCAACTCCTATTTTTTCTTTAACCTGCTTATATAAAGTTCGTGGCGCTAAAGCACCCCCCAAAAGAAGTTTGGGTACAAGTCCCCTCACTTCCCGCCTTGACCCCTTAAAGCTTCCTTGCTTTTGATATACCCTACTTTGCTTATTCTTATTTCCAACCGCCTTCTTAAGGTGAGCTCCGAAATCCATCAATAATCCATACCACTCCTTAAAACCACTTTTAGGTAAAAGTTTGGTGAGCACCTTCTCAAGCTCCCCTTCAGGTACATTGTGTTTGGATGAAAAAAAGTAATGAATTAAAACCGTACGAATATTGGTCTCAAGTACCACCATCTTTTCATTGTAGGCAAAAGTGAGTACTGCTGCAGCAGTGTAGTGACCAACCCCCGGCAACGTTCGCAAAGCTTCATACGTTGAAGGTGTATCACCTTTATATACTTCAACAATCCTCTTTGCTGCTTCATGCAAAAATCGAGCTCTGCGATTATAGCCAAGACCACTCCAAAGCGTAAGTACATCCTTAAGCGGTGCCCGTGCTAATGCATGTACTGTTTTAAAACGCTTTAAGAAATTTTTATAAAATGGAACTACCCGATCTGCTTGTGTTTGCTGAAGCATGATTTCAGAAACCAAAATATGATACGGATCATGAGTATCCCTCCATGGAAATGAGCGGTAACCTGTTTTTTTAAATCGTAGCAGCTCCTTCTTAAAAATCGCTTTCTGTTTTTCTATTTGCATACCTGCAAACATAAAACCCCTCCCTACACTGAGGGAGGGGTTTTATGTTTTAGTTTGTAGTAAAAGTTGCCTCTATGAGACCCTTATCATTTTTTATAGGAGCATCCTCTGAAGTATCAAATCCACGACTTCCAGTATCCTCATAGAGTACAGCATGATACTTTGCGCCAGCGACAGTTCCGCGTAATAGTTCAACTTCTCCAAGATGAATCCCTGGCTCAAAACGAGCAGCACCAAGCACATTACCGAGTTCTCCATTTTTATCCTCATGAATTGCCACCCAACCAGGTACAGAAAGTGTTACCATAGTGACTTCTGCTGTAGTGCCAGCCTTTTGATCGTTAGCAGCAATAGCATTAGTGCCTGAAACACTTACAGGCTCTTTGCGGACCTTCGGAGTAGGAGCGGTGACTACTTCTTTGGTAACTTCTTCTGTCTTTGCTGTATCTACTCCCATAGTAGCTGGTGTAGAAGTTGCACTCTCTAGCATTTCTGCACTGTCCATATCTTCTGTAACTACAACCTTTTGATTGTCTCCTTTTGATAACCACATACCAAACGCCCCAACAACTGCACCAATAAGAAAGGCTGTAACTAGTTTACCCATACCAGTACTAGTTGAAGCCATATTCTTTTTTGCTTCAAGTAATTTTTTCTGATCAGCGTTGAGGAGATTTTTCGGCGTTTCCATGAAATATAGGTTACGTAAGTAATGCCATAAGTGTAACAAGTGTACTTTTCTCGTCAAAATAGCCAAAATAGAGCAAATATTACGTAATATTCACTCAAAATCCCTATTTTTATAGATTTTAAATACCAGTTACTCCTCCCGTTAAACCACTTAGTGCTTTCGGTAGAAAAACCATAGTACCAAGTAGAGGTAATAGTGTGAGAAGGGCAGTAATGATAAGCACCCAGAAAAAATACTTTCGCGTTTTTTCAGCTGATTCTTTAACTTCGTCCAGCTTACTATCAAGCTGTGCTAACTTCACCAAAATTTCTTGTTCCTTGTCCATACGCTTAAGTATACTACAGGTAATACACTACATCTTTACGTTCTACCACCACCTCCCATTTTTTCTTCTTCGCTTGCTTAAAAAGTTTTTGATTGGGGTTAAAACAAATGGGGTGCTCAACCAACTGAAGAAATGCAGCATCACTTTCGGTATCTCCCACCCCGACTGAATCAACTAAGGTAAGCCCCTCTTTAACTAAAGCTCTTTTTGTCACCATAGCCTTATTTTGAATAATATGCTCATCAATCACCTTACCCGTAAAACAATCATTGGGACCAAGTTCATAAATACGACCGTACACTTTGTCAAAACCAAGCTTTATACAAAATGAATCAAGAATAGCTTTAGGAGACTGAGAGATTGCGAGGAGATAGTATCCGTCTTTCTTTAATTTCTTTACTAAATCGCGAGTATACTTGTAAGTGCGGTGTTGGTAGCGTTCAATCGTTGCATCAGCCACTTCTTTAAAATCTTTGTATGGTACCCCCTTGAGGTGTCCCATGAAAGCTTTTACCACCGCATCTATATAGCTCTGGTAATCACCCTCACGATCTAACCATTTTTCTTTATGCTTCAAATACACACTGCGGGCAGAAAGTGGGAACACCCCTTTATCTATCAGCATGTCAGTAAGTTCAATAAGAAGACTGGAGCGAAATATAGTCCCATCTACATCAAAAATCGCCACCTTCTTACCCTCATGTAATATATCTTCCTTTATCATTTCTCTAAGTATACGCCTTTAAGAAAACTAATTGAAACTTTGACTTTTCTAAAAAATGCTGCATAATCCACATTAGACAAACCACGGAGAGAATCATGCAAGTTTACAAGGCCTTTGTAGTTGAAGGTGGGGTGCTGAAGAGCCTTTCGGCGACTGGCCCCCTAGAGCACATCTACAAATTCAGGGAATGGAGTCAATTGCTCCCCTGGCAGGAACAACATGGGCTTGGCTTCTTTGCCTTCGAAGATCTGGAGGCCGCTCACCATGCGCTCGGAAAGGGGGGTTACATTGCAGTATGCGAAACTACCGAGCTCCTGTCGCGCCCCAGAGCACTCCTTTCGCAGGAACAACATCCGCCAAAGGATCTATCTGTGGGGCGAATCCTCACATACCTTGACCCTTGCATCGTGGAGATGGTTGAGCCCGGCACTATTTGGTGCAGGGATATCCGCCCACTCAACTGGGCTTAACGCCCCAGTTTTTCCAACCGAAGCCCCAAGAGCCTGATCGCCAGGCGCTTGGGGTTTTCCTTTTTTTCAAAGAAAGGTAAGAGAAGTTTTAGTGCTGTCAAAGAAAGTTGGCGAGAAGAGGTAATCGGGGTACTAAGAGTAATCCCTCTGGTTTTCGTTTCAAAATCAGAAAAACGAGCAATAAGTGTTACCTTCCTAGCTTCTTTAAAACCTGCTTTTTGTAATTTGCCAAAAAGGGTTTCTGCCGTCCTTTCCATATACTTAGTTGCCTCTTTAAGCGTTGCAATATCGTCATGAAACGTTTCTTCTTCTCCTATTGATTTCGCCACAGCTGCTTCTGTTTGTATTTCCCGATCATCCTCTCCAAGCGCGTATTGCTCTAACTTCTTGCTATATACCCCTAGAGTCTTTTTTAGCGTTTCTCCGTTAGCTTTTCGTATATCGTGCACTGTAAAAATTTTCATTCGTTTTAAAACCTCATCCGTTTTTTCACCAACACCAGGAAGCACCGCAGCCTTAAGAGGAGCAAGAAAATTCAAAGTCTCATGAGATGGGACTACTACCAGCCCAAGTGGCTTTTTCATATCCGAGGCAATTTTTGCTACCAGCTTATTTTTCCCAATACCAATTGAACAGGTAAGCTTTTCTGTTTCTAATATTTCTGCCTGTATCTGTTTAGCTAGTACTGCTGCTTCCTTAAAAGTTTTGCAAAATGAAAGATCTGCATACCCCTCATCAATACTCGTTTCCTCAAACACCGGTGCATACTTCTTAATTATTTTAAACACTTTTTGCGAGACTGCTCCATACTTACGAAAAGCAGGAGTGATGAAAATAACCTCAGGGTTTCCAGACTTTTTTGCAGCTTGGCTTAGCTTCCACGCGCGAGTAATAGGCAGCCCTGCATGTAGGCCATAAGCACGTGCCAGATAATTCGCGGTAGCAATAACTCCGCGCCCCCTCCCACCCTCAGGATCTGCTCCTACAGCAATAGGCATTCCGGCCAAATACGGTTTATCCCGCTCCTCCACCGAAGCAAAGAAAGCATTCATATCTATATGTGCAATAATTTTCTCTATTTTCACCTACTCAGTATAGTTAAAAACTAATTTTAAAATAACGTTGACCCATCACTACTTCTAAGCTACAGTTGGGGTCGCTTGTTCACTGAGGAGGCCACCATGTGGCAACGCATCAAAAAGGCTTGGCGCGTACTACGTGCGCCCCATGAGCAGACTGCGAAATGGGTGTATGTCGCCCACCCCATCCGTGGAGACATTGCGGGGAACCTGCAAAAGCTGATAGAGATCCGAAGGGAGATCATTTAGCAAGGGCACATCCCCGTCATCCCCTACTTGGCCCCGCTTGAAATCCTCCGCGATTACATCGAGGCGGAGCGGACCCAAGGGATGATGATCAACTTCGCCTACCTTCGCTCCGGTATGGTGGATGAACTCTGGCTCTATGGGGATACAATATCTAACGGCATGTGGGCCGAAATCAAAACGGCCATCACGATGGGAATCCGGGTTGTTCCAAAGACCCCAGGCACTCTGCACTGTTGCCAAGAAGCGCAAGATCGAGGGATCATTGCGCAATTCATGCGAAGTGTCCAGTAAACCCTTCTTCACGAAGCCCCGCTCATGCGGGGCCCTTTTTTTACTTTAAAGTAAACGCAGCTTTCACGGTCACCATCACCTCCTTCTTAATATCCCCTGTTGCATATGCCCCGTAATCAGACACTTCAACAGAATTAAGTGGGAGTACTTGCACCACACCACTTGAAGCGTTCTTTAATTGACCAACCATCTTACCCGACGCTCCAGCAATCTTTTCAGCCCTGGCTCTAGCATCCTTAATGGCATCAGAAAGTAATGAAACTCGCAAATCACTTAACTTTGAATAGTAGTATTCGAGTCCCGCCGTGGTGAATACAACTCCATCATCAACTAAAGTTCTTGTCTGTTTGGCAAGCCCCGTTATCTTATCCACCTCACTTGAATCAACAGTAACCTCTTGGCTCAGCGTATACCTTTTTTCAACATTTGGGTTTGTATTGTTGCTGTAAGAGTAATCTTCATTCATAGAAATGGCCGCAATGGTTAGTTCCTCATCCTTAACCCCATTCTTGTCCATAAATACTTTAACCAGAGCCTCATCTTTTGCCATTGCCGCATACCCAGACTTGAGGTTACTAAGAGGTACGGTCCGACTAAAACTTGCCCGCCACTTCACCGTATCCGAAGTTACCTCTTGTTTAGCAGAACCAGTAACTGAAAGAGAATCATCTAAGAGACGTACTTTATAAAAGGCATATGCGCCAACCGCAGTACTTAGTACAAGTGCAAGCCCAATAACTATAGGGGCAAATAGTAATGAGGGAGAAGCACCGAGTTTTATATGTGAATCTTGCATAAAGCGATTTTATCCTAATTATTATACTAAAGAAACACTCGTGTTTTAAGGTAGGCAAGTCCGCCGTAAAGTCCCCCAAGGTCTCCTAATTCTGCCTTTTTAATTATCGGGGCTTCAGGAAAAATCGTCAGTAATTGTCCCACATATTCCTCTACCTTACTTACTTTTATGCCAACCTCTTTGAACATAGAACCCCCGAGGACCACTGCATTCGGTGACCAATAGACAATAGTGTTATACACACCGACGGCACAAAGATGGGCATATTCATCCCAGATCTTTGGATCGGTTATATCCTTTGGGTGCTTACCGTACCGATCAAACATAGCTGAACCTGAAATTAGACTTTCTAACTCCTGCGGAACACCGTTGGCAACAAGTAGTTGGTGCCCTGGTTCAAAGCCATATGCTGATTCACTAATTAGTCCATTCACAATGCGCACCCCCCCAACTCCAGTTGAAACCGTGAGGTACGCCATAATGTCCTGATCTTGTCCCGCTCCATAGTGTGCCTCACCGAGCCCCACGAGTGCTGTATCGTTTTCGATATATACCTTAGTGCGAAGAGCTTCTTCTATATAGATACCAACCTCCCTCCCATCCCAACTAGGTAAGTGGGGTGCTTTAAGTAAGGTAGTTCTCTCTTTGTTCAAAACGCCAGGCAAACCTATAACCACACCATCTGGCTTTTGGTTATGTGTAATTTGCTCCACCGTTTGCGCGAAGGTGCGTATAGCCACCTCAAAGTTCTGCGGAGTATCCAAAATAGTGGGAATAGAAAAACGCTTGAGGTCCTCACTCCCCGCAACACGCATTTTTGTTCCACCAATGTCAGCAACAATATACATAAAAATTAAAATTGAGTTGTCGTCCCAAAGATACGTATAGTATACAGGCTTATTCTCTAATCTTCTCTTTGAATTCTTTGATAAGTGGTGTTGCCGCCCCATCAATCCCCTTCTTATTCGCAATAGTTAACGCCATAAAATCAGCCACCAGGAGCGAGCCGAAAATCCGCTCAAACGCTGTTTCGCCGCGCATAATGGTAGTTAACACAGTATAGCCACGCTCCAAAAGTATAGCCTTCAAAACTTCCATTCGTTTAACTACTCGAGGATGATCATTAGCATCTTCTATAAAAATAAAAGTATATGGTCCAATATCATTGTACGCAGACATTTCATTATGATTGAGCTCAGGAAACACATTAAAGAAAGCTGGGAGTTTAGCTGTTTCGTTAAGTTTAATTTTCCAGTTATATACAACCGCATAATTTTCGGCAGAACTATACACAACCGGGATAGAACCATCCAAACTTTGCGCCAAAGCCTCTCCTTCGCTTCTATAGCTTTCTGGATTTATCACCGTAACAAGACTCTGCAAGAGCTCCAGTGCATCAGTGTGACCAGAGAGTGCTGCAAGAGCAATGGTTGAGTACCCAATAGCGCTGCGCGGTTCAATTCCAGGATTAGGCAAGTCTATATACGGTAACCCCTCCTGCTTGGCCAACTCAAGCAGCTCCCCGCCGTCTGCCATTATCGCGACATCATATCCTTTCACTGTTGCTTCTTGATATGCATCCAGTACTTCTTCAGTTTCGCCCGAATAAGAAGAGAGGATAATAAGAGCATCCTTTAGGAAATAATCAGGCACTTTCGGTAGTCCGTAGTTGCGATGGATGAGGAAATCAAAGGCAGGGTATGCACAACGCAAAATATCAGCACAAAGATGAGACCCCCCCATCCCAACAAGCACAAACTTATCATGATTCTTCAGTTTGTCCTTATTTTCTATCACTGGAACATAGGTGAACTGCTCCGCAAACTCTAAAATAGCTTTTTCCATAGATAGAATAAGTATAGCAAGATATATTCCTTTATGAAGCGGGGTTACAGGCCTTGCAATACCCGAGTTCTTCTAGTCTATTGAGGTAGCAAATAACTGTATTAATATATTCTGAATGACTCCAAGTAAGAGGGGTCGCGCCAATTTGCTCCCCATTTTCGGGGTGAAGTTGTTCAGAGAGTACTCCGGATGGCTGAGCGTACTTTGCTACCCAGGTCAAAATAGTTCTAACTTTACTAAACTCTTTTTCAGTCTGAGCTTGCGAAATATAGTACTGTGCAAGCCAAAGCGTCGTGATAATCCACGGATTCCCCGGAGTGTTTGCTGATACTCTATAGTAATTATCCCCCTCATACCGTGCTAAGCCTTTAACTGTGATATTTTTAGAAAGCCCTTCTTCAGTTAGTGCTACTACTTTTACCAAACGCGGATCATTAACAGGAAGCAATTTAAATAAAAATACTCCAAACATACTAGAAGTATCAAGTGTTGTGTCACGCACTATTTCCTTACCTTTAAAAGAAATCTGCTTTATAAAGTATTGCAACTTTTCATCGTACAAATGTTTAAGTACAGCTACTTTCACTTCTTCAGCCCCCTTGCGGTACTTTGCTTCGTTGTTTTCCTTACCCAAGAGTTTTGAGAACTCGGCGGCTGCAATAAGCGCACCGTAGACTGCGCAGGCGGTAAATGTACTGACTCCATACTTCTCTTCCCATAAATCATAACTAGATTTCGGTAAATTTGTTTTCGTATCACGATACGAAAGCATGAAGTCAGCTGCCTTTTCAATAACCTCGTTATACATACTTTCTATGAACTCGACATCTCGTGTCCGTTTGTAGTGTTCATAGAGCGCCCAAATAACAAGCGCTGTTTCATCCTCCTGTATGGGAAGTTGAAACTGACCATCACGAATATAAGGGTGCCAGGAGGAGCCGAGTGATTGATCGGGCAGATACTTATGCATAAAATACCCTTCAGTACTAATTACCCCCTTACAGAACTCAAAAAAACGACGTGCTACATGACTATCTCCTGCTCGATCAAGTGCTACAGCAGAAAAAGCTCCATCCCGCGGCCACATATAGGCATACGTGTCTTTACCTTGATGAAGCATATCAGAATCCCCCGAAGCAATAATCGCCCCACCATCATCAGTATGTGCGCGCACAATCATGAGGGAACGCTTAAAAAGCTTCACAATGTCCGGCGTTAAACTATAAAAACTAAAGTTATATTTATTCACCCACGCATGCCAAAAATCAGTAGTACTTTCCAATATGTGCTCTGGTGTTTTTTTCATCACCTCCGCATTGAGTGTTAATGCTTCGGGGATAGAAGTTGCTCCCACCATCCAATAGTGCACAGTCTTTGACTCCCCACCATTATAAAAACCATAAAAGCCGAGCACCGAATCAACGGGCCCATGTTCAATAGGGTTTTTGGACAGGACACCATCTTCAGCGTCTTTATGCGACCCTTCTTTATCCTGATAGTTGGAGAGCCCGATCGTATAATCTGAAAATGGGACTCCATCTATTTCTCCATTAAGGAGAAAAACTCGACGGCCCTTATAGTGAATGATAGCGTGGCGCACTGGATCAAAGTATCCCGTATCGGCACTATGGGACTTATACAATTCAAACTGATGTCCTAAGTAAAGCTTGAGCTCTCTACTCTTTTTTAAAATATTAGTGACTAGTATCTTTCGTACAAAAATACTTTTTTCGTTATACACCACATCATGAAACTCTAGTTTTACCTGTAGTCGTGGGTGTTCAGCTACAATCACACTTCCGAGTGACTCTTCCTCACTACCAACCACGATCTGCCACTCTGGATCTTCCCCAAACCAATGCATAGCATTGTCTACAAAAAGCCCGATCTTGTGTACATAATGACCCCGCACCTGATCCTCAAGGCCCACATAAGGGAAATACAAATCGCGAACTTGTGCAAAGCGATCAAGTCCAACTAACGTCTTGCCGTTTCCAAGAACTAATGAGCGAGGCATAAAAAATTGCCAAAATAAAATTACACTTTACACGTATGCCTTAATAGCCTCTTCAACAACTACAAGAGCTTCTTCCTTATTCTTCACTTTGTGAAGCTGCTTACTGCAACGCTCATCACACAGAACTCCCCCAACCCATACTGCAAAATCATTTTTATCTTTTGCTACATGATGGCGGAATTGTTCCTCAGACATTTCTTTAAGTGCGCGCCGTAAGTCCATGAGACTACTTAAAATGGGGCCATTATTAACCCAAAAACAGAGCTCACCTGAGACCTCACGCATTTTTTTACCCTGTGTTTTGCCAGTTCCTTTTTTGGCCGTAACTTTCTTTACCGCTGCAGGTTTCTTGCTCACACTTTTAGTACTAACTTTTTTTACTACCATATAAATATTGTGGACGAAAATTCCCTACTGTGTCGACGTTCACAGTGTTATACAAAAAGTATAGCATGAGAAACTATTCAACACGGAGTCTTAAGTCGTTGATAACATTCATATAATTCATAAATGCATCATAGGGCGACTCGTATGGAGAAAAGTAAGCGTGCACGTCACCGTCGTTAAACCATTTAGTACACATATAGTAGAAATGGTCGGAGGTTGTTAGCTTCCGCCAGGCTTCAATGAGCGCCTGATCATTACTCTTAAGCACTTTCTCTTCTAGTTTATACACGGCATCTATTGCTTGATGTTGCATAGGATTTCCCACCCACGCGGTTAAGTCCCGATCAGTGTCTGCCCAGGTCAGAATATGAGGGACATCAAGTTCACCACGCACTGGGAAACTTCGCACTACTTCGCTCGGTGTCTTAAAATTATTATCAGGATGCTTTAGGATCTCCGCTGGCAAAGCTTCCAAAAAATGGAAAATACCCGTGTCTTCCCACTGATGTTCACCAAAGGTTTCATAGTCCATAAAAAGATTCACGGTGTCTCCATTGCCATTCGTACTGTTAAACCATTGTGTAAACTTAGGAGCAGTGAGGGGCCACTCAGCCCAATCACGCGATGAGAAACGAAAGGCGATATCATCGGAGAGTTTATAGTTCTTAAGCAGAAGCTTAATACGTTTGGTCCCGACTGGTTTGTAAAGAAAGTTGGGACTGCGCCACCCTAATACCTTGTCCCACCCCTCAGCAATGATTCCTTTATACCCCTTATCATCAGCCCAATATGCCAGATCATTTCTATAAGAAAGTTCGGTATTTCTGAATACTTCTGGACGCACACCAAAAAGTTTCCAGATCAAGTCTCGGTGCATTTGTACTTGTTTTTCAAACTCCTCCTCAGAATAAAAGAAAGCGAGGGAGTGATAATAGGTTTCTCCCAATATCTCAACGCGCCCCGTGTCAACCATTTGTTTAAAAAGATCTATAAGGTCGGGCGCTACTTCTTGCATCTGCTCAAGAGCAATACCAGAGAAAGAATATGAGGCTTTGAAGTCTTTGTGGCGCTTTAGTAACTCAAGAATAAGTTTGGTCGTCGGGTAGTAGGATTTCTCGGCCACTTTAGCCAATATTTTTTTGTTATTCGTTTTCCCCTCTCCTTCGTCATTAAAGTAGTGTGGGTCATTCCCAATATCAAAAACCCGATATTTTTTTACCCGATAGGGCTGGTGAACTTGGAAATAGAAACAGAGCGAAGTCATGGGGTGGTTGATAGTTTATAGCAAGAAAGTTTATAGAAAATGCGGGGAATAGGGATAGAACACTTATAAGTATAGCGCAAAAATAAAAGCCCCGCGCTAGCCGCTGCGCGTGTGCTTTCTATTTGTTTCCAAAAAAGCCCTTTAGTCTTTCTATAATAGCCCTTAGCTTTTTAGCTGCTCTCTCCCAGCTGATATGAACCACTTCCTCAAGTCCATTCCCGCGCAACGTAGCAGAAAGTCCACTATACCCAAGTACTCCCAAAATCTTATTGGCCATTTCGTCTGTATCCCAGAAATCTACCTTAAGTGCATTCTTTACCACTTCTGACACACCCGATTGCTTCGATATAAGTACAGGAGTCCCCAACTTCATGGCTTCAAGTGGCACAATACCGAACGGTTCTGATACTGACGGCATCACTACTAAGTCGCTAGAAGCAATAGTATCCGCCAGTGCTTGCCCTCGCATAAAATCATGAAAGAGTACCTTGTCCCCTATCTTATAGTACGAGGCTTCCTGCATCAGCTGTCGTTGCATATCTCCTGATCCCACAATAAGAAAAATAACTTTGGGATTCTTCTCGAGCACCTTGCATGCTGCTTTTATTAAATAATCCACTCCCTTCTGTATAGTAATGCGCCCATAGTATAGAACTACTTTATAGCCAGCGCTCTTGAGTCCCCGCAATTGATCATTCCTTCCTCCTTCGTAGGGAAAAGTAACATCATCAATTCCATTATGGACTACAACCACTTTCTCCTCTGGTATACCATAATGCCTCACCACCATGTCTTTCGTATACTGTGATACTGCTATAATGCAATCTGCCTCATGAAAACCATCATACTCAACCTGATACACTTCTTCATTTACTCCACTCCCCCCGGTTCTATCAAACTCAGTTGCATGGATGTGTACAATGAGCGGTTTACCCGAAATCCTTCTTGCCTCAAGTCCTGCACCAAAAGAGAGCCAATCATGCGCATAGATAACATCGTAATTATCTTCTTTTACCAACTTGCCACCTAGAAGTGCATACCGCCTAACTTCAGCCATAAGTGAGTCGCCGTATATACTACCCCTCAACCCACTTTTTTTTCCATATTTCTTTTCATATTCACCCGCACTCATGTAAGGAGTAACAGGGGAATTAACGCCCTTATATTTTATATCGTCTGTTCCTGCCAACTTCATTTTAACTCCCTCATCACCCCCTATTTTTCCTTTAGGCAATACGAAAGTGATATCAAAACCTTCTTGTGTGAGTGCGCGAGAGAGACCCATGCAGGCAACCCCCAACCCTCCACTATTGTGAGGGGGAAATTCCCAACCATACATAAGAACTTTTGTAGCCATTGGCAAATAACGCTCCAGACGGAACTTACTAGAATCGTACCACGCCTCCACCCCAAAGCGGTGTGTATTACTTACTATTTTCCAACTCCAATTGATCGAAGAAAGGCCTTATTGTTCGGTTTGCGTCCCAAGAATCCTTTAACGAGTTCCATTTCATCCATCGATGATCCTTTTTCAAGTATCCACTCACGATATTTTTTACCAATAGCTTTATTAAGCAATCCTTTTTTCTCAAATTCAGTAAACATATCCTGCGCAAAAACTTCTGACCAAAGATAGCCGTAATAGCCCGCATCATACCCACCGGCTAAATGCCCAAAACCTGCTGGGTGAAGACTTTTAGGGGAAGGAGAAATGTGAGTTAGTCTTTCAGTAATCTTTGCTGCATGAGTATTAAGAGCTCCCTTAACTTTTCCCGTATGCATATCCATATCAAGAAGACCGAACGTTAGCTGACGGAGCACAGCATACCCCCCAACAAAGTTCTTCGCCTTTTTCATTTTCTCTATAAGTGCATCTGGCAAAGACTTTCCCGTTTGGAAGTGAGCTGAAATTTTCTTCAGCATTTTTTTATCCCAAACCCAGTTTTCCAAAATCTGCGACGGCATTTCTACATAATCACGCACAACATTAGTTCCCGCTTGAGAAGCAAAGCGAGTCTTAGTTAGAATTCCATGCATTACGTGTCCAAACTCATGAAAAAGAGTTTCAACTTCACCGTGTGTCAAAAGCGAGGGAATATTCTTTTGTGGCCTAGCAAAATTAGCAATAATAACTGAAGCAGGTGCTTTATATAATTCCCTGCCCCCTTCCTTAATAATCTCTCCATTAAAAAAATTATAAGCGCATGCATGGCTAAATTTACCTTCCCGTGGAAAAAGATCCATGAAGAAATAGGCGATTATTTTCCCCCCATCTTTAACTGCATAACTTTCCACATCATACTGCCAAACAGGCAAATCCGTTTTTTGGAAAGTTACACCAAGAAGAGTCTGGTATACCTCAAAGAGCCCCTTCTTTACTTTCTCAAAGGGAAAATACTCACGAATTTTCTGACTATCCACATTATAAAGTTTTTTCTTTAACTCATTTGAATAGTAACCATCGTAATACGTATAGGGGGCCTTAGGGTCACCAATTAATTTACGTTTAAAATCTTGTAGTTGTTTAAATTCTTTTTTCCAAAGTGGCGCAACTCTTTTCTCAAGATCTTGAAGAAATGCATAAACAGCTTTCGGAGTCTTTGCCATCTGTTCTTCTAGTACATAGTCTGCATGAGTTTTATACCCGAGCAACTTCGCATGCACCTCGCGGAGCTTCATCATTTTTGTCAGAATCTCAAGATTTTTCTTACCACCCTTAAGCCCCAACTTATCTGCCAATTCCTTTCTTTTTTTGTCATTTCTGGCATTAGTCAGGAATGGGCCACTATCTGGATACTCCAAAGTTACCTTGTATCTACCCTTACCATCCCGCTGTAATCCCTTTAGATAAATCTCTGAAAGTCCTTCTGTTTCCTCCTCACTTACCCAAATATGATCTTTGTATTCGTTGAGATTTTTATCAAACTGAATGGAAAGTTTAGAGCGCTCCTTAATATTCTTTTTCACTAATTCTCTTTTTGCTTTTGGCAAGCCAAAACCCATACGCAAGTAACCCCTCCAAGTATCACCAAGCAACTTTTTTGCATCAAATTCTAGTTTCTCTTTTTTTGCATTCCCTTCCACATATTCTTTAATAGCCAGATACAAGTTTTCGTCATATGCGATATCAACTATTTCTTTACTGTATAATTCTTCAGCCATGTGTGCTGCATCCCGCACCTCTTTAGATATCGCAACATAACCAAGTACTCCGACACAAGACAGCTCTTCCCCATACGGATCCCCCGCTTTTTCAAGAGCTAAAATAGTATTCTCAAATGTTCTCTCACTCTTTGGTATCTTTTTTATTACCTCATGGTCCGCCTTAACTTTATCTAGAACCTTCTCCGGAATAGCCAAAATATCTTTAGGAGTCCACTTAACCCAAGCAAAATCGGCCGCAGTATAAGTCTTAACTGGCAACTTTTTCGTGTTTAACATCCGCGGATTATAGCACAAAATGTGGGGGTAAAAATCGCCCCACAGAAACTATTCCTCAGCGAAAAAGGCTTTGTGGATCTTACGTACCTCAAGTCCAAAAGTAGCCCCGTCTTCACGCCTAGGGTGCTCCATAGTGATGGGGTAATCTCCAACAATACGAAACTCCTTCATGATAATAACCCGATTGGCAAGCGCCACGGCTTCTTCTATTAAGTGCGTCACCATAATAATAGTAGCCCCTGTTTCTTGCCAAAGCGTACTAATATCTCCATGTAATTCTTCAGTAGTCTTAGGATCAAGAGCCGAAAAGGGTTCGTCCAGAAGTAACACTTCTGGATTGGAAGATAGTGCCCGCGCAATACCAATACGTTGTCGTTGGCCACCCGAAAGTTCGCGGGGAAGCCTTTCCTTAAAATCCCCAAGCCCCAATTTCTCAATTGCGCTTTGGGCTCTTTGATTAATGTCTGCTTCAGTGCCACCAATTGAACGAGAGCCTATAAGTACATTTTCCTCTACCGAAAGCCAAGGAAAAAGTGCTCCGTTTTGAAACACTAGTGAGACACGCTCAGGCTTCTCTACAGTACCTTCGGTTGGTTCTTCTAAGCCTGCCACGATTTTCATTACCGTAGACTTCCCGCATCCAGAAGGACCGATAATAGCAACAAAATCCCCACGGGTAATTTCTAAATTAACATCAACAAGCCCGAGGTCTTGCTCCTCGTAGCGTTTCCACACATTGCGAAAAGCAATAATAGGCTTAATCAAATTTGAAGCGTTCTGCATAAGTAAGTAATTTTTGCCACACGAGAAAATCTAATAATGCAATCATACCAATCATCATACTCATAGCACCCAAAAATAAGGAAAAATTGCCTGTACTCGTTGCATCCACAAGCACCCGACCGATTCCGAAAAGGTCATGGGAGTTATCAGCGTGAGGCAGATACACATGTAATACTTCTGCCACAATAATAATATTCCACCCCTGCGCCCAAGCAAGGAGTGATCCTAAAACGAGTGAGGGTACTACCGCTGGAAACAATATTTCCTTAAAGTATGTAAATCCTTTGATGCGGAACACATCAGCCGCCCATTCAATGTCTCTCGGTATTGCTTTAAAACCAGAAATGAGGCTGAAAATAATGTTCCACAACATAGAAAGAAAAATGATAAATATTGCCGCTTCGTTCCACAACCCATGTGTTGCAAATGCGACAATAACTACTGGGAAAAAGGCTAACACTGGGATTGATTGGGCAATATCAAAAACTGGAAGCAGCAACCGTTCAAGTATCCGTACTTGCGAAACAAGTAATGCAAGTGGGAATGCTAAAAGCACAGCGCAAAGATATGCAACACACATACGGAAAAATGTTGCGAGTGTTGCTTCAAGAAGAAAGTTAAAGGAACTACTTGAACCTATACTAACTACTACACTTGGCGAGGTAGAAAAATAAACGAACACTCCAATTAAAATAACCACGATAACAAAGGGGGCTAGAAAGGTAGTATAGAGACGTTGTCCCATAGACACTGGGTAGCTCTGTCCTGCATGATGTCTATAGTGAAGCCCGTGACGATGCATAACCATACCCTTTTAATTAACGCTTAGCACTTCTTTTACGATTTAGAAGTACATAGGCAAGTCCTGCTACAAGAGCCCCCGATATATCAGCCAACATGTCTTTCTGTGCATCCCATATATCCCCCTGACTACCAAGGAAAGCTGCCCCCGCGGAAGAATTAGAAGAAACTGCAAAAAGCCATTCTATAATTTCATAAGAAGCAGCCACCGTGCCAATAGCGAAAACCCCGAAGAAAAAGGCTAACCATTTATTAGCCACTAACTTATACGCAAGCAGGACTTCCATAATCCCATAGGCGTAAAAACCAACCGAAAAATGAGCGTAGCGATCATAATTATTTCGCCCTTCTCCCAAAAGTTGATCAATGAAGTTGAAGGGCACTCGCTCAAAGGTATAGTGACCCCCGATAGTATGCATATAGATAAGGACGCTCATTAGTATATAGGCAAGCGGTGAAAAAACTACGCCACGGATATAGAGAAAAACGAGTGCCCCCACAATAATAATGAGTGGGATATTTTCCGCCCACCAATCAGCCCGATCATAGGGATTAATCGCGCAGACTACAAAAAGAATAAGATACGCAACAAAAAGAATCTTGGCTACTAGCTGTCTTTTGAAGAAATGCTTCATGCATATAAGTATACAACTATTTCTTTAATTCTTTGAGATCACTTAGCACCATCTCGGCATGTAGATCTGGCTTTACATTCTCGTATACCTTAGCGATTACTCCTTCGGGATTAATGAGAAAGGAGGTGCGCGCAATACCCATATACTCGCGTCCCATGAACTTTTTCTTACCCCACACTCCATATTGCTCTACCACCTTCTTATCTTCATCCGCCAAAAGTGTGAACGGTAATTCATATTTTTCCACGAACTTAGCATGGCTTTTCACAGAATCTGCACTAACTCCAAAAACTGTAAGTCCCAGCTTTTTAAAGGCTGGAAAATCATCACGAATAGCACAGGCTTGTTTAGTGCATCCAGGAGTATCATCTTTGGGGTAAAAATACATCAGCACCCACTGCCCTTTATAATCAGCAAGATTGTGCACCTTACCCTCCTGATCTTGCATACTCCAAACTGGCGCTTGTGTTCCCTCTTTTGGTATAGACATATTTTTTTAATTACTTATTAATTCCTACGGTTCAAACTGAAAGCCCCAACTTCAATACTTGATCGTAGTGTATCCGAGGTCTCGGGGGCAGTACTTAGAAAGTCTAACATGGCCCCGCGTTCGCCTTCACTTGCAAGACTGGTTTGCCCCACAGTAAGCACTAATGGATTAAGTGTGAACGTTTGCATTTGGTTTTTAAGCGAGATGGTTACCGCCAAGGCTTCTCTTGTGTGTGGCTGGTACTGATCAAAAATAAAATTACCAAGTGAATAGAAAATAGGACTTCCGTTATAGAGCTCTATCGGCTCAACTACATGAGGGTGAGCGCCTATAACAACATCAGCTCCGTCATCCACAAAACGATGAGCCCACTCCCGCTGCTTGGCGCTTACCCCCTGACTGTACTCTATGCCCCAATGTGGGAATACAATTGTGTAAGCACCATTTGCCTTAGCCACCTTGATAGCCTCATCTACATGCTCAATATTGCGATATGAAAACTCATTAAAACCAACCAGGGCTATTTTCTGTCCGTTTTTCTCCATATACACCGGCCCTACAGTTTCATTCCAATAATCACCGAAGGGAAGTATCCCCGTTTTTCCAATAGCTTCATGCGATGAGGCACTAGCACCCGCCCCGAAATCAGCATTATGGTTATTTGCCTGACTAAAAGCCGTAAACCCCAAAGCCTTGAGCATCGGCAGTGTACTCGTTGCAAAAGTAAAACGCAGTGGTGCATTCGCCACCCCCTTAGTGATAGATGTATTATCACTAAATACCCCTTCAGCATTCGCGACCACAAAATCAGCACTTTTTAAAAAATCTTTTATTAGTAGAAATGGGTACTCCACCCCATTGCTATCCATTTTAAGTGCCACATGTCTATCGAGCATTAAATCACCTAAAAACAATATCTCGATCGTGTTTTGCTTTTTTACTGGCACAACAAAAGTAGCAGTTGAGGCTACAGAACTATCCGTATCCGCCTTAAGAAAATGTGGAATGACCCCCAAACTGACTATGGTAAGGGCAAGGGCGCTACTAATAAGGATAGTTGGTAGATAACGCATAGATACTACTCTTGCAGTATACCAAAAGGTTTATGCTTCTGTTTTTGAGAAGAAATATGCCCCTAGAGCAAGCGCTACCCCTGAAACCATCAGAAGAACCAATGTATCTAAGGAATACCCGAAATGGAGTGTGCTAGTAAATGCTCCACGAACAGCATCAACTCCATAAGAAAGCGGGTTTATTTTTACCAGGAAAGTTAGAACGCTCGGTAATTGTGTAAGCGGGAAAAGTGCCCCAGAGAGAAAAAAGAGTGGCATCATCAGAAAGTTAATAATGAGTGGAAAGGCCTGCATATCATTTAAGAGTGATGCTATGCCGGTACCAAGGGCTGTAAAGAACAGTGCAATAAGGAACATGAAAACGAGTGCTACTGGAAACATAGCAATACTAACTGGATGGAATCCAACAAAGAGCGTCACCACAAAAACTATCATGCCCTGTATCAGGGCCACGGTAGCACCCCCGAGGGTTCTTCCGAGCATAATAGAAAAGCGCGAAACAGGGGCTACCAATGTTTCCTTGAGAAATCCAAACTGTCTATCGAAAATAACTTCAATACCAGAAAAAACAGCGGTGAACATAATTCCCATAGTGATAATCCCAGGAGCTAAGAATTGAATATAATTCCCCCCGCCAGCTTTCGCATAAATCGGACCGAAACCAAAGCCAAGAGCTACAAGAAACAAAAGTGGTTGTGCAAGTGAAGCTGCCATACGCGCCTTAGAGCGACCATATTTTTTTATTTGGCGAAGCCAAAGGATATAAAGTGTTTGCATACGTAAGTTATATTAATCTTTTTATTTTCTTCCCCAAGCTCGCATACCCATGCGCATATCTTCCTTTGCATCATTCCCCTGCGCTCGTATTTCTGACCCAGTTAGTTTTAGAAATGCCTCTTCTAGTGTTTGAGTACCTGTCTTTGCTTTCAATTCGGCAAGTGTCCCATCAGCAATAATAGATCCATGATCAACCACCACAATGCGACTAGCTGCTTTCTCCGCTTCCTCCATATGATGCGTTGTGAAAAATACTGTAATCTTTTCCAGTTTATTAAGTTCTTTGATGTACCCCCAGATATGGTTACGAGTCTGTGGATCAAGTCCAACAGTGGGCTCATCCAGAAAAAGTACCTTTGGGTGGTGCATAAGCCCACGAGCTATTTCAAGGCGTCGTTTCATACCACCTGAAAAATTGCGAACAAAATCATCCTTACGATCAGCCAATTCAATAAGTTCTAGTAAATCCTTGATGCGCTTTTGGCGAACCTCCTTTGGAATACCATACAATACTCCATGTAATTCCATATTCTCATAGGCCGTCATATCAGTATCTAAACTCGGATCTTGAAAAACAATACCAAATGCATGACGCACCGAATCAGGATGCGTTACCGCATCAAAACCATTAAGGGTAATGGATCCTGATGTGGGTTGTAACAATGTTGTCAGCATTTTAATGGTTGTGGTTTTGCCAGCACCATTGGGTCCTAAAAAAGCCAAAGTCTCCCCTTCTTTTACTTCAAAGGAAATACCCTTAACAGCCTTTACCTCACCCTTTTCAAACTCTTTGACGAGGTTTTTTACTTCGATTATAGACATGGTTTATCCTTGTTTTTTAATGGTAGTTAAAAATACATCCCAAAAAGTATCAATGAGTTTGATAGTTGCTTCATCAGTAACCTTTCCTTCAGCGTCAAACTTACTATCAGCATTACTCATCATAAACTCTGGTTGTCCAAAAAGAGTTGCGTTAAGGTATACGAGAACCTGCTTTAGATGATACTGAGCAAGTGAAGTACCGATAGTGCCACCTGTTGCTCCAGCCACTGCTACCACCTTTCCTGAGAAAGAATTCTTTCCATAGGGACGACTCATCCAATCGAGCAAGTTTTTAAGTGAGCCAGGAATAGAACGGTTGTATTCCGGTGTTACCATAAGAACCCCATTTGAAGTTTCAATTTTCTTCTTTAGATCAGAAACTATTTCGGGCATAGCTGCCTCACGATCTTGACTATAAAGTGGGAGTTCAATATCAAGAAGTTCCACAGAAACTCCTTCTGGGACACGCGCCACAATAGCATTAAATAATTTTTTATTAAGTGAATTAGAAGCAAGGCTCCCAACAAAACCGACTAGTTGTATAGTATTCATACTGTTTGATTATTCTGATGTATTTATAATAGACCGAATGGCGTGAAGCTTTTGTGAAAGATGATCTGCAAACTTTTCCAGATTTGAAAGTTTAGAAAATGCGATCATGTCACATCCCATACCAAACACAAGAAGCTTGTCTCCTTTTTGGAGCTTCATAGCTTCCCTCGCTTCAGCGGGAATAACTACCTGCCCCTTTTCTCCCACAGTAGTAGCTCCATAAAAAACTTCTTCTTGTTTACATTTTTTAGGCATGTGTGAATAGTATACCAGTATTCCTAACTTTCCTACAAGTAGGATAATGCCCTTACTTAGTTCTGCTCTTCCATCTTGCTATAAATAGTGCGCGATATTTCAGCAATCAAATGTTCAAGTGGGGTAAAATCTTTACCCTTAGTCATCACACAAAGAAGATAGGGTTTTTGCGGATAGTACACAATGCCACAGTTATGTAACTCTCTTTTAATAATAGTTCCCTTATTATCTTTTACCGTATACTCACCAAACTTTTGAGCAATAGTAATAGGATTCGGCACCCCACTTTCAATCCCCTGACTAAAGTCGGTTTGTGTTAGAAGTTTGAGTGCTCGTTCAGAATATTCACGAGAAAGATATGTACTGTTGTATAAAATTCTAAAAAATAATGAGTACCGTCGTGGTGTTAAATAGTCGTCAGTACTTAACTCCTTAAATCCGAGATCGGTAAAAAGTGTGTTAAAAGTTGTACTTTTATGAATATCGTTCAAATGAGCGATGAGTAACTCAGCTGCGTTGTTATCAGAGTTTTTCACCATATGCTCAATAAGCTGCTCTACTGTATAGGTACTCCCAGAGTGTATCTGAATTGGGGAACGGAGACTTTCTTGTGCATTAGCATCTGCTTCACCCCCATAGTAAATCTCATCCTTCAGTATTGAGGGGTCGCTTTCTGCCACCTTAAAGTAAGTAATCATAAGTGGCACCTTTAAAAGACTTGCCGGGTAATACGTTGCATCAGGATTAATACCGAACCCCTCACTTGCCTGTAAGTCTTTGAAATATACCGACGCCTCCGTAACATCCCCCTTTGCAATACTTGCATTAATCGTACTTTGAAGTTCTGCTTCAAGTCCGCGCCATTTTTTAGGCGTCTCTGTAGAAGCATTTCCCACAGCAAACAAGGGGTCGATGAGGGCGTCAGTGGTTGAAGCAAAACGACTGAGACGAATAGGGGTGAGATCAGAGGTTAAGTTATTGGCACCATTAAAGTGCATATACATACTCTGCCCAAAAAAATAGCACAAAAGTCCTGTTACTAAGCCACCTAGAAAATAAATTTTTGATTGCTTCATATACTTTCTTCTGCTTTCAAAAGCTCACCAAACTGTTTTTGAATCTTCTCTAACTTGGGATTAATAACTACCTCACAGTACGGCTTATCTTTGTTTGCCTCATAATAATCATGATGGTAATTTTCAGCCTCATAAAACTTTTGAAGCGGTGTTACCTCCGTCACTACATTCCCTCCTTCACTACTTGTTAGACTAATTTCTTTAATAACATCCTCTGCCTCCTTCTTCTGCTCTGGAGTGGTGTAGAAAACTACAGAACGATACTGCGTACCCATGTCTGCCCCTTGTCTATTTAAGGTTGTTGGGTCGTGTGAAGCGAAAAAGATAGTTAACAAAGTTCTGTATGACACAACTTTTGGATCGTACTCTATGTAGACCACCTCTGCGTGTCCCGTATTCCCTTCACTTACCTTTAGATAGGTTGGATTTTCTGTGGTCCCGCCACTATAGCCAGGCAAAACCTTAGTCACCCCTTTCAATCTTTTGAAAATTGCCTCCGTACACCAAAAACACCCTCCACCGAATACCGCTATAGATTTCATACCTTGATCTTCGTGCATATTAGATAAAATGAATTTCCACAATTTCAGCTCGACTTCCCACGCGCATTGGTGGACCCCACGAACCTACCCCGCTTGAGGTATACACACTCATAGTACCAAACTTTTTCAACCCATAATCAAACCCCTTGTAGAGCGCACGAGTTATATACGAGAGTGGGTACATTTGTGCTTTGTGTGTATGTCCTGATATTTGTAGCGATATACCTGCCCTCTCTGCCACCTCCATGTCTCGCGGCGTATGTTTCAGCAAGATGCTAGGCTTCTGTCTATCAAGAGCCAGACTTTCCATAATTTTCGTATACGCTTTCTTTTTTACTGTATCTTTATAATCAACTCCAACAAGCTGGAGCCCATCAATATCAACTTTTTCATTATTAAGTACACGCATACCAACTTCTTTAATAACTGAAATATATTTTTGCGTATCTTCGAACTCTTCATGATTTCCCGTAATAAAATAAAGTCCAAGCGGTGGTACTAGTTTTTTAAACGGCTCTATAACTAACTCCTTATCAACCATAGCCCCGTCATACAAATCACCTCCCACACAAACAAGGGTTGGTGAGAGGGCTTTAATCTTCTCCACCAGCTTTCGTGAAAACCAGGCGCCGTAAAATTGGCCCAAATGTATATCACTTATAAAAACGAGTGATCGCTTCTTCCACACTACTGGTAAGTTGGGGAGTGCGAGGGAAAGCTTGGTTATAACCACCCTTTGTGCCTGCCAGAATCCATAGAGACTAATTACGGTCGCAACCACAAAAAAGGTACGGCCGATTACTATGAAAGTGTCTGGTAACGCATAATTGTAGAGAAGAGCTACCAATACTACATAGAGTACACTGCTCCAGAAATAGTAAAAAAAGAATCCCATCCACACGGAAGATATCGTGTACGCAACTCTAGTCAACCTATTATTTACTTTAGCAGACCATATGGTCGCTACAAGAAAACTACAGCCCAGTAAAAATAAAAGTACTCCTAGTGCTAGTTTATACGCTACAAAGTTGGGAAAAATTTCAAGCAGTACTGCACCCAACAAGCCATGTATAAAAAGCAGGAATAATTCAAAAACGCCAAGTGAAAAAATGAAAAAAATGGGCATGAGACTAAAACAGGCCTAATAGACGGATAGGACTAAACATTGTATACCAAAGAGGAACACAGGAACGTAAGAGCAGTGGCCAGTAGCGGGACTATGGACAGTATAACCTTTATGGAACTAACAGACCAAGAACTTATAACCAGATACCGAGCAGGGGAAAAAGAGGTCATTAATACCCTTTTTTCGCGCTATCTTACTGCTACCTACTCCTTCCTTTTTAGACTTACCAACGACAAAACTGTGGCAGAAGAAGCGGCCTCTGAAGCGTTCCTTAAGGCTTGGAAACATTTAGACCGCTTTGACGAACAGGAACCTTTTAAACCATGGCTATTTAAAATCGCCCGGAATACCGCATATGATATATTACGCAAAAAGAAGATTTTTGTTTTTTCACAGTTTGATGGAGAAGATGGAACCAATTCCATCACCGACACATTAGCTGACCCCCTACCCCTACCACCCGAACTTTTAGAAAAGAAAATGCTGAGTGAAGAATTAAAAAGGGCGCTTACTAACCTCTCCCCACCGGAGCGAGAAATACTCCACCTATATTTTGAAGAAAACCTAACCTTTAATGAAATAGGTACCCTCTTACAAGAACCGCTCGACACGGTTAAAAGTAGGCAACGCCGAGCCCTTATCAAACTTCGTAAACTACTCCTATAATGCACCATTATTAAGCCCCTAATCGTAATACAATCATGGAATCCTCATACAAACTGTTGCTCAAAAACCTCCAACCAATTGAACTCCCCCTCGGCCTAAAAGAAGTCTTACTCAATCGTATACACAAAGCAGAAGTAAGGCGTGAACAACTAGCCGCTCTTACCTATGGAGGCTTTGGCTTCCTGTCTCTTATTGCCCTAGGTAGCACCCTCTTTTTCTTGGTAACCAACATAGAAAACTCTGGGTTGCTAAGCTATCTTTCACTTATTTATTCCGAGGGATTTGGTGCAACTGACCTTGCTAAAGAACTCGTTTATTCGATCATAGAGTCGATACCAGCTATGAGTCTTACACTCACTTTCCTCTTCCTCTTAACCACCCTTGCCTCACTGCGAAAATTAACCAACGAAGTATCTCCCTCCTTCTTTACTGTCTCTCTTAATTAATACCTATGGATACACTCACACAACTCAAGCAAGTTTCTCACTCGAAACCTTTTGAAAAAGCACTCTTCGTCCTTGGAGTTTTCTGTATTACGGGGGTTATTTTTGAAGCTGGCGTTATGGTTGGTTTTCGTAAAGCCAGTTTTTCCTACGCTTCAAACAATCATTACTTTGAAACCTTAAATGGACCACACCACATGCCACTCGGCATGAATGATCGTGACTTTATGGGGGGGCATGGAGCGGTGGGCAAAATTATCAAAATAGATCTCCCCTCACTTCTTATTGAAGCGCCAGATGGAAGTGAAAAAAGTGTCACCCTCACTGACAAAACCACCATTAGAAAATTCCGTGACACTATCACTCCAAACGACCTACTACCAGAAAGCTTCATTATCGTACTCGGCGCTCCAAAGGACAATGGAACTATAGAAGCTAGACTTATCCGGGTAACTCCTACTCCCACCCAGAACTTAGCTACTAGCAGTAAAGGTGAAAACTAATTACGACTATCTAAAACCTTAAAAAATAGAGCACTTATATAAAACAGTATATAATGAACCTGAATTTTTATTTAAAAAATAGCTAAAGAAAATATGAAACAACTTATAATCGGCTTAGCAGTACTCCTTGTTGTTGGCGGTGGCGACTACTATCTCTACACTCAAAATAACACACCAAAAGCCCCAATTGACTAGGGAATAAATACTCAGACTTCTGCCGAGCAAGAAACTACCAACCCAAATACTGAAGTAAGTTCAGCAACCACAAGCGCGACCAGCACGGGAGTAGCGCTTCCTAAGGTATTTTCTATGGCAGATATTGCAAGCCACAATGGTAAGGCTAGCTGCTACACAGCAATTAGAGGGAATATTTATGATCTAACCGACTGGATTAGTAAGCATCCAGGAGGAGAAGGAGCTATACTTTCTATTTGTGGAAAAGATGGAACAACTGCTTTCGTAAATCAGCATGGTGGTAAGGGTAGACCAGAAGCCACGCTAGCTAGTTTCAAAATCGGAGTATTGAGTAAGTAGTCAAAACAAAATCCCCCAGAGCGCAAAAGCGCTCTGGGGGATTTTGTTAATACCCAAGCAAGAGTCTAACCAACCGAATATCTTTAAAAGAAATACCGGCCCCCACTTTATTTTTAACCGGTGAAAGCAACACTTTTCCCTCATCTTCAAAAACAATCTCACAGGCCTTTTGTATCTTTTTAAAATGAGCTGGTGAAACTTCTTTTTTTAGATAGCTCATATCTATATCACTCTCTTCTTCCTTTAATTGCTCGAGGTGATTGATAATCGTTTCTTCTGTCACACCGCGCATTTTAGCCATATCTTTTAGGGATTTTTTCTCGCGAACTAGTTCGGCCGTCTTTTCAAAGGTAGAAATTTTCTTCTCCTTTTGTGGTGGAGCGATACTATCAATAAATTGTTTTTCTATTTCTGCCACCTTAGCCTTACTTAACTGCTCAAGCGTTGTTTCCGCCTCGAGTGACATTTTTTTAAATGAGTCATCTACCAAAAGAATCTCCTCATCTACTCGTAGCGCCATGTCATTGATACCAAGAAGCGTGAGCCCGCCCAATGTTCGCACCCGAGAGAGCGCCACATACCCCATCCCCTTTTCAAAACTCTTTGAGAGATCTACCTCCACACTATCCAAACTCATGCCCTGACTTTTATGTATGGTTATAGCCCAAGCAAGACGTAATGGGTACTGGATAAGTTCCGCTTTTGTTTTACCTTCTTCTTCAATTTTCCACGAAGCCTTAGGAATTGTTATAAGTTTTCCTGCTACTGTTTTTATAACCGGATCTTCGTTGTGCTTGAGAGACATAACAATACCGAGCGTTCCATTCACATACCCGCTCTCTGGGTTATTCTTTACACACATGACTCGCGCCCCCTCCTTAAGGGTGAGTGTGCTAGGCGCTAGACAAGAACTCTTTAGTGCTTCAACGATAAAATCCTTGCCTCTCGTCTCCATACTGTAACTCACCGCAACTCCCTTAATACCAAGTAATTCCGCTTCATTTATCCGATCGACATCTATGTTATGGGTATAGAGCCTTGTTGCCTCAAGGTTACCATCGTCTTTTTTGTGCATACGCTCCAAGAGTCTTTCCTTGTGCTTAGCCCCCACTTCTCCACTACGAATTTCATTAAGAAGGCTCACATGGTTTTTATCACTTTGACGAAACTGTTCTTCAAGGTAACACACGGTAAACTTGGCCTCCTTCCACGCGCGAGAACGATACGCGAAAAATACTTCTTCCCCACCGCGCGCAATCGGCGGCAACTGAAAGAAATCTCCACACAGTACTACTTGGAGTCCCCCGAATGGTTTGTTATTCCGCTTCATAAACCGGAGTACCTCATCTACCATATCAAGGCGCGAATGGGCAAGCATGGAAATTTCATCAATAACCAAAACTTTTGTTCTTTCAAAACGTTTATAGAGATACTGCTTCTCCTCCATCGCCTCAAGGTCATACGGACTAAGTTCCGGTTTAACTCCAATCCCACTCCAAGAATGGATAGTCACTCCACCAATGTGTGTTGCAGCAATACCTGTTGAAGCAGTGACACCTACCTCAACGCCACGCTCTTTGAGATAACTTAAATACTGATTGAGTACATGTGTTTTACCTGAGCCTGCAGCTCCTGTTAGAAAAACATTTTTACCCATTTTAAGCAGGGTAAGCGCCTTATCCTGCGTCATAGTCTTTAATAAACGTTAGCGCAACTTATCTGCAAAGGTATGGTTAACATCACGATGATTCATTTCGTCCGCCCTTGTCGCAATAATCACCTCGCGAAGCCTGGCGTCCGGTGCAAGCTTCCAGTAGTTAATAGCGATTTCTGGTGCGGCCACATTCTTGCGGGGATTAGCATCTACTTGAGCCAAATACTCGGTATAACTATGTATTGCTTCCTCTTCAAGATACCCAACTGTTCGATGAGCTGTGCGAGGAGAAAAAAGATACACAAAGAAATAGAACCAATAAAAAATAATCTGCACCGCAACAATAAGCAACCGTTCTATAAGGTTTGGTTTTGCAATGTGGGCATACACCAGAAGATGGATGCGTTCATTTTCTGCCTCATCGAGCAATGTTTTTATCCAACCATGATCATCCCGTATATAGCGCAAAGCCTTTAAGTGCTGCCAAAGTCCGCCCACCATCCCAGGGATAGCTGCCACCGTTTCAAGTGTCACCGCTCGATGCCCATAGCGCTCACGGAAAAAAAGATCTGCGAAAACACGAGCAAACCGAACTAAACTATAAGCAATCCTATCTGATGCCCCATGAATTTCATGGTGATACACTAATTTATGATCAGTAATATGTGGCGACTCATTCATACGCATACTCAATTATTATTTTTAAAAATTGCGACTTATTTTGAAACCGCCCAAGCCTTAAGCTCTTCGTAGCTTGCTCCACCGCACAGAAACTTCTTGCTTTCGGTATTAAAGAAGAACGGCACTCCTCCGCATAGCTTCGTATCATACTCAGCTATTTTTTTTCTATTTTCTTCATTGTGCCAAACCTCAAACTTTTCTACGGTAACTCCTAATTCTTTTTCAAGCTGCTCTACCAATGGTTTCATTTTTATACAATGCGGACACTCCTCTCCGTAAAATTCTAAAAGCATACGTTTTTTTAAATTATAGCTAAAGTATACCATTTGAAACTCTGGGTAAATAATTGGCCATTTTGAAGTACTATGGTAAAAAGAGCTATCGAAAAACTTGGAGCCAATCATGGCCTCAAACGTAGTTCCTTTATTCAAAAAGCCGAAAAAGCGGCAAAACCGCTGGTACAAAGACCAGGAAGACGGTAAGTGGTACTACAACTTCTGGACGCTGGATGAACTTCAGGGGAAAAGACCTCGGGGGCATCCACGATTGGACTTCGGCCCTCGTGGGGGCGTTCTCATTGCCCCAAGACAGGTGTGGGTTGAAATCGGCAGCGACGAGTTGTGGGTTATTGAAAAGATCAGTAGACGGCGTGATGGTAAAAAGCTCGTCTACTTGAAGCACTACTTAACCCGAAATGAAGATCCGAGGCGCCTCACCGAGGCGACCCTTCGTGGAGCTATGCTGATTTACGACGAAGCGATTCTGCCAATCCAGCCTGGGCCACGCCAAAAACTTACGGAAAGGAGGGTAAAACCCACTTCGGCCATCGTTCTGCCGTTCCCAATACCCCGCGCTGACTAGCCCTGCTAGTTAGCGCGGTTTTACATCCTATTACTTAGCAACTTCTGCTAAACGCTTTTCACACGCCTCATTACAAAAAACCGGCCCGCCGTGGCTGCAATCCATACAAGCCAAAAAATGGAAATTACATTGTGGATTAGCACAGTTCACATACTCCTCTGTTTTTGCGCTACAGAACTTACACGTTCCAACTATTTCACGCTTACCACCGAAGTCCATGGTGATTCTATTATCAAAAGTATAGAGCGTACCCAAGAAATCCTCCCCTGGGTATTTCTCTATGTACGCATGTATCCCATTTTCTAATTGGTACACATCTTCAAAACCTTTATTTTGAAGGTACGCCGCCATAGATTCGCAGCGTATGCCTCCCGTACACACAGTTACCACTTTCTTTTTCTTGAGTGGCTCCAGATCTTTTACTTTTTCTTTAAGGTCCCGTGAAGCTTTGAGTCCTGGGTTAATAGAGTTTTTGAAGTGCCCACTTTCATACTCATAATCATTGCGCATATCAACTACCACAAAGTCCTCCCCTTTTTCATACCACGCTTTCAATTCCTCTGGCTTTAAATGTGGCGCAGTTTTCTTCTCAGGATCTGCTTCTTCTTTGGTAAAACGGGTACCCACTATTTGTGGACGTACTTTTACACGAAGACGTGGAAAACTCGCACCACTCCCAAGACTTCGCTTTATATTTATATCCCTAAAAAGCTCGTGGCTAGTGAGCCACACTGCAAACTCCTCGGTGGCTGGAGTCTCCCCCTCAAGGGTTCCATTAATACCCTCCTCGGCCACTAGAACACGACCTAAAAGCCCAAGGCGCTCTGTCTCTTGTTTTAGTTCCGCTGCCAAGGTCTTTGGATCAGCAATCGTGATGTATTTATAGAATAGTAAAACTTGATATTTCATAGAGATAATTTTAAAAATAGATGATGAAAGGGAAAATTGTATCCTTCTTTAGTACGAAAATGTTCTTCAATATATACTCGTACTCTTTCGTGATTCTTAAATAATTCAATCCGTTCAGCCCTACCATCACTAAATACAAAAGCCAGAGCCTCTATCATATTCTCAATAGTATCTGTCTTTAGGTAAGAAGTTACCACATAGTCAGTTAACTTACCATAGGAAGCTAAAAAATTCTTAACTTCTTTGACTCTCCCAGAAATCACCCTACCCTCTGAAAGTCCGCAGAAGTCCATTAAATCATTCCACTCTCCAACTTCATCATCGTACGTAATAATAAGTGCGAAACCACCTTTTTTAATTTCTGGCACCATTCCCTCTATAAATAACTTAAAATTACTACTCTTCCAGGGAAGAGCGTGGGAAACTAATACGAAATCATACTGCCTCCCGGTAGCAAACGGGAAAACTTCTTCGTAAACCTCTATCCCTGCCACTCTTAATTTTTTTGCAAAATCACTCTTTTGTTCAATAGCTTTATATACCTCAACCTCTTTACTTAAAGGAATAGCAAGATCACCATTCCCCGCACCAATATCAAGCACAGACTCTGGTTTAAGTGTTAAAATCTCTTTTAAAATTGCCTTGAGTAGCACCTTCTTTTCATCAGTATGGGAAAGATACATTTCAAAAGACTGTGTGTAGATTTCTGTTCGGTGGTGTTCTGCCATTGGCATTCAGTTTATCAAAAAATAAAAAGAAAAGTATCTAATCAAAATTAAGCTCCATAGTAGCCCCAAAAGGGGTACCTTTCCACTCACCAATAATTTTACGAAATTTTTCCTTAAACCTATTATAAAAATCCTCATCAAACCAAGCCGGCAATGGAAGGTTGCGAGCACTTAGCATATTACTTACCCCTGCCACCAATTGCTCATAGCTTGCATCACTTTGCACCACCCCGGTTAAAGCTCCGGCGAATACTTCTGTGATAAAAACTTCTTCAGTAAAATCTTTTTCTTTTTCTATGAGTTCATTTAGCGCAGCGTAAGTATTCCCCTTCTCCAATTTGCCATAAAAAGAATCCTTGAGTCCCGCCTCAGTTTCAAGACAAAAATGGATGAGATCATGGATTAAAAAAGTCTTAGTTTCCAATTCAGAAGTTTCTCCTGTTCCATCTTCCCGTGTATAGGTAAACTCATGGTGAGTTGGTGATATTTTTTTAAAAGTTAGGGTTAGCATAGCTAAAGTATAATCCCTCCCTCGCGTCGCGAGGGAGGGATTATTTTCTTCTACTTCTTCCCACCCTTCTTTGGTTTCTTTTTCTCTTTCTTGTGTGTTTCACCTTTAGCCATAGTATGAAAAATTATTAATAACTTATATATAAGTATAACAAGGAACTCAAATATTAAAATGTAAATCCCGCGGTTTCCCGCGGGATTTTTGTGCACCCTTTCTTAACGCACTTCGAGCTCCTCCTTTTCAAAAATGAGGCCATCGAGCGGTTCAATCACCACCCGCTTACCACCCGGTCCCGGTGCTGCCACCACCCCCGCCGGAAAAACGTCAAACCCGTAGATCTTCTCCGCTGCAACGCGCCGCACGGTGGCCACATCGCCCTCCCGAACGTAGAGGGCAAAGCCTGCCCCCATGTTCAGGTTCCCGTACATTTCGCGATCCGGAAGATTGCGCCACTCCTGCATGAAACGAAAGAGCGGCTGCTCCGTTGGCAGGGTGTGAATGATGTAGGAAAAGTCCTCATTCGCCCGCATCAGCTTCCGCCAGCCGTGACCGGTGATATTCACGATGTAACTGAAGCGTACCCCCGCCTCGACACACGCCCTCAAAAACCTGACGTAAATGTGTGTCGGAGCAAGCAACGCCTCGCCGTACAGTGAGCCGTCAGGGAGCTTGGTCAAATACCCTTCCGGCAACTCATCAGCGATCTCTCGCGCGAGCGTAAGTCCGTTCGCATGAATGCCACTGCTCCCTAGGAACATGATCACATCACCCTCCGACAGGTCGCCAGAGAGAACCAGGCGATGTTGATACTGCACGCCGACCGTGGCAGCTGACAGCACCACCGAGTCGGGGTAAACAATGCCCTTGAGGGTTGAGGTTTCCCCCGGCCCCCAAACGCACATTGCCCTATCGCACGCATCTCCCCAGCCTTCAACCAGCGACCTGTTTCGCCACTCGTTCTTGAACCAGTCCTCGTGGCCGGCCGCAAGGTGCATGCTGACCGCCGTCGGGAAGAATGCCCCCGTCAACAAATCATTCACCGCCATCGCCACCGTGTCATGAGCAATGCCGAAGTACCAGGACAAGTCGGGTGTCGGGGCCAAAATATCCATGGCATCCGCCACCTTGTTCTTCGTGCCGAGTCCCTCGTCAACAAAACCGAGGAACTGCCGGTGACTTCTGCCCATATCCAGAGTGAAAGCACTTTCCCCGCGTGAGCGGGTGAAGCCCTTGATCCCCAGATAGATAGCGTTCCGCTCCGTCTTTGCTGCTCGCATTTGGCAGAGCCGCTTGAACGGATCCATGGCGCCATAGTTGACGCCAGATTTCTCATACGCATCCATGTGAATCTCTCCCTTTGAAAAGTCGAAAAACGATACCCAAAATGGATATTACGCTACTACCCTAAAAAGGCAACTTTATTGAAACTGAATATAGGAAGGTCGCGGTTGTAATTTCAATAAATCGTCAGGAGTTAAAAGTGCCGTACTTGGTGGCAAAAGATCATTCTTGTAGAACAACTTGAAACCAGTGAACTGAACCGGTTCTGGCTGTATCACTTGGTAGTAGGTATTTTTCTTCTTAGCAGGAAAGCCCCACCCATCCATCACCATCACTATCTGCACCTCTGGAAGTGGTTTGATGAGTTTGTAGTTAGTCACCATATCTTCAGTAAAGCGATGTACCAGCATCACCTTGGGAGGCAAATTATTATCCCTCACAATTTTTGCTATGTATGCTGCAGCATAATTAATATCAGCCGCATCCATCGTGCCTATTTCTTTCCCTGGGCGAATACCATGCTTCATAGAGAACTCAGGATCTAGTGCTATATGCACATTGTCCATTTTCCAATACGTATCAAGAAGTGGTAACTCTTTTTGAATAGTACTAAATCCAACTTGCATTTCGATGAACACAATGCCATTCACCTCCTTTGCCATATCAAGCGCCTTGTCTATCTGGCTATCTGGCATACGCAAACGATACATACCATCTGCTCCAGGACTTCCCTGTGCGGTAATCGCAATATAATTAAAAGCTGGCACCACTGGAGTTGTTGGATCAGCCACATTCCACTTATCTACTTCTACTTTAAGTTTTGAAATCACTTCATCACGAGGATACTGTCCGAGCACACCCATACCCTTAGAATAAAAATTTCCATAATAAGAAACGATCCGCTTGAATGGCAGAATTGCTCCCGCATTTGGATATACTGTTTTAACTGGCCAGATACGTTTAGCCAGGGTTGAGGAGGCTGCGGCCCGAAGGGCCGCAGCTGTCGTCGTACTTGTGGTAGAGCTTATGTTTAACTTTATAGCTGGATAGTTCGCCAACTCTTCAAGTTTTTTATCATAGAGCATCGTGTCAAGCGGAGGAAATCGTGGAGGAACAATATCAGTTATGGTACTGGACCCGCTTGTAGCTACACTTGCAACACTTGCCTTAGAGGCATCATACGTGACAGAGAAAAAGCCACCGTGGTGAGTAAATAGTATAGCTGACCCTACTCCAACTAGAATCACCCCAGCAACTATCAACAAAACTGCCTGGTTTTTACCGGCAATCTTTGACAACCCCTTTTTAAATTGTGATTTCCTTTTTAGATTGAATAACGGGATCATGAAGGTACTTTAAACCAATACTGCATTCTACCTTACTTAAAGCTGTAACTAAACCTGATACCTACCAATTGAGATAGGTGATGGTTAGCTGCAACATAGTAGCAAAACAAACCCAAAGTAAATACGGGATGTTGGCATACATGACCCATGGGGCTTTAGGATAGATAGCATAGAGCGCCCAAAGCAGTGAGCTTAAAACTAGGAGGATATCAATCGCGGCTAAAGTATTACTTTTAAGCCAGAACTGAAGTGGGGTAAAAGCAAGGTTAAAAACTATATTAAGAAGAAAGGGTAGAAAAACTAGAAACGGAATCTCTCGACGGAAAAACATGAGCCCCACATAACTAAATGACACCGCAATAATAATATAAAGGACACCCCACACTGGTCCAAACAGCCAAGAAGGCGGCGCCCAAGAAGGTTTAATGAGGGTCTGGTACCATGGATATGCATTGTTCATACTGTCAGTATAGCAAACTTTAATTAGATTCTAGTGAAAAATACTTCATATGCCCCCTCGCCACCATGCTGAAGTTTGGCCGGAGTGTAGGCAATGTTACGAGCAAGAAGAAAATCTCGCACAAAGTTCTTTAGCACAGGACCCGTTTCCCGAAAAGTTCCCTTGCCGGTTACAACCCGCACATGGTTATATTTTCTGAGGCTAATGACAGAGAGGAGTTCCTGCTCTGCCTCCCGCAGTGTATACCCATGTAAATCCAGAATATATTCTGGAATACGTTCATACTTATTCATAAGGTCTTTATACCATACAAAGCAAAACCGCCCCCTAGGGGGCGGTTTTGCTTTACTCTCGTGGTCTTTTATGAGAGGTGCTTTGAAACGAGCTTGGTCATTTCAAACATATTAACTACACTCTTACCTCCGAAAACCTTCTTGAGGTTCTCATCAGCGTTGATGTTGCGCTTATTGGTTGGATCCTGAAGATCATGCTTCTTGATATATACCCAGAGAGCCTTAACCACTTCAGAGCGTGGCATAGGGCCCTTCCCTACAACAGCAGCGAGGTCGTCACTGATCTGCATAGGCTTCATAAACGCGGAATTCGCTTTTTGCATATGTTCTATTATACGATTAATTAAACTATCTATAACTCTACCACTTCTAGGGCTAATTTCCACCCTCTAAGGCGGAATGTGGGGAAACGGCCATTTTGACCCCTTTTACCCATTTCCTCCCTTACTTCTTACAAACGCGCATTAGTTCCTCTTTATCAGCCTCAGTAAGCAGGGAGCCTGCTCCATCATTAAGCGAATACATGATGGCCTTAGGATCAGAAACATGCTCCAGTCCAAGAGCATGGCCAAACTCATGCTCTAAAACGCGCACAAGCTTCGTTGCATCTTCAAACTGGTATATACGTATTTCTCTTTTAGCGCCCTGCTCTACATACTCCCCCTCACGGAACTCTGAAGCCGTAGAGGCTGCGGTGTTATTATAGACGGCCGCTGTTGCATTATGATCTGAAACTTTGCTATTGAGCTGCACAATAAGCGCATTTAGATTTTGCCCCTCTATAGTGAGGTTGTTGGCGTCTTGTTGTAACTCTGCGTACTGACTCTGGATATTCTTACCTTCTTGCTGGAGCGCAGCATAAACACTCTTAGAAGCTCCTCCTTTTCTGTTCCAGTCCGCAACCTCGGCATTATACGCAGCTTGTTTGGCTGCAAGAGCCGCTTGCTTAGTATTAAAAGCAGCCTTATCTGCCTCAAAAGTCGCTTTAAGTGTATCAACCTTGCTCTTTAGGTCCTGATAAGCCATGTCGGTCCCACTGATAGTTGTCTTTAGAGTATGCAGCGTATCGGTCACTTGCTGCCTATGATCATAATTGAAAGTTACCACCACGTCCCCCTTGGTAGCACTGTACGCAAAAAGTGTTTTCCCACCCGCCGCACTCCATACTCCCGTGGCTTTAGAGAGGTACGCGAGTACTTCACTCTCACTTAACTTGAATCGTGGATCAACTGTTCCTAGAGAATAGGTAATGACTCGCGAACATGGTGCTCCATGTATGAGCATGCGTGTGAAAGCGATCGTCTCATCTTTATAGAGATACACAAAAGCACCTCCGAAGAGGAGAAGTAGTACCAGTACGCCATCTACAACCTTGCGCATAGAGGGATTAACGATTAACTACACCTTACTCTCCATTAAGTTCTTAAGACTCTCTAGTACCATCAGCCAGTTTTTCTTAGAATGTTCTGCTTTTTCTTCAGTTGCAACATTACTCTGACTAATAGTTACTTTCGTTCCCTCGCCTTCTCTCTCTACCGTATATGTAAGTAGTGCATAATTTTCCGGCACATCAGCGTCGCCCGACATACTACTATAGTAATCATAGGTTAATGTCTTGTTAGCCTCATATACTTTCACCGTTCCCTTATCTTCATACTTCGCTCCGTTCCACTCTCCACGAAAGAAAATAGGTGTTCCCACCTCCCACGTAGTCACAAGATCCGTGCCGAAAAAATACTGCTTTACTAACTCTGGCTTTGTAAGCCCTTCCCAGACCACTTCAAGTGGCGCCATAACGACAATACTTGCAGAAGATGTATACATAAAATTATTCAAGTACAGTAACTATAGTAATAGGTATCTCGATAGATGCTTCATTCGCTTCAAGTCCCGATGGGTTATCCCGCTTGAGCACAACCATTGCGGGACCGGTATAAGTTGGCGAAACTTTTATTTGTGCCGAGAAGGAAATAAAGTTATTAGTGAGGGAATCCTCTTTTGTGCTCGCTGCACCACTCCCTAGTACAGTACCCTTCATATCCCTCACTTCAACAGGAAACGATCCTTCAAAGAACCATCCTCCCCGCGCTTTACCAACTACCGGAATAACTTGTCCCGTTTTCTCATGAGGAGTTGGGTCCGCAACAACAATAAGGTCCGGCGTAGCATTATCATAAACCACTTCATCAAGAACATCTTGAACTACGAAGGCGAACCGGTAATCACTATTTTTTATCGGAGTTCGAGAGTCCTTGTTTGGGTTAGTCGAAGCAAATTGCACTCGCTTTCCTCCGAAAGAGACCGTTTCGCCGAGAGCCATAATCATAGAGTTCTTTTCTCCTCCTTTTTCAAGACTAACAGTAAGGTTAACTGTTCCTGCTTGAATACAAGTTACATCTATGGGACAGCGACTATCCTGCACTACTTTAGTGGGCGTGATAGTGACACCTCCCACCACCGCGCTCTGATTAAGCGCAAGCGTTGCTGTGCTAGGCGCAACTTTTGAAACAGTGGGGCATGCTCTGAACTCACACTTGGGACCCTCACGTCCCACATAAGAACCGTCGGGACACTGCTTAGCTTCCATAGTACACGCCACTCCCTCATTATTACCATTCGGACTTTCTACTACGCGTGGATAAAAATAGTAACCAGCTCCGAGCACTACTACCACGAGCCCTGCTATCAATAACGTAAGTCTATTATTCATATGTCTAGTATATCAAATATTAAAAAGCTTATAATTTTGCACCTTTATAAGACTACAAACTTCTTCATGAAGGACTCATGAGAAAAATGAAAACCCATCCTTATATAAAGACTTTTTAGCTTTTTCTCTCACCATAGGCTAGACTCGGGTTATGACTCCCGACATTACAAAACTCACTAAAGAGGCGACTAAAAACGTGACGGATATTTTAGCCCACGCTATAGAGCTGAAACCTACTGAAAAGGCGCTCGTGATCTACGACACCGAGAACGGCCTCACGAACATTCTGACAGATGCATATAGGGCTGCCCTCCCTACTGCCTCCTTCATAGACTTCAATACCAAAACGAAGGATGAGATCATTGAGACCTGCAATGCCATGAGCGAACGGGACTTGGTAGTGCTTATCCAATCTTCTAATTTTCGTTTAGATGAGTTTCGTATCCGCCTGCATCTCTTCCAGAAGAAGTTAAAAGTGATTGAGCACATGCACCTCTACCGCAACACTCCCGACATGTGGGGAACGTATGTAGATTCGCTCGCTTATGATCCCGTATGGTATCGGGGTGTAGGGCTCGCTCTCAAAGCAAAACTAGAAACAACAAATGAACTCCGAGTATTGAGCGGCGAAACTGAACTTGTCATAACCGGCGGGGTAGAAGAACCGAAGTTAAATATCGGCGACTATACCGGTATGGAAAATATTGGTGGCACCTTCCCTATCGGCGAAGTCTTTACCGAAGGCCGCGACTTCTCACAGATGAACGGCTCTATCTTTGTGTACGCCTTTGCCGACAAAGATTTTCTCATTCACATGCACGAGCCATTCCGTGTTGATATAGAAAAGGGGCTGATAGTGGGCTGGGGGAAGGATGCACCACAGGACTTCGTTGATATTGTAAACCTCGTGAAGTCCTACGAGCGACCACTCATTCGGGAAATAGGTTTTGGACTAAATCGCGCGATTACGCGCGATCATTACCTCGGCGACATCACTGCTTTTGAACGCATCCTCGGCATGCATTTCTCCCTCGGCGAAAAGCATAGTGTCTACAAAAAGGATGGCATCACCACCAACAAAACCAAGTTCCATGTAGACCTCTTCCCCGTTGTCACAAAAGTCCTCGCCGATAATACCCTCATTTTTGAGCATGTGCATATCTCTAAGTGCTTACTTTCCCCCTTGCTATACTGAAAGTTGAGGTATAAACTGCCCGCTACCTATGGACCCTATTCCACTCCCCAAAGCAAAAAGATTTTTCGACGTACTAGCTAGTATTGTCGTGATATTACTGCTCTCCCCGCTTCTACTTGCCCTCTTCATACTTTTCATACTTGAAGAAATATTCTCTCCATCCGCCCGTGGCCCCCTCTTCTATACTGAAACTCGCATCTCTCAAGGCAAACTATTCCAACTTTCAAAAATCCGTGTTTTTAAAACCGAAGCTCTCAAGAAAGCAGGAAGTACTCCAGGTATCATTCACACCAAGAAGCTTGAGCAGAGCAAAAACAACCTCACCCTAACCGGTAGACTTCTCCGGCAGATTTATATGGACGAAGTTCCACAGCTTTACGCGGTATTAAAAGGAGACATGTCTTTGATCGGCCCTCGCCCTACCAACCCTGAAAATTACGAGAAAGATCTTATGAACGGTCTTTCAGCAAAGCGTATTCTCGTAGCTGGACTAACTGGCAGTTTCCAAACTCACAAACACAAGAAATACAACTACAATCAAGAAAAAGTTGATATGGAATACGCCACGTTTTGTAAAGAAAGCTCTGGACTACGCATTATCTTTCACGATCTTTACATCCTCCTCCAAACCGCCGTCACCATCATCCGCGCCGAGGGGTTATAGAAAATTACCCGAGTTTCCCTTTTAATTCCTTACGTAAAGCCTTGTAGTTGGGGAGGGTTTCGGCGACTAATGCCCAGAACTTGGGGGAATGGTTGAACTGCCCGAGGTGACAGAGTTCGTGGACTACGACATAGTCGGCAAGGTGGGGTGGAAGGAGGGCGAGTTTGTAGCTAAAGCTTAAGTTGCCGGAGCGGGAGCAGGAACCCCAGCGGGACTTGGTGTTTTTGATGCTTATTTTTTGGTAGGAGAAGTTGTAGAACTGGTTGAAATGCTCCGCGCGCCTTGTAACCAAGGCGCGCGCTTCTTCTTTGTACATTTCAAATTCCTTTTTGCTACTGCGAGAAAGTAACCACGGGAACTTTGCAAAGTACTGGAGCTTCTCTTCTATCCATGTCGCTTTCTTTTCTAGGAAACTCTCCAGAATCCCGCGCGGTACTCCGCGCGGGATAGTTACCACAAGTCCCTCCCCCGTTATAGACAGTCGCATGTAGCGAGCGCGTTTACTTACTTTCAGTTTGTAATCCATTATATGAAGTATAGCAACGCCTGCCCCAAACATGCGAAAGCCCGACGAAAGCGGAGCTTTCGTCGGGTCATGTTTGTGGGGCCTGCCTGTCGTTCATGAAACGCTGTGCAATTTCGGTGATAGCAGAGCGGTCTTTTTTGGTGATGTCTCGGGTCGCATTCGGAGCTGTTACAACCAACTCGCCAATGCTGACCGACTCCCTGCGGGCAAAAACTCGCCCAGCCTCCTCAAGTGGAAGCCACTGCCCCTCTCCACCCAAGACAGTCATGAAATACTGCGGGTACTGCTCACCTTCTCCAAATATTTTCATTGTAAACCCCTTATGTTCTAGTCCTTATAGAAATTAGCAAATGAGGGACATAAGTCAAACCCCTCCACAGCGAAGCTGTGGAGGGGTTTGTGTAAATCTCTAATTTACATCAGGTCGCAAAGCTATATGTCGCGCCCCATACACTGATATGTAAAATAGGCCAGCGATCAGGTTCATACAACTAAAGAGGATCATGAGTTGCTGCTGATCATGCACATTACGCACAAAAGTCAGCGCAATGAGTGCCGTGAAGCCTGCGAGTAGAAAAGCAGCAAGACGCGCCCTGAAACCAATGATCAGCATAACGCCACATACAACCTCTAGTATGAAAGCTAGCGTCACCATAAGCGATGCAAAAGGAAGTCCAGCAGTGGCTGACATGTCTACCTCCATCTTGAACATAGCTGAACCAGGGATCTTACCCATAGCACTAAAGAGAAAACTTCCTGCGAGCAACAAACGAGCTATAAAGGGAGCCCATCGGTTAAAAGTCGGTACATACTGCTGTAACATACTGAAAATAATTAAAGAATAATACATGAAGTATAGCAAAGAATACTCCCCGAAACACGGAGTGTTTCGGGGAGTATTCTTTTTCTTACAATTACTTTTTGGCCTTCTTTACCACCTTCTTAGCAGCAGCCTTAGCTTTCACTGTTTTTGTTTTAGTTTCTTTAACAGCCTCCACAACTTTTGGAGCAGGAGCTAGGGTCTTCCCTTCCTTGTTCAAAAGTTCAAGGATGCGCCCCAACTTATGATCAAGCGCTGAAATCTGCATCTTAAGTTCAGAAATGGCACTCACATTTTCGCGAGGCGCTGGAGCATGAGCGTGATCATGACGGTCATCCCTTCCTGAGCGGAAGTCGCGTCTTGGTCCATCACTACCATTGGAGTTGCGTCCTGGTACTTGATCCTGTTTGTTAAAACAATCGCGGCAGTACACCGGCTTGTCCCCTGTAGGGCGAAAAGGTACTTCACACTTCTTCTGACATTCAGAACAAATAGCAGGAAAGAGCTCCATACGCCCACCTGGGCGTCCACTCTGACCTCTATCCCCTCCTCTATCGCGTCCACCACCAAAACCGCCCTCACTTCGACCTCCTCTATCCCCTCCGAATCTTGGCTTATCACCAAAACCTCCGCGCTTCTTGTCGAAGCCGCCTTTTTTAAAGTTATTCATAGTGACATACTTATATCACAACTTTTTTATTTTGGCAAGATTCTCCTATTTATACCACGTAGCAAGCCAGCCACGCATTTGTGCGATTTCGGCAGACTGTGAAGTAATGATGTTTATAGCCAACTGTTTCATTTCAGCACGGTCGGTAGAAGCTTGTAACATATTAGCCATCATAATAGCGAGTTCGTGGTGCGGAATCATTTCTACAATGAACTCTCGGTCGAAGTTAGCATCACCCACTGCTTGAAGCTTAGCAGTATCCCCCGACATACTGTCCATATGCATCATACCCATACCATTTGTGCTTTTTGTTGCTGGCAAAGTGCCAAACCACTGCTCATACCATGTTTTCATGTCCGTAATTTCTTTTTCCTGTGCAGCAATAATATTATTTGAAAGAGTTATGATCTCTATACGTTTTGAGCGAGTTAAGGCGAGCTTGGCCATAGCAATAGCTCCCTCGTGATGCGGGATCATATTCTCTATAAAAGACTGGTCTGTATTCTGACCCATCATACTTCCGCTTGCACGAGTGTTCGTTGCAACACTGCCCCCAAAGACTGTTCCCATCCTTCCATTCTGGAATGTAAAACCTAGAACTAAACCGATAACGAGGAAAACAAGTCCTACAACTAATGAATTTTTTTGCATATTGGTGTGTAAATTGGTTATTGTCTCCCCAATTATAGAGTTAGCTTATATACCCTCAGTATATCACTTACAAAATCTGGAGGATAAAACTAATTTCATCCCCCTCCTCCGCCCCCTCCTTTTTTCTAACCTCTGCCTTAAGTGGCAATAGATATGAATCAAAACGTTTATCTCTAAAAATAGAAGTTTCCCAAGCAGTTTTACCTAACTGTATAGAAACCCTTATCGAACCGAAACCTGCTCGCTTTGCGCTAAACTTCTCGCGAATTTCTTTTGCAATATCCTTTGGTAACGTGAGGAAATGCCAGGCAGCCATTCCGGGATACTGCCACACTTTTGCCTTAATCTTATACTTCATATTTCTATGGCTTCTTGGCGATCACTTGAATCCAATTCGTCTTGCCCCATAGCTTCACGTTTTCATATACAATTTTAAACCCGAGTTCCTCCATATACGCTCTCACCTCGGGAAGCGAGTAGTAGCTGAAAAAGCGCTCGTACTCATATCCATAATCATCCTCCTTGCGCATCTCCTCTTCCACACCATCCTCACGCATAGCCTTCACCGCCATATAGAAATACCCGCCTTGCCTTAATGGAGTTGTAATATTCTTAAGTACAGCTCGTATCTTTGCCTTAGGAATATGTAGCAGCACTGCTTGCGCAAATACGCCATCGAAAGTTTCTGTGAGCTCTAACGGCTCTGTAATATCCTTAACTGAAAAATCTAAGTGGAGTGCTCGCTCTTTAGCGAGTCGTATCATCTCTTCGGAGAAATCTATAGCCATCACCTTAAAACCTTTTTCGGCTAAGTAGATACTTTTCTCCCCCGCACCACATCCAACATCAAGGACTGATGCTCCAGCTGGTAAAAGTGAACTAAACTTTTCAGTTCCCTCAAGCGACCATATGTCGGCAGCATGATCTTGCATCCAATCCTTGGCTATTTTGTTGTATGTCTCTCGCAAGTCCATCTTATTTTTTATTTTTTTTGTTTTATCAATTCTAACTTTTTACATTCGGCCTGCTGGCCTCAGTACTTCCTGCATTCAGTCTTCTGACTTCAGCATTCCCTCGTTCACACTCGGTCATCGCTCTCGCTCGGTCGTTATTAATGCTAATTTTTTTGCCTTAGTCCACTTTTTAATTTCATTTTCGCGCTTAAGTGCGGGACCCCTACTCTTACATGACTCTGTATACAAAAGTTTCCGCACCCCTCTTGATTTTGTATAGCGAGCGCCTACACCACTCTTATGCTCTTTCAACCGGCGCTCCACATCTGTCGTGATACCAGTATAGAGCGTTTTATCCTTACATTCTAGAATATATACAAAGTACATAGCTATACCTTTTCCCCCGCGTGAGTACCTGCCACAAAGCCCGTGGACCAACAAAGCTGCAGTGAGTACCCACCCGATGGACGGTTAATGTGCAGCAAATCCCCTGTTATGAAAAGATTAGGTACTTTAAGCGATCGCATCGTGCGCATATCTACTTCGGAAAGTAAGACTCCACCATCAGCTACCACCGCCCGATCAAAACCCATAAGCCCTATGATCGTGAGTGGCAAAGCTTTGAGTAAGTGTCCTAGTGTTTTGCGCTCTTCTTTAGTGATGAGATGCACCTTTTTCATAGTATCTACCTTTCCCTCAAGGAGCACGAGTATACCCCTATGAGTTCCTTCGGGAACAAACTCTTTGACGATATTCTTCAGCGTTTTGTTTTTATTATTATCAAAAACTTTTGTCAGCGTTTTATCAAGGCTCCCCAAATCAGTGTGTGGGTAGGCGTCTATAGTTGCCGTCACCACGCCAGAATGGAGAAGATCAGACACTTTATGTGCCGAGTTAAGAATGAGAGGGCCTGAAAGTCCAAAGTGTGTAAAAAGTATTTTGCCTGTTTTTGAAAGTGCCTTTTTGCCATCGACAAAAAAAGTGATTTTCATAAACGACAGCGAGACACCAGCCAGCACATGTCCCCACTCATCAGAGGTTGCAATGGGTACGATAGTTGGCATAGCTGGGGCAACCGTGTGGCCCAAAGTTTCAAGCCACTTGAATCCATCTCCCGTTGAACCAGTTTCCGGATGCGACAGGCTACCGGTTGCAAAAAGATAGTTAGTAGCTGTGTACGTTTCCTTACCTGCCACTATTCCACTAATACCAAACTTGTCATGATGAATCTTCGTAATCGGAGTATTGGTTTTAACCACCACTCCACCCTTCTTCACATACTGCTCCATTACTTTCGCTACATCCTCTGCTTTTTCGGTGTGAGGAAATGCACGCTTCCTAGCCTGCACCACCAGCGGGAGACCATATGATTCAAAAAAAGAAAAGGTATCTTTGTTTCCAAACTGGGCAAACAGAGAGTGGAGGAATGGTTCGGCTTTGCCATAGGCTCTTAGAAGTATCTGGGTGTCCTCCTCTGCATTGGTGATGTTACAGCGCCCGCCGCCCGATATGCGCAGCTTCTCACCGAGCTTCTTGTTCTTCTCTATGAGTAAAACTTTCTTACCGAGTTCAGCCGCCCGTCCCGCCGCCATCATGCCAGAGGCTCCACCACCCACAACTATGAGGTCATAATTCATTGTCCTCATCATAGCAAGAAAAAACCTAAGGCTCACGCCCTAGGTTTTTTCTTGTTTGCTGACCTCTTGAGTCTCGTACTTTTCTCAGTGAGACCTCGCAAGGTTTTCTGACACTTTTAAGTCTATCATTTCGACACTCCTCGGAATGACTATACCCTGATGAAATGAGTCCAAAGTTTATGAACATCTCTATCCTTGTTCCAAAACTCCACTATCTGCTGCCGGAGCTCTTGATGTTGAGGGTACCCGGAGTCAATTACCCTTTCGGGCAATAAGTCTTTACATACAACATTAAGCAAAACAGTTAGAGCCTCTTTAATTTCGTTGTATTTTTCCTTTCCTAATTTTTCTTCTTGGTCGCTTCCCAGTCCATACCACGTATAGAAATGCCACAGCTCGTGCATCGTAGTCCTGCGGGAAGAGGTGGTCGGTACTGCAACAAAGAAGTAATTATCGTGGATACTATACGGACAGCGACTGTTTATAGTTAGATACACAATTACATCTTTTGGGAGTGTGGTCTTAAATATCGCCTCTGCTCTTGTTTGAAATTCGTCAGAGACTGCATCCCAATCCTTTTGATACTTTTCTACAAATTCTTGGATATTAATCTTCTTTGTTGCAGTATAGTTATCAATAAAACTTGAAACATTTTCGTTGGTCGGATTTTCACCGTATTCCGCGATAAGTTGCTCGTACTGTTTGGTCGGATTTTGAGAATTGTTTGAACTTTTCCCTTTATTTAAGAGACACCAAGCATCTTTTTCTTTATCGTAGTTAAATTGAACTTTCATATTTTTAATGATCCTCAGAGTCCGAACCTATCTCAAGTTGGCTGCGGGTCAGGGACTCGGTCACAGGTACTTTTTTGCTAAAAAGTCCTGCGACCCCGACTCACCCACCTTCGTGGGTTCCGTCTTTCGAGTCCCCATTTGCTCCGCATCATAACAAGAAAAAACCTAGGCCACTATACCTAGGTTTTTTCTTGTTTGCTGTGTCTCCTGAACAAAATCCGAACCTTTTTCCAACAAAATCCTAATTCAGAATTCTAAAAAAAGGACTCGGCAGGGCGAAACAATTTTTCTGGGGTTTTGGATTCGCCCTGCCTCGGCTATTGTATTCCGCCCGCAGGAGGGGTCTGGGGAGGAATGCGGGCGGGATTCGCTTCACATTTCTTTTTGGAATTCGGGACGGACAGAAAACAAAATACAAATTCAATATTGTGCCTTGGACATTATACTATTTTTGATCGCCCAAGACTAAAGGAGTCCATCCTCGGCATCCGCCTCGGACAGTTCCGCTAGGGCTACTCGCGCCTATTTGTCTTAGAGTCCTGCTTTTCCTCGCTCTACCGCTCTGCGGAGCGGGAGCGAGGGCAGGACACTGTTTGGGGGAAGGAAGGAATCCTTCCCCCAGCTTCGGTCTCCTCCTCGCAGTAGTTTGTTAGAGTATTCAGTGCTTTATGGATTTACTCTTAATATAGAGCTTTGTGACTTCATTTAGCGTGCCTTCGGAGTCCGCCCTCGCACAACCCCCTTCCTCGTTTTCATATCCGAGTATTTCTCAAGATTTTAGATTATCTCTTGCTTATTGCGTCAGCGCTCATCCTTTAGTCATGGACGCCCTAGCGGAAATGTCCGAGGCTCAAATTCGTATTGCACACTTGACCCACCCTCCCGTTCGCGTGTGCGCAAAACCCCGCTCGCAAAGACGAGAGAGGTGCGAGCAGGGCTCCCTAAATTACTTTCTTATTTCACTATTTCCAACTATTTTTATCCAAGGGTTTGAATTATAGAAAGATTTTCTAACCCTTTTTTTACTAAAAAAACTATCAAAAAGCATACTATCAATCTTCTGATATAGAGCAGACTTATCATCAGAAATTTTTTCATAGTGATTGAGCCATCCTTTTATAAAATCATAATAAACACTCTTTATTAATTTTGAATCCTTTTTCTCTATGTGCTTTATGTGAAATATTTCATTTTTAGCAATCTCTAAAAGATCGTTAAATTTTCCTTCACTAATTTTCAAACCTTTGGTGGATATTTCTACTCCTAAATATTTAACATAGTCATTACTCAAATCTTTTAACTCTGTTTTTGTTCCTATCGGATGTAAGCACATTTTTAATTCTTCCGATTTTGTTTTAATTTTTTGATAAACACCTTCTAAATCACTTTTATTTTTTCCAAAAATGATTATGTCATCAATATATCTAAATCCAGCCACTTTTTTATCATTGATATAAATATCATCAACTTCCAAAGCATAGTAACAAGCTAGTAGTGGAGAAAATGAAAGACCTTGAGGTATTCCGTTTTCTAAAATTTTTACTCCTGTTTTGTCTTGTACTATCTTACCGTTTTTAATATCGTTATAGATAACCATATTTAATACTGATAATAATTTATCGTCTTCCAAATCATTCTTTAATTTATCCAATAAAGTTTTCCTGTCGATGAGTGAAAAAAAAGAACTATAATCTAAAGTTAGTGCAAAACAATAGCCCTTATTTATGTAATCCTTGAATATTTTATGTAAAACATCGCTTATTCTTTGCTTTTTCTCTAATCCGAGCCCTAGTAAGTTTCGCTGGATTAAATAATCTTTGAGCTTTCTGAAATATATAGGAAGCAGTGAATCAAATATCAGCCTGTCTTGCGGTTCTGGTACAAGTAATGGTCTATATTTTTTTGGATTTTCCTTTCCTTTTTCTATTGCAAGTGCGTTATATGGGCTAAGCGAATATTCTTTGAGTTTTTGATAAAATCCAAACAAGGAAGCCTCATTTATTTTTTGTTCATCATTTAGATATTTTGAAAGAAATTTGTTAAGGGTATTTTCTTTTTTATCCTTATTTTCTAAATATCTCTTAATAAATTCTGATGAGTTGTAATCTTTGTATCTATTTTTCCTCTTTAGTTTTTTGAGTCCGTTTTTTAAATCATTAAATGTAAGTATTTCTTGTAGGTTTATTTTTTTATCCTGAGACATAGCATTGAGAGTTATTTTGGAATTGAACCAAATTTTACAGAACCACTGTAACTCTTCTCCCAAATGTCAACGGCGTGATAATTTCTTACGAAACATCAAGCCATTGAAATTTGGAAATGTCGGTCGCGTTTTCTTTTGAGGGAAAACATCTACTGGACGTTTGAAAGTTTAAGGAACTTCTTGTTGATGGTTCGACCTTCGCCATCAGTGTTAACTGATAATGAAGTAGAGCCTCTACTACTTGAAGTATAAACCTTCTGTCCCAAGTATAGCATATTCCTACATAAACTTCAATGAAATTTCTATGATTTTTCGAACAATTCCACAGGATTTATCTTGAATTGCAACATTTTTGCTGTATCGCGACCACCATCACCACCTTTTCTTTGCATTCCGATTTTTCCAATTTTTAAGCTACCTTCGCGAGTAATTCTTATATCTCCTGAACCAAAAACATTCATAACATGGTTTATTGATTTCAAAACCCAAGCGTTCTCTCCATTCACTTTCAGAATAACTAAAGTCCAATCAGCAGAAAATTCTCCTCGTCCTTTTAGTAAATCAGATACAATAAGAATCTTATTTTCTTTAATGAAGTTGATTAACTTATTTTGATCAGCTTCGCTCATTTCATCTAAAAACATTCTACGAGAATCTCTCAAGCCACTTTTTGTTGGTGCAATTTCACCAGTAAAAAGTTTCAAGATTTTAACAACATCACTTGGAATATTCCAAAGCTCAACATATTTATCAACCCATCTTTTATCTATCTGATTAAATCCTTGCGGATTGCTTACAAGTTTTACTTGTAAATTTTGCAAATCTTCCTGAGATTTTAATTTAATCAAAATAGTTATTCGCACTTGAATGTCTGCTTTGTATTGACCTCTAACTTTTGACGCTTTTACAAATTCAATATCATCAATTTTATAACTCATTTCCGCTAACCATTCTTGAGCAACCTTATCTGCTTTCCAATTATTGAAACGATCAATAACATCTTGCTCATTGGTAAATCCGCCTTTGGCGGTTTTTGAACCAAGAGCTATCATTTGTTTTAAATTTTTCTTTTCATTATTTTTCATGTTTTTCTAGTGTATTAAACAACTCTCTTGCAATGGCTTCAATGGCATTGACTGTCATAGCGTTTCCTGTTTGTTTTAATAAATGTATTTCCTCAATAACCCCATCAACTTTTTTGGCGAGTTCTTTAGGAAAACCTTGGAGTAATAAAGATTCATATCCTGATAATTTTCTAAACTTTCCATCTCTCACATACAAAATCCCATGTCTACCAGTTCGTAGTGTTGGCACTTTGTCTCTATAAATTCTTAAATCAGATTGCCTTGTGTCTATCACTAAATAATCTTGCTCAAGAATTTCTTTAATATCATATTGTCCTTTATTGTATTTATTATCCAAATACCTCAAAAAAGTCTCGTATGCAACTTTTTTCTCATCAAATTCAAGTTCTTTAGTATCAATTAAATAATTTTTAATATCAGCTCTTGGTTGGCGTTCTGGAAAATAAAATTGGAAATCTTCTGGCACTAAATCTTTCCTTATGCCAACAAAATAAATCCTCTCTCTCATTTGAGGAACGCCATAATCAACACTATTTAAAACTTGGTAAAAAACTTTATATCCCGCTTTATCTAATTCACTTAAAATAACCTTGAGAGAATTTCCATTATCATGGTTTGTTAAACCTTTTACATTTTCTAAAATAAAATATTTTATATTCTTATCAAGCATTATCTTGATAAGTCCATATATAATCTGTCCTCGTTCGTCTTGCATTCCTTTTCTTTGTCCGATAACTGAAAAAGTTTGGCAAGGAAACCCAGCTATCATCATGTCAAAATCTGGCAATTTCTTTGTATCTATTTTCATTAAATCACCATAATTTATTTCATCTTCACCAAAAAATTTTCTGTAAGTTTTCTCCGCTTGTCTATCAATTTCAGAAAAACCGACACATGTTAGTCCGTTTCTTTCAAGTCCAATACGACCTGCACCAATTCCAGCACAGTAGTCCATAAATTTTAAATTTTTTGATTTTGTTTTGGACATAAATTTATTTCAAAAGTTCATCGACGGAAACACCGACCGATTTTGCCAACTTTGCTATTGTTGCAAGTGTTGGATTCGTCTTTCCATTTTCTATCGTACTTATAAATCCTCGGCTAACACCGAGTTCTTTGGCAATATCACCTTGCGATATATTTTTCTTTGTTCTGATTCTTTTCAGATTCAAACCAAGTTTTGTGGATTCATTTTGCATTGTCCACATATTATATCGCGTTGTTATAGTATATCACAATGTTATGATATAATGTAACAGGGTAATGTCCGTCCCGAATTCCAAAAAGAAATGTGAAGCGAATCCCGCCCGCATTCCTCCCCAGACCCCTCCTGCGGGCGGAATACAATAGCCGAGGCAGGGCGAATCCAAAACCCCAGAAAAATTGTTTCGCCCTGCCGAGTCCTTTTTTTAGAATTCTGAATTAGGATTTTGTTGGAAAAAGGTTCGGATTTTGTTCAGGAGACACAGCACAAATTCAAAATTCGTTTTTTCGCCAAAATTCGGAGCGTCGCAAAGCGACGCGACGGGGGTTTCCGAGAGAATTCGCCAAGGTTTTTTAAAATCCAAATGAAGCGAGCGGGACGCGAGGCGGGGGTTCTCTGTTCTCCGAACAGTCAAAATAGCAATTTTGTGAGCCAATCTTAAAGCGATAATTATCAATATTTAACATAAACCTTTTTCTATGAAAAAATTCTTTCTTTATGCTCGTAAATCTACTGATGAACCAGATCGTCAGATTTTGAGTATTGAAGCGCAGATTGACGAGTTGAAAGAATTTGCAGAGCGAGAGCAGTTAGAAGTTGTTGAAACTTTTGTTGAATCACAGACCGCTAAAGAGCCGGGGCGACCTATTTTCAACAATATGCTCTCGCTCATAGAAAAAGGCAAAGCATCAGGAATTTTAGCTTGGCACCCCGATAGATTGGCGAGAAATAGCATTGATGGTGGAAAGATAATCTATCTGTGCGACCTAGGTAAAATCAAAGAGCTAAAATTCCCGACGTTTTGGTTCGACGCTACGCCACAAGGCAAGTTTATGTTAAATATTGCTTTTGGGCAGAGCAAATACTATGTAGATAATCTTTCAGAGAACGTGAAGCGTGGACTTCGACAAAAAGTAAGACGAGGCGAACAAAGCGGTCAAGCTCCGACAGGATATGTGAATGACAAATTGAACAAGAAAATTATTCCCGACCCTGAAAGATTTCGCCTCGTCAGAAAAATGTTCGAAGTCTACGCTACTGGAAATTATTCTCTGAAAGAAACAAGGAATTTGCTCGCCCAAAAAGGCTTGGTGTCTAAAAATGGTAAAGTTCTTACTATTTCAAACACGCAGATGATATTGAAAAATCCTTTTTACTACGGAATGTTTTTATTTAACAAAGAACTTTACCAAGGAAAGCACGAGCCAGCGATTTCAAAGAAACTTTTTGATAAGTGCGCGGAAGTATCGGCGAGGAACGCTCATCCGACAAAGCGAGGAATTATCAAACATACTTTTCGTGGAATATTTTTGTGCGGAGAATGCGGTTGTGGTATTACAAGCGAAGTGCAAAAAGGTCATACATATTATCGTTGCACCAAAAAGAAAGGTGTTTGCACACAAAAATATATCCGCGAAGAATTCCTCGCCGAACAAGTGAATGACACTATCAAAAAAGTTTCTTTGCCGTCCGAGTGGAAAGAATTCATGCTCGCTGAACTCGAAAAGGAACAAGCGAGCAGTTTCCACTCTGACGCCCTTT
>CAYLPX010000002.1:0-178732 GCA_964385825.1 uncultured Candidatus Saccharibacteria bacterium
AACGCATATCGTACTCAAGCATATTAAGTCCCATAGGGCGCGCAGTATAAGAAGGGTCAAAATATATAACATCATGCATCCGATTGTGCGGCACACTAGCGAGTACATCTTCAATGTCTGATCCGTGCGGGTCTATCATACATACCCCCTCTCCAGCCTTTATGTCTTCTATAATAAGGTTCTTTATAAACCCTGATTTTCCAGTTCCTGTTTGTCCAATGATATAAAGATGGCGTAGTCTATCTTCAGGGGCAAAATAAATATCACGGGTTTCTCCACGATGACGGTTAACCCCAAAAAGAATGCCTTCTCTCGGACTATCAGTTGGGGCTGGAGCCGTTACATGCACCCCTTGGCGAAGCTCTGAGATAGCACTAGCGCTCTTTGTGGGAAAATGAAAAACACTAACCACCTCACGGACAGAAAGTGGTATAGCTTCACTTGGTTTAAATATACGAAATGAAAAATCTCGTGATAGCTCTGGTACTTCCCGTGGAGTATAGCGCTTAAAAACAAAACTATTTCCCGTTGTAACTTCAAACTGATTAAAGCTAGCCTCCAGCTCAGAAAGTAACTGCTCTGCCCGTCCAGCTGATTCAGCTGAAGTCAGTACCCGCATGACAACTGACACAGTAGGGGTTTCCATTTTCCGGTGGAGTGCTTCCTTTGCCCTTGTTTCTCGCTCCCCCTGTGGTTTTGCTTCTGTCTTTCCCTTTAGTAGCCCCTTAAAAATTCCTCCAACCTCCTTAGTTACATCCCCCACAAGCGACTCTCTGATGTCGATGGCCTCTCCTACCGGTACCCCCTTCTCTATAGCCTCAAATGCCTTTTTGTACCGATAAATATAATCTACGCGCGGAGCGGTGATTACAAACTGTATAGCTGCTCCCTCCCCCACATCTTTAATTTTTGAAAAAGCATTCAGAATAATCGTGAGTGGATCGTAGTCAAATTCAGTATAGGTTTTAATGGAATATACAGGATTTTCCTTGAGTGTTGCATGTGCACCTACTACATATCCCTTGTCAGTAAAAATATTGTAATCATTCTTAGCCTCAACGATTTTGGCGTGTGGGAAAATTGACAGAAGTTGCTTATCAAAAAGTGATACGAGCGACGTAGGAACAGCGACGTAGAAAACAACCTCTCGCCTTTGATTAGCTACCGCTATTTCAAAAGAAAGCCAAGGTTGCTCGTGACCAGTATACCGAGGAAGTACACCCGCAAAGAACTGCTCCATACTGGAAAGTAGTTCCTTTAAACCCTGTTTTTCTTCTTCTATTGGTAGTTCAAGAGTTACTTCAAACAGAGTCATGTGAAGAGCTTGAAAAAGAGTGCTTTTCTCCTTAAGTCCCTCAACAGGTAGATTCTTCTTTATATATTGAATAAGCACACGGTGGAAATCGTCCTCTAGCTGCGAATCACGCAAGTTTTCAATAACTGAAAGTGTATTCAAAACCCCCTTCACCTCCATAATCCCAAGGAGCTCCTCCACCCTACTGTCAGTACTTTTGGGCATCAGATCTAGTACTATCTCCTCGTGCTCAGCTATAGAAAGTGGGTGCTCCAAGGTTTCTGAGGGTACTCGAGTTTTGTGCTCTTCTATATTTGCTCGCACAATCTCATCACGTCGCGCGGGGGCACCTTCTGCTTTTAAACGCTCTTCATGACGCAAGACTTCACTGCGAAGAAATTGTATTTCTTCTTCTGGAGTTTTAAATTTTGGTGCGTATCCCGCCTGTTCCATGAAAAAAGTATAGCATGGGCTCGTTATACTTTTTAAAAATTAACTAATTTTTTGATTTTACTTAAACTACCTCCTGCGCAAGTTTGATTAGTAGTAATTATCCCATCTTCATTAGTAGCAACATTCTTTCTATATACTCGATTACAGCTTGTTTTAACTATAATCCACTCATTCTCAACATAAATTTTTTCAATATTATCTTCACAAAGATTAAGTGTAGCTATATGAAAATTATCATTAGCCCTTACAATTTCTTCTTGACCACAAAGACCATTTTCTTTAATACTCCTATGAGTAAAAATGTCCCCACTACTTAAAACTTGGTGCTTAGATGTATTTAAAAAGTAATAAATACTGAACAAAAGAGCTGAAGCGGTTAGAAATAATAGGATTTTAATAAATTTCATAGTATTTACTTACCGTGATAGCGAGTTATAACTTCACAGCCATCTTCTGTAATAAGTACCGTGTGTTCAAAGTGAGCTGAGAGTTTACCGTCGGCTGTTTTAAAAGTATAGCCATCATTTTCAAGCACTACATGCTTAGTACCAAGATTAATAATGGGCTCAAGAGCTAAAACCATTCCAGCTGCCATAGTTGGACCTTTCTCTTTCATACAAAAATTAGCAACGTAAGGCTCCTCATGCACTTTGTGTCCTACTCCATGCCCGCCCAATTCTTCTACTATAGAATACTTCTTCATAGGTTTTATATACGCCTCAATAGCACAGCCAATATCTCCCACCTTGTTCCCCGGCTTACAAACTGAAATTCCCACCTCAAGCGCTTCGCGCGTCACATCCATAAGCGCATATGCTTCTTTTGAAACCTCGCCAACCGCTACCGTTTCTGCCATATCCACAAATATACCGTTATGAGTGAGTACCAAATCAAGCCCTACAATGTCGCCTTCTTTAAACGTCTTCACGGTTTCATTCGGAATACCGTGCACTATTTCATCATTAATAGAAATACAAATAGTCGCTGGGTAAGGGCGGTTAGCACCGTAGGGCTTGTAGTTAAGGAGTGAAGGTTCATCCCCATATTCCGCAATGAGCTTAGTCGCAAGATCGTTAATATGGAGCGTTGTTTTCCCTACTTTCACGTGCTTTTTAAGCTCGTGCATAATAGCACTTAGATGTTTCCCTCCCTCACGCAAAAACTTAATGTCTTGTTCGCTTTTTAACTTAGTCATGGAACATGTTGCTTAGTAACTCTTTGCTTACCTCTTCTACTGTTTGCTCCCCATTAATTTCAAGAAAATTGTAGTCGGAATTATCACGGAAAAAATTAATAGCAGGAATAACATCAGTATCAAACCAATTAAGACGCTTCTCAATATCATCACTATGATCATCCCCTCTTCCACGACCCAAAAGCCTCTCCCTAGACCACTCACGACTGACGTTGATATAAACTAGGTGTGGCTTAACCCTTCCATAAAACTTCATAGCAGAATCAAACACAGGAGCCTCATGAAGGCGTCGTGGTGTCCCATCAATTATTAGATGCTCATTTTCCTTCATGCGATCAACCAAAAGATGTGACCACGCCCAAACCGCCAAAAACTCTGGTTGCAATTCTCCAGAATCACTAACCTTTTTAGCTAAAGAGCCTGAGTACCCACCTTCCCCTATAAAATTACGAAAAGATTGGCCGGTCTCCAAATAATAAATTTCACGTGCTGGGTCTACTACCCGAAGATGATCAATGAGTAATTGCGCTTGAGTACCCTTACCGCACCCAGAGCGCCCGATAAAAATAGCTGTTTGTGGAGTCATAGTGGCTAGTGTATCGCAAAATAGATAAGTTGTAACGTCTCTTTAAAAACACCAGCGATTCATTTCAATCGCTGGTGTTTTTGCACTATGCCGGTGCTATTGCATGTTTATTAGTACTCACGCATTGAGACTTGAGCGTCAATCTTGCGAACAAGATCAAGCACCACTGACACCACAATAAGAAGTGAAGTTCCGCCGAGGGCTAGAGTTTGAATACCAGTAACACCTTGCATAATAAGTGGCAACACCGCAATAAAGCCGAGGAACACAGCACCAACCAGCGTGATGCGGAGTACTATACGGCTGATATAGAGAGCAGTTGAAGTTCCGGGTCGTACTCCTGGGATAAAGGCGCCGTTTTTCTGGAGGTTTGTTGCGATTGTTTCTGGATCAAACGTTACTGCTGTATAGAAGTAAGTAAAAAGAAACACAAGAATAAAGTACGCGATACCATAGAACCAGTGGTTAGCGATAAGGCCATTGAAGAACGTACCGATACGGTTAATCGTATCATTGTGAACGTAGGTCAAAATGTTGAAAAGCATTTGTGGGAACAAAAGAATAGAGAGTGCAAAGATAATCGGAATCACTCCAGCCTGGTTCATACGAAGTGGTAGGTAGGTAGAGATACCACCAAACACCTTGGAACCACGAATGCGTTTAGCATACGTTACCGGAATTGGGCGCTCTGCCTCAGTTACCGCAACTACTGCCGCAATAATAGCGAGACCCACCACTATAAATCCTAGATAAAGTGGAATTTGTGAAGCTGTAAATGAGAAAGAGAGCTGAGCTAACTTAGTGGGTAGTGCTGCTACGATACCAGAGAAAATAATGAGTGAAACTCCATTTCCAATACCGAACTCAGTAATAAGTTCACCAAGCCACATAAGGAGAATAGACCCTGCAGCGATAATCAGCATGTTAAGTAGGAATGGGTAGAGCGTTAGATGCTCTACGATACCCTGACGCTCAAGAAGCATAAGAAATGATGCCCCCTGAATGAACGCAAGTGGTACCGTGAGGAGGCGTGAGTACTGTGACATACGCTTGCGACCGAGCTCCCCTTCTTCTTGGTAAAGAGCCTTTAGACGAGGCGAGAGCATCGTAAGAAGCTGCATGATAATAGACCCCGTAATGTATGGACCAACTCCAAGCATCACGATAGAGAGGTTGGTAAGCCCACCACCTGAGAAAATATTAAGTAGTCCCAAAAGCTGGTTATTGGCAAGGAATGATTCAAGACGAGCAGTATCTACACCTGGAATCGGAATTGACGCTAAAATACGAAAAATAACAAGCGCCGCGAGTACGAAAAAGAGGCGTGAACGTAGTGAACTGTCTTTTATGACCAGTGCTAATTTTCCGAATATATTTTTCATAAAAAGAAATTAGAGTGCGATAGTGCCTCCGGCCTTTTCTATCTTTTCTTTGGCAACGCTAGAAACGAGACAATCCGAAACAATAAGTTTCTTGGTGATGTCCCCAGTTCCTAGGATCTTAACAGCAGCCGTACTTCCCTTGTTGATTGAAACGAGTTTCTTCTCTACAAGAATATCGCGTGAGACACTATCGCCTGAGGCAAAGTGCTTATCAAGTACAGAGAGGTTGATAACCACATTAGGAAGCACGATTGACTTTAGGAAGTTGCGTCCACGACCACGAAGTTTTGGAATCTTCTTAATGGTGTCACGCATCTGAGGACGTACCTTGTGTCCCGCACGAGCAAGCTGACCCTTAGTTCCACGGCCCGATGTCTTACCACGCTTACCACCACGCCCTACACGTGGCGCTTTGTGATTCTTTGTTGTTCTTTTAAGTTCGTGTATCTGCATATTAGTTGGTTGAAGTTACTGCCTTTGGAGACTTACGGGTACGGATGGTTTCGAGAGCCTTGATAGTAGCGCGAGCATTGTTGATACCGTTCTTACTGCGAGAGAAAATCTTGCTGGTTACATCAGTTACCCCTCCAAGTTCAAGTACACTTCGCACAGCTCCTCCAGCTACAAGTCCGCGACCACGGCTTGGCACCAACATAGCAACTGAAGCTGAATACTTAGCCTCAACATCATGAGGGATGGAACTATTCTTAGTAAGAGGAATGGTGATCATGTGCTTCTTTGCATCACGAAAAGCTTTTTCAATTGCTCCAGCTGTGTCCCCTGCCTTACCGGTTCCAACACCTACCTTACCTTTACGGTTTCCTGCTACAACCGCAACAGAGAAACTCATACGACGTCCACCGGCAACTACACGAGTCACGCGACGGAGTGAGATAATCTTCTGGTCAAACTCTGGCTTTACACGTTCTTCACGACGATTGCCGCGGCGTGCTCCAGGACGTCCTCCCTTGCGAGTATCACGCTGTGTATTACGAGGGCGAAACTCAGGATTAGCAGCTGTTTTTGAAGCTGGCGCTCCTTCAGCAACAACTTCAGGTGTAGCCTCTTCCTCTGCCATAGTAAGAGGCGTAGCTTCAGCCACAACATCTGCTGCTGTCTCTACTGTTTCAGTTGTAATAATTTCGTCATTCATATATTAAAAATTGAGTCCTCCCTTACGTGCCCCCTCTGCCACTGCCTTCACATTTCCGGTATATAGGAATCCGCCGCGATCAAAGACTACTGTTCCTACCTTCTTTGCGGTAAGTGCCTTAGCAATCTCTTCACCTACACGGAAAGACTTTTCAAGCATAGTCCCCTTCTTGTCTTTAAGTGAGGTTGCAGAAGCAAGTGTAACACCTTTTATGTCATCAATCGCCTGCGCGTAAATATAACGATTGGACTTAAAGACTGCAAGACGAGGTGTTGTAGCAGACCCCTCCATGTGCGATCGACTCCGATTGTGACGTCGGATACGAGCGAGTGTTTTTGCATTAGTTGTAGTTTTAACGTAAGCCATAAATAAAAAGTGGGATTATACAGATTTCTTACCTTCCTTACGGCGGATAACCTCATTGCGATAACGGAATCCCTTACCCTTGTATGGTTCTGGTTTCTTAAGCGCGCGAACTGAAGCAGAGAATGATCCGACCTCTTCTTTGTTAATACCAGAAATGGTAATAATGTTCTTTTCAGCCTTAACCGCAAGTGAAGCAGGTATTGGTACATGTACAAGATGAGAAAAACCAAGTGCAAGAATAAGTTCTGCCCCCTTCACTTCTGATTTAAAACCTACTCCTTCAAGAATAAGCTCCTTAGTGTATGGAGTATTAACACCCTGCACCATGTTCTTAATATGAGAAGCCGTTGTTCCCCAGAGAGAAATAGTCTGCTTATCCTCTTTCTTAGGACTTACCTTCACATGATCTCCCTCAACAATAATATTGAGCTCTGGACGAAAATCCCGAGTGAGTTCACCCTTAGGACCCTTAACCACAACAGTAATCCCAGAAACAGAGACTGTGGTTCCAGTTGGGATTCCGATAAGTTGTTTGCCGACGCGACTCATAATGTTGAATATAAATATAGAAAATTACCAGATTGAAAAGAGAGCCTCTCCACCGACCTTTTCCTTACGAGCCTCACGATCAGTCATAAGCCCCCTTGGAGTTGAAAGTACCATAATTCCCTGTCCGAACTTCACTGGGCGAATGTCGCGCACACCAAAGTACACACGCTTACCAAGCTTACTTACACGCTTAACTCCGCGGACCTCAGGCTTAGTACCTTCGTACTTTACAGCAACCTCTAGATACTTCTTCACCTTCTTACCTTTTTTCTCAAAGGCAGTAATGAATCCCTCACGAAGTAGGATCTCCGCAATAGCCTGCTTCATCTTTGAGTGAGGTACGACAACAGTCGCCTTCCCTGCCATAGAAGCATTCTTAAGACGCGTTATGAAGTCTGCAATAGGATCGCTTACCATGATGATTTTTTAATTCCTGGAATATTTCCATCATTAGCTAACTCGCGGAAACAAATGCGGCAAAGGTCAAAGTCACGCATATATCCACGCTTTCTTCCGCAACGAAAGCAACGATGAGTAGCCCGAGAAGAGAACTTCGGGGTCCGAGTTGAACGTACTACTGTTGATGTTTTTGCCATTGTGTAATGTAGCTAACTACCACCAAGGATTTCTTGATGATTTTACTTGTTTTTTGGTAACCCAGCCACTAAAGAAACGGTGGTTTCTCTCGCGCTCCAGCATTACCTCCAACAAAAAAGGCACTAAGTGCTTAGAGAGGATATTAGCAAGGATTATAGGGGGTGTCAAACAGGAGAACTTGTAGGGACAAACCGTAGGGACAAACCTAAGAAATCTAGCTATTTTACAAGTGGTTTGCTAGAGTGCAGCCAGCTGTAAACATCCACCAATCGAAGGAGGTCGCATGATCTACCAAGTAGGCAGTCACACCTTCACTCCCGGTCTCTACATGAAACTGAAGACGGGTGAGCTTTTTCTCTTCCACCACGCCGTCCAAAACAGCCGCAAGGGCACCGGGGAGCCAGGTTCGACCAAGATGGTATATGTCTACTCGAACATTGCCGACGGGGACTTCATCTACCGACATCTTCCCTACTCACAGCTTCTTGCACCCAGCATCGCATTGCAGCTCTGCGACATGTGCAACCCAATGGACAAAGCGCTTGTAAGGATAGTGTACGATGCCTTCATGCAAAATACTGTTTTCGCGCGAAATTTTGCAAAGCCATTCGCCGAGTGGGCGAGCATGCACCGTATCCCGCTTTCGGTAAGCACCTCGATTGCAGGGATTCTGCATTTCGACACCCACCCCATGTTTCATGGGGTCTGACTCATCCCCCCCCCCGCCGCGGAGTACCGCGGCGGGGACTATTTTTTATATTCCTAAAACAAAAACTCCTCCCTAGTTTAGGGAGGAGTTTTTGTTTTGCTTATTTCTTTGCAGCTTCTTTCTTAAAGGGAAAACCTAAGTGATCAAAGAAGGCCTTAGCTTCAGCGCGAGTCTTGGCAGTTGTTACAATAGTGATAGCAAGACCGAATACATCTTTGATTTCTTCATCCACCACTTCTGGGAACACTACATGCTCCTTAAGACCGATGGTCATGTTACCGATATTGTCTACTCCAGAAGCATTAATGCCACGAAAGTCCTTAGTACGAGGAAGAGACACGTGGAGCAGTTTATCTAGAAAACCGATCATGCGGCTTCCGCGAATGGTTACCTGATATCCAATAGGGTCTCCAATACGAGTCTTGTAGCTCGCAATAGCTTGCTTAGCCTTACGAACTACTGGCTTCTGACCAGTGATTTTGGCAAGACGATCAGCAACCAGTTCTAGCTTTTTCTTATCCTTAAATGAACCAGTTCCAACTGAAACCACCACCTTAGTAAGACGAGGTGCCTGCATCACGTTCTTGTAGCCGAACTGATCCTTCATTACCTTGAAGGATTCTTCACTTAATGTTTTTACGCTTTTGATAGTTGCCATACAATTTAAATTAGGACAGTTAGTCGGTTCAAGAATTATTTGCCAGAAATAGTCGCTCCACTCTTTGCTGCAACACGGCTACGCTTCCCTTCTTCACGTACGATACGCACGCGAGTAGCGCCACCCTTCTTTGGATCAACAATACTTACATTTGAAACATGTATAGGCATAGCTTTCTCCACAATCTGCCCCTTAGATCCACCCTTACGTGCCTTCTGGTGACACTTCTTAACATTCACACCATCGACGAGCACCATATCGCGACTTGGGAGCGCGCGAGAAACCGTCCCGGTCTTACCTTTGTCCTTACCAGAAGTCACTATGATGTTGTCGCCTTTTCTGATTTTCATATGCATTAAAAATTACACTACTTCTGGAGCTAGAGAAATAATCTTTTGGAATCCCATTTCAGAAAGTTCACGAGGAATAGGACCGAATACACGTCCGCCACGTGGCTCCTTACGCTCCTTATCGAGTACCACAACTGCATTCTCATCAAAACGAATGTAAGAACCATCCTTGCGGCGAAAATCTTTCTTAGTGCGAACTACAATAGCAGGAAGAATTTCCTTTTTCTTTACGCCCTTACGAGGCTCGGCGATTTGCACTGAGAGAATAACGATATCCCCAATACGAGCATAGCGCTTCTTAGAGCCACCAAGCACCTTAAACACACGTCCGATTTTAGCTCCGGTGTTATCTGCTATTTTGACGATTGATCGTGGTTGAATCATACGGTTTAGTTTATCTTAAAGTAGTTAGACTACCTTGAAGTGCTTATCTTTAGAAATTGGCGGACACTCAACGATAGTTACCGTATCCCCTAGCGCCTTAGTGTTCCCAACATCATGCGCCTTAAAACGCTTACTCTGCATAACGTACTTGTCGTACTTTGGGTGTTTTTCGTAACGGTCGATACGGACAACAATAGTGTCCTTCATCTTGGTAGACACAACAACCCCAGTAAGCTCACGAGGAGCTCCAGTTGTTACAACTACTTTAGTTGCGGCTGTTTGTTGTGTTTTCTTGGTTGCCATATGGTTTTACTTTGAAGTAACCGTACTGTCATTAAGAAGGGTCATGATATGTGCAATTGTCTTCTTAATACCACGGCCCTCGCGAACATTACGGGTTTTACTCCCTGCAATACTGAAACGAAATACTCGCAAAGCCTCTCGCTTATCAGCAAGTAGCTTCATGAGTTCTGATTCAGTTTTGGTTCTAAGTTCCTTCATAAGTCCTTGATATTAGCCTCTTTTTAGTGCTTACGCAAGTTCGCGAGAAATCACCTTACACTTTACGGGAAGCTTAGCTCCAGCCTTGCGAAGTGCTTCACGAGCCTCTTTCTCTGGTACCCCATCAATCTCAAAAATGATACGTCCTGGGCGAGTTTCAAACTGGTATCCCTGAAGGTCTCCCTTACCCTTTCCCATACCTACTTCAGCTGGCTTACCTGTATATGGGAAATCAGGGAAAATACGGATCCACATCTTACCAGTCTTACCAGCAGCACGTGATACTACCTTACGAGCTGCTTCAATCTGGTTAGAGCGAATACGAGCAGCTGTGGTAGCTTTGAGCCCAAAGGATCCAAAAGAAAGAGTCACGCCGCGAGTGTCCGCAGTCATACGCTTTGGGTTACGACGAGTTGTTTGTCGCTTTCGGTATTTAACTTTCTTTGGGACTAACATAGTAGTGTAATTAAAAAATATCTAAAATTATGAACGACGTTTCTTGTCCTCGGCGAACACCTCACCTTTGTAAATCCAAACCTTAATACCAAGGTCTCCATAAGGAAGGTGTGCACGCTCGCGAGCAAAGTCAATATCAGCACGGAACGTCTGAAGTGGGATACGGCCACGCTTCAACTGCTCAGAGCGAGCAATATCTGTTCCACCAAGGCGTCCTCCGATTAAGATACGCACTCCCTTCACATCGCGGTTGGCTACTACCTTATCAATAGTCTGCTTGAGTACACGGCGGTATGGAAGACGCTTTTCAAGCCCTTCAACAATCATGAAAGCAACAATGTGTGCATCAGATTCAGGTGAGCGAACTTCCTCTATATCCATCTTGAACTCTTTAGTCTTAGCTAGATTGTTCTTTTCAATAAACTTAGTGATGTCTTTGCGGAGCTTCTCTGATCCCTCACCGGAGCGACCGATAATCATACCAGGGCGTGAAGTCTTAATGATAAGACGCATCGTGTCTGCTCCACGCTCAATACCAACATCACTCACAAAGAAACCACGAAGGCGTGTCGCTAAATACTTGCGAAGGAGTGTATCACTCTTAAGAAAATGCTTGTACGTGTCACCCACTCCAAACCAGCGGCTTTTCCAGTCGCGGATGATTCCAAGTCTATGTGCGTATGGGTGAACGGTGTGTGACATACTTTATAAAATAATTATTTATCGGTTTTCTTAGTTACTTTCTTAGCAGCCTTTTTTGGTGCAGCCTCTACAGCAGCTACCGCTACTTTCTTACTACCCTTCTTTGGAGCTTCCTTACGAGTATCAAGAACAACTGCAATATGGCTTGAACGCTTCTTGATAACGTACGCAGCTCCACGAGCACGAGGAGATACACGCTTAAGCACAAGCCCCTTGTTCACCGTAACACTCTTTACTACAAGCTTATCAGCATCAATGCCGAGGTTTGCCTTAGCATTGGCGGCAGCAGAGGAAATGAGCTTATGCACTGGGTTAGCCCCACGCTTCACAAGAAAAGCAAGCTCGCCGAGCGCTTGAGGCACGCTCTTACCAGTTACGAGGTTAGCGATAAGGCGAACCTTGCGAGGAGACTGTCTGTAATTAGTAAGTTGTGCTTTCATAATATTAAAATTCTAGCCTACTTCTTCTTAGCATCGGCTGTTGATGCAGTAGCGGCTTTAGCGGCAGCGATTTCGCTCTCCTTACGCTTCTGCTCTAGTTCCTTCTGCATCTTACCACCATGGCGAGTAAACTTCTTAGTTGGTGAAAACTCACCAAGGCGATGTCCCACCATGTCTTCAGTCACGAGTACAGCGATATGATCCTTACCGTTATGCACCCCGAAAGAAAAACCTACCATTTCAGGAGAAATCTGACTGCTGCGGTACCACGTCTTAATGACCCCAGTTTCCTGTGGCTTTTTGCCCTCAATTTTCTTGAGTAGCTTTGGTTCAACGTATGGACCTTTTTTAAGTGATCGTGACATGAAAAATGTAAGTTTTTGGTTGGCTCAGCTTCTTTTTTGGCAATTAAAAAAACCTTATCGCTAAGGTCTCCAAGGCGCCAACCATGGAAGCTATAGGAGTAGACTATCAAACCCATACAAATTGTCAAACCCCCGCCATCCCCCCACCAAAAGTAGTAAATCATAAATTGACAAAAACTATAAATGTGTTAGATTAAAAGCCGGTTCACTTAGGTGAACGTTTTTTGTTCCTCACAACGCCCCCCTAGGGGGAGAAAGGTAGCACATGCTTAGCAGGAAAAAATACCCCACCCTCGTGGGACTCATGGCCACCATTCCGGCTGTGAAAGTGGAAGTGGAGCAACTTCTCGCGGAGAAGTCCACTCCGAGCGGCGCCGCCGACAGGGCCGTGCACCAAATCGGTGCGGTGTTGGCCAAGCACGGCATGCTGAACGGCTTCGCGAAGTTGGCAGCAACCCCTCCGACCGCGCAAAGTACGGGTTCGGACGCTACCAGCTTCGGCTTCCCGATCGGCAACGATCGGCATGAACTCACCCGCCTGCGATTGCTTGCGGCCAAGGCTGAGGGCAACTACGATGAAGTGCGCGCCGAGGCCATGGCCACGCTTACGAACTGGGGAGGCAAGAGCCCCAGACGAGTCACGGCCGGCCTCATCAGCCAAATCGTGGAAGGCACAGGGCGGCCCCGCTTCATTGCGGAACTGCTTGCCGCCAGCCCCACCGAACAGCATGGCGAGTTGCTGAAGCATGTCGCAGGCTACTACAGCAGAATCGGCCTGCGGGCTTCGCCCAAAAAGCTCCTCGCCGAGGCGCGGCAGGCAGGCTACCAGATCTAAGCTCTAGGCCGAGTAGGCCATGTTCTTCTCCGTCGGGAACCCTTCGTGGTTCCCGACTTTTTTATTTTTAGAAAAATATTTGTAACCTTTTTTAAAATCTTCTAGTTTCATTAATACAAATTGATACTTGATGATTGCTAAGCCGAAAGTAGTTTAGCAGTCGCCAAGTGGAAATTTGGAAGTTTCCGTTTTGAATGCAAATCCCCGCCGGCGCATGCGCGCCGGCGGGGTGTTCCGATGGCACCGCTACGAATGAGGTGCCGAACTGGTGTTGAAGAGTTCGGGGTCCGGCCAATCAAGCTTCGCCCCATCCAAAAGCGGCAAGGCCGCCTGGAAAAGATGGGCGATGTTGAAACACGCCGACTGGACGTCTTTTCCTGCCGTGTCGTCCTGCGCATCCTTCTGCAGAACGCGTATGAACATCTCCCCCACACGTATCCGACAGCGCCCCTCCTCACCTCGGCTCAAAACGCCTTGCCGAAAGGAAGCGGTGAGGATCTGGAGCAGTGTCTTGATTTCGTCACGATTCGGCCACGCTGAAGACTGAGCCCCAACCGATACCCTCTTCGTGAGTTGCTCAAGACGGTCCAGAATGAGCTCAACCAGAGTGTCCGCGACGCTCTTGATCGGCCGCTGCACGTACGCAACAGCCTCATTTATTTCAGGGTTTTCGTGCACGGGGCACCTCCAAGAAAAAAGGGTTATACAGCTCGCTTGAGCTTATACTCCACTAGTAAAAAGTCAAACGCCGCGGGCCTCCCGCGGCGTTTGACTTTTTGTTTAATTTTTTCCGAATTATCGCTTCTTTCCAACCTTGCGGCGAGAAACGATAAGGCGATTTGAGTATTTCTTTGGAGTTCGTGTCTTCTGACCCTTTCCAGTTGGGCGTCCCCACTTACTCTTAGCGCGGCGGAGTCCTCTTCCCTGACGTCCTTCACCTCCTCCATGTGGGTGATCAACTGGGTTCATAGCAGATCCGCGAACTGTTGGGCGAATACCCTTCCAGCGATTACGTCCTGCTTTACCAATCTTCTCGAGATGGTGTTCGTCATTAGATACTTCTCCAACTGATGCCCATGCAGTGTTGTGTACCTTACGAACTTCAGTTGATGGCATCTTAAGAAGGGTGTAGTCACCATCTTGCGCGATAACCTCAGCTGAGTTTCCGGCAGAGCGGCAAAGCTTAGCTCCACCTTCTGGCTTAATTTCAATATTATAAACAAGCGTACCTACTGGCATAGCACCGAGCGGAAGACGGTTAGCAGCTGTAATAGGAGCCTTCTCTGCTGTTACAATCTCCTGTCCTACTACCACACTCTTTGGAGCCAACAGGTAACGCTTGTCACCATCCTTGTACCCAACAAGTGCAATAAAGCCTGTGCGGTTTGGGTCGTACTCAATAGTCAAAACCTTTCCCGGAACATTAAGTTTGTTCATCTTGAAATCAATAAGACGATACTGACGCTTGTGTCCTCCTCCCTTATGGCGAGTGGTGATGCGCCCAGCATTGTTGCGTCCTGATCCGCGGCGAAAACCCGTAAGGAGTGCCTTGTGCGGCTTATCCCCTGAAAGGAGATCACGATATGGAATCGTGGTCATGTTACGGCGTGATGGACTTGTTGGTCGGTACGTTTTCATAGCTCTTTAATTATCTATACAAATTCAATCTTATCTCCGTCCTTAAGATATACGTAGGCCTTGCGAGAAGCAGCGGTCTTACCACGCTTGCCACGAGCAACCACACGCTTAGCGGGAGTCTTCACAATAGCGATCTTAAGTGGGTGTACTTTGTAGAGTTTAAACACTGCCTCCTCAACAGCCCCCTTAGTAGTTCCCTGTGGAATATCAAAGGTGTAGACGTTGCGTTCAGCAAGTACCGTTGCCTTCTCAGTGATACGAGGAATCATACGAAAAGTAGCTTGGTTTACACCTGACTTTGCCTTAGTAGTAGCTTCTACTACTGCAGCTGATCCTTCTTCTTTTTTATTGGAGAAAATAGCCATACCTATTTAGTTATACTCTTAACATAACTCTCTCCATCAACGATAGCCACATACTTGTAGTTAATGAGGTCTGCTACGTTTAAGTTACGGGCTTCAACAAGAGAAATATTACCAAAGTTGCGGAAACTCTTTTCAACAGCAGTGTCCTTCTTGGCAAGGGCCATCATAAGTGCGTTCTTACGCTTTGTTGGCATAGCTTCAAACCCCTTAACGTTTCCAAGCTTGTTGAACACAGCCTTAGCTTCTTTTGTCTTGGCCTCAGGGAGAGCGATACTATCTAGGAAAAGCACTTCATTATCACGAACCTTTTGAGAAAGAAGTGTGTAGAGCGCCTTCTTACGCATCTTGTCGTTTACCTTACGATCATAGTTCTTATCATTCTTTGGACCGAAAGTTACACCTCCATGGCGCCAGATTGGCGAGCGCTTTGAACCATGACGTGCACGTCCTGTTCCCTTTTGCTGCCACGGCTTCTTGTTGCTACCTGCAACCTCTCCACGATCTTTAGTGTGAGCCGTACCGTTGCGGCGACTTGAGAGCATAGAAGTTACTACTTGGTGAACCAAGTCAGCATTCCAAGGTAGTCCAAAAATGTCCTCAGGTAGTGTAAGAGTACCTGCTTTCTTTCCTTCTTGATTGTAAAGTGTTGCTTCCATATGTTTTATTTTGCCTTGATCTCAAGTAAAGTACCGCGACGACCAGGAACAGCTCCTTTGATTATCATTTCATTCTTGTCAGTATCAATAGCAAGTACCTTAAGGTTACGCACCGTAATACGATCAGATCCCATGCGACCTCCCATGCGCATACCCTTTGGTACGTGTGAGCGAAGTCCGCCTGAAATTGATCCTGGTTCACGCTCGGCGTGAGCATTACCGTGAGTGCGAGGACCTCCCGCGAAACCATGGCGCTTAATAACACCCTGGAATCCCTTACCCTTAGAAATACCAGAAATCTCGAGTTTGTCCCCCACAGTAAAGTTAGCTAGCGTTACTTCATCTCCCACTTGCATAGTAGATTCTGCAGCAAGACGAACCTCAATAAGTTCTGAGAAGTTAGGAAGCTCCTTTAGGTGTCCTTTCATGGCCTTGTTTGCAGCTTTTTTACCGGGGAAACCACCGAGCTGAACAGCAAAATATCCGTCTGTCTTCTCGCCCTTCACTTGAGTAACAATAAGAGGGCTGATAGACACTACGGTACCAGCAGAAACACGCCCCTTCTCATCGAAGATCTGTGTCATCTCTTTCTTTTTACCAAGTAAGAATTTCATTCTATAAAAAATGCGACCCCATAAAACTATAGTGTCGCCAGTAGAAAGGTCTCAAATACTAACCGAGGCCTTTTTGTCTGGCGGAACTTTCTCTCGGAATCCGAAAGTGTTCACAGAACGCAATAGAAGGCATATTACACGACCCTAGAAAAAATGCAAATGTTAAAGCCGAGGCGCAGCGCGCCTCGGCCTTTTGGGGAACACCCCGCTACACACGAGGATTCTTGGGAAGCTGCGCGGAAAAGACGATAGGGGCTCCGCGTCCTCGACGAGGGGGCTTTTGGGAAACTCCAGCCCCCTCCTTTTTCGCAGCATTCTTCTGTGCCCGGGCCGCCCTTTCCGCCAACACCTTTGTCACATGTTGGGGTGCCAACACTTGCCCGGTTGCACTTTTCCATTTCTGATCTATCGGACTTAACCGATAGACCGTTCCATAATGCACGAGTTCATCTTTACGCATAAAAGCCCTCTCTAAACAATTCTTAAGAAACCTTATCACAACTATCTTTTTCACAAAAATCAATTGACGTATATGAAGGATGAGGAGTACGCTTATTATTGGGTTAGTTCACCACACTGAAGTACCAACCAGGAGAAGAGCCATGCCAGGAAGAGTGGTTGATACCTATAGTTCCCGCAGCATAGATGAGCTGCTTGCCATGATGACAGCAGACGTGGTCAATCGACCAAGGCCTACTGCTTCCCCCCTTTTTCAAGCTATTGAACACCGCGGACTACATCGCGGTGAAAAAGGAAAACCCGACAAGGTAACCCTGGCAGGGATCCTGAAGTACGCCAGGGCCCAACTGGAACAGGAAACTGAGACCAAGATACTTCTCGCCTTCGCCAAGCTCATCAATTCAATCCTAGACGACGTTGCCGATTTCGATGATGGGCTGCCGCGGCAATCCTTCGAGAAGGCTGTTGCGAAAATTCCGCCACACTTGGCACAGAACTGATCTGTGCCAGCCCCCCCGCCCTAAGGCGGGGGTCGTTTTGTGCCACGAACTTCAAAAAACAAAACCCCTCCCTCGCGTCGCGAGGGAGGGGTTTTGTTTTTTGATAATGCTTTATTTACATCATCTTCACATCAATTGAAACACCGGAGGGAAGTGAGAGGTTGGTGAGCGCCTCTACAATCTTCGCTGTTGGGTTCACAATATCAATCAAACGCTTGTGCACTCTCATTTCAAACTGCTCACGAGCATTTTTGAAAATAAATGACGAACGATTAACTGTATATTTCTTGATGGTCGTTGGGAGAGGAACTGGTCCTTCAATCTTGGCATCAAAACGCATTGCAGTGTCCATAATTTGCTTGACTGATGCGTCAAGAATCTTATGCTCATACGCCTGTACACGGAGACGAAGTTTACCCATATCCCCTCCTTCAGTAGCCTTAGCTTTTTTAGGAGCGGCTTTCTTTTTAGTGGTTACTTCGGCCATATAGTTTTAGGTTAAGGAATAATCCTTAGCACTTAATTTAGGCAACGATCTTAGTAACAACTCCAGCACCAACTGTCTTACCTCCTTCACGGATAGCGAGACGCTGCTTTTCTTCAAGAGCAATAGGAGCTACAAGCTTTACCTTAAAGGTAACGGTGTCTCCCGGCATAACCATTTCAACACCTTCCTTAAGGGTTACTTCACCAGTTACGTCAGTAGTACGTACGTAGAACTGAGGCTTGTATCCAGAGAAGAATGGAGTGTGACGTCCTCCTTCCTCCTTACTTAGAATGTACACCTCAGCCTCAAACTCGGTGTGTGGATTAACAGATCCTGGCTTTGCAAGCACCTGTCCACGATGGATATCATCTTTCTTAAGACCGCGAACAAGGAGTCCAGCATTATCTCCCGCCTGACCTTGCTGAAGACTCTTGTTGAACATTTCAACACCTGTAACGGTTGTCTTTACCGTGTCCTTAAGACCGATAATTTCCACTTCTTCACCTACCTTGATAGTACCGCGTTCGATACGACCGGTTACTACCGTTCCTCTTCCTTCAATAGAGAAGATGTCTTCAACTGGCATAAGGAATGGCTTATCAAGTTCACGTTCTGGAACTGGAATGTAGGTATCAAGCGCGTTAACGAGCTCAAGTACCTTCTTTGCCCACTCATCATCAGCAGAGGTTGCTTCAAGAGCCTTAAGACCTGATCCACGGATAACTGGGGCGTTAGCTCCATCAAATCCCTGTTTGGTCAAAAGCTCACGAACCTCTTCTTCCACAAGATCAAGCATATCCTTGTCATCCACCATGTCACACTTGTTGAGGAACACGATAATGCGAGGTACACCCACCTGCTTTGCAAGGAGCACGTGCTCACGAGTCTGAGGCATCACACCATCAGTTGCAGCTACCACAAGAACAGCACCGTCCATCTGAGCGGCACCAGTAATCATGTTCTTAATGTAGTCCGCGTGTCCTGGGGCATCAATGTGCGCATAGTGACGGGTGTCGCTAGCGTACTCGTTGTGCGAGATATTAATTGTAATACCGCGAGCCTTTTCTTCCGGTGCTGAGTCAATGTCATCAACTCCCTTCATTTTAACTTCTTTACCTGCAAGGTGAAGAACGTTAAGAATAGCCGCAGTAAGAGTGGTCTTACCGTGGTCTACGTGACCGATAGTACCTACGTTTACGTGAGGCTTACTACGATCAAAAACTGCTGCTTCTGCCATATGTTAAAAGCTTATGCAAAACCCCTTCCGTTAAAAGAAGTGGTTTTACTGGTTATTAATCCTTCCTCGCAAAGTTTTTCCTGTTTCGTCCCCTACTACAAGAGGTACTAAGGAATGGTCTCTCCAACATCTCCGAAAAGTGCTAGAAACAGACAAAGAAAAACCTTATAAGCGATAGGGGCAATACTACCAGAGAGGTGTGAATAGTCAATATAAATGTCCTGGGGGTAAACATCAAAAACCCCCGCAGGACTCCGTCCTGCGGGGATTTTCTTTACGCTACTTTGTTTAACCCTTAGTGCTGACTTGCCTTAAGATCTTGAATAAGCTTAGCGAGGGCTGAAATGGCATTTGCCATTTGATCCAACCGTTCGTCCTTGAGTGACGCCCCCACTGAACCAAAATCAGTGGCAGGAACAGGAGCAGCAGGAATTCCAATGTAGCCAATGTACTTGTTTGCACTAGCTCCTGTTGTAAAGCCCCAGAAAACCAAGTTTTGACCCCTATAAGCACTGGCGTCAAAACTAAAGCCGTGATAAAGCGTGGCCGTACTGCAAGCACTTGCTACAGACTGGGTCGATAAGAGGTTTGCATTTCCTGATCCAACAGCTTGATTGCCAACATAGGCTCCAAAAGTAATAGACTGATTAACTCCTTTTTCACACATCCAGCCCGTTACTATTCCATCCTGAGTAACATTATCAATAGAGCCCATAACAACCGGGGTGACAGCTGGAGCCACTGGAGCCTGAACCACTGGTGCTGGAGCCACTGGAGCCTGAACAGCTGAGGCCACCACCTTAACTGGAGTATTTGTTCTGAATAAATATGTATACCCATTAGAAGAGCCCGGTATTTTTTCAGTGAGATACACAACATCATAATCTCCAGCAACTGCTGGCGCTTTTATTGTTCCACTTCCTTGTAATTGCGCTTGAGTATAAACACCTGAGTACGAGAGGGCTGGATCCCACTGTTGTCCTGCCTTAGCAAACACAACTAAGTTAGATGGGCCAAGATATGAACTAGACAAATCCCTAACATCCCACGTGACTGTAACAAGACCACCTGGCGCAACAGAGGCTGGGGTTGCGGTTAGTTTTAGTGGAATACCTGATTTTGCAGAAACGGGAGAGGATAAGGCACTCACATTTCCCGCCGCATCATATGCTTCTACTGTATACGTATACAGAGTATCTGGGGCAAGTGGTCCATCAAGATAATTAAAATTATATGTTGTTACCCCTGTAATGTTTCCTGTGTCATACCCCGTCACACCCAATGCTGTACCGAGTGTTTTTACCAAAACGCCATTACGGTATATTTTATATCCTGCAACTCCGACATTATCATCAGACCTGTTAACCACAACAGTCATGTTTAGATTATTTTCCGCCTTACTAAAGGCTGCTACAAGGGCAATACTTGGAGTAGTTGGGGCTTGTGTGTCACCAATAGTAGGATTTGTGGTTACAGTAAGAACATTTTTAAACCTCCTCAATTCACTTGGGGCGTTTTCTTGAGTCTGTCCTGTAAGGGGCCATATGGTATACGTCGAAGAATATAAAACAATATCATATACACCCGGGGAAGTTGGGGCGTTTTGCTTAGCAGATCCTTTGAGTATGTTGTTCATTGAGATTAGAGGGAGTCCATTTTGAGCATCTGAGTTATACCCACGGGCAACAAAGCCCAGAAAAGGTTTCGACGGGCTACCGATAGTAGAGATGTCCCAGTCTACGGTAACCAAAGCGCCCGGCACCACAGAATTAGGAGATATCATTACTGATACTGGATTAATTTCAGTTGATATGAGGAGTGGAGATGATGCCATGGACATGTTTCCAGCAGCATCTAATGCCTTTATTTCATAATAATAACTTGTGCCTTTTGTAAGGGTACTGTCTGTATAGGTTGTAACGTTGCCAAGTGTGGTAACAAGTACTCCCCCACGATATAGCTTGTACCCCGTTACTCCCACATTATCAGTTGAAGGAGACCATGAAATAGTTACTGATGTCTGAGTGATACCCGACGAAACTACATTTGATGGAATAGATGGTGCTTGAGTATCAGCAGTACCCACTGGACCAGTAATCCTTGTTGTAATGGGCATAATAGAAGACCTTGCTTCATTTCCTCTTGCATCGAACGCTACAACAATAAAATTATATTTCGTTCCGGGTGTTAAGCCGGATATTGCAATTGATGTAGATGTAGTAGTCCCAACAATAATATCATTTGCCGCATTTGGGTCGGAGGAACCTTGCAGTACCCTGTACCCTACTACTCCTACATTATCCGTTGAAGCGGCCCAGGAGAAATTGAACCCTGTCTGTGAAAGACCTGATGAAGATAATCCTGTTGGAGCAGTTGGTGGTTGTGTATCTGGGTTTGCACTAGTTGTTATAGTAAGGGGTGATGATTGTGATGAAAGATTCCCAGATGTATCCTCAGCAGCTACTGTAAAACTGTATATAGTGCTGGGGGTTAACCCTAAAACGGTATAAAAGTTACCATTAATAACAGCAATCTGTTTTCCATTTTGATATAATCTGTAATCTTTAATACCAACATTATCTGTTGATGATTGCCATTGGATAGTTGCGACCGAACCGAGCACATTGTATGAATTTACATTAGTTGGTACCGATGGAGCTTGAGTATCATTATTAGCATTAGAAAGCAGTCCTATCTCTGGCGTAGCCACAAGAAAGGCTGTTGACTGAGAAGAAGTGTTACCAGCACTATCCTGAGCGCTAACCGTAAAGCTGTAATTGTTTCCAGCAGAAAGACCGGTAACTGCATATGAGGTTGTTTGGGAAGATCCAATTTGAACACCATTCTTATAAACCTTGTACACAACGGCCCCACTGTTTCCAATTGAAAATGAAGCGTTCCATGAAAGAGTTAAACTGGTTTGGGTTAAGTTAGATGCACTCAGATTTTGTGGAATTGATGGACCCTGAGGAACTAAAGCCTGATCCCGAAATCCTACACTACTAGTAGCTGCCACAGGCGCTACGGGAGCAGCAACGTTAGAAGCAACTACACTTGCACTAGTTGTGACTGTAAGGCCAGATGACTGTGGAGAAACGTTACCAGCAGCATCAACCGCAGCAACAGAATACGTACCGGTAGTATTTGGCTGGAAACCAGAGAGCTGAATCTTATTTGAAACCGAAGAGCCAATAAAAGTTCCATTTCTAAAAATCCTATACCCTGTCACCCCAACATTATCAGAAGGGGTCGTCCACGTAAGACCGAAACTTACTGTTGTGATGTCAAAAGCACTGAGATTAGTTGGGATGCTTGGTGCTTGGGTATCAGAGGCACTGTTTGAAGCAGCTGGGGCAACTACAGATGAGGAAGTTGCTGCTACTGATTGCTGATTGTTCGATACCCCATTGTTTGCTGTGGCCACTGGAACCACTGCACCTGAAACGGTGTTTGAAACTGGTTGAGCAGAAGCCGAGGATGAAGAGCCGCAACTAAGCTCTTTTACCTTCGCCCGCGTAACCGGCCCCACATTACCAATAGGCGAAATATTGTTAGCACTCTGGAAAGCTTGAACTGCCTTTTTAGTGAGTTTGCCGAAATAACCTGTTGGGTCAGCATCTAGATAATTAGTTTGAGCTAAGTACACCTGTAATTCTGTAACGTCTCCTCCCGTATTTTTGTCTCGTGAGCCGAGGACTAGGTTGTGTGTAATGGTAGTACATTCTACTTGTACAGCAGCATCGTTCACTAAGTCTTGAACTATGGCTTGTGCATTAGCTAGTAGTGGAGCTACTAAGATACTGCTAAGAGCAAAAGATACCACTGCGAAACCTTGGACCCACGAAAAATTTTAGTAATCATTGTGATTAAATACGGAAGAAAACATTATCTTAATAAGTATCTATAATTAAACCATAGGAAGATGGCGGAGTAAAACGAGCTTAGAGTATAAGAAACCCCCTACAAACCCGCTGGTTTGTAGGGGGTTTCTTTAAAAACTTACTATTTAACCTCAAAAAGAATGTCAAAATCATCCACATTATCAATAGCTCGCCACTTAGTCTTATCCCCCCTCCTCACAAATCCCTGTTCAAGTGAACGGGTCATGCCAAACTCCTTAATAACTGCAATCTCAGTAGTAGTTCCAAGGGAAGTACACACAATACCTGCCAATTCCCCCTTTAAATACTGGTAATTGGTGCCATTTACCACTTCACAGGTCCCATCATAGTGTCCCGCATCATACTTAGTACCGAGCTCGTTTAATGTAACAAGGGTTACCGGCTCCTCATGGTCTTCAAAACGAGGTAACTTAGTCAACTTCCAACTAAAAGAATCCCTGGTAATTGGCACAGGATCTTTTTTGAAACTAGATTTAAGAAAAGAGGAAATGTCGTCATTTTGCCAGACAAAATAATTTGTCCCTACAAGGAAAAAAAGGAGAAGGATAAGAGCTCTATTATTTCGTATTCGCTCCTCATTCTTTCGTACAACTTCTTCAATACTCCTTTTACTCATGTGGGTTAATTATACATACAAATATACAATTAACAGCTCACGTTAAAGCGTGAGCTGTTAATAATTAGGCTATGCCAGTAATTATTTCAAGGTTTTAATAAAAGCTCGTGTTCCCGCACCAAAGAAGCCACTCCCCCTCGTAAGCCCATTTGGGGTTAAAATCTCTGCTGTGTGAGCTTCTTGGAACTTTGCTAAAGCACGAGAGGTTGCAACACCAAAATAGGTAGTCTCATTGCCGAGAGAACCTGCCCCACTACTTGCTACAGTAAATCCATGGATATTAAGGAATTGTTGAAGTAGTCGTACGTCCTCGCCGCGCATACCAACTTTTAGATTACGGGTAAATGAGCTGGCTGCACTAGTTTGCACTTGTGTTCCAACGGCAGAAGTGGGGGTGGCACTAACAGCCCCGCCACTTGCCGCATTTAATTTTGCACGAGTAAGCGGCCCCACTAAGCCATATCCTTCAACTGAGCTGTCACAGCCTAATCCTTGTGCACACTGGAACTTTCCAACAGCTGCTTTTGTGGCTACTCCATAAAAACCACTATCACTCCCAACTTCAAGATATCCAGTTTTAATCAAGAACTGTTGGAGCAACCGCACTTCATTGCTACGAAGCCCCACATACAGAGGGTTTTTAAACACCGTGACATATACTACTGCCCCGCTACCAGTGCCAGTACTACCTGTTGATCCGCCAACTGCTCCTATGGCACCATTACCAAGGGAAAGTGATACACTTCCTCCTGCGCCCGCGTTACTTACTGTACCAGAAGAAGATCCTCCGCTACTTACAGAACCTCCCCCACTACTTCCCGAAGATCCCTTTACAGGAACTGTTACTGAAGTGGTGGTCATGTCTGAGAAATCACCAGTATCGTTGACTGAGAAAATACCATAATAGTATGTTCGACCCTCATTTACATTCACATCAATCATGGTTGGTAGTGTTGTAGTTCCAACCACAATAGCCGCTGCATCATTTGGACCTGTTAGCGTTGAGTCACTTCTAATAACCTTAAAATACACCGAACCATCAGGATAATCAGCTGCTGACCAGGAAAGGATAACACTACCAAACGTAACAGCTACAAGATTCGGCTTTGGTGGCAAAGCTTTAGTCTTCACCGTGACTACGTTCGAAATCGGAGAGAGATTACCACTGTCGTCTTTTGTACGAACACCAATTGAATACGTAGTGCCCGGTAAAAGATTCTGAAGTTTTAGTGATTCAGTTAAACCAGCAGCTTCTGGTGCCTTAACTGCATTTGAAGGAAGTAGTGTAGCTGCTGTCCAGTTATCAACTGATATTACGTCATTTGCAATATACCGAACTTCATAAGCAGTTGGTTTTACGAACTGACCTGAGTTTGCTGGCGCACTCCAAGCCAATTGGAGTGCCTTTGCAGCTCGCTCTTTAATATTGAGGTTGTTAATCGGGGCTAAATTGCTATTAGCTGAAGCAAGAGTGGTGGTCTTAAAGGTACTGTCTTCCGAAACAAGTGGTGCTGTTACCCCATCAGTAATACGCACCCTAAAGTGATATAGCGTCCCCGGAAGAAGATTTGGAATAGTCACCACACTACTCATAGCAGCAGCTGCTGATTGCACTTGTCCATATGAAGCTGTAATTCCGTATTCAACAGTTGCGGTAACTACTCTATCCGCTCCAATTGAAATAACGGCTCCGGTACTACTTGCTGAGGAATTCATACTAAGTAACTTAGGTGGAGTAACAACAATATTAGAGACAATTACTGAAACATTGCTTGATACTGTCTTATTACCAGCCGCATCACGCGCCTCAGCGGTCAAAACATGAGCGCCGTTTGTAACTGATTGAGTATTAAAGCTAAAAGTATATGGAGCTGAGACATCCTCAGTAAGTGCCTGTCCATCAACCTTAAGCACTACCCCAACAACGCCAACATTGTCAGTTGCAACAGCTGTAACAGCGATAGTCCCGCTCAAACTACCACCAAGATTTGAGTTTGTGATAGATACTGATGGTGCTTGTGTATCACCCGCGGAAGACCCACCATTATTTACTGGTACAACTGGCACTACAGGTGCTGGTTGAGCTGGATTCCCAGGATTCGCAAAGTTTGGTTGAGTATACCCATTAGTAAGAGCCGAGGCACGAAGCTTAAACTGACAAGTGTTACCACATGAAAGATTGGAAAGTGTAACTGATTGTGCTGTGCCAGCAGATGCAACTTGAGGCATGTTTGGCACATTAGTGGCTGCCCAGAAAGCTATATTACTTGCAGGATCGAACTCATAGGTAAACGTGAGGCTATTAAAGTTAAGGTTTGGAACAATATTTTTATTTGCATACTTGAGCTGGTACACATCCATACCCGCTGGGGCTGTCCAGGATATCCGGTATGTTCCACCACCAAGTGGTGTAACGTCGAGCGGAACAAAACTTACTTTTACATCACCTGCATGAGCCACGTCATAAAGAAAACGTAGATTACCAATATCAGAGTTAGCGACGGTGTCTTGGTCCTTATCAACGTTAACTGCAAGCTGCTTACCAAGTGTGAGGAATGTTGAATCGCCAGTTGCTTCATAGGCAATAGATGCGCCACGACCAAAATCATAGGTACGTCCATCCTTTGACGTGTCTGGAACTGTTACATCATAGTCATATGCCACCCACGGCTTACCATTATTCGCAGGGTATCGATAACTCTCTTTTAGGTTAAAGTATCCAAGACCCTCAAGGAAATCCATGAGATCTTGTTTGGTATAACTTAGTCCTGGATAAGCAGCGTTCTGGTAGACATGCCCCTCTGGCGTATAGCGATACACTTCATAGAGCGTGGCCGGGAAATACGTTGTTGAGAACATAGAGTGCGATGCTTGTGGGTAGCCATTTACCGGAGCTGCAGTATAACCACGAGTAAGATTGCGTCCCACATCAGGCTTACCTGGATACTTAGTCTCGGTTGAAAGGAGATAATCTACATACCTATCAATCTTTGTTAGGTAGCGAGTGTTCCCTGTCAGCATGTAAGATTGTGCTGCAACTCTCGCGCCAGATAGTCCCAGTCTATACTCAATGTTTCCATCAGCTGCACCACCATAGCGATTATAAGCAGATTCGGCTAACTCAGTAACAGCGTCTTTATAACGCTCATCGCCCGTGAAGTAATACGACATGAACACGCTATACACCCAGATATGCTCAAAATCATCTTCCATCCCGTTTATTCCGCCATCAATTGGCTTGGTTGGCACTAAACGATTGTAATGATAATCATTTCTAGCTGTGCCAAAATCAAAGTCATCAGAGTACCAAGGGAACTGATCAGACACGAAGTGTGTTCGCTCAAGTGCATTTAACATTTGACCTGTGTTTCCATTTCGTACATACGTAAGTTGCCATGCAAGCGCAATATCACGCTGGTTAAGTGTCCCACCCTGACTTGAATCCCAAAGACGAGTCACTGCACGGCTACTATTAGGGATAGTAAAGTTAGGCCGGCCATTAGCTGCAAAAATAGTCTGCTGTTCTTGCATTGAGGCAAGACGCTTCTCACCAAAGAAAGCGCCAGAGTCACGATACTGCTCAAACGCCGCACGACCAAAAAGTGGTGTCTGGTTTTCAGTATTAATAGCTGCATTATCAACAGGAGTTGTGTGGAAGTTGAACATTAAATCACGTGACTCATGTACCCCCCAATCGATACCGAGCCCTGTTTTATTGTTACGTTTTGAGAATATACCAACTGTTACCTCTCCATTCCCATTGAACTCAAGGCCGGATGGGAAGTAAGCGGCCATATTGCGATAGGCTACAGTAACCCCATCATCATTAGTATCTTTAAGTTCTCCATAACCAAGTGCATAGTCAGTAAGATTATCAGCGATGAAATCTTTAACTACTGTTCCATTTTTTACAAACCGAGTTCCAATGTCGGTTGTGTAGTTAACTGGCGGTATGAAGTACCCACCTATATTCCATTGCCAAAAATCACTGTATGAAGTATCTGCTAGGCGCTTAGTGTACCCCTGGAAAAGATACACATTGTCACCACTTGCAAGCACCCCAGTTTGATTACCTTTACTTGTTGGCAAACTATATGAAAGGTTTTGTTTTAATGCAGTTCCTAAAACAAGTTCAAAGGAATTAATCGGGATAACCGAGTGGGTTGCATAGTATGCATTACGTAATACTGGAACCACTTTAACGCTGCTTGAGTTTTTGCTAAAGGTGAGATAAAGGGTGTAGCCAAGTGGGGCCTGATTCCCTGCGGCATCCTTAAAACGACCTTCAACTTTTACTACTGATTTAGCTGGACCGTTTTCAGTAACGGTTACGGTTGGCGTATCGTAAAGCGATGAGTAAGTTAAGTTACCCGGCAAAGTAAGTACTGCTCCTCCATTATTTCCTGATTCAACGAGTGTAGTACCATTCACCACCACCTTATCAAAAATATTGAAACCATTTTTGCGAATAGTGAACTGAGCGACTCCCGTATCAACATTGACCGCATTACCCACGTCAACTGCCATGTTCGGTCCCCCACTACTACCGGAGCCATTGGTGAGAGTTACAGTAGCAGTCCCCCCTGCTGGAATATTTGCTAATGTATCAACCAAAACCCATTGCAAATTACCGCTTGGATGATAACTGAGGGGTTTGAACTGATACACCGCAGCACCAGAAAGACCGAGCTGACTAACTGAACGAATATTATCTCCGTCCTTAAGTGGGATACCGAAAGAAGCTAGGCCGTTTGTTCGAGTTGTACCAGACTCTCCAGATGGAAGGAGTTCATTAATCGTAATAGGGATGTTAAGTGAACCTACATTCAAATTAACTCCTGCAGTAACTACATTTGCAGATGTCGATTGAGCAGAATTATTCCCGGCAGCATCATAGGCTGAAACAGCATATGTATAAGACGTGGCAGGCGAAAGACCTGAATCGACATAGCTACTCGAAAGCGCTGTGCCGATCTGCACACCATTACGAAATACTTTGTAGCCAGTAACTGCTACATTGTCAGTTGCAGCTGTCCATGAAAGATTTGCTTGGAAAGATGAGGCGGCAGAAACAGAAAGACCTTGTGGGACCGTTGGAGCTTGAACATCCTGTGGCCCTTGATTTTGGTTCGCAGGCGGAACTTGGTTTACAACAGGAGCTGCTGCTAGAGTTGTAGTACTAACACTTGATGACTGAGCAGAATTATTCCCGGCAGCATCATAGGCTGAAACTGTATACGTATACAGTGTTGAGGTGGCTAATCCCGTATCACTATAACTAGCCCCCTGAGAGGTACTAATCTGTGTACCATTACGAAATACTTTGTAACCAGTAACACCAACATTGTCAGTTGCAGCATTCCAAACAAGCGAAACAGCGTTTGGTGACGTGGGAGTAGTACGAAGATTCTGAGGAATACTTGGGGCCTGTGCATCGGGAGCACCAGGCTGAACCACCACAGGCGCTACCAATGCTCCGCCAGCCGATGCCCCAGCAGTTGCGGTAAGAGTAACTACTGACATAGTGCCAATATTTCCAGCAGCATCATAGGGAATTACTGCGTATGAATATTTGGCCCCCGCTATTAAACCAGAATCTGTATAACTAGTGCCAGATGTTGTAATAGTTACTAATTGCTGAGCATCAGCATGACGAGCAATCCTGTAACCAACAACTCCAACATTATCGGTTGCGGCGTTCCAAACAAGGCTTATGGAAGTATTTGAAGTGGCTTGTGCTGAAAGATTTGAGGCAGCGGAGGGAGCAACTTTATCACTTGGCACTACCCCTTTTACAGCGTTTGGATCTAGCTTATAGAAAAATACTGGCTCGTTCTTGTGATTATTCACCAAAATGAAAACATTTTTTGAAGGAATATAACTAAAACGAGAGAAGGTAGCATTGTTGGCCCCATTATTAAGAGCCCAGGAGTTCCTTGGAATGGAACTAAGCGCACTGGTGCCAATTCTTGTAACTGCAAACGTATCTGGATTAATAACGTATATATCCTCCGGCAAAATCACGTGATCGATAGAAATATCTCCGTTTTCATCTGTCGCCTCCCCATTCCAGGCCACATACACATCATCAACTGAATCATAGGCAAAACCAGATCGCCTACCTTTTACAATTTCTATGTCTCCCGTAAGAGGTCCTTTATTTACAGAAAGAATTCCAGACGCATTAAGATCGTACCAATAAAGTCCCCCTGCCCCAAAGCGAACAAAGCGATGACGCTTAGTATCGATTACAGCAGTGTAGTAACCACTATCATTTTCATTAGGACCACGAACCACCCAAGAGTCAGTTAATGGGCTCCATTCTGAAAGCGTACCAATACCTGGCCAATTCCATACGTGGCCCGTTGCAGGATCTACAGCGGTACTTGGTACAACGCTACCCCCAAAGTAGGTCACATCTTTCTTTTGCTCCCAACGATTGTTGTTTATGTCGTAACAATTAAGCTGTTTAGTTGTTCTTTGTCCTGTTGGGTATGGAGCAGTCGTACCAAATCGACAAAAACGATCAATAGCAGGAACATACTGTATATAGTTATACGAGTGCACAGAGCGAGGTTGCTGCAAATCAGGATTACCATTTGTATCTGGATAGTACCCCGAAGCCTCAATTGCGCTGTTAGGATCAACATCTAGACCTGGTTGCCGAATAGTTCTCCATTGAAGCGTGTTTATATCAAACGCATAAATCTCATTTCCATAATAATCATTATGCCCCCCACCATGAATATAGAAACGATTACGAGTTGAGTCATAAGTTGCACTACTTTCTGTAAAATAATCGGTGTAGTTCCCCGAAGTTTGATTCCCCGGCCAAATGAAATCTATTTTCTTAATTTGTGAATTAGGAACGGCATACCATGTTCCTGGAGCCATGGCATCAAGCGGGTTGCTCGCAAGTGGAGCTAAAGTAGTTGCACCAACTGAGCCTGTTTGAGCTGATGTATTACCAACCATATCTCTCGCCTGTATAGCGTAGGTATAGTTTGTGTTGGCCGAAAGACCAGTATCTTGGAAATTCAAACTGGCCGTTGAAGCGATTTTGATACCATTTCGATAAATATCGTACATGACAATACCGGCTGCGACATTATCCCGAGCAATGTTCCACGTAAGATTTACTTGATCGTATGCAGCTCCAACTGCTGTAAGTCCGATTGGAGTTGCTGGAGCAACCGTATCCTGTGTTCCCGCAAGTGAAAGAGAAGACTCCTTAATCCAACCATCTCTACCTGTATCATTATCTACTTTCCAGAATCGCACGCCGGCAGTATCGGTAACGGGACCCCCCACAATTGAACCTGATATACTTGAAGCAAGTGTTGCAAAAAGATTTGGTGTATTAACCCCTGGAATCAGGCTTACTACCGAAGTAGGGTTAGCATAGAGAGATGCACCAGACCCACTCTGTACCCTTGCTCCGTATGATAGAGCATTTATAGCACTTTGAATGTTGGCGGCCTGTGCCACTACTGCCGGAGCAGCTACTACGTTTTGAGCCACAGCCGCAATGACTACAGCTTGAGCGGCAGCCGTAGTAGCAGAAGCAGCAGCAGACTGCCCACTTACATTTCCTGCAGCATCAAAAGCCTGCACTGTATAGGAATAAGATGTCCCAGCAGTAAGTCCTGTATTTGAATACGTTGTTGCCGCACCGAGTGTGGCAAGTAATACTCCACCACGATAAATCTTATAACCCGTAACCCCAACATTATCAGACGAGGCACTCCATGAAAGATTTATTTGTGTAGATGAAATAGAGGAGGCAGTAACATTGGCTGGCACAGAAGGTGGAGTGACATCTGCTACAGCGGGAACTCCCTGAGAAACAACAACTTGGCCTGATGAAGTTTTACCAAATGCGTCCCACGTAGCGTTACCGTCATTAAGAGTAAAAGCAACACCATTAATGGGCCTACTCTCCAGCCCAACTAATGAAGCAGCAACTTCTAGCCGTACCCACTGTCCCTTAACTGGAAGTGGCCCCATATACCTGCGGCTAACCGTTCCATCGGCTCCCCAAGTAATAGTATTTGCCCCCCAATAAGCACGATGCTCCCAACTTCCATCATTAAACTGGAGCATTAACTCTGTGGGAGTATTCGTTGGATCAAGGTATACATAGACAAAAAGCTTATCTCCCACATTTGGAGTTAGCTTATTTGTTGCATTAGTAAAATAATGTTGATGTCTTCCCGCCTTATTGGCACCCTGATGAGCAGAGGAACCAGAAAATGGAGCTGGGTTGCTACTTACCCAAGTAAAAGAATCGTCCCCCCCTGCAGTAGCTCCCGCAGGAAGCGCGTCCTCTATCCAAACGGTATCAGCAGAACTAATTGCGCCTGCAACTTGAGCCAAAAGTGCCTGCTTCCCACTTTGAGCAAGTAACTTATTAATGCTTTCTCGCAAAGACTTAATTTTTGATTCAAGCTCCTCTAGTGTAGGGGGTGCTGACTTACTCTTGCTTATTGCCGCCAATGAAGTAACCGGGTTGATGAAAAAAGTAAACACAAAAACACTGACCAGTATGAGTTTAAGGATTTGTTTTGTGTTTTGCATTGATGAATTAAAAAAATAAAACTAACTAAATTTTAACATTTACTGGCCATACAACTAAAGCGGGGGTTGCATAATGCAATTCCCCCTCTTCCTATTTCTTAGTATATACACTTCAAAAGAAAATACACAGCCCCGCATATGCGGGGCTGTGTATAACTCCTTAAAAGCGCCCGTAATAACAGTTTCTACTGGCGACTTTCAATAATATCCTTAGCAACGTTCGCTGGGACAATATCGTAATGGTCAAACTCCATAGTAGATGTACCACGTCCCTGAGTAAGTGAGCGGAGAGTGGTGGTATAACCGAACATTTCAGAAAGTGGCACTTTAGCCGAAACTACTTTAAGCCCTGAACGATCTCCCATACCCTCAATCTGAGCACGCTTACTTGAAAGATGTCCTGAAATATCTCCCATAAACTGCTCTGGCACTAGTACTTCCACCTTCATAATAGGCTCAAGGATAACTGGGCCAGCCTTTTGTGCAGCCTCTTGGAGAGCCTGAGAAGCCGCGATCTTGAAAGCGATTTCTGAAGAGTCCACGTCGTGATATGACCCATCGTAGAGCTCACAAGAAACATCTACCAGCTTAAAGTGCGCCACAATTCCGCGTTCCATCCCTTCCTTAATACCCTTTTCAACCGCTGGGATGTATTCCTGAGGGATAACTCCTCCCTTAATGCTATTTACGAACTCAAAACCTTCAGAACGCTTAGTGTTACGAGGAAGTTCCTCTGGGGCTGGTTCAAGTGGTTTAATCTTAATCTTAACGTGTCCGTACTGTCCGCGACCTCCTGTCTGCTTCACATACTTAACTTCAGCTTCTGCAGGACGAGTAATAGTTTCTTTGTATGCTACCTGTGGCTTACCAACATTAGCCTCAACCCCGAACTCACGCTTCATGCGATCAACAATAATTTCAAGGTGAAGTTCACCCATTCCAGAAATAATAGTTTCGTTAGTTTCAGCGTCCGATGCTATACGGAATGTTGGATCTTCATCAGATAGTTTCTTAAGAGCCACACCCATTTTCTCCTGATCAGCCTTTGTTTTCGGTTCAATACGAAGAGAGATAACCGGCTCAGGGAATTTAATTTCTTCAAGAATAATAGGGTTCGCTTCATCACAAAAGGTATGTGAAGTACGAGCACTCTTAAGTCCTACCGCTGCTGCAATTTCTCCAGCGTACACCTTCTTCACTTCTTCGCGATCATTAGCTTGGAGTCGCACAATACGTCCCAAACGTTCCTTTTCTCCCGTGGTTGCATTGTAAATATATGATCCAGCTTCAATAGTTCCTGAATACACACGGAAGAAAGTAAGTTGTCCTACGAAAGGATCAGCCTGAAGTTTAAAAGCGAGGGCACAAAATGGCTCCTTGTCATCTGCATGGCGGAAAATTTCTTCGCCGGTGCGAGGATCAAGTCCCTTAATAGCTGGAATATCGAGTGGAGAAGGTAGAAAATCAACCACCGCATCAAGTACGAGCTGTACTCCCTTATTCTTAAGAGCAGACCCTGCGTATACTGGGAAAATTTCATTAGCAATAACGGCCTTGCGAAGCAGTGCCTTAAGACGAGGAAGATCAATTTCTTTTCCTTCAAGGTATTCAGTCATGGTAGCCTCATCGTGCTCCACGATACGTTCAACAAGCTCATGACGATACTTTTCAGCATCAGCTTTAAGATTTTCTGGTATTTCAGCTTCACGAATAGTGTTTCCCATTTCACCCTCAAAGTAGAAAGCTTTCATTTTAAGAAGGTCGATAACTCCCTCATGTGCATCTTCTTCACCAATAGGGATCTGGAGACGAACTGCCTTTTTATTGAGGCGATCAAGAATACTTGCGTATGATCGTTCAAAAGATGCACCAGTACGATCAAGTTTGTTGATGAAACAAATACGTGGCACTGAAGCTTCGTCAGCATAACGCCAGTTAGTTTCTGATTGTGGCTCTACTCCTGCAACGCCGTCAAACACCACCACAGCTCCGTCTAGCACGCGAAGCGAGCGCTTCACTTCCACGGTGAAATCAATGTGTCCTGGGGTATCGATAATATTGAAACGATACTTGGTATCATCCTTAGTCGCATCAGTCTTACCCCAAAAACAAGTGATGGCAGCAGCCGTAATAGTAATACCGCGCTCACGCTCCTGTTCCATCCAGTCAGTCACAGTCGCCCCATCGTGCACTTCTCCGATTTTATGAGTCATTCCTGTGTAGTAGAGAATGCGCTCAGAGGTAGTAGTCTTGCCCGCATCAATGTGGGCAATGATACCAAAGTTACGGACGTGCTCTAATGGATAATCGCGGTTCATATAATTAGTTTATAGTCTTTAGTTTATAGTCTATAGAAGCCCCACAAAAGAAAAAGCCCCTAGATAGGTAGCAAGCAGAATATCATCAAATATCCAAAAAAGAAAGCACGCCGACCCAAGTTTCCGGTCGGCGTGTAGCTCATGGTATTGGTATAGTCCAAAACTGCAGACTATTACTGTGCGCTCGGGGGGTACTTCATTTTCTTTGTACTCACTTCCTGTGAGGTACCCCCCCCTGTTCCCCCTATCTACCCAAGGGTAAGTTGGGGAACCCCCACTTCTGCTTTTGGCTTTCGCCTGGTCTGTCGTCTTGTCCGTTCGCACATACGCATATTGGGTAAGTAACGTTTCGGGAAACTACTAGGACTCTGGCGGACGTTGCGCCATTTTTCGCTTTGGGGTGTTGATCCCTCAACTTGACTCCATTGCCCGTCTTGAACTTACACGCCAATCGTCTTCTGGCCACAAGAGAGGTAAGGCCGAATCATGGCATACAATACAGGCAACCGACCACGAGTTTCTCTAAGGGGCACCCAGCAACATACTATACTATTTGCCCAAGATTGCACTGCCTCCAAGGGGCTACTTACTTTCCAAAAAATCAACAAGGGTAGGTTCGTTTTTCAAACTTGTATCAAGCTCTGTTTCTACTCCTGTGTGGGCTATATGATCAAAAACTGTTTCTGCGATGGTGTGATAGTTTGCGTTAAGGAGTTTCAGTAATAATGCTCTTAGCTCGTCCTTACACACATCAAGTTTAGGATTCTTAAATTTTGTTTCCATATTAGTTGCTACTAACAATACTACTCCTTAGATAAAAAGGTAAGGTTAAAAATCTCGCGTAAGTTTAAGGCACAAAATTTCTGTAAGAAACCCTATTTTGAGATGCAGTACGAGGCGGGGAATGAAAAAAGTCACTAGCTGTACAAGTAGTACTGCTAGCGACTTTTTCAAATTATTTAAAGTTATACTACCTATTCGTAACTTCAGAAAGTTCCTCAGGGCGCTCCATTTTGCAGTTGGAATTTACTTCGCTTGCGCTCGTAAATTACCAAGCAAAATGGGCGAAGGCTTTGTTGGCTTCTGCCATTTTGTGAGTATTCTCGCGCTTCTTCATAGCCTCACCTTCATTCTTGAAAGCAGCCATAAGTTCATCAGCAAGCTTCTCAGCCATAGGCTTACCCTTCTTTGAAGAAGCCGCGTCAATGATCCAGCGGAAAGCAAGAGCTTGCTTACGCTCTGGACGCACCTCACGAGGTACTTGATAGTTAGCTCCACCCACACGGCGTGAACGTACTTCCATGTTTGGTGCAACATTGCGAATAGCTGTTTCGAAAACTTCAAGAGGATTCTCCACCTTTGCCTTTTCCTTGATAGTATCGAGGGCTCCGTATACTACCTTAGTAGCAGTTACACGCTTACCATCCTTCATCACACAGTTGATGAACTTCCCTACTACATCTGACTTGTAGGTAAGGTCGGGTTTTGCAATATTTCGATTTTTAACTTTTCGACGCATATATAAAATTATTTACAGTTTACTTTTTAGCTACAGCTCCTTCCTTAGGACGCTTGTTACCGTATCGGCTGCGGGCCTGGCGACGCTTCTCAACACCTGAGGCATCAAGCACACCACGAACAATGGTGTAACGAAGTCCGATATCCTTTACACGACCACCACGAATCATAACCACTGAGTGCTCTTGCAAGTTATGTCCTTCTCCTGGGATATAGGCAGTTACTTCCATACCATTAGTAAGACGTACACGCGCAATCTTACGAATAGCTGAGTTAGGTTTCTTAGGAGTTTTGGTAGTTACCTTAGTGCACACACCACGCTTGAAAGGAGAAGCATAGAACATTGGCTTGTTTTTCACGAGGTTAAAACCACGTGTCAAAGCCACCGTTTTACTCTTACGGATTGGTGATTTGCGGGATTTCCGCACAAGCTGGTTGATGGTAGACATTACGAAATTAAAATAGAGCCCATAGCTCTTAGTAGGAAGTACTTTACTATAGAGGAGATTCTAATGCAATAGCCTTTTCCTAACTGCCTATTATAAGGTGGGCAATAAAGCTAATAAGCGGGGTTACGTACTGCCAGAGGAAAAACACAAAGAAAATAAGGATGGCAAAACTCCAGCGCTCAAGGGAGCGACTCCAGTGCTGGAAGCGGAAGGGTAAAAGGCCGAAAAGCACCTTAGAGCCATCAAGTGGTGGTATGGGAACTAGGTTAAAAACAGCCAAAAGCACGTTAATAAAGACGATGGCTGACGCAATATCTATAAAAGAAGCGGGTAGCGCTGCTCCAGCAAAACGAATAGTAAGGCCAAAAATAATGGCCAAACAGAGGTTGGCAAAGGCGCCTGCCCCTGCCACAGCCACTTCGGCATACTTACCCCGCAGGTTATAGGGGTTATACGGCACCGGCTTAGCCCAGCCAAAGATAAAACCAGCGGAAAAGAAGGAAAGTATAGGTAAAATTACTGAGCCAAGAGGGTCAATATGGGAAATGGGGTTAATCGTAAGGCGCCCTGCCATACGAGCTGTTTTATCACCCAAGAAATCAGCCACGTATCCATGCGCTAGTTCATGGACAATAACTGACATAATAAGGATAGCTACCTCGAAAAAGAGTACTACTGGATCATTCATAGATATTGCGAAATTTCATGAGTAATGATAGCATAGCGTCTATTGTTTCAAACATATGGCAAAATCTTGCGCAATCACCAATAAGACTTCAATCGTAGGCGGGGGCTACTCGAACGAGACTCGTGCTACCCAGTTCAACCCTACTGGCAAGCGTCGCCGCCATGTGAACCTCCAAAAGAAGCGTATTTTCATACCTGAACTCAACAAGAGTATGACCCTTACCCTCTCAACAGCTGCTATCCGTACTATCAACAAGAATGGGGCTTACGCCACACTCAAGAAGGCAGGACTCATCTAAAACAGTTTATAGTTTTTAGTGGATAGTCTTATAGAAAACAAAAGCAAACTGCCGGCACGCGAAGCGTGCCGGCAGTTTGCTTTTCCCCTTGACTCATTTTAAAACCGGCGTAAAGTTAATAGTGTCCCATTTCGGACTACACTCAAGGAGAGCATCATGCAAAAGCATCGCCCGTCCCTGTGGAAATCGTTCTTCGCCAACCCCGCCAATGCGTTCGTCGGTATCGTGTCCCTGTTCGTCGGCATCCTCGCCTGGCTCGCCGAGCCCGATGCGCTGGCCGCGGCCTACACGACGTTCGACTTGCGTCCCTGGCTCGATCCGGTCCACGTCTTCGGCATGCTGTCGGCGTTTGGCCTCTTCCTGGTCGGCCTCGGTATTGCGTTCATCGTTGCGAAAACCGTCGCCCGGCACTACTTCAGCCACCGCCGGCCCGCGCTTCGCCAACTGTTGACCTTCGCCGTCGCCCAGACCAAAACTGCCTGGAAAAACCTGATCGCCATCGGCCACGCTACGGCCGCCATGATCGGCGCCGCGCTGCCGGCCTTCCGCCACCGCTCGGCTCCCCTGCTGAGCTGACCGGTCGGCGTACTACAGTCCCGGCGCAACTGCGAGAGCTAGTTGCGCCAAAACCCCGCTTCGGCGGGGTTTTTTATTTTACCGAAACCTTACTACCATCAGAATCTATTTCTATTCTCCCCAAGTTATCAGTGCGGAGAGTTTCAATATGAAGTGCATTAAACGTAGCAAGTGTTTCTTTATGTGGATGCCCATACCTATTATCCTTCCCCACCGATATCACCGCTATACTGGGGTGCACCGTTTGTACATACGTAGGATCACTCGAGGTGTGAGACCCATGATGCCCAGCTTTGAGCACGTCACTTTCTAAACCGGTTCCATCTAGCTGTGTTAGATGTTGCTCAATGTCTCTCGGTGCATCACCGCTAAATATAAAGTGGGTAGAGCCATACGTGAGACGCGCGACAATTGAAGCTTCATTACTTTCTACATATGTCACATCTTTATCCGGATAGAGAATGTCTAGTGCTACTCCATCTTCCTCATCAAGTACCAGTCTCATCCCGCGTTTTGCAATAACTCTTTGATTCCCCAACTTTACTGCTTCAGTATCTAACCTCTTAAATGCCTGCGTATCTTTAGTTCTATTCCCCGACTCAAGAAACATGCCTACTTTATAGCGTGACAATACTTCAGGTAACCCTCCCACATGATCTGCATCAGGGTGAGTTGCTATAACCACATCAATATCATGATCAAGTGGCGAAAGTACTGCTCCGAGTTCCGTGAGCACTTTATTATCTGTAGGACCTCCATCAATCAATACTTGATTTCCATTCGGTGCTTCAATAAGTGTGGCGTCTCCCTGTCCAATATTAAGATAAAAAACTTTCAAAGTAGTTTTTCTTGTTTGAGGGGAAAAAGCCTCTCGCCAAACAAAAACATTGCTGAACAATAAGATAAATACTACCCCTGGCAATATATAATTTCGCACACTTCGCAGTTTATCCATCCCCTTAAGTATAGCTAAAACGTAGTAAGAAGGGATGTGTTAAAATACCCTTAAGTAACTAATATAAAAACATGCACCATTACGAACCACGAAAGTTTAATCTCCCAGAATTAGCTGGCATTTCAACTAAGCAGTTAGAAGTTCATATCAAACTCTATGAGGGGTATGTGAAGTTCACTAACACCTTGCGCGATACTCTCGCTGAATTACGAAAAGACAGTGAGAAGAATGCTTATGCCATCAGCGAGGTCCTTCGCCGTTTCGGCTTTGAGTTTAACGGCATGCGCATGCACGAGTACTACTTTGAACAATTTGAAGGTGGGGCTACAGCAGCCAATACTGAAAGCACAGTAGCCAAGGCACTTATAGAAAAGTATGGATCATGGGATGACTTCATACTTCACTTTAAAAACACTGGTCTTATGCGCGGTATTGGCTGGACCATACTTGCCTACGATCCAATTGGCAAAACTCCACATATATACTGGGTAGCTGATCATGAATTGGGGCAACTTGCCGGACTTCCCGTCCTTCTTGCTATGGATATGTGGGAGCATGCCTACATGGTTGATTATGTACCAGCTGAAAAAGCAAAGTATGTTGAGGCTTTTCTTTCAAATGTGAACTGGTCCCATGTGCAAAATAGATTTGATAAAATAGCCTAAATAAGGTTAACTTGTTTTTAGTATCATCCGATCAACTATTGTGAGGAGTTCGGCATGCGTTCCGCTCAAAATGAACAAAATGTCCGGGAGTTCGCTTTCGGATGCTCCCCGCCGGCAGTCAACAAGCCCGTACCACGAATGACCTTGCGGGAGATGGCGCAGAACGCCCGCATCGACAAGGTGAACGAGGCATGCCTTGGTGTCCTGCGCAATCTTCGGTCACGGGCCAAAGACAAAGGCGGCGCTTTCCCGGGAGTTCCGGGGTTCTGAAAAATCCCGCATTACACGCCGGCAATTGCCGGCGTGTTTTTCTTTTGGAGTTTCCATAGGAAAATTCCAATACTTACATAGGAGAGGAACATGACCCAAGCTGGAAATTGCGGCACCGCAAAAGATGCAAAAGATAAGTTGCCAAATCTTTCAGCAATTAGTATTTCATAGTGAAGGAGCCAGTAGGTGACATATGCGAAGGGAGTTGCAATAGCAGTACTTATAAGAGCACATACTCCTGTAATAAATCCAAGAAGCATAGTGAGTGGGATGAGTGGCAAAACCAAAAGATTGGCAAGGAGAGCTACCACTGAAAAAGTCCCGATGCTGTAGAGAATAAATGGCAATACAAATAGCTGCGTTGAAAGTGTAGCTACTACTATCTCCTGCAGGCCAAACTTTCTCGGCACCACACGTAGATACCGCTCAAACAATGGTGAAACATAAATAAGCCCCACTGTTGAGAGAAATGATAATTGAAAAGAAAGATCAAATACTAAAATTTTGGGATTAATGAACACCATAAGTACTCCTGCCAAAATAAGTGCTCGCGTGATGTCATAGTCTCGCCGAATAAATGTAGCGAGAAGTGCGAGTATTGCCATAACTGATGCGCGTACCACCGTTGCCGAACCTCCCGTCATAATAGCGAAAAGTAAAATCCCCACCACCCCGAAAAATATTCGTTTGCGAATAGCAAGAAACGAAAACAGAAACATGAATGCCGTTGCCACAATCGTGATGTTGTAACCCGAAAGCACAATGATGTGAACGAGCCCCGCACTGCGAAAACTATTTTGCAAATCTTTTGAAAGGGATTGATTGCCACCAAGGAGTATCCCACCAAGAAATGAACTTTCGGGGGTTGTTATAACTCTATTAAGTCCACTTAAAAATTTCTGCTTAAGTAGAAAAAGATTTCTCTTTAAGCTATTGCCCCCACCCTCCCCCACAACGGTAATACCGGGAAAGGTCATTTCATATAATATTCCTGACTTTGCTAAATAGGCTTCGTAGTTAAATATTCTCCCGTTTGATGTCTCGAAATTCTGTGGTTTCTTAAGAGTACCTACAATTGTTACTTCCTCGCCATAGTTATAGAGCGTCGGGGGAAGTGTGGTTATAAGTACTTTTTCTTTTACTGGATATGTTACTCCGCGATACTCCAATGTAGTAACTAAAACAGTGAGTCTTGTTGTTTTCTCACGATAGTCTGACTCTTCAGTAATGAGTCCGTGAAATGCCGCTCTCGTACCTAAAGCCACTGCCATGCTATCTACCTGCGAAGTGTCATACTCAAATCGCAGTATTCCAAGGACTGTCCCAAAAAGAAAAACACTCACTAGAAACGAGTGAGTGTTTTTCTTTTTAAGTATGAGACCGAGACCAAAGATTGCAAAAGCCAGAAGCAAAAGGCTATAAAGTATATACTCTGGGACATCATAGAGTGACCGAATAAAAATTCCGACTAAGAAACTCCCGAGTATGGAAAAAATAAGTCGATTCGTGCTCACAAAAATTATGTAGTTGTATCCCACTCACGGATAAGTGCGTCCTCTTCCTCCTTACTAAGCACTTTTTTAAACTTTGCCCCCGTCCGCCCTTCCACCTTTTTCTTGCACGCGTCCCAAGTCGCGTGTCGTGTGATATGTCCATCTACCTTACTCACATACGAGTATGCCTTACCCTTCCTTGTACCACTCGCTTTGATAAGTCCCACTGCTTGATGCGGGTAATGCTTTTTGCTTCCGGTATACAGTTCTACTTCCTTACCACGCGCAAATGAGTTCGCAATAATGTCCACCCGCTCATTGAGAGCAATTCCAGCATGCCCCTTCACATGCACCCACTCAACCGTTCGGTCTTCCACAATAGCAAGGAGTTCCTCCCAAAGATCTTTGTTGAGAACTGGCTGCTTCAGCGATGTTTGCCAATTATTTTTCTTCCAACCAAAAATCCATTTGGTAATACCATTAATCACATACTGCGAATCAGCATGTAGTTTAATCTCACTATTTTTAGGCGTGACACGGAGACCTTCAATAGTTGCCTTAAGTTCCATTCTGTTATTGGTCGTGTGTGGCTCACTTCCCCCTAGCTCTACAATATGTGACCCATCAGTAACATATGCCCCCCATCCTCCAGGACCCGGATTGCCGATTGCTCCCCCATCGCTATATATAGTGTATATGCTCATTGCCATCTACTATACCAAATTGAATTATGATTGACTTCCCTTCTCTATATGATTGACTACAGAAAGACCCTAGAGAAGGAGATGGGCATGAAACAGGAAGACAAGCATGTTGCCTTCGTTCGCTTCACTCCGGCTCGAAAACTGGAATGGGAAGCGAACAATCATCAGCTGGAGCTGAGCTTTGATACCGATGACACTATTGTCCCCGAAGTCGGGGCAAAACTCACGGTATACATCCCACGCGGAGCGCCTGACTCGGTACGCTATGTGTCCCGAGGCCTTGCTAGAGTAACCAAGGTTCACAGGAATGTGACTGGGATTTTTGAGATCACCGTCTCTTACCAAGGAAACTCGGTTTCTGATCCGCCGCAACACACCGCGGCGGATCATTTGTTTATACAATATCGACAATACGCAATCGGATTTCTGGATATCGTCCAAAAGTTGATCGCTCCAGGTTAGCAATCAACGTTATTCTCTCGCCCTCCTTTACTTCTCTCGTGCTGAAAAATTCTATTGCTCTCACAAAATCCCCATTTGTTTTACGAAAAGTTAATTCCAAATGTTCCCCTGTTTTACCAAACATTCGTGCCTTCTCCGGCACAATATTCTGGAGCATAAAAATAGGTTTTGGGTTCCCCATTCCAAAAGGAGCAAGGGGTTCAATAGCTCGCCAAGTCGCCATGTTCACTTCATCGAGTGGAATAATACTATCAACAAAAACTTCTTCGCTTTCCCCAACCTCCTTAACTGTCATATAAGCCTTAGAAAGTTCTTCTTCAAGGAGATGGACATATTCTTGCGCTACCTGAAAACCACCCGAGGCTGCGTGACCCCCAAACTCAAGAAACAAATCTTTCGGTACCGCCCCCATAAGAGCTACTAAGTCCACCGTCCCATCGGAGCGGCAAGAACCTTTGAGAGTTTCTCCTCCTTCTCGTCCCCAGAGAAACACTGGGCGACTATGTTCTTCAACTAACGTGTTGGCAGCGAGTCCCAAAAGTCCTGGACGCCAATTCGGGTTCCCTAACACAATAACCTCGCGGAGCTCCTCGCGCTCTGAAAGGTTGTGCTTCATTTCTTTAACCATAGAAGCCACTACTCCTTTCCGAGTGTCATTTAATTTTTGTAACTCTTTAGCTAGGGTCTCACCATTTCCTCCCTCACTCGCGGAAAGTAAATCAAAAGCAAGACGAGGATCACCCATACGTGAGGCAGCGTTGATGCGTGGCGCTATCATAAAGCCAATGTCATCCTCTGTGATAGTAGCTTGATTCATTTTCATCACACGCAAAAGTTTCTGTAGTCCAGGACGAGGCGACTTACGAAGTACTTTTAATCCATAATGTGCAAAGACTCTATTCTCTCCAGTAAGTGGGACCATATCCGCCACGGTTGAAATACCTACTAAGTCGAGTAGCCATTTCTCCCACCCTTCTACTAAATTAAAATTTCCTTTGGCAATAAGGGCTTGTACTAGTTTGTAAGCAACAGCTGCACCACAAAGCATGTCATAGGCGTACTCACAATCTTCTTGTTTACTATTAAGTATGGCGAACGCTGGGGGTAATTCGCCGTGTGGCAAATGGTGGTCAGAAATAATTACATCCATCCCAAGTTCATTGGCTCTCGTTACTGGCAGGACATCAGTGATACCACAATCAACAGTGATAATAAGCGTTGTTCCCTCTTTTGCTAACGTCTCCATCGCCTTCACATTCATCCCATACCCTTCGGTATACCTATGGGGAATGTAGTTAGTGAAATTGGCATACCCAATCTTTTTAAAAAAATCATGAAGGATGACTCCACCCGGTATTCCATCATGATCATAATCACTATAGATAGTGATACGCTCCGCGTTTTCTATTGCCTTAAGTATCCGAATAACTGACTTCTCCATGCCAAGAATAGAAAGTGGGTCGTGAGTATGATCTTCATACGAAGGCTGCAAAAACTTTTGTGCGTCCTCTAGGGTAGTAACCCCTCGCGAGACTAAAAGTGATTGCTGAAGTGGGTGAAATATTGAGAGTGCTTCATGGGATATTTGGGGAGGTTGTTTAAGGGAGTACTTTCGCATCAGCGCATTTTACCATATACTCACTTCATGGACTCGAACTGTATTTTTTGCAAAATTGTCGCTGGAGAGATCCCCGCAACCAAAGTATACGAAGATGAACTAACGTTTGCTTTTTTGGATATCAACCCAGTAAACCTAGGTCACACTCTTGTTATCCCTAAAAAACACTTAGTCAATCTATACGAACTAGAAGAAGCCTCAAGGAACGCACTCCTTGCAACCGCACAAAAAGTAGCCAAAGCTATAAAAAGTGAGCTTAAGGCTGATGGTGTCAATCTTGGCATGAACAATGATAGTGCAGCGGGACAAATTATTTTCCACGCCCACCTGCATGTTATCCCCCGCTTCAACAATGATGGACTAGTCCACTGGGGACACGCTAAAGTAACGCCAGAACAACTCACAGAAACCGGAGAAAAACTAAAGGGGGTTTTATAAAACAAAAACAGCCTGCACTACCCCGTGAGGTTAAGTGCAGGCCGGGCTCCAATCGCAGATTCCTACTAAAAGCGTGTGGTATTTCAACGTCGGCTCCACCCATCCCGGAAGCAGGGTTTCAAAGCCTCCCACATATCCTACACCCTCTTTTTTCACAATCTTTGACCACTGCAAGGAGTCGAACCTTGCACCATGTGCGGTACCGTAGTGTTGTTACGAGCCAGAAGGAGTATACCCCCTCAACTTTAAAAAGTAAAATTATTTCAAAGCCTCAATCCCCACTAAAGTTCCGTTAGCGAGAAAATCAAGCATAGCCCCGCCTCCTGTTGAAATAAAGGAGAGGCGATCAGTTAAACCGAGGGACTCAATAGCAGCAATAGTATCCCCTCCTCCAACTATAGAGCGGGCCGAGCTTTCAGCAAGCATAGTAGCAACAGCTTTCGTTGCATGATCATATCCTTTTTCATAAAAGCCTAAGGGGCCATTCCACAGTACAAGTTTTGCATGCATGATATGCTCGCGGAGCATTTCGAGTGTGTGACTCCCAGCATCGCTTACTATTTCATTCGGCAGAATTTCGGTTGGCGCACGTAGCACTCTTCGACCATCACTTCCTCGCACCACCACATCACTTGGTAACAGTAATTTTCCATTAGTTACAACCTCTTCCTCAGGCATTTTCCCTGAGACAATGGAGCCGCCAATTTCATACCCCTTCACTTTAAAAAAATCATTTCCGAGCGCCCCTCCTACAAAGACATGATCAGCAACCTCTAAAAACTTTTTTATTAACGGCTCTTTTGTTTCAAACTTAGCTCCGCCCAATATAAAAAGAAATGGGTGCGGGGGATTAAAAGCACGCGAAAGTTCCGTAACTTCATGTTCAACTAAAAACCCAGCATAATGTGGCAGAAACTTAGGTACCCCCACAACCGATGCGTGCTTGCGATGCGAAACCGCAAAAGCATCATTCACGTATATATCAGCAAGTTGTGCCAACTCTTTAGCGAACTTTTCATCGTTCTCTTTTTCTTCCTTGAAACGGCGAATATTCTCAAGGAGTACAATTTGCCCGCCTTGTGCTTTAGCTACCTCCTCCTTAATTACAGTCAGCTCACTCTCCTTAACAAAGGTAAGCGGTAATCCCTTTTGTTTTAAAAACTCTGATACCGGCAGCAATGTTTCTCCCTCATCATTTTCAATGTGACTCACTAAAATAACCACAGCCCGCTTTTCCAAAAGAAAATTGATAGTGGGTAGTGCTTTTTCTATACGGAACGTATCAACAAGTGCTCCGTCTTTAACCGGCACATTGAAGTCTACCCGCACAAGTACTCGTACTCCTTCCTGTATTTCTGCGTCTTTAAGTATGTGCATATGTTAGGCTCTGCGTACACCAGCAATAATCTCAGCAAAATTCTTTGATTTAAGGCTCTGATGCCCCACTAAGAGTCCATCTACTTCCCCCTCACGCACAAGTGTCTCGGCATTTTCTGGTGCTACCGCCCCACCATAGAGAACCCTTGTTTCTTTGGCACTAGTACCGAAGTTTTCAATTAAGATTTTTCGAATAAGGAGTGAAGTTTGATGAAGGCTGTGTCCATCCATCGCTTCACTTGCCGACCTACCAATGGCCCAAATGGGTTCGTAGGCTATTACTACTTCTTTAATAGAGTTTTTTGGTAACAATGAAAGCGAAGATAGAAGCTGGCTCTTAAGTGTTTCAAGATATGCACCATGAGTATCCCGTTCATGTTCCCCAATACAAATAATGGGAGTGAGTTTGGCTTTTTTTACCATAAGTGCCTTACGGGCAACTATCTCATCCCCTTCCCCCATAGCCCTACGTTCTGAATGTCCGACAATCACATAGGTAATGCCGAAATTTTTACCCATGGAGAGTGACGTTTCTCCCGTATGTGCCCCCTCATCATATTCGGAAATATTTTGTAGCCCGAGAGTCATCCCCTTCTTTATCTTAGTCTTTGCAATAAGCGGTAGATACACTGCCGGTGGACATACCACAACCTCGAGGGCCCCTCCGATACTTTTGACGGTTTCCTTATAGATAGAGAGAGCTTCTGCTGTAGTGCTTGGATTCATTTTCCAATTAGCTACTACCAGTTTTCTTAATTTCTTTGTTTTTTGCATACGTCTTATTTTATCATGTAGGCAGAAAGTCACCACAAAGAAAGCCGGCTTTGTAGCCGACTTTCTTTGTGGTGAAGCTATTTTATCTCCTGCCAATACAAGGTTTGATACTGATCAGAGAGTAGTGGGAAAGAAGGCGGTGGGCTATAAAGCAGATTAGGATCGTAGTAAGAAATCTGTGTTTGATACCCACTTATAATGGTTCCATTATTATCCCAAGCAAAACCACCACTTTGATTCGTTGCCTGCATCCCATAAAGCGTTAGTAGCGTTCGCAAATCTGTCTGGCAACTATTTGAGCCATAGTAATATCGGCCTATCCATTCATTTTGAGCAATCATAGCAGCATCGATACGCATCGTATCAGCACTGCGGAGTCCTATGAGCACTTTTCCCTGTGCAATAAGTGCGATTGTATCCTGACCGTCGGTATTGGTATACCGCAAATTATCATTAACAATAATATTCGTATAAGTAGCACTACTTACTGGGAACCTTCCAGAAGCAATCGTAACTCGAGCAGAATTTATAGTCCCGTCAACCCACACATGATCTTCAAAAAACATAACTCCATTTGAAGGAAAGGCGTAATTACCAAGTAATGTTTGTGCCCCACCTGTTGTTCCAACACTCCAAGAACCCCACCCAGGCTGACTACTAGAATTGGAACTATTGGAACATCCATTGCCCGGGTTAACTAAACTATTAACCTTATAAAGATCGAAAGTATCATTGGTCTTTAAAACAACGTGATACCCCGCCACCCCGGAAGAAGCTCGATAGAAACCGGCTGCTTGTGCTTTTGTTTTATAATCCTGCAGGTTATTAGTAATACCGCTGAAATCGACCGCAGGAACTGGAAATTGTCGACCCCCCACAAACACATCACTACGCGAAGGAACTGGATTAGGAGGGGCCTCAAGAGGGCGGAAACTCTGAACCGTAGAAGCTCCTCCTGGTGGAGGATTCCTGTGCGTATGTACAGCAAATTCTTTGTTCGTATCATTGTGTACAGGATCGTCATAGGAGGAAATTGCGCTTGAAACCGTGTTGTAAGCAATACCGTCAACCCTTACTCCTGAATTACTGTGTACCGGCCCATATATTGTTTCCGATATTCCAAACCAAATCCCTGCATTTGATACTGCTGCGTATTTTGCCCATGAGGGTTTTGCGAATTGTACTTCAACCGTACGAGTAGCCCCCGTATCAGCAAAAACTTCCCCCTTAGATCGAACAGTTACTTTAGTTGATCCAATAGAAGGAGGCGTGATAGTTAATGTGTAGCGTCCAATAGTAGCACCATAGAGATCAAGAAATGAGTGAACATAGGGACCCGCCGCCCCCGTTCCATCCTGATAGTCTGTTGGCGCATGGGCTAAATGCCAACGATAGTAATCAATTCCTGCTTCAGCTATTTGAAATGCCTGCTCTCTATAGAGAGCATGTTTGGCTGAGCGTACTGATACACCAGCCCAACCAATGAGTGCAGTTAGAGCTAGAACTGCAATACCAGCAAACACCAATGTCTGCAGTAGCATGAAACCTCTCTGCTTTGAAATTTTTGTAAACATATTAATAATTATCTTTAAGATTACGCAGTGAAACCTGACTTGAAACTACAATTGGAACGGGAGAACGATTGGGATCATTGTCCAAAGTAACATCTATTTTAACTAGACGTACTGCAGCTATATCTACCGGCTGGGAAAGTGCCGCACTCGTTCCAGTATAATTTTTATCAAAATAGCTAAAAATTGAAGTTCCATTAACGACATTACTAATAACCGTTGATGTAGTACTCGCATTTTCATTGTATGCAAGTGGGGCACCAGTTGGCTTAAGCACTGCTTTTTTAAGTGTTTTCCCATCAGAAGCTATGTAGTATTGAACCTCCTCTTTGACTCCATCACCTTCAAGATCACTAAAAAATCGCACCCGGGTGGGTAGTGTTTCTATAATTGGGTACGAACCTGTATTGGAGATAGAAGCTGTACGGAGCTCCTTTACTATCTGACGAAGCACTACGCGTGCATTCTCCTGGGCAGACAAAGAGCCACTCAATGTTGCATTTAATGAAAAAACATCCTTACTAAAAAGTGTAATGACGTTAAAAAGTATAACAACGAGACCAACACTTAGAAGTGTTTCAAGTAATGTAAAACCTTTTTTGAGTACGATTTTTTTCATAGGGCTAATTTACTTGTAGCGGGACATCAAGGTTCTGCCGAGTTGACGAGATGGTAAGGGTACCGGTAAAGGTTTGATACCCTGTTCTTGTAATAGTATACGAGTAATTCCCACTTGAAAGGTTAGTAAACAGTACTTGCCCAGGTGGCACGCAGGCTGAGGTAAAGGTAAATGAAACATCCGAAATTGTTGGTGTTTTACTAGTATCGTCAGTTGCTAAAAACATTTTATATCGTAAATATCGATCTCCATTGTGAGACGTAGAAATATTTTGGTTACTTGCACTGTAGTATGTACCAGAAGTTCCATCAGGTCCCTTGTAGACCCATGTGGCATTATCATTGTTGGTGGCAATCTGAAACCGCACACTATTTAACCCTACACCCTGTGGTTGCGAACCAGGGTTCCATAATAACTGGTGGAAATTACTAGCTGAACCTGTATCAAAAGTTGAAGATGTTAATACTCCAGAGGATTGATATATACCTAGAATTGATTTCAAACTAACCACCCCTGGCGTTGCTATATATTCAACATTGCCATCTGAACTCAAGAATTTGGTTTCATCATTGGCAAAATTAGTTTGACTATCTCCCCCCGACCAATCTGTTTGCTTAAGAAAGCCCCGGTCTGTGATAAAAGACTGATTGTATTCATCATTATCGGTTAAATTAACTGTAGCATCAGTAAGTGGAAGTCCTGTAGCGGCATCTTTCACGGTAACCAAAAGTGCATTGGGGTCTTTCGCTTGAACTACCAAAGTTACATTTTGAGTACTATTCGGTGCCAGGTTTACCGGAAGCGGTGAAATAGTTCCCGCCAAGTCATATGCGGTATCCAAAAAATTTACATTATATGTATCCCATTCAAGACTTGAAAGAGTTTTAAGTCCTCCACTGTCAGTAACAAAATTATTATTATATTTGTAAACCGTACTCCCACTATTAGTCCCCTTAACCTTAGCCCCCGTAAGATTAAAATTGATATTCCCCACAGGAGCACAGTTACTCTTTACGCTATTAACATTAATGGTACTTGTTTTATCAATAAAGAAACTATTTTGAGTTACCTGCTGTACGAGCACAGTTGAATCGGGGTTAGCGGGATTGCTAAGACCAACACCATTTAAGGGATATGTCTGGTCCGTTGAGTAGCCAGCCTTACTCACCACGACATGATACCCATTAGCTGCAGGTGGGGTATCAATAAGATCGTACAAACCATTGGTGTCAGTTACGTCGCTAATAGAAATCCCGGCAGCTGTGTTAGTGATTAAAACATTGGCATTACTGACCGGAGTGCCATTAGCATCAAATGCACGTATAAAAAGTGATCCATTAGTTGAAGCAGCTTCTACATCTTTAGGGTTAATTCGACCGGTAAAGGTCATTGGCTGAAAATTAACACAGGTTGAACACCCAATAATAATTTCCATCTCTTTGTAGTCCGCCGGTGAAGTATCATTCGGAACACCTCCCGCTACACCATCAAAAGGATCGTCCATATTCTGAATACTAGTAGTAGCTTGAAAGGTAACGCCATCACGCACCAATGTTTGGGTTCTAGAAAGCACACCTGCTGGAACACCATTAATGAGTCCAACCGAGGCGTACGGTAGATTTCGGGCTATTTCAAACTGTTCATTAGCCAAGTTCGTTGCAGTAATTTTAACTCGTGAAATCCTCACAAGCTCAAGTGTTTTAGAGTATGTTGCATAAACTGATAGGGCAATGAAAAGAAATACTGCCGCCGAAATCAAGACTTCAATCAGTGTCATTCCCTTTTGCCTATGTAACATGTGAAGATTCATACTAAATATTAGAAAGTACTGAATAGGTAGGTGAGATCATGGCAACCGCAAAGAATCCAACTCCCGCACCAATGAAAAGCATAAGGAATGGCTCAATAATGGTTGAGAGATCTTTAGTCCTCTGATCAACTTCTGTTTCATAAAAAAGTGCAAGTTTAGCGAGCATATCAGCCAAAGCGCCTGTTTCCTCTCCTACACTCATCATTTCTCCCACAAGAATTGGGAAAATATTTTCGTGCCGCATGAACACAGCCGACATGGGGGCACCTTTCTCAATCTCTTTCTGTGCCTCATCGAGCACTTCCTTATAGTAAGTGTTATCAAGCACATCACGCGTAATGGTGAGCGCTGTCACCACCTCAACTCCCGCTTGAAGCAAGGAAGCTAAGGTACGAGAGGTTCGGGCTGCGTATGCTTCCTGTACAATTCCGCCAATGATTGGGAATCGTGGGGTTATGTAATCAAGCCCACGATTGCCCCATGTAGTTTTGGCCATTGAAATGAGGCCTGCGATACTTCCACCCAAAAGGAAGATGAAGAGGAAAAGGTGGTTTTTAAGAAAATCACTCACTCCAATAATTATTTTAGTGCTCGTTGGTAGTTGCACATTCAGTTCCTTAAACGTGGCTGTGAGTGATGGAACCACGAAGATCATCATAAGCACTCCGATCAAAATCATGGCTGAAATAATAATGGCAGGATAAATCATTGCTCCTTTAATTTTCTTGATGAGCATGTAGGTTTTTTCCATCTGATCAGCTACCACCACAAGTGTGTCGCTTAGTCCTCCACTCTCTTCACCTGCCCGCACCATAGAAACGAAAAGATTAGAGAAAATCTTCGGGAACTTAGCGAGTGCACTTGAAAAAGTTGCTCCCTTTCCTATTTCTTCGTTGATTTGCTGTAAAACAGTTTTAAATTTCTTATTCTTTGTTTGCCTTTCCATGATGGAAATCGCTCGCGAGAGAGCAAGTCCTGCAGCAAGCATAGCGGCGACATTGCGAGCAAAAGTAATACGATCTTGAAGTTTTACAGAACCAAGAAAGTTGTTTATTTTCTCCATGATCATATCAAGCCCCGCTTGATTGAGTTCATGAGAAGATACGAGACGCTGCCCGTCCTGACGCACCTGTTCATAGAGCGCTGTTTTATTCGCCGCCTCAAGTGTTCGCGTTTCGATGGCCCCTTCTTTAGTTAGTACTTTTACTTCAAATTGCGCCATATTATTCTGAATTAACTACACGAAGCACTTCCTCTATAGTAGTGAAGCCTTGCGCTGCCATAAAAATTCCATCCTCAAGCATGCTCATCATTTTCTCTTTCTTAGCCTGCGCTTCCAGCTCATCTGATGACACCCCTTTAATGATAAGATCGCGAATAGCGGGTGACATTTTAAGCACCTCATGAATACTAACGCGTCCACCATACCCATCCTCACAATCCTTTGAAGGTTTGGCCTTAAAGAAAGGAACTTTTTCCCATGTTGTAGTGGGCCCAACAACTTTTTCTTCTCGCAGGAACCCGAGCACACGGTCCATGTCTACATTTTTTGCAAGTTGCGCCAACTCATCTTTATTCAAATAGTACTGCTCCTTGCTAGCACACAATCTACGTACCAATCGTTGTGCAATAATCACTTTAATAGTTGAAACGAGTAGGAATGGTTCTACTTTCATATCAACAAGGCGCGGAATAGCTCCAGCAGCAGAGTTAGTGTGCAGTGTTGAAAGCACTAAGTGGCCAGTTAACGCCGCATTCACAGCCAAAGAAGCTGTCTCTTCATCTCGGATTTCACCCACCATGATAATGTCTGGGTCCTGACGTACGAGTGTGCGCAATCCCTGCGCAAAAGTAAAACCGATTTCTGGTTTTACCTGCGTTTGGTTAATACGCGCTACTTGATATTCAATAGGATCTTCAATAGTTGAAATATTAACGTCCGGTGTATTCAAAAGATCGAGCAGTGTATAAAGTGTTGTGGTTTTACCAGACCCTGTTGGACCAGTGGTTAGAATAAGTCCGTTGGCAAGACGCGTTGCTTCGTGCACTCGCTCGAGCCCTTCACCATGAAGTCCTAAACCTTCAAGCGAGAATCCTCCAGCATTCTCCTTAAGGAGACGCATTACCGTCTTCTCACCGAAGTAAGTAGGTAGCACAGAAACACGGAATGAAACCTTTTGTGAATCAGATTCTATTTTAAAGCGCCCATCTTGGGGGAGACGCTTTTCATCAAGCTTTAAATTAGAGAGAACTTTAATACGGGCGGTAATAGAGTTCCCAGCACTTTTAGGGAGCACCATAGCGTCGCGAAGTATTCCATCTATGCGATACCGAATAAGTACCTGAGTTTCCATCGGCTCAATATGGATATCAGAAGCATCCTGCAAAATAGCATGATGCAGCAATGAGTCCACAATGCGCACAACTGGCAAATCTTCCGCTAACTTTTTAAGATCCGAGGCTGACTCTTCTCCCCCGCCAGTGTCTTCCACCAACGTCTTCAGCGAATCAGTTTCTTTTTGGATAATGTCACCAAACTCAGCCTTCAGACTTTTCTGATACTGAAGTAACACACTCTTCATAGACTCCGTATCGGTAAGGCGAGGCAATACCTTAAGTCCCACCTTCTTTTTAACGAAATCAATAGCCCCCAAATCCTCTGCATCAAGCATCGCTACCTCTATAGAGTCCTCTGTCTTTCTGAAGGCAACAATATTGTGATTACGCGCAATAGGTTCTGGAATCAGCGTTAAAATATCAAAATCAATTTTTTGTCCCTTAAGGTTTACAAAAGGGATACCGAGAATATAGGCCTGCACACGACGCAGATCATCCTCTGACATCTTGCCTTCCGCGATTAAAATATGACCAACACTTTGATCACGTGCTATGGCCTCAGCTTCAGCTGCATCCAAATCAGTACGCGATACAAGTCCTGAATCAAGTATGAACTCCTTTAGTTGATCATCTTTAATGTGCATAGAAAAAACAGAAGCCGATCACAAAGCAAACGTTTCCGTGACGACACTTCTTATACAAGAAGTATAACAGTAGAGTGCCGAAATATTTTCAAAAGTAATACACAACGCAAACTCCCTACCTTTTTATGTTACCTCTCCCACCAAAGAACATAATGAAAAGTAAAAAAAGTACTGTAACAAAATAACTTCCTAACAACTTTGGCCAAACCAAGCTAAATGGCACAAGATCCTGATGCTGATAAAAAAAGAAAGATACTCCACCAAAAACAAGTGTTACTATAGCCACAATATGTGCTGCACCAAAATTAATTCCATGAGTTACTCCATACTGATAAGCGAGGGTGACCTCTTTGTGACTAAAAAATGGGATGACTATTAAAACAAGCGTTATATATAAAATAAGGGGAATAACTACATATAAAAATATCGAGGCATACTCATTATTTCTAAAAAAAAGAATATGAAATAAGACCAAAAAACAAAGTGGACCAAGAATTAATGAGCGGGCGGTACGTGTTTCCATGACTAAAGTATACCTTCTCTTAGTTTATACAGAGCATGTACCCACAGTTGACAACCACCCCTCTCTCTGCTATCGTATTCTCTGTTAGTGGTCAGTCCGGGTCTCCCCGGGCTTTTTTAATAGCCACTTTTCATACTATCTATATATAAACCTAAACCTATGTTTGATCTAAAAGTAATTAATTCAGTATTAGCTGAACTAGAACAAGAGCGTGGTATCCCTCGTGAAAGAATCATTGAGGCTATTGAAGCTGCCCTAGCTACCGCCTACCGTAAGGAGTACGGAAAGAAGGGGCAAATTGTTCGCGCCCACTTTGACCTTTCTGTAGGAGGAGTTGTTTTTGAACAAATTAAGAGCGTGGTTGATGAAACCCGAGTAAAAATGCCCGAGGAAGTAGAGGCCGAGATTTCAGGTGAGAAGGAAGTAGACCCAGAGGACTTCCGCCCTCGCTACAATGAAGACCACCACATCCTTATCGGAGATGCAAAGCGTATTAAGCGGGATGTTGAACTTGATGACGAAATTACCTTCCCCCTTGAAACTAAGGCTGACTTCGGTCGTATTGCTGCTCAAACTGCAAAGCAAGTTATTATCCAGAAAATCCGTGAAGCTGAGAAGACTGCTATGGTTTCTGAGTACGGTAAGAAAGAGGGTGAAATCGTCACTGGTACAGTAGAGCGTGTAGAGCGCGGTACCATTTTCCTAAACCTAGGCCGCGCTGTTGGACAGCTTGCCTATGAGGAACAGATTCCAGGAGAGCGCTATAAGCAAGGAGAGCGCGTACGAGCCTACCTATACGCTATTGAAGAGAGTCCTCGTGGCGTATTCCTCAAGCTTTCTCGCTCACATCCTAAGTTTTTAACCAAACTTTTTGAGCAAGAGACCCCTGAGCTAGCAAGCGGCGTTGTAGAACTTAAGGCCATTGCCCGTGAAGCAGGTTCTCGCTCCAAAATTGCCGTACTCTCTAGCGACTCACATATTGATCCTGTTGGTTCTCTTGTGGGTCAGCGTGGGGTACGTGTATCTACTGTTATGAGTGAGCTTGGCGGCGAGAAGATTGATGTTATTGAGTGGTCCGAGGATCCAAAGAAGTTTATTGAGGATGCTCTCTCCCCTGCTAAAGTGCTTTCAGTTGAGACTGATATTGAAAACCACCAAGCAAAAGTAACCGTAACTGAGGACCAGCAGTCACTTGCAATCGGTAAGGGCGGACAAAATGTACGCCTCGCAGCAAAGCTGACTGGCTGGAGAATTGATATCACCTCCCTTGGAGGAGAGAATGTTGTCTCCGCTACCGAAGACGGTGCCGAATTAATCTAAACTAATTTAGAAAGATCTAAAAAAGAACCCCTCCCTGCTTGCAGGGAGGGGTTCTTGCTTCTCCACTATTTAGACTATATATTAGCCTTATTATTTCTAATTCTAATTACATACTATGAACTTGTGGCACGATATTGAACCTGGAACCCCCGAAGAGATGAATGTTATTGTCGAAATCAATAAAGGATCTAACAATAAATACGAAATTGATAAAAAAACTGGGCTTATTGCCCTCGACCGCGTTTCTCACACCGCCCAAAGTTTTCCTTTCGACTATGGCTTTGTACCTCAAACTCTTTGGGAAGACGGGGATGCCCTTGATGTAATCCTTTTAACTACATATCCCCTATTTCCTGGAGTATTAGTCCGCGCCCGTCCCGTCGCCATTATGCATATGGTTGATTCAGGTGAAGGAGATGATAAGGTCATAGCCGTACCAGCAGACGATCCACGTTGGAATGACATTAAAGACCTGGCTGACGTCAACAAGCACACCCTCAAAGAAATAGAGCACTTCTACAGCACGTACAAAAAACTACAAAACAAGGTAGTTGAAATTAAAGGCTTTAGTGGAAAAGACGAAGCAACAAAAGCTTTCCAAAAATCACTCACTCTCTACAAGGAAAAATTCCAGAAATAAAAACGGTGAGCTAAGACCTGTTTTTATCCCCAACGCCTCTCCCTCACTTGTGAAGGAGAGGCGGTATACTTTACAGCAAGAGAAAGCTTTTTAGTTAGCTTTGGGCTTTTCTTTCTATTAGCTTATACAATTTAAAAAAATAATTATGAACAAACGTACTGTATCGTTCCTCGTTGGAACAGCCCTTGCCAGCACCCTCACACTTGGTGCTGCTGGCCTTGTATTCGCGCAAGACAATGATGGTGCACTGCCCCCTCCAAATGAGGGTTCACGTCCACCACTACGTGGTCAAGTAAGAGATATTCAACAGCTAAAGAGAACTGATGTAGCTGGTATGCGCGCTTCAACCACCGCACAAATCAAGGGAATTCGTACTGACGCCCGTGGTGCCATTAAAAACGAGCGTGAAGATATGAAGGCGGCCATGATGAATGCCACCACAACCGATGCGCGCATGGGACTTCGTGACAAGCGCGACCAAATGCATGAAGACATTCAAGATATTCGTCGTGCAGCCGTCGCTTCAACTACTGATCTCCGCCAAAAAATGCGCCTCGAGATAGAAGATCGCCGTGACGAGGCAAAAGATGACATTATGGAAGCGGTACGTGAGCGCAACATGCGCCTTGCTAGTTCTACTGAAAAAATGATGCGTATGGGTAGTACCTCTCCTCGTATGAACACTGGAACCTCAACTGACGCTGAAAAAGCAAAGCGCGCTGCAAAAGCAGTAGAGCAAGCTGCAAAATTCGCCGCTCAAGCAGTAGATCGTATGGGCGCAGCGATTGACCGTATGAATACTATTGTTGCTCGTCTTCAAAGCCGTATAGATAAAGTAACAGCTGCTGGTGGCAACACCACAGCAGCTAAAGCAGCTCTTGCTGATGCTCAAACTAAAATAACAGCAGCAAAAGATGGTATTACCACTGTTTCAGCAACCTTTGCCGAAGTAGCGACCCTTAGTAACCCCAAGGATGGCGCTTCTAAAGTAGAAACTGCTATGAAAAATGAACAGGCTCTTATGAAAGCTGCACAAGATGCCCTTATGAAAGTAGTAGGAACTCTTATTGGCCAAAAGGGAGCTGACACACCAGCTACGCCAGTTACTACGGGAACCACCACTTCTTCGATTTAAAAATTAATAATGTAATACACACGTATGGACCCAATACAAAACCAGCCAATAACTCCTCCACAAAACCCAGTACCTCCTATGAGTACTCCGATGGCAACCATGCCAGCAGAGTCACATTCTTCAACAGGACCTATTATTGGTTCAATCATTATCGTCCTCATCCTTATTCTCGGTGGTCTCTACTACTATGGCCAACAAATGATGAGTACTTCAACTGAGAATCCTACAATTGTCCCTACTCAGAATGTAAATGAGGCCAATACCGATCAAGCCGTAGCCAAGCTTAAAGTACAAGGTAGTACTGATGACCTTAACTCTATCAACGCAGATATCCAATCAACTGATACCTCCCCAATTGATGGAGACACTGCCAACGTGAAGGCAACACTTAGTCAATAAGTCCAAACCCAAACCCCCTCCGATCGGTTGCGATCGGAGGGGGTTTACCTTACCCCACACCAGTAAAAAATCCTTGCGAAACAAGGGCTTTCACGCTAAACTCAAAAACTATTATGGCTACACATACACACTCACATGATGAGAAATTACACACTGCCCTTAAGGTAGAAAAACTCCCTAACTCGGAGGTCAAAATCACCGGGGAAATAACAGTGGGGGCACTCGCGCATTACCGTGAACATGCCTTGGAGCATTTCAAGGCTGAGCTAGAACTTCCTGGGTTCCGCAAAGGTCATGTCCCCGAAAAAACTATTATTGAACGCATTGGAGAATTAGCCATACTTGAAGAAGCAGGAGAAGAGGCACTTAACGCGGCGTATCCAGCAATTTTGCATGAAACCAAAGAAGACATTATCGGTACCCCTAAGGTACAGATAACTAAACTTGCTATCGGGTCTCCCCTCTCCTTTGAAATCATTGCTTCAACTTTCCCAAGGTTTGAATTACCAGATTACAAAAAACTCGCTAAGGCTGAGAGTACTAAAAAGGAAACCACTGAAGTTACTGAAAAAGAGGTTGAGGAAGGTATTATGACACTCCGCCGTATGCGTGAGCAACGTGGAAAGGAAGGAGAAAAAGTAGCGGATGAAAACCTCCCCCCACTCACTGACGAATTGGTAAAGGATTTCGGCAAATTTGAAAATGTTGCTGACTTTAAAGAAAAAATGCGCGACAGTATCGTCAAAGAAAAAGAACTCCGCGCCAAAGAAAAGCATCGCTTGGCTATCGTTAAAGCAATCATAGAAAAGACAGAGCTCACCCTACCGACTGTTATTGTTGAAGCTGAACTTTCTCGCATGGTAGGCCAGATGCAAGATGATGTAGAGCGCATGGGAGTAAAAATGGCCGACTACCTAACTCGCATCAAGAAAACCGAGGCTGACCTCCGCAAAGACTGGGAGAAAGATGCTATAGAGCGAGCCAAGATGGAACTTATACTGGACAAAATAGCTAAGGAAGAAAAGATAGAAGCTCCACAAGAAGAAGTTGAAACTGAAGTAAGGCACCTTCTTGAGCACTATCAGGACGCTGACCCGATTCGTGCTGCTTCTTATTTCTCCCACGTCATCAAAAACGAAAAAGTATTTCAATTTCTAGAAAGCCAAGCATAACTTGTATTAAGTTGCACAGTCGCTATGGTTATATTATTGTGAGTCTCTAACCACTCTACATATGTCTATACTCATTCCAACTGTTATTGAGAAGTCCAACTTCGGCGAGCGCGCCTACGATATTTACTCACGTCTCCTTAAAGATCGCATTATTTTCCTCGGCGGCCCGATAGACGATACCGTAGCAAACATCGTCATCGCCCAGCTCCTCTTCCTTGAATCAGAAGACCCGAAGAAAGATATTTCACTTTACATCAATAGTCCTGGAGGCCATGTTACTGCGGGACTTGCCATTCTCGACACTATGAACTATATCAAGCCGCATGTGTCCACCGTGTGTGTCGGTATCGCCGCCTCTGCTGCAGCTGTTATTCTCTCAGCTGGAGAGAAAGGCAAGCGCTACGCACTGCCTAATTCTGAAGTAATGATTCACCAGCCATGGGGTGGAGCAGAGGGTCAGGCAACTGATATTGAGATTTCAGCCAAGCATATCTTGAAGACCCGTGAGATTTTGAACAAAATCCTAGCTAAAAATACCGGTCAACCGCTCGCAAAGATTGAAAAGGACGTAGAACGCGACTTCTACATGTCATCCGACGAAGCTAAAAAGTACGGAATTATCGACGAAATTCACAAATCTAAGCGTTAAACTAACCTAAAAACAAAGAAATCCCCTCTATGTACCAACACAGAGGGGATTTCTTATGCAACACAACCTGTGGACAGAAGAGACTTTTCCTACTAGTATGGACTTATTAGTAAGTTTGATAATTCAGACAGTCCCACCCTATACCAAAAGTAGCTTACCGATTATCCCATGTACCTTACGAAAACAACCTTCAGTAAAAGAATGTTACCTCGCAATCCTTTGGAAAAGGCGGAATTGTAATCCGTTATGTCAATAAAAATAATCATAGCGCTCCTAGGTCTCGGAGGGCTTTTGGGTATTATCATTGGTTACTTCCTACGCTTCTTACTTACCCTCGGAAAAAAGGGTTCAATGGAGCTTGAAGTAAAGCAAATGGAGCTCAAGGCCCGTGAAGAAGCCGACCGAGTGATAGAGGGAGCCAAGAAAAAAGCAGAAGAATTCGAGAAAGAAAAGCGAGAAGAAGCACGCGAGCGCGAAGAGAAAATAGCTAAGAACGAAGATCGTCTTATTAAAAAAGAGGAGCTTCTAGACAAGCGTCAAAGTGATATTGAGAAAGAGATAGAGCATATCAAGATTAAAGTTGCTGAAGTTAAAGAAATAAAGGAAAGAACCGAATCCCTTGAACAAGAAAAGTGTGTCGAGCTAGAACGTATTTCAGGACTCACCAGTGAAGCAGCCAAAGAAGAGCTGTTTAAGGTTATAGAGAAGCAGGGCGAAGAAGATCTTTTGGTACGCATGCAAAAGGTGGAGAGCTTCGCTACAGAAAAGCTAGAACGCAAAGCAAAAGAAATACTAGTTTCTGCGATTCATCGTTTTGGTAACTCCGTAGCATCAGACACTATGGCAACCTCAGTTGCCATACCCAATGATGAAATCAAAGGCAAGATTATTGGTAAGGAAGGTCGTAACATTAAAGCCTTTGAGCGCGCAACCGGAGTTGAGGTTATAGTGGACGATACTCCAGGAGTCATTACCATTTCTTGTTTTGACCCCGTACGCCGTCAGATAGCTCGTGTAGCACTTGAAAACCTCATTACCGATGGTCGTATCCAACCAGTAAAAATTGAGGAGCTCGTAGAGAAAGCAAAGAATGATATCAACAAAGTCATCAAAGAAAAGGGTGAGCAGGCATGCTACGAATGTGGGGTGTTCAACCTTGACCCTCGTGTGGTGTCCATCCTTGGACGACTTCACTTCCGTACTAGTTATGGACAGAACGTACTTCAGCACTCTATAGAAATGGCTCACATCGCCGGAGTTATGGCTGAGGAGCTCGGAGCTAATGTAAACGTAGCCAAAGCTGGTGCCCTTCTCCACGATCTCGGTAAGGCCGTAGATCACGAAATACAAGGGACACACGTTGAAATCGGTCGCAGAATCCTTCAAAAGTTTGGGGTGGATGAGCAAATCATTATTGCTGTGTGTGCTCACCACGAGGAGTATCCGTATGACAATGTGGAGTCCATACTCGTACAGGTGGCTGATGCCATATCAGGAGGTAGGCCCGGAGCACGCCGCGATACCGTAGAAAACTACATTAAGCGTCTCGGGGACCTAGAAGGTATTGCTACCAGCTTTGAAGGGGTAGAGAAGTCGTTCGCTATTCAAGCGGGACGTGAAGTGCGGGTATTCGTTGACCCAGGCAAGATTTCTGACCTTGAGGCCAAGAAACTGGCTCGTGACATTGCCCTACGTATAGAACAAGAACTCAAATACCCAGGAGAAATTAAAGTGAACGTAATCCGGGAAAGTAGAACAATAGAGTACGCAAGATAAAACCAAAGAAGATCAAAAACACCCCTTCAAAGTGAGGCTTTGAAGGGGTGTTTTTCTTCCCAAAAAGCTCTGCCAAAAGCCTTGTTGCCAAAAAAATGGCTTCATATATACTTATTTTAAGGTCGAAAAACTAACCTACTTCAAAAACAATGAACAAAGCATCACTCGTTGAAGCTGTGCAAGGAGCACTTGGAGGAACAAAAGTTCAAGCAGAAACTGCTGTTGAAACTTTGATTGAAACTATTGTTAAAGCTTTGAAAGGTGGCAACGAAGTTTCTATTGCAGGACTTGGTATCTTTTCAGTAAAGATGCGTGAGGCTCGCCAAGCTCGTAATCCACGAACTGGTGAGACACTTCAAGTCAAAGCAATGCGCGTACCAAAGTTCCGCGCAGCCAAAGCTCTCAAAGACGCTGTTAAGTAATTTTTCTCTCTATGAAAAAAACACAAAGCTCCGAAATAGACGCGGAGCTTTGTGTTTTTTATAAGAAACTATTCGCGCTGTTTAAAGATTACTGGCAAAAGGAGGGTGATGTTCGTAGCCTATTGGGGAAAAGGTTATTTGAGTGAACTGTGAAAATACTTCAAGAGGAATCTTTTTATCAGGAAAAACATTTGGATTATGTACGAATATTACTTCTTTGGCGCTTGCGCTTTGCAAAACGGCATTTATAACATCTCTACCAAAGTAGATAATGCCACTTATTTCCTTAAAGTCATCTCTAGAAAAGAGATTTACGTCTATTGAATTAGTTCGCTGAGAATTTAAAATACTTTCCCTGGTTGTGTGAAAAGCTGGACCCAGGGTACCATCACTTTTAATTGGTAAATGTACTGCAGGACTAATTCCCCCCAAGGCCTCTAGTATTAATGCCTCTGGTGACGAAGCCCTGTCTCCATCTATATCCCCTGCATTTAATGCGATTACATAATAATCCCTTCCCCCCACTATAGTTTTATGTTTACTAAAATAATTACTTAACTTATCCATAAGCACACTAGTTATACGTCTCACCTTTGGGTGATTGGCTTCGTCGAAAGATCTGTTACGTGACACTATAGTCCCTGACGGAACCCCAGCAAGCATATCTGATATAGTTTCAACTGCGTTAGGGCCCTCCCCTTTTCCCGCACTAACAGCTTCAATAAACAAATTTCTATCTCCGATAGAAATCTTAAAATCAGGATTTGGGTCCTTTTTTGATTGTGCAATGATATTGAAAGACCCTTTCTTCAATAAATCAAACAAATACACTTCCCACGCTCTGTTAGTAAAATGAACTTGAAACTCAGTTATAAAATTAGTATCAGCAAAAGGCTTGTACTTACTCCAAATAGCATCAAAAAAAATTTTAACCGCGTGCCAATCAGGCCGCATGTGCACATTAAGATAAGCTACGTCAAGATTTGAATACTTCTTTATTAAAAACAGAAGTTCCTGATTATTTTGAGCGGGCTCAGGGGGTAGGGGGAAAAGTGTTGACATAGATAACAATTTTCAAAAATTGAACGAAGATTGATAGAGACATTAGAAGGAGAATCGGTCACAAATATTTTACTCGCCGTCGCTCGCAAAATTTCGCTACCCCGCCTCGCTTTTGGTTTTTACTAAAACCAAGCTTCGCTTCGCTCCGCGCGCTGCGGCTTTCGATTCTCCCATCCCGCATGAAGAAACTCCGTTTCGAGTGCGGGATGGGAGAATCGAACTCCCGACATCAGTTTGGAAAACTGAAGTTATACCATTTAACTAATCCCGCCTATGTTTGCCCTGCCTGCCGGCAGGCAGGTCCGGCGAGCATGCCCGCCTCAGAGAAAACCAAAGACTCTGCCAGCTTAACAAAAAAATGTACGAAGTGGAAGTAGTGCTATTATTATGTTTATTATGGAAACCTTGCTTACCAAGTCACTACATATTGTCGGGATTGGGATTCTTACCCTCTCAACCTTGCTAACCCAAGCTCTAACTTCACATAAAGAGTTCGCAGCCCCTGTAACAAACAGAGCGCCTGCCCATGCCAGCTCTTCCCTACCGACAACCTCCCCAACTACAGTCAAAATAACCACAGGAGACACCACAACTCTTCCGATTGGCCCCAAGCTACTAGCGCAAGCAACTACTACAAAAGTTAAACCGAGCCCCCTCAAAGTAGTGAAAGAAATCCCAAAACCAACATCAGAAAAAGATACGCTTAATCTAAGTCTAAACACTAACACTCCTACAAAACCCCCTGTTTCCCTTGCAGAGTTAAATATTGATGCACGTAAAGCGGTAGTGAACATTCTCTGCAACACCAAAGAAGATGGCGGGCTCCGCCCCCTCTCGGGGAGCGGCATGATTATAGATGAGCGCGGAGTTGTGATCACTAATGCTCATATTGGTCAGTATTTTCTTATTCGTGACTTCCCTACTAAAGACAATGTGGACTGCCTCATTCGTACTGGCGCTCCAGCCCGAGCTACCTATCGTGGCGAACTCCTCTTCATTTCCCCTCCTTGGATAGAAGCCAATAGAAAGAACATTACCGAAGAAGACCCCTCTGGCACCGGCGAGAACGACTTCGCGCTTATTCTGATTACTAGCCCAGTAGATAGCAGTACGAAACTCCCCGCTTCATTTCCTCACATTTCATACAACACCGAAGACATAAACAACCAAACTGACGCACAAGATAATTTTGTTATTGTTGGTTACCCTGCTGGCTTTCTTGGCACTCTAGATATTTATCAAAATCTCTTTATCTCCTCCACCGTTGCTCAACTTAAGAAACTCTATACATTCAAAGAAAAAACTATAGATCTCCTCTCTTTTGGCGGATCAGTCTTGGCTCAAAAAGGTGCCTCAGGAGGTGGTGTAGTTAGGCAAAAAGACGAAGCTTTAGTTGGTATTATTGTTACTACTACCGAAGCCAAAGCGACTGGAGATCGCGACCTGCACGCTATCAGTATTTCGCATATCAACCGTAGTATTGAAGGAAGCACCAACAAAACATTGGCAGGCTACCTCCTCGGCAACATCAATGAAACCCTAGCTAACTTCCAAAATGGAAAGTTTCAATATCTCAAAAATATTCTGGTGAATGAACTTTCGAGCTAGAAAATTATCACCGCATGCTTTCCCCTCATGTTACGCGGTTTTTTAGTGTTACTATTTTTTCTGCACCCACGTTTCCCTCTTCCCTACTATTTCTATCTTCTCTCCATCTATTTTTATAGCTGTCTCATCATCAGTCGCATATACCGTAACATCAAACTTATCCTTAAGCCCTTCTAGTCTATCCTTCTCGAACTTAAACCATGTGGAATTAAGATGTGGTACAAAAGCAAAATCATACAACTCCATAGGATTCCCACCCCACTCACCGGAATCCTCCTCTGTAAAAATAGCATCACTCACTCCCCTCTTTAAAAAGTGGCCAGCGACCATGCTCCCAGCACTTATTCCCATATATACCTTAGTGTCTAAAAGTGGTACTAGAAATTCCTTCAGATTTTTCTCTTCAATCATTCTAGCCAAATAACGCTCATTTCCGCCACCAAAACAAATAATATCCGCCTCTAAAAAATAAGGTTTCAACTCTTCAAGTGAGGGTTCGGCAATATCTACAACCGCTACTGACTTAAAACCTTGTTTCTTAAACCGCTCTATATCCTCTAGTAACCAACCCTTATCCCCCGTGTCTAGATTAGCGGCTGTGGGTATAAAAAGAAAAGAAGCTTCAACAAAAGGTTTCCCAACCAACCCTTGTAAGGCAGCTATAATATCTTCATTTCGGAGTCCCGCTGAAGTGAGTAGCAATTTCATATTCAATACATTGTCGGGGTGCAGGGATTCGGTCACAGATAAATTCTTACTAGAATTTTCCGCGACCCCGTCTCCCGCCATCGCGCTCCGACTCTCACATCTTATCAGATGTGAGCCCTGAGTCGCTGAAATTTTGGTCAAATTTCCACGAAAGTGCTTTTGCACTTTCGGTCAGACAATTTTCATATTCAGCACGCCGTCGGGGTGCAGGGATTCGAACCCTGAGTCGCTGGTACCCAAAACCAGAATGTTAGCCGTTACACCACACCCCGACGCCATGCTTAATATGTAAAATTCAAAGAAAATTGTCTGACCCCAAAACCAGAATGTTAGCCGTTACACCACACCCCGAAATAGAAACGCTGACAAAAGCTATACTAACACGACATGGGGGAAGCTGGTAGCTTTTGGCTTTTGGCATAAAAGCAAAAACTACTCCCCTTCCTACCTAAAAACTAAAACCTAATGGCTAGCAGCCTGCCAGTAAAGGACATCTATAAGACAATACCCTCTATGCGCTTTATTTTCGCTGTCCTAGAGACTTTATCCAAAGAAACGATCAGAGCATCAATTTGCCACTCTGGTTCGTTTCTAAAGCGAGATAGGTAGCTTTCAATGGCCTTTTGTAACCTCTTTATCTTCCATGGATGGATATTGTCTTCCGCTTTATACTGCTCACTGCTATAAACCCTTTCACGTGGAACATCTCTAGGCGTTACACGTGTACCACTCTCCCCCTCTGTGGATCCTGTTTCATGTGAAATATTACTAAAAGTTCCACGTGTAACAGTCTTAACCTCAAAAAATACAAGCCTCTCCCCTATTTGTCCAACAATATCTATTTCCCCATAGGGCTTCCAGTAATTTCTCTCCACTATTTTAAAACCCTTCTGCAGCAAGTATCTACAGGCCAGCTCCTCGCCTAAATCCCCTATTTTTCGCTTTTCGGTCCTGTTATCCATATTTCAAACCAATTATAGATTACACGTGTAACCCTTAGCTATGTTTCACGTGAAATCTTTTCATCTTTCACGTGAAATTAATCTGAGACTAAAAAAGTCATACAATGGCCTATAATAAGGATTTCACGATTTATAGCCATATTTTCTTGGACAATTTGACTGTCTGTTATAAACACTGTGAACAGGTTTATCCACAGTTATCAACTTTATGGCTCAACAAGGCTGTTTTTATAAAACATCTTTTGACTGTCCATGAACTTTGTGTGAAAGTCTGACTTTTATGAAGAAAGGGTGGGGGAGGGGTAAAGTTGGTCGCGGATAGATCTATTGCGGGTAGGGAATCGGTCACAGATAATACATTCGCCGTCGCTCATGTATTTCTGCGACCTCGCCTCACTTTTGATTCTTGCTAGAATCAAGCTTCGCTACGCTCCGCGCGTTGCGGCCTTCGATTCTCCCTACCCGCACGTAAAAAACTTTGTTTTAGTGCGGGTAGGGAGAATCGAACTCCCGTCCCATGCTTGGCAAGCATGCGTTCTACCACTAAACTATACCCGCGTAATATTCAAAATTAGCTAATTCTTTCTCAATCAGCTCGAGCCATACTATCATTTTTCTTTTGAGGTAGCTACTGGATATAACCACATTACATACCCCGTAATGTACCCGTTTTACCTCGCTTTTACCCTTAATTACCATGGTTTTATGGAATTGCACCCCTCCAAGCTTACCTTCAACTATCCAATAGTTTATACACCTTTCCTCCAGAAGATCGGGGTAAAGAAGTAGCCAGGCTCGTATTTTCTCCTCGGGAACCTTACAAATCTCCGTTATAAAAAGCTTAAATATGCTTATAAGGCGCGGATTAATGTTAGCTATTCGCACCTGATGTTTAGTCGTTTTCTCTCCTTCACCCGCATAAATCATAAGCCCGGCGATGAATAGGGGGTGATACTTGAGTAACTCGAACTCTTCCCGCGCCTCCTTTTCCGCTGTTTCATAGTGCTTAGCAAGCTTTCCCCCACGAATAGTATTCAAATGCTCCATACGCACCTTAGCAGCAGAAAAATTAAGCTTATTAAGCTTATCCTTCACAGAGACAGACCATATTTCTCCCTTAAACCAATCCGATAGGGTAGAGACTGGTACCCCAAGCTCTCTTGAGATTTCACGGTAACTTTTACCCATCATTCGCAAAGTTGTTGCTCTGTTTCTATCACTGCGCATATGGCAATATTATATAATATAAATACAGGTGTACGGAAAAAGTTGTGCACAGAGTGAAAAAAGGATTCGTTCCTCACAGGAACAGTAACCCAATTGGCTTTTTTACTTCGGTAACTCGCAAAAAAGGCTCAATTGGCCTTCGAATCCCTCCGGGAGCAGCAAAAAGTAGCCTTTTTGCCTAAAAAAGCCTCATTTTATTCGTTTTTTTAGTGCTCCCGGAGGGATTCGAACCCCCAACAACTGCTTCGAAGGCAGGGATGATATCCATTTCACTACGGGAGCAATGAATTAGCCTTATTTCTAGGTCTCTTGATAATAGCGCACTAATCGCTTTTGCCAAACTAGTATCTTGCGCAAGAGCTCAGCACTATTATACGAAATTCTCATAGAACCCTTATTATTAGCCATATTTTTGACATTTCCCCCCTCATTTTTTCGTATTTTTTGGACTACTAATGGCTTAAAAACTGTTTCTTTAAGACCGAGCATACCTGCCCAGTAGGTTAGGCTACTAGAATTTGCCGCAGAAGGGGAGGCAAAGACTCTGTATGTAAGATCTGATTTACTAACCCTTAAATAATTCGTTGCCCAGGCCAACATGAGACGGACCTTCTCTGGATCGGAAGATGCATAATGGAACCCTCCATTACTTTGTGCGCCTTGTGCCCAATACAACGTTAGTCCCGCAATGAACAAGTGTTGTTTTTTAAAACTATCAAATTCTTTGTTCGCACTGCTCGCATTTTTTTGCCCCAAAAGTGCAACCCGCATGCGATTAGTGAGTACACTTTTTTGTACACCACTCTTCCTCTTTTGCATCGCTTTTTGTGTGATCAAAAGTTGCTCTTCACGTGAAAAATGAGCCCCCTTAAACCACCCCGAAAGACTGGCTTTTGAGACCTTAAGTTCGTTCGATATTTCAGAGAGCGTCGCACCATTTCGCCTAAGTGCAAAGGCCCTACTTTTGATTAATTCTGTGTTTCCGCGTTTCATTATTTTTCAAAACCTGATCTGATGCTGAACTTTTTACCATTGTATATATGTACACAGTAGTATGTTCAGTACATTGTAATACAAGGCTTTTTTAAAATCAATCTGAAAAGTGCTACTATACAGCGTATGAGTGATTACCTCAAAAATATCCCCAAGGAAGTTCTCTTTGTGAGCGAAAGTTTGCGCGCTGCGAACTTTGAAAGCTACCTTGTTGGGGGTTGTGTTCGCGACCTTTTGCGAGGCAGAGAACCCAAAGATTGGGACATTACAACCAATGCAAAACCGGAAGAAATTTTGGCCATTTTCCCGCATGCATTTTATGAAAATTCTTTTGGCACAGTGGGGGTAGTGTCGGATGAAACAACTGATCCAAAACTGAAAACAATTGAGGTCACCACTTACCGCGAGGAGGGGGAGTATTCCAACAGTCGTCATCCTGATTCTGTTTCATTCAGTACCAAGCTTAGTGATGATTTAAAGCGTCGTGACTTCACCATGAATGCGATCGCTCTTGACGCTAGGACCGGAGACATCGTAGATCTCTACGAGGGAACCAAAGATCTTGAAGAGGGGGTCATACGGGCTGTAGGAGAAGCGGGGGATAGATTTAAAGAAGACGCCTTGCGCATGCTCCGCGCAGTACGTCTAGCGGCAGAATTAGGCTTTACTATAGAAGCCGAGACTGAAAAAGCTATACAAAATAGCGCTGAATTGCTCCAAAAGATATCCAAAGAGCGTATACAAGGAGAGTTTTCACGCCTATTACTATCAAAAAACCCGATGCAGGGAATCCAAATAGCCTTAAAGCTAGGCCTTTTACGATATATAGCCCATGACTTAGAGCGAGGAATAGGGGTAGATCAAAACCAGGCTCACAAATACGATGTTTTTGAACATAACCTGCGCACCCTCCAGCATGCCGCTGACAAGGAGTGGGATTTAGACCTACGCCTTGCCTCGCTGTTTCACGATGTATCCAAACCAGAGACCCGTCGCTTCTCTAAGGAAAAAAATGACTGGACCTTCTATGGACATGATGTTGTTGGAGCCAAACTTACCAAAAAAATACTTACCGAGCTCAAATACCCCAAGAAAACTATTGATAAAGTGGTCAAATTGGTCCGCTGGCATATGTTTTTCTCTGACCCCGAGCAAATCACCCTTTCTGCCGTTAGAAGGCTCATAGCGACCGTAGGTAAGGAAGATATATGGGAACTAATGAATCTACGTATATGCGACCGTATAGGCACTGGAAGGCCCAAAGAGAACCCCTATAGGTTCCGTAAGTACAAATCCATGGTAGAGGAGGCCTTAGAGGATCCTGTGACTGTGGGAATGCTTAAGATACGAGGGGATGAGATTATTTCTTTCCTCAACGTCACCCCGGGGCCGAAGATTGGCTATATTCTACACAGTCTCTTTGAAGAAGTACTTGATAATCCAGAGAAAAACACTAACGAATACCTGCTAAAGCGGGCAGGGGAGCTCAATGAACTATCGCTAGAAGAACTAAAAAAGATGGGGGAGAGCGGAAAAGCAACAAAAGAAAAGGAACAAAAGAAGAAAGTTGAGAAAATACGCAGTAAGTACCACGTAGACTAGTATATAAAATATAACCGAGATATGGCTAAGCAGAGCCATATTTTTGCTTTACTATGGAAAAAATAAAGGCCACGCATGAGAGGCAGGTGTTATTGCGGTGAAAGAACAGGTCCCTTAAAAAAGTGAGGGACAAAAAAACGTGCTGCAATGACAGCTGTCAATTATGAATGGCCTTTGGAACCATAACGAGTATCCCAGCGCTCCAAATGATAGGATCCATAGTTTACCATTGTTTCAATGATTCCTGCCTAGGAGGCTCTACTGTAAGATACAGCGCCCTGGGCAGGAATCTAAAATTTGAATGTCTGCGGTAAAACGTAACGGAGTACTATCTCTGGACCAAAAAGTCGTTTGGTTAGAGGAAGGATGAAGACATGTGTCGTCGCATGTCATCAAGGAGATTATTAAAGAACAAAACTATAAAACATCACCAGAACTTTCTGGCTCTGTGTATATAGTAATGTCTTATATGATTAGTGTAAAGGACATACAAGTCCTATATGTGGATAACTTTTTGTCCTTTACATAACAAGGTTTCTTAGTAAATTATTAGCATCTATTTTCTTGGAATTTTCCTGAATGAAATTAAAAAGGGCTAAGACCATCTTCTGTATTTCTGAATTTTTAACTTCTATTACTATTTCTTCATTGAGAGCGAAAAGATAGAGGGAGTTTTTAAACATCCAGACCTGACCTCCATGTTTGAAAAATTCTGGAGAAATGATATTCACTCCCGTAGTTCTACCCTCAAAATCCTTCGCCCAATCCACCCCCATTTCCCTTACTTGTCGCTCAAACCAACCAGAAGGCAGGATAGCGTCAACAAGTATATGATTCTTCTTGATTTGCCTATTTATGTAATTTGTCTCCTGCACAGAAAAAATTTTATCCCAACCTATTTCAGAAACATTCCCTTGATAACCATAAAGTTTTTCATTCCTATGGACATCAAACATAGTACTGATCACCTTTTTTATAGTTGCCTTATTTCGGTAAATAGTAACGCTAGAATCTAATAAACCATGAAGTTCTTTTTTTCCTTCAGGTAATCTGAAAATTGCCTTTCGGGTGTCGTACAAATGACCACTTATTACCTCATCAGTATTTATCCTCCAGTATTTCTTTTGATTTTTAACAAAAACATCTGCAAGACCTCGTTTTTTAAAACTTTTGAGAATAGCATAAATAGCAGGGCGGGATATTTTGGTTGTTTTTGAAAGCGAGAGTGGGGTATTGTGCGGAAAAATTTGTAACTGCTTCAATATTTGCAACTCCTTTTTAGATAATCCTAAAATAGCTAAATATTTGTTTTTCATAGAAACATTGTACATTTCTATTTTATTTTGTAAAGTTTTTTAGACATGTATTTTCCTAATATATCCATATTTATCAATGTTTTTATACCTCGCAAATATAATTAGTGAATATTTTAATATAATAATTTTGCTTTGATACTGTAACGTATGGGTTTTGTTCTAACTTAATAAAGGAGTCTGGTATGGGAGTTGTTCTCGCAAATGCAAATCGACAGTTGAACAATATGCCTGCGCCATTCGCAAATGTTGCCAAGACGACCAAAAAGTCGCCAACTGGGCAAGAGCGTGTGGATCTTCTGAAAAAAAAGGGGGGCTAGTAAGCCCCATGGTTCGCCAGTAAAACTGGTGAACCTTTCTATCAAGGTTTCAATTTGTTGATTATTGAAGCTTTGTAGAGAGGTTGATCTTTGCTAAAAACTCCTTTGGTAGGAAATACGCCCCCCCGATCGATAGGGGTGGGGTTTTTCCTCACCAAACAAGGAGTCTCTTATGAAACCGATAGCCGTAACTGCCGTTGTTCCAGCCATTAACGGCTGCAACCTTAAATGCGCTGGGTGCATTATTGACCAGAGAGCTGAATCATGGGAAACAAATCTTTCACACGAAGATTACCTTTCCTTTTTCAGTCGCGTCTTGGCATTACCTGAAGTTGTTGCTTTTGCTCTTCAAGGATACGAACCATTACTTCCTAGTGTTTGGGATCTATCAAAAGAGCTTCTGCGGACAGCGGTGACCCTCAACAAAAATGCTTCATGTGTCACAAACGGCACTTACTTAAGACGGTATTACCGAGAAATCCTCCCTGTCACCCACCACCTCTATGTTTCAATTGATAGCGATGATCCAGTCATTCACGATCTATCACGAGGAAAATCGGGTGCCTGGAAGGAAAGTGTTGAGGGAATTACCGCCTTGCGTGCAGAGTTTGGAATCTCGGAAGAAGGGCAGCGGTCATTTGCAGAGTATTTTTCCATTGCCTCAATCCTCTATCCCAACAAAATCAAAAGATTGCTGGGCATGCCCAGACTCCTTCAAAGTTTCGGGATTACTGATTGGGTAATAAGCCCATTGATTTCAGTTAGGAAAGGTGGGTATCAAGACGGGAATTATCAACAAATCAGAAGTAATCTTTTGCACCTCAATGATGAAGCGAAAAAATACGGGGTAACCATGTACTTGGGGGACGAATTGCGGACCCTTGAGCATGTGGGCGACCTCTATCAAATACTAAGTGTCAACAACCTTGTGGAAGGAGCTCTCATAACACGACTTTCTCCCGACGGAAACTATAGCGTTGGAAGAGAAATCTTGCGAAAAAGTGGTGCCAGAATTTGGAACAAAAAGAACCCTGTCGAGTTTGCTCGAGCAGCCCATCTTTGTGGATAGTGAGCCATATAGGGGCAACTTCGGTTGCCCCTTTTATATTTTCACGTCTATATCGAGGAGAATAGGGCAGTGGTCAGATCCTTCTATTTGATCTCTGATTTCAATTTTCTTTACTTTCTTTATGAGGTTTTGCCCAATGAAGAAATAGTCTATGCGCCAGCCGACACCTCGTGCACGCGCACCGCTTTTCATGTCCCACCAACTGTACTGCACTTTCTTCGGATTGAAATGACGGAAGACATCTACATAGCCATTGTAAGTAAGCTCATCTACCCATGCGCGTTCTTCAGGTAGGAAACCAACGTGGTTCTCATTTTCTTTAGGGCGCGCAATGTCTATCTCTTCATGTGCTACGTTCACATCCCCGCAGAAAATAACATTTTTGCCTTTCTTTCGGTGTTTCTCTATATGCTCTAAGAATGCATCATAAAATGATAACTTGTATTCCAGGCGATGTGCCTCTCCGCCACCATTGGGGAAATAAATATTAAGAAAGATAGTGTCGCCAAAATGAAGCTCTAATACACGCCCTTCTTTCTTTTCAAAAGGTAGGTCCATCACCACCTTATCAGGCTTTACCTTACTAAAAACCGCCACACCGCTATAGCCCTTACGGGTTTGAGATGAGGAAAAGTATTTATGGTAACCAGCGAGCGCCATAAGCTCCTCTGGCGCCTGGCTCTCCTCACATTTTGTCTCTTGAAAGCAGAAAATGTCCGGGGATTCTTTCACAAGCCAAGCAAGTGCCCCCTTCTTGTGCACAGCTCTTAGCCCATTCACATTCCATGAGATGATTTTCATTTGAGTAGTATAGCAAAAAAGAAAAACCGAGCGCGAACGCTCGGTTTCAAACTAGCACAGTCATTCAAGGATCCTAAGCCCCTCTTTCACTTTGAACTTTCCCTCCCATTCTGGAGGTTTCTTAAAACGATTGAAAAATACCGAAGGCGGAGTTGTCACATAATGTATAAGTGAACATCTACAAAGGGGCATACCCACAATACCGACCAGTGTTTCTGTAAAGAAATTGCAGTTCTTTTCCCTTCCTCCAGTAAATTCATTCCAAATCCCGAGTGAGCTCCCCAAACAAAAGCCATTGTTATGTTTTTGCAGAACAGTTCCCTTTGCAAACCTTCCTCTGATTCGCTTTTGCTTTGAAACTTCTTTTTCTAATCTCCCGAAAAATTCTTCCACCTTCTCTTTTTCTTCTTTAAGGATGGTTTTGGCCAAAACTTTTCCCATCAGAGAAACAGCTTCCAAAGAAAAAAGTGGCGGACCAAAAGTCGTGGGCTCCTTTTGTGACAAAAGACCTTCACCCAAAACTATATGGACATGATCTTCACAAAACACGCAACGTAACATGGTTACCTCCTATAAAGTAAATGAACAATTCTTTAAAAGTCCCCGAATTACTTCAGAAACTTTATAAAGATGGCGAGGAGGAGTGAACACTCGACTCGCCATAACCACGATTCACGTGCGGTTCACCACGGGTAGTTTAAGCTGATCTACCAGAAAGCTTTGCGAAGGGCTTCAGTCTTTTATCCCTCTTCACAGTCTTGTACTTTAAATCGCTACAAGACGTCCCTATTTATTTATTACACGCAGTCAGACTAGGGCCTGCGTGGGGACAGGCTAACTGGCGTCAGGCAATGGCCACCCGAGACTTACGGCGCAACAAGAATCGCGCCGCAGCTCTTTGGGGAGGATAACCACCGGCCTCCCTTTTTGGAGGCAAACCAGGTTGTGATAAACCGGTCCGTCCTCGCCAAGGGTGGCAGCCATCTCACGGGCTATCCGGCTTTTTTCCTCGGTCCAACAGCCACAGTCACAGGCTCCAAGGAAAACCGCTTTCTTCCCAGCCGCCAAGGCTCTTTCGGCCTGGTCAAGTCCATGGCTTGGGGTCCAGTAGCCAATGTCTTCAACTTCGTCCCAGCTCAGTACCGTGATTTCGTGCTTGCTCATTTTAATCTCCTTACCCCTGTACCCGAGGTGCGGTGCGAAGAATTTCGCGGTTTCAATTCAAGGTGCTGCTTATCTGAAGAACATAATACCAGCTATTTGACTTATTGTCAATATAAATCTGTCAGTATTTTATTACAAAAATACTTGTAATATATAGTTATTTATGTAAACTGTAATCATATGTATGACAGAAAATAATTTATCTACTGAATACTCTATTAAAAAACTGGTTGAATTTGGTCTCACAGAGAATGAGGCTACTGTCTATATCTACCTCTTAGAGAGAGGGAGTGAAGCTGGGGGCTCAAAAATAGCCTTAGGGACCAAACTACACAGACAGTATGTATACCTAGCCGTACCCCACTTACTTGAGCTTGGGCTTGTAGAAGAAATAGCTCATGGTAAGCAAAACAAGTACAAAGCACGTCCACCGCAAGAAATTGAAAAGATAGGGAGGAAGCGAGCGATTATGGCTAGTGATCTGGCCCGAGAGCTCAATGTTATTAGCAATATTGGAAATGAACAGGAGTTTGAAGTCATACAAGGAGCTAAGGCGATACAGCAATACGAATATGATTATGTCATGGGGATAAAAGAACATCAGGAGCAATACATTATTGGGGGGAATACAGAAGGGTTCGTAAAGATGATGGGGGAAACGCTTGATGAATATCTCCTTACTGAATCACGGAAAAGAATACTGACATACTACTTGGGCCACAAAAGTGAAAAGGATCTTTGGTACAAGGGTTTTCTTAGCAACAACGACTATCGCTTCAAGTTTATAGAAAAGTTACCTCAAGGAGTGACACATATGGTGGTTCGCAAAGACCAAGTACTTTTTTATTCTTTTCTGAATCCACCACTTCTTTATGTCATCAAATCTCCCGTCGTATCTGCGAACTATAGAGATTTCTTCATGATGCTTTGGGATATGGCGAGGGAATAGCGAGATTTTTAATTTTAGTATTTCTAACATACTATAAAGGAAGTTAATTTTGGGGGATTCGCCATGAGCGATCTTCACTTAAGAGAGTTCCAACGATTCATACAAATGTTCCCCAACTTTGACCCGGGGCCCATCATACCGCTGCAAATCGTAGTCGAGAGCGCCGAAGAAAATGATTTTGACTATAACGAATTCGGAGTAGTCATTGGGGGAGATGGTAACCTTTTTCTTGGAATTCCGAGTGAAGGAGATTGGGCCACCCTCGTCACCCTGCAGCAAATGCTCGAAGCTGCGGTAAAGCTGGAAATTGAAGGAGAATGTAATCCTTTTCTTGTTTTGTTTTTAAGAGAAGGGTATACCGAAATCTTCTGGGGGATTGTTCCCTTCGAAATTTTGGTGCGGGAGAATATTCCCGCGAACTTTGATCGACTTGGCAACTAGGGCGCGCTTACGCTAAGCGCGCCCTCACTGCTTTAAACTCTGCTATTTCCCCTTGCTATGAAATTTTTTGTGAATCTCGCGAAGATGCGAGTCCGTAACATGAGTATATATTTGTGTAGTGCCGATATTAGCGTGACCAAGGAGGGCTTGCACACTACGTAGGTCTGCTCCATTACTAAGAAGGTCGGTGGCAAAAGCATGCCGGAGCGTATGCGGAGTCACGATACTAGTAATACCAGCGAGGGCTACATACTTTTTCAAGTGCCGCTGAACATCACGAGGGATAATGCGGTGCATTTTCTTTTCTCGCCCGTCCACAAAAAGCGCTTCTTCCATATCAGTACGAGCCTTGAGATATTCGCGCACTGCCTCTTTCGCAATAGGGGAGAGGAACACTACGCGTACCTTCTCACCCTTACCACGGACTGAAACTTCATCGCGTGAGAGGTCAATGTCACTGTTTAGTGCACAGAGTTCAGACACACGAAGGCCTGTTGAGAAAAGCATTTCAAGTATTGCCTGATCGCGCAGTAATGCACGACGTTTATGCTCATCTTTTTCTTTTGCCAATTCTTCTCTTGGCGCCTTGCGCAACCGTTCAAATTCGCTTTGCGTCATAAGATCTAGTTGGCGCTCGGGAAGTTTTGGTAACTCAATCTTTTCAGGTGATACAGCGACAATATCACGCTTACGTAGAAACTTCAGAAATGCCCGGATGGCAATAATGTAGTAGTTCTGGGTCCGTCGTTTCATAGAGTCACGCCCAGTGCCTGCTTGGCGGTTAAGCCAGAGCCTAAAATCACGAATATTTTGCTCACTAATATCCGAAGCTTTCTTTAGCTTCATCTGCGCAAAGTAACGTGAGAGATACCGATCGTAGTTCTCAATAGTCTTAACTGCCCGGCCTTTTTCTATCTCCAGGTATTCCAGAAATTGTCGTTTTAGAGTTTCAAGTTCCATAAGTTCGTCCCACAAGGGGACTCTCCAAAATACAGTCGTTCTAGGAAGAACTTCTTATTTTGTAGTTCGCACATTATTTTACCATTTTAGGCATCTATTTGATATAATGGTCCATATGCATATGGAAAATTCACCAGAAAACCCACGCCGAGAGGCTATTAAGCTAATTAGTGACGAGGAACTCAAGATTTGGGAGGAAATGACTCGGGATGACGGGGAAAACTCTGTTTTTGCCGCCAATATCCCCTTCGATAGAGCAGAAATAGTGGCCGAAATCACTAAAAGACGAGAGGAAAAGGAAGATACAACATCTTCAGAAACCCTAGCGGCCTAGTTTTTAGGGCACTTCTAGCCCCCTAAAGGAGGGTTGTCAAAGCGGGGTAAACCTGCTAATATGGCCCCAATGCTTACTAAGAAGAAAAAAGAAAAGGTAATCAAGGAAGTCCAGCTTCACAAGACTGATACTGGATCTCCTGAAGTGCAAATTTCAATACTTTCAAAGAGTATTGATGAGCTTGCCTCACATTTGAAGAAAAATCCTAAGGATAAGCACAGCCGTCGTGGACTTCTCCAGATGGTTGCTGATCGCCGCGTGCATCTTGCCTATCTCAAAAAGAAAAACGAGAAGCGTTACAACGTTGTTGTGCGCAAACTTGAGCTTAAGTAAGCAGTAGGCTGAAAGTCTTTCTTTTAGCTGTATTCGGAAATATTTTTAATAAAAGATAGATCGCTATTTTTCGAATAGCACTTTTAATACATTAGTGCGATCTTTAATACTATGGGTGTTATAAAACACAAAGAACAGCGCGTTGGAATGTTCATAGACGCGCAGAACCTTTATCACAGTGCCAAGAATCTCTATCATGGCAAAGTAAATTTCGGAAATGTTGTAAAAGATGCTGTAGCCGGGCGCTCTGTTGTCCGTGTTGTAGCCTACGTTATCACTACCGAGAGTGGTGAAGAAAAGACCTTCTTCGAAGCCCTCGAGAAACTTGGTATTGAGACCAAGACTAAGGATCTCCAGATTTTCTGGGGAGGAGCCAAGAAAGCTGACTGGGATGTAGGACTTGCGGTAGACGCTATCCGCCTCTCACCAAAGCTAGATACTATTATCCTTGCAACAGGGGATGGGGATTTCTGCCCACTCGTTGAATACTTAAAGCTGAATGCTGGTTGCCAGGTAGAAGTAGTTTCGTTCGGTAAATCAACTTCAAGCATGCTAAAAGAAGTGGCTGATGACTTCCTCGACCTATCAGAAAACCCTCGTAAGTACTTAATAGGGGGTAATGCTCGAGGTGGAGCAGGAGGCGCAAGGCGCGCATACCGAACGCCGGAGCAAATACTGGCCGAATCAAGTAAAGAGGACGTAACTGAAGAATAAATGAAAGCAAAGAGCCTGCAGATAATTATCTGCAGGCTCTTTGCATTTTCTCATTTTTGTGTTAAAGTTTTTCCAGTTCAACAAGTTCAGGCTCCAAGGAGGGGCCAAAGCATGCCTCAAATTTACGTAAGCGTCATGCTCGAGTGGATCTTTCGGGTGTACGCCGAAAAGAAAGGCCATCAAGGGAGCATCCATCTTTCCTCAGAGGAAGTGATGGGAGAGAATATGTTCCTCGTCATCAATCGTGGGGACGAAAGTGTCACGGTGAATCTCTTGCGGCGCGACGGGGAAGCGGTTCAAATATCCGTGGCCTACAACGCGGAAATATGCGACGGCCTAGACTCCGCAGGGTTTGCGACTCCTGAGCAAATCTCGGAAGTCGCAGATATGCCAATAATGCCGGATTCCTTTTGCCTGACGAGCGGGGGGGTCTGCCTTCTGGCAAACATGTCCACGCCCCACCGGCTTCTCGAGCGGACTTCACTGGAGCTCCTGCTTTTGAGGGGTTCATTCCTCAAAGAGGCGACTCGCCTCCAAAAGGAATGGGGGGGAGACGAGCGGAGTTTCAACTTCGAGCTTTCCCGCCTCAAAAAAACTTCCTGACACTGCCCATGGCAGTCTCCGTCTTTATTGCCGCCCCTAGGGGCGGCTTTTATATATGTAAGTAAACAAGAACCTCAAACTTTGATACAGTAGAAGTATTACTTACTTGAGGAGGGGTCTTTCTAAACGTAGATTTCAAAATATGTATGCACATATTTTAAAGTCTGACTTAGGAAGATCGTTCTGTAACTAGAGCACTATGCAAAAGAAAATATATAGCTGTGAGTGGGCAGGGAAGACCCTCAGCGCCGAGTTCACTGACTTAGCAGATCAGACCAACGGCTCGGTCATGATCCGCTACGGCAACAGTGTAGTACTTGGCACTGTTGTTATGAGTCACCATGATAAAGAGGGGCTTGAGTACTTTCCACTCACTGTGGACTATGATGAGAAGTTTTACGCGTCGGGTCAAATCCTAGGTAGCCAATATGTCCGCCGTGAAGGGAGGCCAACGGAGGAGGCGATTCTTCGTGGTCGCATTGTAGATCGCACTATTCGTCCACTTTTCCCCTCGCACATCAGGCGCGACGTGCACGTGGTTATAACTACTCTCGCCATAGATGAAGATGATCCGGATATTCTTGCGGTACTTGCGGCTTCACTCTCTCTTGCTGTATCTGACATTCCCTGGAATGGACCGGTGGGGGCTGTTCGCATTAGTCGCAAGCGCGGGGAAAGTGGTTTTGAAATAAATCCTACTTTTGCTAACAGACCCGAAGAGGGAATGGACTTTGAAATGATCTGCTGCGGAAAAGAAGGAAATATAAACATGATAGAAGTTGGCGCACGTCAAATATCAGAAGCCGACATTGCCAAAGCATTTGAATTGGCTAGTCTTCATATCAAAGTAGTGGAGGACTTCCAACAAAAGATAGTTGCTGAGCTCGGTAAGGCAAAACAGGAATTCGTTAAAGAGGTATTAGGCGAAGATGAGATTGCTTACTTCACCGAAACAATCACTCCGGCCATAGATGCGGCTATATTTTCTGGTGCAGGTGGTAAAGAAATAAATGCTCTTAAAAGTACGTGGCTCACCTCCTATGCCGAAAAATTTCCTGAGGGAAAACGTGTCCTTGCTGATGAATACTACGAAGAAGTAATTAACAACATTATTCATAAAGAGGCCATAGATACTGGTCGACGCCCTGATGGTCGTACGCTCGATGAAGTACGCCCGCTCTTTGCCGAAGCGGGAGGTATTTCGCCAGCCCTTCATGGAACTGGTATTTTTTACCGCGGTGGAACCCATATTTTCTCAGCCCTTACACTCGGCGGACCAGAGGATGCCATGACTATAGATACCTTGATCGGCATTGAGAAAAAAAGACACTTCATGCTTCACTACAATTTCCCTCCATTTTCATCGGGTGAAACAGGGCGCATGGGTGGAACTAATCGTCGCATGATAGGGCACGGGGCACTGGCTGAAAAAGCACTCCGCGCGGTGATTCCAGAACGATCAATATTCCCGTATACCATACGTATAGTTTCAGAAAGTATGGCTTCCAACGGCTCTACTTCTATGGGGTCAGTGTGTGCTGGAACACTTGCGCTTATGGATGGGGGAGTACCCATCACCGCACCTGTTGCTGGTATCGCTTCAGGACTCATGATGTCAGAGAACTATACTGAAGATAAAAAGTACGCGCTCCTCACTGATATCCAAGGACCAGAAGACCACCACGGAGACATGGACTTCAAAGTAGCAGGGACCGCTAAAGGAGTTACGGCTATACAAATGGATGTAAAAGTAGGTGGTATTCCTATTCCGATTCTAATTGAAGCTCTTGAGAAAGCTCGCCTAGCTAGACTACATATTTTAAAAACACTAACAGCCGCCATCGAAGCTCCTCGTGCTGACATTTCCCCACGCGCACCAAAGATTGTTGTAGTAAAAATCAATAAAGAACAAATAGGGCTTGTAATTGGCAGTGGGGGGAAGACCATCAATGAAATTCGAGAAAAGACTCAAACTGAAATTGATATTGAAGAAGATGGTACCGTCTTTATTACTGGCAAAGGGGGCGGAGCAGAAAAAGCTCGCGATATTATCCTTGCCATGACCCATGAGTACAAAGCAGGGGAGAGAGTAACAGGGGTTGTAGTAAAAGTAGTAGAATTCGGTGCCTTCGTTCGCTATGGATTCAACAACGAGGGCTTAGTGCACATTTCTGAAATTGCTCCATTCCGCATTGAATTCATGGGAAGTCATCTTAAAGAAGGTATGGAAGTCCCACTTGTAATTAAAGGTACTGATGAGAGGGGGAAAACCGCGCTTTCAATCAAAGCGGCTGACCCCGATTTCGCTCAAAAGATCGGCTTTACCCCAAAGACTCCTCCAACCACACCACCTCAAAGCTAATCCTAGTGGAAACTTGTTTAAAAAGTGTAGTACTGCGATGCTATACTATGTAAACTATGGCGGATGACCTCCAGAAACTAATAGACTCAGAACTCAAAGATAGGGTGGTTGCTCCCTCTGATATTCCTCAAAGGGAGGATGAGGACGTCCCACTCAGTGCCGAAGAGAAAAAAGCCAAAGAAGATCTACGCCAGGAAATAGAAGGTGAGGGAGGTATGCCAGCGCGCAAACCTGTATTATCTGGAGAAGTCCACCCCCCAACCCCGCAGGAAATTGCTGAGGCTATTCGCCTACATCAAACAAGAGCTCCTGAAAATAAAGAAATCAGTGCCGAGATTATCCCTCGTCCAAAAACTATTGCCGACCTCCTCCACCTTGAAGCTGAAGTTGCTAAAAATCCCCCGAAAGCAGCACCGGAAGGGACAGCCAAAATCCGCGAGGGGCTTAAAAATATTACCGTCGCCCAAAAACCTGAATCCTCAATTCTAAAACGCATTCGCACATTAAAGAGCGATACTGAGGACGCTATGACTTCTGGTAAAAGTACCTTCATCGGTATTGCTACAGCTCAACTGCTACAAAACAAAAAGGATGAGTCTTCTGGTGCTACCCTCGTTGACCCAGAACCCATACGCGAAACTGAAGCTCCTAAAAAAAGCCGCATCTCCTTTACACTTATAGCTATTTTCCTTGGGCTCATACTCATCCTTACCGCCTTTGGGGGCGTAGGGTATGTTCTGTATTTGCGAAAAAGTCCTGTGAGCGAAGTGACTGACAACCTGACATCAAACAGCCTCATCCCAACTCAATTTGAAATTGTGATAGAAACAAACAGAAAGAATGCTTCCTACCTTAAAGCAGCAGTGGCGGCAGAAAAGAAAAATGCTCCCGGGACATTAAATGATCTTGGAAATATTAGTTTTGTAGTAAGCAAAGATGTTACTCCACCAGTTGTGCTTACTACTAATGATTTTATTACTACCCTTGGCATGCATCCACCGACAAAGCTCCTACGAACCCTTTCTCCTTCGTATATGCTCGGCATACACCGCTTCCCTGAAAACCAGGCCTTCCTCATATTAAAAACTGATACCTATGAAACTGCCCGTGACGCTCTCCTTGAGTGGGAATCCACTTCGCTTGAAGAGGATGTGGGCAAACTTCTCCGCTCTCCATCGGATTTTGATTTCAACAATGCATCAAGCACCGTAGTGACCCTACAACCGTTTAAAGACATGGTGCTTAAAAACAAAGATAGTCGCGTACTCACTAACAGTGAGGGTAAGGTACTCTTCTTCTATACGTTTATTGACCGCTCTTACATTGTTTTCGCCAGTGACCCTGAAACCCTCCAAGCAGTTATTGTTGGTTTAGCCGGAAGAAAAACCATACAATAAAACCCTACTCTTATCCGAATTGCTTTTACAAGGCACTTTGTTATCATGGTCATATGACTTTAGATACAGCACACTACAAGGCAATGCTCCATGAGGAGCTTGGCACTCTAGAAGAGGAACTCTCTTCAATTGGGGAGCACAACCCAGAAAACAAAGCTGACTGGCAAGCTAAACCAGCTGATTTTGAAGCAAATCCCATAGATGAAATAGAGCAAGCAGACGCCTTCGAAGAATTTGAAGCTAATACCGCAATCCTAAAACAACTAGAGATCCGCTATAACGACGTAAAGAAAGCTCTCAAAAGAATTGACGATGGTTCATACGGAGTTTGTGAGATAGAAGGCGAGACCATTGAAGAAGATCGTCTAGAAGCCAATCCAGCAGCGCGCACCTGTATACTACACAAAGAACAAGAAGCTGAACTCCGAGAAACAGAGTAACGCACTATGAGTAGCACGTTTGCGAAAGTACACAGTGCCCAAACATTTCTCCTCGAAAGTTATATTGTTGATTGCGAAGTGGACCTAGCGCGCGGGCTCCACTCTTTTACTATAGTAGGGCTACCCGATAAAGCGGTTGAGGAAGCACGTGATCGAATAAGTGCTGCTATCAAGCATTCTGGTTTTGACTCACCAAAATCAAAAAACCAAAAAGTTGTTATCTCCCTAGCCCCAGCCCATATTAAAAAAGAAGGTCCCTCTTTTGATGTGCCAATGGCTCTTTCGTATCTACTAGCAAGTGGGGATGTAGTGTTTGAACCAAAAGAGAAACTGTTTGTGGGGGAGCTTTCCCTCGATGGGACTGTCCGTGGAGTTCATGGAGTACTCCCCCTTGTTGAAAAAGCGCAGAGAGCAGGATTTAAAGAAGTGTATGTTCCACTTGAAAATGCGAGTGAGGCGGCTCTTATTCGTGGCATTACTATCTATGGAGTTTCAACTCTTGCAGGCCTTATTGACCACCTAGATGTTCCACTCCAAAAAGAAGGGGTGAAGCTAAAGCCAAAACTCACACCACAAAAAGAAACAAAGATCACCCCACAAGAAAATACCTACGCCCTTGATATTGCTGATATCAAGGGACAAGAGAGTGCTAAGCGCGGACTTCTTATAGCGGCAGCCGGAGGACACAACATCGCTCTCTTCGGTCCAGCAGGCACCGGCAAAACTATGCTTGCTCGCGCAGTGCCGAGTATATTACCAACCCTTTCCTATGACGAGGTCCTTGAGGTTACGAGTATTTATTCTGTTGCCGGGCAACTCAAAACTCCATACATAACCACTGCCCCATACCGCTCACCACATCACACAGCTTCTTACGTTTCACTAGTTGGTGGTGGAGCTTTTCCTAAACCTGGAGAAGTAACACTAGCCCACCGTGGAGTACTTTTTATGGATGAGTTTCCTGAGTTTGAACGAAGAGTTATTGATGCCTTGCGCCAACCACTTGAAGATAAAGTAGTTTCCATAAGCCGACAACGGGGATCGGGAGTTTTCCCCGCCAACTTTATTTTGATTGTTGCACTCAACCCATGTCCTTGTGGCAATTATGGCTCCAAGAAACCCTGTCGCTGTAATCCGAGCGACATTGCTCGCTATCAAAAAAAGATAAGTGGTCCCATAGCGGACCGCATAGATATGTGGATTGAAGTACCACTCCTCTCTTATGAAAAATTAGCCGACAAAAAGCAAAATGAAACTTCTTCTATTTACACTAAGAAAATTATGGCAGCCCAAACACTCGCGCGCAGAAGATATCAAGCAGTGGGGAAGAGTCGCTCTAGCGACCTCTCAGCAAAAGAGTTAGAAAACTTTGTACCATTAAGTGAAAAGGTCCGAACTTTACTTGCCCTCTCAGCTGAAAAATTACTGCTCTCAGCTCGTAGTTATCATAAAGTTATAAAAGTGGCTCGCACGATAGCCGATCTTGAAGGAAGTAATGAGGTTAAAGAAGCACATCTTCTTGAGGCACTTCAGTATCGCCAGAAAATTAACTAGTTTATAGAAAGGGGTTAGTAAAATCAGTCGCCAAAGGCGACTGATTTTACTATTAACTATAAACTACCAACTATCACTAAAAAGGATTGGCAGCACCACGGATTTCAAAGTGCACATGCACGCCCGTTGCTTTACCTGTGCGACCCATCTGCCCGATAACCTGTCCTTGAGTTACGACCTCTCCCACTCCCACCAAGTTTTTACTCAAGTGACCGTAAAGTGTCTGTGTTCCATTATCATGTTTTATAACAATGTAATTTCCATATCCAGCATTCCATCCTGAAGTACGACTGATGATAACCACACCAGAAGCTGAGGCCATAATCGGTGCCCCCATATAACTTGCGAGGTCCACTCCGTTGTATCCATGAAGGCCCTGTGTTTTTACTCCTCCTGTAATTGGGCGAATGTAGTAATTCTCAATAAGCGGACCACTAGCACTCTTTCTCCATGGGTTTGTACCAAAAACAGTTTTCCCGCCAACCGTCTTGCTTACTGGAGGAGCCGCGATTTCTCCATCCGGTACAATGATAGTGTCTCCGATTACAAGCTCACTATCGTCAGCAATACTGTTATACTGTGCAATTTCTCCGGCATCCGCCTTATATTTTTTAGCGAGGGATTTCAATGAATCACCCTTTACTATAGTATGTCTCACTCCTGAAACCGGCAGGATAACAAGGGTATCCCCCGGCTTAACTGTTCCTCCTTTTATATCATTTGCCCACGCAATCGTATTTTTTGAAACATTAAAAAGTTTAGCAATGGTGGAGAGTGAATCACCTGGTCGCACTACATAAAGGCTAATATGACTACTCTCCCCATCGTGCTCCTCAACCTCAAGGGCTGTACCCGAAGGGCCATCCTCGGAAAGTAGTGCCGTTCCTCCCACCACCGTTATATCCCCACCCCCTTTGGCTGGGTTAGGATCTGGGTTAACCGCCGCTTGAAGCAAGTTCATATTTTGACTATTTACTGGTCTTGCTTCCGTTGTGGTTCCTTTATTTTTAGAGAAAAGATCCGTAATAGAAGAGAAAACCCCCGCTTCTACTGAAAGAGGAAGTGCCGACAGCAAAAAAAGCCCAGCAAAAAAAGAAGCTCTTTTCACCAAAATAGGAATAAATGCTCTATATGACTCTTCTTTGATAGAACTGCGAAGAGTGTCTGTAGTCTCTTTTTTTATAAGCCTAATTCAATGTTAGGGTCCGTCATTCAGCAAAATATGGCTCTGTAAGGCCATTTCTTTCTTTTCCTTTTCTCCCTCTTTATTCAACTATAGACTTCTCACTGAGTAAGTCAACCTTGACGGAAACTACCTGTGGATAAATAAATATGGGCCTAAGTGGGCTATAATAAACGAAATATGTCTACTCAAGGTCCCAATACTCCGCAAGCCCCCGCTCAACCCCATGGAGCAGAAGTTATCTCTATGGTTCCCCGGGGCACAAAAAAGGCTCTTGAGGAAATCTTTGCTGAAATATTGGATGAAAATAAAAATCAGGTGGCTGCCCTTAAAGATGACGAAAGTTTAGTAATAAAGGGATTTGTCGATATTAGGCAAGTATTAACAGAAAAAGGTATTGACGCATCTAAGGTACCAGATTCCTATATAAGTAGGGTAGCTGAAGACCATAATATCTATATTGATGCGGGAGATGAGGAAGAGGTGGGGGAAGTGGAGGAGGCTAACCCCAAACCCCCGCAACAAGCTCCAAATCTTCAAGAAAAAAAGAGTGGTACCAGGCCGACCTTAACTGAATTACGCTTGCAAATAGAAAATGCTCTTGGAAAAAGCTGGCGAAAAGTGGCCCCAGCGGCACTTGTTACAGAATTCGAGGATCTCTCCGATAAAATCAAAGGCCTTCATGAAAAACATGCTGGCAAAAAGGGTCGTTGGCCAAAGGCTGAAAGAGACGAATTAGAAACAGCTTATTCAGCTGTACAAACTCTAGTAGAAAGTTTCTTAAAGACTCGTAGCGAGAACGAAAAAGAGGCAGGGTCGACTTCTAAAAAAGAAGAAGGTGCTAAGGAGAGACGTTTACGTCTCGAGCCGGTACTTAGTGAAGCAGATAAAAATTTTTTGCGCTCCAAAGGCTGGACTGATGTGGATTTTGAAAACCACGCCAAGGCCCAAACCCCACCCGCACTACTCATTGCAGAAAAAAAGCGTCTTACAGAAGAAATAGCTAAGCTGGAAAGTAAGGGGGATGATATTTTAGGGGGAGAGAAGTGGTTACTTGAAAATAACTTACGGCCAAACCTTGCCAACATAGAAGGTATACTGACAAAAAGGGAAAGAGTATTTGGTGAAGGATATGATGAGGCACTTTATGCTAATACAGAAAATAACGCACCCACTGCTATAAATGATACCGAATTACTACAAAAAGAAGCAGCTCGCATAAGTAATGAAATAGCACAACTAGAGGGTAAGGGGGGCACTATCTTACCCGGAGAATTGGCACACCTAGAACAATCATTAAGGCCAAAACTAGTTGCCATTAAAGAGGGGTTGGCAGGTGAAGCTTCTATTCCAGAAAAAATAAAAAAATTGGAAGATCTGCATCAAAGGCGCAATCTCCTTGGTTTTGACCTAGAGGCAGCTACCGATCCTAAAGACCGTGATTCTATACTGCAACAAATAGAGAATATTGAGCGTGAAATAGCTGAGCTAATGAAGAATGAAGTTGTCGCTGACGATTTAAAACACTGGGCTGAAACACAAAACATGTTTGTCTCGCGTCAAACACCTGCTGCCCCCGAAACTCCTCCCGAACTTATAACCATGACTGGTTTAAAAGAGGGACGAATACAAACCCTACTTGATCAATATTACGAACACCCAGAAGACGTACAGAGACTTATAGAAGTAACGATCGGATTATCAAAAGAAACTGGGGATGCTAAAACCATCGCTGCCAACAATGGCTTTGTTACAAATATTAGAGAGGAGTTTGATAGGGCAGGTGGCGACCAAATAACAATTGATGAACTATGTCGCGCATTACGACAAGAGATTGAAAGACTGAAAGAAAAATTAGAGGTTGCCCTCATACGAGAAAGAATTGGTTCCTCTAATAGTGCCTCTCGATACGAGTTGGGGGATATTAATGCTCATCAACCCCTTCCAGGAAACCCCAGTACCGCTGCCCCCACAACACCGGAAGCTGGTGACCTAGCTACTATAAAAGGGATAGAACATGTTGAGGAATTGCTAAACCAAAACTATGAACTGAAACTTAAAAACTGGAAAGCGCTTGGGAAATATTGGCTTACTGATCCTTTTGAAAAAGTCGGGACTGAATGGAATAAAGCTGGGCTTAAATACAAACTAGCCCTCTCGGCAACACTTATCGGTGCAGCACTAGGTGGCGGAGGAGCTATAGCTGGGGCCATTGGTTCAATTGCCCTAACTCAGCGCCTCCTTGGCGTAGCCGGAACATACGTTGGTTTGCAGGCAGTACTGAATAAAACCAAAGAACAAAGAGATGCGAAAGGATACGAGCAACGATTCCATACTAAAAACCCTAAAAAAACAGCAGCAATTCTCACTGCCTTTTTAGGCCTTACTACACCAACTGCTTTTGCCAACATGTTGGTAGCAGGTGAAGGCCAACTCGGGTCTTACGTAACCAACCCAGAAGCAAGAATTCGTCTTACTAAATTTTTCCAAGGAAATTTTGTTGAGGCACTTTTTGACAAGAATCAAAATGCTTTTTCTTCCAGCGCTGTCATTAATGAAGCCCCAAAAGTTTCAAGGCCACCTCTAGCAACAACCATCCAACCAGAACCAACACATGGGACAGTGCAAGATATGCGCACAAAAATACAGATGGAAGTTGATCTAGTAAATGAGCAGATTCCAAAACCAGAAATAAAATCTTTCACTGATGCGATTGATAAACCAGGAGATTCTGTATGGCGTTCCATGAAAGAAATTTTGCGGAAAAACTCAGAAGAGTTCGGCTGGATTGAAGACAAAAAATTTAATAAAGAACTCTGGCTCGACCGACGTATTGCTGAAATCATGCAAGCCAATCCCGACCTTGCTGAACAAAATCTTGTTCATGAAGGTGGGGTTGTACATCTTGAGAAACATGCTGACGGATCTATCAAAGCTTTTTATGATGCAGCTCCCGGTTTCGAAAGTGCACCAAAAGATATTCCTCACAGCACTCCGAATACAACTCCCCACCACATACCAGTAAAAGATTTGGAAGCTACATCAAATGAGGCATTAGTCTACACGCCGCAGTACTTTTCAGGAAATGAAGCTGTGGGTGGGGAAGTTGGTGGTACCACTCCTTCTCCCGTACGTGACTCACTTACCGATCCATCACGCGTATATAGTGCTCCTCCACAAGATGCTATTACTTCAAATCCTGCTGATAAAGTGCCCCTCTCACCTCAAAAAGAAGTTGCAACCGTTCTTACACCTGAAGAGGTTGGGGAGGCACTCACACAAAGAAATAAGCTTATTGATGCGGCTTTTGGTAAACCGGGCTTTCTTGGTCTTTTTGGTGGTATAGAAGGGATACGCTCACCGGTGTGGATTGAGCTACAAAAAATTCCAGCGAGCGAAGTGTTAGCTGCTCCCAGTTTTGAAAAACTAAACGTTCGATATAAAGAACTTCTCGTTGGCATAACACCTGAAGATTACGAAAAACTACACACTATCATTCGCGAAGAAAGTAGGTACCGCGAAACCATCCCCCACAGTATTGAATCTCCAGAAAACTATCTCACGCGCTCACTACAAGAACAATTTATTAAAAAATAATTATCATCATATGAATGAAGTAGAAATCACCAACCTCGTATCAAAAGAACTTGGACTTGAGCAGCTACCGGAAGAAATGCAACAAGACATCTTGGCCCGACTCGGAGAAGCGGCTTTAAAAAATGCCCTACTTGAAGTGTTAGACAAACTACCCACCGAAGCTGAGGGTGAATTCAAAAAAGTTTCTGAAAGTGGAGACGTTGCTAAAATACAATATTTTTTGAAACAGCAAATACCTGATTACGAATCCATTATGAAGCGAAGTGTGATTAAGGTAGTAGAAGAATTCAAAAGAGTTAAGGCTGGTTTCTCAGAAAATTCTTAAAGATGTAATGCAAAACACCCCTCTCTCCCTGCGGGAGAGAGGGGTGTTCTCGTATGGTTTCACATCTCATTCCCCCTTGGGAAACAGGGTTAAAAAACTATAGCGTTCTGTTTCGCAGCTTCTGTTACGATAGAGCTGAATCATGTTACACTTCCATGCATGCTGAATACTCACAATCTAAACTCCGAACAAAAAAAGGCTGTTGAGACCACCGAGGGGCCACTTCTTATTCTAGCCGGAGCGGGAGCTGGCAAAACTAAAACCATTACTTACCGCATCTTAAATCTTATTAAAAAAGGAGTGGCTCCCAACTCTATTTTAGCCGTAACCTTTACCAATAAATCAGCGAGTGAAATGCGCGAGCGCGTTATTAAACTTATTGAAGAGGACCCAGAACTTAATCTGCCCATCTCTTTTGCGGAGCGCCCTTTTGTTTCTACCTTCCATGCTCTTGGCGTTCACATTATTAAGCGTGAAGCTGTGCATCTCAATCTTCCGCGCCATTTCACTATTTTCGATAGAAGTGATTCGCTCTCTGCAATTAAAGATGCAGTAAAAACTCTGTCACTTGATCCAAAACAATTTGAACCAGCAAAATTTTTAGGAATCATTTCTCGTAAAAAAGGAGACGGGATTTCGCTGCAGGAATACGAAACTGTTGCCACCGATAATTATATTGATCGATTACTACTTTCTATTTGGCAGCATTACGAAAAAAAGTTGCGCGAGGAGAAGGCACTAGACTTTGACGACCTGCTGCTTAAAACAAAAAATCTTCTTCGTGACCACAAAGAAATTCGAGAATCATACCAAAAGATGTGGCGTTATATTCACATTGATGAATATCAAGATACTAACCGCGTACAGTATGAGATCGCTAAATTATTGGCTGGTGAATCTCACAATATCTGCGTAGTGGGAGATATCGATCAAAGTATTTACTCCTGGCGTGGTGCTGATTTCAAAAATATTATGCGCTTTGAAAAAGATTACCAAGGAACTAAAACCATTCTGCTTGAACAAAACTATCGCTCAAGTAAAACCATCCTGAAAGCTGCCAATATGGTTATTGAAAAAAATACACTTCGTAAAGACAAGAATTTATTTACCGAGAATGAAGAAGGGGAGAAGATACTTCTTCATGGCGCATATGATGAAGTTCACGAAGCCGAATATATTGCAAACAAAGCAAGTGAACTTATCGCAAGCGGAATAGAGCCATCTGAAATTGCAGTACTCTATCGCGCCAATTTCCAATCAAGAATCTTAGAAGAAAAATTTCTTGGATACAACTTACCATATCAAGTCCTTGGCGTTCGCTTTTTTGAACGCAAAGAAGTTCGTGAAATGATTTCCTACCTTCAAGCTGCTTTTAGTCCTGATAGTACGAGCGATATTAAACGAACCATCAACACTCCACCGCGTGGTATCGGTAAAACTACTTTACTTAAAATTTTTGCTTCGGATGAAAAAAGTCTTCCCTCTAATACAAAGGCGAAAATAGAAAATTATCGCAGTATGCTCCGTCGCATAAAAGATGTTGCACTTTCTAAGCCACTTTCTGAAACACTTAATTTTATTATTGAGGAATCAGGACTTAAACAGTACTACGAAGAAATGGGTAGTGATGGAGAAGAGCGGCTAGAAAATATGTACGAGCTCGTGGCGGTTGGAAGTAAGTACGATATGTTTCCCTGCGAAGAAGCTGTGGAGAAATTTTTAACTGATGCGGCACTCGCGAGCGATCAAGATGATCTCAATGAAAAAAAGGATGGCGTTCGTCTCATGACTGTTCATGCTTCAAAGGGTCTTGAGTTTGATTATGTATTTATTTCTGGACTCGAAGAAGATCTTTTCCCTCATGGGCGCCCCGATGGTGGGAAGAAAAACGTCGAAGAGAGTGAGGAGGAACGTCGACTTTTTTATGTTGCTATCACCAGAGCGCGCAAAAAACTGTTTCTTACCTACGCCTCCATTCGCAGTATGTTTGGTAACCGCATGATTAATGCCCCCTCCTCTTTCATAGAAGACCTAACCCCAGAAATCCTAGAAAGTGAATTCGGGGAAACCGATAACTACCACGGCAAAGTTATTTACCTTGAAGACTAGCTTTTAGTGCTAATTTACGTAATAGTTGCTCTGTATGCGAGCAAAAAAACAATTTGGGCAAAACTTTTTAACCTCAACACAAGTTGTTCAGGATATTGTTCGAGCTGGCGAACTTACTAAAAACGATACTGTCCTTGAAATTGGCCCTGGAAGGGGGGTTTTAACCCAAAAATTGCTTGAAGAAGCAGGAAAGGTAGTGGCTGTAGAAAAAGATCGTGATCTTTTGCCCCTCCTCCGCGATAAATTTACTCTATATATAGAGAGGGGGCAGCTACTACTCCTCGAGGAGGATATTTTAGGCCTTGATCCAACCTTATACGGCTTAAAACAAGGGGATTTCAAGATTATAGCCAATATTCCCTACTACATAACAGGCGAAATTCTCCAAAAATTCCTAGAAACCTCCATTCAGCCATCCCTTATGGTTCTCATGGTCCAAAAAGAGGTGGCGACCCGTATTTTGGCCAAAAATAGCAAGGAAAACCTCCTTTCCCTTAGTATCAAGGCGTATGGAACACCTTCTATTATAAGAAAAGTAGGGAAAGGGAGCTTTTTCCCCAGTCCTACCGTGGACTCCGCTGTCATTAAAATTGACCATATTTCTAAAAATTTCTTTGCTGCGGTATCCGAGAAAGCCTTTTTTACCATACTTAAAGCTGGTTTTGCCCACAAAAGAAAGTTTTTGCTTAATAACCTTACAGAAATTGCTGAGAGGCGAAAGTTGGAGAGTATTTTTGCCGAACTTTCACTTTCACCGAAAATTCGTGCTGAAGATTTGTCCTTAACTGAATGGGGACAGCTCGTGATTAAACTTTCTTAGTTTCATTTTCATTTTTAGGACCCCGCAATCCACAAAAAACGTTTTATATAAGCCATTAAAGACAACATGTCTGATATACTTTAGGGTAGGCTATGGAAAGCTTTGCAAAATTTTTGCCAAGCCGGCAATTTTTGGGTGTTATAGTATCCGTTCTTTTTGCCTGCATGCTTATTGGAGGAGTGTACTTCCTCAAAAAAGATAAAGTGCAGAAAGAAGAAAATATACTTTTAGCCTCACCAAGTATTGAAGCGGTTAATGATGCCACAAATAAATTAAGTGACAACGTAGCTGAAATAGATAGTGATCATGATGGGCTCAAGGATTGGGAAGAAACCTTATGGGGTACCGACCCAAAGAATCCTGATACTGATGGCGACGGTACGCCAGATGGTGAAGAAGTAAGCCTTGGAAGAAACCCAACCGTAAGGGGACCGAAGGATAGCTTAAAAGCGACTAGTTCTATCCCCGGCGTTGGATCTACCACCCCCGTTAACCTTACCCCAACTGATATTGTTGCTCGAGATTTTTTCTCCAAATATCTTGAGGCTAAACAAGGGGGTAAAGAAATTGACGAAAAGACACAGGAACAAATCATCGCCTCTGTCATTTCTCGCCCAGACCTCATAGCAACAGCCAAGGTCTACACCAAAAATGATCTGTCCGTGCAGGATAAAAATGATGATGCTACGCTGCGAAATTACGGCAACAGTATGGGACTTATTTTTAAAAATACTGCTACTTGGAAAGAAAGTGAAATCACCATCATGCAAGATGCACTAAATAGAAATGATGAGAAACGCCTCAATGATCTGGATGCCAACATTAAAGGCTATCAGTCCTTGCTTGATCAGAGTTTAAAGGTAACTGTGCCAAGTAAAGCAGTAGAAGTTCACCTCCGATATATAAATGCGTATAGCAAAATCGTTATGTCACTCAAGGCTATGAAAGACACTTTCAAAGATCCTGTAAGCTCCCTCGTCCTTCTTGGTAAATACCCTGACGCTATAACTGAACTCCATCGCTCTTTCATTGATGCCCGCGCTTTTTTCAGTAGAAACAATATTACCTTTGATCCAAAAACTGAAGCTGGGATTTTCTATGCTAATTTTGCAGACGGTATCGATCAAACAATGAAAAATAATCCCGTGACTCAATAAAAGAAATTATGGTAGCAACCTTTTTAAAACTACAAAAGTCTCTTCTTACAAAAGTAACCGTGCTTTTCCTTGTTATAGCTTTTGTTGCCCCGCTGGCCTTACCCCCCAAGGCAGAAGCTCAGTACGCTGTCTTTGATGCGGTAGGTGCAGCCCTTAAAACAGCGGGAAATGCCATATTGGCCGTTATCAATGCAATCTCTAATGCAGTTATTGGCGCTGGTATTCAAGCTCTCGTGGTTGCCAAATATATCTTAGGACCGCTTGCTACTACTATTGCCAAAATGATCCTGCGGGGAATAACGGCCAGTATCATAGCCTGGATTAGTGGTGGTTTCCAAGGAAATCCCTCGTTTGTCCAGGATCCAAAACGGTTTTTCACAAATATAGCTGACCAAGCTTTTGGTGCAGTTCTTTTATCCAACAAAGACACATCATGGATGTGTACGCCATTTGCCATTAACATAAAAAGGGCTCTTGTTTATAATCGCTCATTTGCACAGCGCTCACAATGTAGCCTCACTCAAGTGGTAAATAATTTCAAAGGATTTGCCAGTGGCCTCAACAACCAGTTTGGAAACCTTGGCGGCTGGACCGCATGGAACACCATGACCTATGAACCCCAGAACAATCCCTATGGTGCCTACGCGCTTTTCAATATGCAGGTTGATGTACAAATAACCGGTGCTAAAAATGAACAAGCAAGACTTCTTGATTGGGGTAAAGGTTGGTTCTCATGGCGTGACCCCAACTGTGTGGCAACCGCACAAAGAAATTCTGACGCTCAAGTTGCACAGGGGTACAACGAAAGTGGGTATTCAGACATAACGCCATATGAAGAAAGTGGAGGTGACACTGTTGAACCACGAACCGACCCTAATACGTGTCCCATCTTAACCCCGGGAGATGTTATCGCTAATCAGGTGAACAAAACTATCGGTAGTGATGTGGACCAGCTTGTTGGCGCGCAAGAAATCAATCAGATTATAAGTGCACTCCTCTACCAACTTGCAGTTAAAGCACTTGGTGGATCTGGACTTATGGGGCTTGGATCTTCTTATGCCGACCCGTACGGAACAAACAGTAGTTATGCCCAGCAGCTCCTCGCTAACGACCAACAGGTATTTGAACAAACTCGTAGCGATCTCAATCAACAGATCAACAACCGCATCACGACCGAGAATAGTTACATCAGTGTGAAAAACCAAAGTCTTGCCCTCCTTAATATTTCTGCGGACAAAGCCACTTCAGTTGCCGGTTGTTATTTGGCAACCACCACCGTGCCACTCGGAGCTAACAATCCATCACGCGCTACCGACCTCTCTGGTGCCTCAAGCTCGCTCGCCTTTATTAACGCCTTCAAGCGCTCTATTCAGCGTGACATTGATATAGCGGAAATAAATATCAACAATCTCCAAAACCTTGTTGATACCTCTAATGCTCTAGACTATGCCCACAAAGATACCTTGCAACAAATATCTTCACAGTTCTCACAGCTTCTCTCACAAACCCATTCTGATGGAGATGTAATCAATGCTGGATTCCAAAGAGATCAAACCATACCGGACGCCCTTAGAGCGCCAGATACTGACAATGAAGCAAGGCTTAACCGATGTTATGCTCCGCCACTTGAAAATAACCCCGCTGTCTAACATCACCAAGTAACCACTATGTTCTCCTCTCTAAAAAAAGTCGTCATTATCATAACCATTCTGATGGGGGCTTTTGCGCCACTCTCTGTTTTCGCGCAGGTTATCAATGACAGCGATACTGGGGGTGGAGTTTCTGCTGACACATTGCGGAGTACTACAGCCCAGACCGTTAGCGCCTCTGAAATACAACTACAGGCCAGAGAAAATGCCCGTGATGCGAGTCTCAATCAAACCCTGGGAACAGGGGCAACAAATGATCCAGGACTTGGCATAGCGCCTGGATCTGGGTCAGTGACTGCAGCGGCAAACAATGCGAAAAAGGATAGTGACTTAGCAAACAAAGATTTCTGTACCATTTCATGGGCTGGCTTCCCTTCACGCCCCCTTGATTGTGTTGGGTACCTCATGATGCGTCTTGGGGGTTGGACCCTGACTGTAGCTGGGGTATTTCTCAATCTTTCAATTGATTTTACCATTTTGCAGATGTCGGATTTTGTTAAAAATACTGGTGCCATTAATGCAGCGTGGAAGGTGTTCCGTGATCTCGCAAATATTTTCTTTATTTTTATTCTTATCTATATAGCCATAAGCACCATTATCGGAACAGCCAGCGGGCAAACCCAAAAAATGCTTATAAACGTGATAGTGGTCGCCCTCATTATTAACTTTAGTATGTTTTTTACCAAAGTTATTATAGACACCTCCAACATTTTCACTATTCAGTTTTATAACTCTATTAGTAAGGGAGACAACAGTTTAGACAACGGTCTTTCGTGGGTTTTTATGAATGCTTCAAAGCTAACCAGTATTTATACTGTAGCCGATGGAACGCTTACCGCCAATCCTCAAAATACTTTTACCAGCTACAACATGTTTACCGTTGGTATCATGTCCCTCATTTTCTGTATTATTCTAGCTTTTGTTTTCTTGGCAATTGCGCTTATGTTGGTTATCCGTTTTGCCATTCTGATCTTTCTTATGATTCTCTCTCCACTTGCCCTCATGGGATTTGCACACCCAAAGCTTAAGGGGAAGTTTGATAGCTGGTGGCACGCCCTCATAGACCAAGCTTTGTTTGCCCCTGTTGCTATGATGATGCTCTGGGTGGTAGCACTTATTGTAAATAGTCCTGGATTCCACACCGCTCTCCACTCAGATTTTGCATCAACTAGTTTCGTTGGTTTGGTTCAAGCCTCTATAAAAGATTCTATTTACGTTATTCTAAACTTCGTAATTCTTATTGCACTTTTAATTGGTGGTTTTGTTATTGCTAAGGGGACCAGTAAAACCGGTTCTAGTTTCGCTATGAAGTATGCTGGTCGCGCCTCCTTTGGTGCCGCTGGCTGGCTCGGACGCAGAACTATTGGGCGAGGAGCCAACGCGATCGCCAATTCCTCTACGCTCAAAAAATTTGTTGCAGACCGCCCAGTACTTGGAAACTATGCACTCAAAGCTGCCAAAGGTGTGGCTAGCACCAACTTTGATCTTCGTGGTATCGCCCAAATAGGAGACCGTGTCGGTGGACCGGAACAAAAAGGTGGCTATAAGGCTGACCTAGATAAGCAAGTGAAGGATCACCAAGAAGTTGCTGCACTCCTTAAGGATGTAAAAATTTACAAGGGGGATGCTGGAAAAGAAGCTGCGCAGCATAAAGAAACTACACAAAGAGAAGATGCTCGAGTTATTAGCACAGACAAAGAGATTACAGCTCTTCGTGCTAGTGGCGCTACAGTAACAAATGATGGAAAAACCCTCCAAGACCTTGAGAAACAGAAAGCGAAAGCTATTAAAGCACGAGATGACGCTAAGAAAAAACTTGATGAACTTAATAAGGACCAATCACGCACCACAACTGGCGAGCAGGCTTATGGTCAAAATCTTATTGCTACAAGCATTCTCGGAAAAGTTGTGGCCAAACTTTCAAATCCTGTAACTGGAATTGAAAGTGGCAGACAAAAAGCTTCTGAGGAAATCGGAGAGAAATTTGAAAAAGAGCGTATAAAGAGTGATACGGAATGGGCGAAAAAATATCAAATGAATGAAATTGACAAGAAACTCGCGCAACTTGATCAAGACTTAAAAAATATTGGGACAGCTTCCTTAGAAACAGCAGAGGATATTGAAAAATGGGACGAGCAACTCAAGAAAAATAGAAAGGAACTTGAAGAATGGGGTCAAAAACAAAAAACTGACCCAAACTTTGATGTTGTTGCATTTAACAAACGAAGTAAGATACTCGAGGCTGATAACGCAAATCTTGATAAGCAAATATCGTTAGCCAAAAAAGGTGGCGAGGATGCAAGAAACGCGAAAAAAATGAGCTTTGAAGCTGAAAAATTAAAACTTGAAAACGAGAAAAAAGGCTTGAAAGACAAAAAGGATAGAGATGAGCTTATAAAAGGACTAGGAGAGTTGGTCAAAAAAGAAGGGGATAGTGGTCACGCAGCACCAACAGCCGCTGCAGCAGTGCCTTCTCCTGTGCCAACGGCGCCAAGTGGGGGAGGAGGGCATTAAGATATATAATTAAATTATGGAACCCTTAACTGAAATACAAAAAAAGTTTGAGAAATTGCCCGCGGTTATTCGCGAAGCGATTACTTCCATTGATTTCGCCGAGAAACTTCAAAATATCGGTAAAGCTAATAACTTACACCTCGATGAACTTGATGCCCTTTTTGAAGAAGTAGGTTTCGTCATGCTTGGTGAAACCCGCACTCAAGATTTCGCTGGCAAAATTTCCCAAAGATTAGGGCTACGCATTGATCAAATCTCTCCACTGGTTAAAAGTGTAGACGAGGAAATATTCCGCCCCATCCGCACAGCCCTTATTAGCCTTCACGACACTGAACAACCTCGTCGAGTGACCGACATCCCAATCCCAGCCCCTCGCCCATCTTCCTTCTCACAGGTAACCTTTGATGCAAAAGAAGCTATTCTTGCCCCAAGCATCCCAAGCACTCCAGAAACCCCCAACTCTCCTCAAGCCCTAGGCGATGGAGTAGTGGTTACTCCAGAAACAAATGCTTTAGGTGAGGAACCTCCAACCAGAGAATCATTGCTTAAGGACATAGAAACAACCGCTTCCCCTGAAAGTACCCCACACCGCCAACTTGAGCCACAAGACCCGCATGCCTACCTGCTTGGGAAAGCTGAGCTTTTAAAGAAAATTACCGGAAACAATATGGGGTCGGGAGACGTGGGTGTCACTTCCCCTAAAAAGAAGTCTTTGGCAGAAGAGGCTATCCTTGTGGCCAAACAAAAAGTAGATCCAAATGCCATTTCTATGAAAAGCATCATCGCTGAGGCACCTAAGCCCACTATCCCACTTAAAAGCGCTGAAGTTGCTCCACCTGCATTTGTTCCTTCCACCCCAAAACAGGCCCCCCTTACACCCACAGCAACCCCACAAAACGAAGTTCGTCCTGAACCCACTTTTACTCCACCAACCATTACTCCTCATAGTGAAGCGATGGAACCAAAAAGTGTTCCTTTCGTTAACTTAACCGCCTCCTCTCCCTTACCACTACATGAAGTTAGTGGTGAAAACAAACTCTCAGCGGTTGTCCAGGTTCCCCGTGTTATGAGTAAGGTTGAAGCACCGCTTAGCGCCAACTCAACCGTTACCTCAACCCCGCTTACGGCCAAAGTAGATCCATATCGGGAACAAATATAACGTTTCTTTGCGTGTAACCACAAGACAAAGACGGTATTCTCTTATATTATTAAGCTACCTCACACACTTTTATAGTGCTGGTATTTTTTATGCAGTTTCAAGTTCCTCAATTCATTGAAGTGGAAGACAAGCTTTTCGGCCCTCTTACCTTAAAGCAGTTTATTTATCTTGCAGGTGGGGTAGGTATGTCAGCTATTCTTTATTTTGTTATCCCATACCACTTTATCGCCATAATCCTAGCCGTTCCTTTTGTTGCCTTTTCCCTAGCCCTTGCCTTCTATCAAATAAACAGCAAGCCGTTTGTAGAAGTCTTAGAGGCCGCCATTTCTTATTACTTCAAAAACAAGCTCTACATTTGGAAGAAAACCCCAAAAAAAGCAGAGGAGAAGCCCAAAGAAGCTGATGAGGAAGCTTCGCTCGACACCCTTTTTGCCCCACGGCTTTCCGAAAGCAAGCTCAAAGACCTGGCGTGGAGCCTCGATGTAACTGACAAGCTCATTAACAAGCGAGCAAAGCAAGAACAGTCGCTTACTTTCGACCAAGAAGAGCGTGAGAGAGTTGAGTTCCAAAAGAACTATGATCTTGGTAACAAATCCCACACCTAAATCTTATGGCAACCGAGCAAGCATCAGCAACACAAGAATTCGTCCCTATTAAAGAAGTGCGGGATGGGATTGTTCTTTTAAAAGATGGGGGACTTCGTGCCATCCTTCTCACTTCTTCAATAAACTTTGCCCTTAAGTCACAAGATGAGCAAAACTCGGTAATTTTTCAATTCCAAAATTTCCTTAACTCACTAGATTTTCAGGTTCAAATTTTCATTCAATCGCGCAAACTAGACATTCGCCCCTATATTGCACTCCTAGAGGATCGGTATCGTGAACAGGTAAATGATCTTCTAAAGATTCAAACTCGTGAATACATAGAGTTCATTAAGAGCTTTACCGAGAGCGCCAACATTATGACTAAGAGCTTTTTTATTGTAGTTCCCTATAACCCAGCAGGATTAACTGCTGAGTCGGTTGGTGGGATTTTCGGTAAGAAAAAGAAAGAGGAAGAAAAGGCCAAAGAAGCTTCTGCTCAATTTGAAGAAAACCGAAGCCAGCTGGAGCAACGTATTGCTGTTATTGAACAAGGACTTATTCGCACCGGTGTTCGTATCGTACAATTAGGAACTGAGGAGATCATAGAGCTCTACTACAAGATCTTTAACCCCGGAGAACAGGACAAGCCAATTAAACTAAACGCCTAACCAACATGGGACTTTTCGATTTTTTAATAACAAAAAAAGAGGGTGGGGGAGGTAAAAACGATATTACCGCTATTTTACCGCGCGATATTTATGAGTCGGGGGTACTCGAGCTAAAAGATATCATTGCTCCCTCTGCCTTAAAAATTTCCCCTAAGGAACTCAACCTTGGCGAAAAGATTATCCGCACCTTCTTTGTTATTTCATATCCCCGCTTTTTAACCGAAAGTTGGTTCGCTCCCATCATCAACCTAGACAAAGTATTTGATGCTTCTATTTTTATCCATCCTATAGAAACAGCCCGTATTCTGCGCCAATTCCAGAAGAAGGTTGCTGAAGTCCAGAGCCAGATACACGACCGAGAAGAAAAGGGGTTGGTGCGCGACCCAGTTCTAGACACCGCGTATCAAGACCTAGAGCAACTCCGTGATGGACTACAACAAGCCCAAGAGCGTATTTTTGATGTAGGGCTATATATTTCTATCTATGGAGACTCTGATGCTGAGCTCGATAAGGTGGAGTCAGAAATTAAATCCATCCTTGAGTCTAAGTTAGTGTACGTAAAGCCGGCCCTGTTCCAACAAGAGCAAGGCTTTAAGAGCGTTATACCCCTTGGTAACGATGAGCTCGCTGTTCATTCTAAGCTCAACTCATCTCCACTCTCCAGTGTTTTTCCTTTCATTTCTTTTGACCTTACATCAGACAAAGGAATTCTCTATGGTATCAACCGACATAATGCAAGCCTTGTGCTTTTTGATCGCTTCTCACTTGAAAACTACAACTCAGTAGTGTTTGCTAAGTCTGGTTCTGGAAAGTCTTATACCACTAAACTTGAGATACTCCGCACCCTCATGTTTGATACCGAAGTTATCGTGATTGACCCTGAACGTGAATATGAATACCTCGCTGAAGCCACGGGTGGACGCTATTTTAATGTGTCACTTAACTCTGAGCACCATATTAACCCCTTTGACTTACCTGTCCCACGTGAAGACGAGTCACCAGCCGACATTTTGCGCAGCAATATTGTGAACTTGGTCGGTCTTTTCCGTATTATGATGGGGGGACTTACCGCAGAGGAAGACGCTATCATTGATCGAGCGATTACTGAAACATATGCCTTAAAGGATATTAGTCCTGAATCAGACTTCACCGCGATCGAACCCCCGCTTATGGCTGACTTTGAACTTGTACTCTCGGGTATGGAGGGCGGTGACTCGCTAGCACAGCGTCTTACTAAGTACACAAAAGGTACGTGGGCAGGCTTCATCAACAAGCCAACGAACGTGGACATAAACAAGAAGTTTGTGGTGTTCTCGGTTCGTGACATGGAAGACGAGCTGAAGCCGGTTGCCATGTACATCATTACCCACTTTATTTGGAATGCTATTCGCAAAGAGATAAAGAAGCGTCTCTTGGTGATTGATGAGGCTTGGTGGATGATGAAATCTGATGACACCGCCTCATTCTTATATAGCTTGGTAAAACGAGGACGTAAGTACTATCTTGGGGTAGCTACTATTACTCAGGACGTGGATGACTTTCTTAAAAGCCCCTATGGACTGCCTATTATTACCAACTCGTCACTCCAATTACTACTTAAGCAGTCACCTTCCTCTATAGACAATGTGCAGAAGATTTTCAATCTAACTGAGGAAGAAAAGTACCTACTCCTAGAATCCGATGTGGGGGAGGGGATTTTCTTTGCTGGACTTAAACACGTGGCTATAAAGGTTATCGCCTCGTACACCGAAGATCAGATTATCACCTCTGACCCATCCCAAGTGCTCTCTATTAGGAAAGCTAAGAATGATCTGCGCTTCTCAAGCTAATCCTTGCCCATGGAGCAAAACAACGAGCAAACACAACGAATCACCAAAACTACCGCCGCTTTTATGATAGTGGTGGCGGTTTTTTTTGACCTCTTGCAGCTACTTCTCACTGTTCTCCTTATTGGTATTGTTTTGAACCCTGCCATAGATGTTGTAGCATTTCTTACCTTTTACCTTTGGTTCAAACTTAAAGGGGTTTCTCTTACCAGTAGCAACAAGCAGTTGATCGCTACTGTTAGCGGCTATATTGTAGAAATTATTCCTATCCTTAATGCCCTACCTGGTATTACCATAGCCACCATCGCTCGTATCATTGTGGTGAAAACTGAAGATACACTTTTAAAAAATAATGGTACGATTAGCGCAGTAGTAGGGACTGCTATGCAAAAAAAAGTAGGAGCTGATGACGAAGTCTCCACTTCAGAAAAAAGTCCCCAGGAAAAACAGCGTGAGGCTTTTTCAAATGTAAAAGCCGCCAACAACCTTCGCCGTTTAAGCGAAGCCGACGAAGATATACCACAAGAAAATCCTTCATCAGAGTCACAATTTCCTAAAGAGCCGACAACCTTACCCCAATCTAATTTTAAAACCCCACCTCCCCACATCGACCCCAAAGTTTCTACCCCCCATGAAATTCATCTCTCCCCAAACATTGAACACTAATATTACTCCCCTGAAGCTTCTTTTGCTTACCTTGTTATTTTCCTTCCCCTTATTTTCTTTTGCACAAACAAATACAGCGGGGACTTCTTCACTTACCCCATACACAGAGGGGGTGAGTACTGTGGTGAGCCCCGAAAACCCTGGCCCTGGTAGTTTGGTTACTATCGATCTCCAGAGTTCCTTGGTTAACCTTGAAACCTCAACTATTGTTTGGAGCGTTAATGGTAAAGTGATTCAGTCCGGTCGTGATAGTAGATCATTCTCTCTTCGCCTTGGTGCAGTTGGAAGTAAGAGTGTTGTTGATATTTATATTAAAACCACTACCCTTGGGACCCTGACTAAAACTTTAACTTTTGCCCCGACTAGTGTTGAACTCCTTTATGAAGCTGCTTCCTACACACCACCTTTCTATAAAGGAAAAGCACTTATACCATCAGAGGGCGTGGTTACTCTTTACGCACTCCCAAACTTTAAATCAAATTCGGGGGCTACTCCTTCCTCAAACCTTGTTTTCACTTGGAAAAAAGATGGCGTAGTTGATGGAACTAATTCTGGACTTGGGAAAAATAGTTATCGTTATGTTAATGGCAGGCTTCCGGAAGATGGTCCAACCATTGAAGTTTCGGTTACTGACCCCGCTACCAACCTTCGTGGCTACGCTAGTTTTGCTGCCAAAGCAGTAAACCCTGATATTGTTTTCTACGAGAATAACCCCCTTCTTGGCGTCACCTTAAATCAAGCCATACCTTCTAACTACACACTCACCAAACAAGAGCTCTCGTTAATAGCGTATCCCTTCTTTTTTGGTACAAAGAACCGCACCAATCAAAACCTTACCTATACATGGAACATTAACAATAATCCTGTTCCAAGCAGTACCGATGATAAAGGGTTACTTACGGTGAGAAGTCCTGGAGGGAAGGGGGTGGCTAATATTGGTCTTGATATTGAGAACAAGACCCGCATTCTCCAAACAGCTTCTGGTATAGTATCTGTAAGTTATGGACAATAATAACGATATGTTTTCTTTCTTCACACAACTTAAGCGTCCTCAGTTCCTTATTATTTTTGGTGCCAGTTTTTTTATACCAGTAGCCTCAGCCCTTGCTCAAAATAAAGACTACACTCTCCTCGTTCCTATCCCTTCTTTTGGCTCATCCTATAACCCTGGTCTTTTTGTGAACTATGTTCAAAAAATCATCACTCTTTCTATCACCCTTGCCGCCATTGCAGCTGTAGCGCGCATTACCATAGGGGGATTCCAATATATGGGAGGAGAATCTATGGACCAAAAGTCAGCAGGAAGAGAAGCGATCAAAGAAGCTATTTTTGGTCTTATTATTTTGGGTGCTTCTTATCTGATCCTCAACACCATCAACCCAAACCTTCTTAACTTCAGACTGGAAGTTCCTGCGATTATAAGCGGGCAAAATACTCAACAAACACAGCAAACTGCAACTACTCAACCAGATGGAACAATTATAAACGGGGGTGCCGTTAGAGAAGCTCAGCAGGCCACTATTAACCAAAATGGTGTTGGAACGAGCCTTGACCCCGCTAGACAATATCAACTCCAAGAACCTGGTGGAGTTAATCAAAGAAATTTAACCTCTGAAAGTTGCCAATCCTGGGTAGCCGCTAAGGCTCGCCAAGGAATTACAGCCTCTTGTGTCCCTCAATAATTCTCTATGTCACGCACCACTGCCTTTAGCATCATAATCGGATTTGTACTTCTTTTTGGCGGGGGAGTAGCGTACTGGTATTATTCTCTTTCAGGAAAGACACTCACCCCAGAACAAAATAATTCTTCAAACACCACCGGCTCTAATCCTTTCCCCTTTGGTCAAACAGGTCAACCCAACACAAAACCAAACCAAACTGGTGTGGGGACCAGTACAACAGGAAGTGGTGAAACTCCCGCTCCAGTTGTTCGCGAAATCTCTTCTACACCAACAGGAAGCTTCTCTCCCTTTGTAGACAAAACTAATGGCACTTCGGTGCGCTATATTGAGCAAGAAACTGGGAATGTTTACGATGCCCCACTTGATATAACACTTACCAAACGAGTGAGTAATACTACTATTCCCAAAGTTCACCAAGCTATTTGGCTACCGCAGGCAAGATCATTCATTGCCCAATACTTGGGAGGAAATACTGAAACTATCCAAAGCTTTTACGGTGAGGTTAATCCTCAACAAACAGAAGGCGCTGAGGGGAACGTTACAGGAAAGTTCCTTGAGGACGGCATCACTTCTCTTATTTCTATCAGTTCATTTTCTGCAAGTACCACCTCAAAAAACCCAGGTAAAATCTTTTACACTAAAAATACAAATGCTGGCACCGATGGTTTTATCGCAGAGGGGAATGGCACTGCTATAACAAAAGTTTTTTCTTCCCCGCTCTCTGAGTGGTTACTACTTGGTGGGGGAGGGTCTACTGTCTACCTACAGACAAAATCCTCTGGTCTTGCCTCTTCATACCTTTTTAGCCTTAACACTTCCTCAGGCTCACTAAGCAAGGTTTTAGGCAATATTGTCGGCCTTTCCTCTCTCCCGAACGCAAAAGGAGATATGATTCTTTACTCTGAAACTGTGAACAAAGCCCCACTTCTTCACATATACAATGTCTCTAAAAATACTTATGGGACTATTACCCTCTCCACTTTAGCTGATAAATGTGTTTGGGCTGAAGGAAAAGGAGTTGTGAATGCTAAAATCTACTGTGCCGTTCCACAAACCATTCCGGTGGGGATAACCCTCCCTGATAGTTGGTATCAAGGTAAGACTACCTTTACTGACAATATCTGGGAGATTAACCCCACCTCGCTTGAAGCTAAAAAGGTGGCTTCACTTACTGAAAACTCATTTTATGTAGATATTTACAACCCCGCTCTTAGTTCGAATGGCTCCTATCTTTTGTTTATAAATAAAAGAGATCTTACTCTTTGGAGCGTGCGACTTTCTAACTAAAAAGTCCCTAAAAACACCACTAGCATGGTGTTTTTACTTATTCTCAACGTAGCAAATAACCACCTTTCGAAAAGGCCCTTCGCCTCGAGACTCTGTTTTAAGATTTGGGTGCTCGGCAAATACGCTATGTACCAGTAAACGTTCGTATGCCCCCATAGGCTCCATTTCAACCTCATGTTTGAAAGAAAGGGCTCTTTCTCCGAGAATTTTTGCTGCTTCTTTTATTCTTTCGGCCTCGCGCTTTCTGTAGCTATTAACATCAAGAAGAATTTTCTGCATAGCACCCTCTTCCTTTTCAAGCATTCTTCGCACTAGATGAGTTAACGCTTGGAGTGTTGCCCCCCTACTTCCGATTAAAAGTTCTGCCTCCTCGCTTTCTATCTTTGCTTCTATTTCTTCATTCTGCGTGGTGATTGTTACCGTGGAAAAAGAAATTGGTATTTTCGAGAGTAACTCTTCTATTGTTTTTTTGAGTTTCTCTTCTTTCATTTTATTTCGTTTTTTTATGTTTTCGCAAAGCCAGTTCTTGCCCGATAGTAAAAAGGTTACTTACACAGAAATATAGTGCTACGACCGAGGAAAGGCTGTGACTAATAAAAATAATTATTAGTGGAAAAACATATTTCATTTGGATATTCATGCTCCGTGCCATGTCGTTTTTAAAGGAAGCTTCTTTACTTTCAGGAAGAGGGGGCATAGCAAGTTGTGCTTGAACGAATTGTGCTCCGCCCGCTATTAGAGCAAGCACCCAGCTTTTTTCAGCCATATGGAACATAAGGAACTCCATTGAAATGCCTTGTGGGGGAGTTATAAAACTATAGAGATCTTGGAGGTGAATAGAGGGGAATCCTCCTTTATAGAAAATGAAGTAGAGCGCAAAGATAACTGGTAGTTGTACAAAAAGAGCCATGATACTAGAGAAAGGATTAACCCCCTCTTCTTTATAGACCTGCATAGTGGCAAGGGCGGTTGCCTGCCTGTCGTCTTTGTATTTAGTCCGTATAGCCTCTAGTTTTGGCTCAATATCCCTCATGCGCATTTGAGTAATGAGGGCCTTCTTAGTAAGGGGAAAGAGAGCGAACTTCACCAAGAGAGTTGTTGCTATAACCGCAAGGGCTACTGAATGGTTCGGTAATACCCCAATCAAAAAAACAGCCAGATTATAGATTGGCTGATAGAAAATAGTGTGAAAAAAGCCGCCACTCATAAAGGCTATTCTACCGTACTTTGTCTACTTTAAAAGTTTTACCCCCGTAAGTACGGCCTTAACCTCATTTCTTAGGGCAGAAAAAGGGATTTTAAGGGCCTCTTTTTTTACAAAAAAGATGCCAACTACTGGTTTTGCTGTTTGTGGTAAAAATTCCCCTATAAGTGAGTAGAGTTGCCTTTTTATATGGTTTCTTTCAGGTTTGTTTTTAGTTACTTTTTGGGCTACCACCACTGAAAAACGGCTAGCTATAAGGGTTTTCGGGCTCGAAATCCTTAAAGAAAAAAGGGGGGAGGAAACAAAAAAGCCCTGGCTGAAATTTTCAGCAAAGGTTTTTCTGTTTAAGCGCCTTTTTTTAGGCAACATAGGAGTTATACGCTTAGCTTTTTCCTTCCTTGAGCACGACGGCGGGCGAGGACTTTCTTACCCCCTGCTGTACGGCCACGGACCAAAAAACCATGGGTGGTAGCTCGCTTTTTCTTTTTTGGTTGATATGTTTTTGACATTGGTGGTTAGTATAGCCTAAAGAGGGTTTTTTTGGAATACCTTAGCCTTTTTGCCCTTTTGGCGAGTTTCCCACAGGTTATACACCTGCTTATCACCATAAGTAGCTTTTTTAGGTAAGTGTTGCGCTTTTCCAGGAAGGGTATAATAGGTGTCACTAATAAACTTTTATGCTTGATACTAAACAATTGTGGGAAAGTGTTTTGGGCGATATTGAGCAAAGTGTTTCAAAGGCTACTTTTACCACATGGTTTAAGGATACAGGGATTATGAAGCAGGATGAGGGGGTAATTTATCTCTCTGTCCCAAATCAATTCGTGAAAGAATGGTTATACAACAAATATCATAAAACTATTCTTAAAAACCTTCGCGATCTCAATGAGCAGGTTCGTAATATTGAATACGTAGTAAATAAGGAACCGCCAAAGACCGTGGAACATATTCGTAAAGTTGAAAATCCCACTACTGAACTTCCCCTCGCCGATCATTATGTAAATAAAGAAGATAATTTAAATCCCCGCTACACTTTTGATTCTTTTGTGGTTGGTTCTTTTAATGATATGGCGTATGCAGCCGCCCAAGCTGTTATGCGCAAACCTGGTATTGCATACAATCCTTTGTTTATTTACGGAAACACAGGGCATGGGAAAACTCACCTTATTCAAGCGATAGGGAACTATATTAAACACACTTCTGAGAATAAAAAGGTTTACTACATAACCTCAGAGAACTTTTATTTAGGTTTAGTTAACGCGATGCAAGAAAATAAAATTCTTTTATTTAAAGAAAAGTATCGAAAATACGATGTTTTTATTATGGACGATGTTCAGTTCCTATCAAATAAAGAAAAAACTCAGGAGGAGTTGTTCCATTTGTTTAATACCCTTTATGACAATAATAAACAAATTATCTTTTCTTCTGATAAACATATAAATCAGATTCCAAACCTAGAGGATCGTATTAAATCACGTTTTGGTGCTGGAATGATTGTAGACATCCAAGCCCCTGACTATGACTCTCGTGTGGCTATTATAAAAACAAAATGTGCGGTTCAAGGGATTATTCTACCAGAGGAGATTATTGCATACCTTGCTTCTTCTGATAATAGTATCCGTGAATTGGAAGGTGCCCTAAACACCATTACCTATCAAATTCAATTAAAAAATAAAGTTCTTTCTCTTGCTGAAATAAAAAATATTATAAAAGAGACTAGTAAACCTAAAAAGATGTTTTCAGTGAAAGAGATTATAAAAACAATTGCTGATTTTTATGACATTCCTGAAGCTAGTATCTATGAAAAAACAAGGAGAAAGGAAGTTGTTAAACCTCGACAGATTATTATGTACATCTTAAGAGAGGATTTTAAGGTTTCATATCCCACGATTGGAGAAAAACTTGGTGGAAGAGATCATACAACAGTTATTCATTCATGCGAGAAAATTAAACATGACATCAAAGAAGATATGCAGTTAAGTGAGGAGATAGATCGGATTAAAACTTTATTAAAGTAGGGAAAAGGTGTGGAAAAGATTTGTATAAGTTTAGGAAAAAGACCAAAGTTATACACAAAAAAAATTAAAAATATTTTTATGCCAAAACTATACACAGTAAAAAAACTTCTCTCTCTTAAAAACCCTATATTTTTAGGGGTTAAAAAGAAATCCACTTATCCACTGTATAATTAGCAACGTATGAAAATAGAATGTAATAAAGATAAGTTACAAGAATTTGTAACTAAAATAGAAAAAACAACTAGCAGAAATGCCACATTACCTATACTTGCTTGTATTCTTCTTGTTGCAAAAGATAAAACTCTGACACTCAAAGCAACCAATCTTGAAGTTGGTAGTGAGTTGGTGCTCCCAGTGAAAATAGAAAAGGAGGGGGTGGTGGCTCTTTCAGGGAGCATGCTTTCTCAAACTCTCTCTTCTTTAAAAACAACCAAAAGCCTCTTTTTAGAAGAAAAAGAGGGGAATTTAGAGTTAAAAACAAACGAAACAACTGTTTTATTAAAAACAATAAGTTACGAGGATTTTCCTCTTATTCCGCGCATAGAAGCTGAAACAAAAATAAAGATTAAAGTAAAGGAGTTAATTTTAGGTATAAAGTCAGTGGTAAACAGTGCTGCACTTTCAACTATACGACCAGAATTAGGGAGTATTTATATTTATCAAGAAACAAATACTCTTGTTTTTGTGGCAACAGACGCTTTTCGTTTGGCTGAGAAAAAGATTGTTGTAAAACAAATAGAACAATTCCCCTCTATTCTTATTCCATATAAAAATGCTTTAGAGATCGTACGTCTTTTTGATGGGGTAGATGAAGAGGTAGATCTTTTAATTACTAAAAACCAAATAAGCCTTGAGGGAGGAGGAGTTTTTATAACTTCTCGAGTAGTTGATGGAGTTTTTCCGGATTATACCCAAATTATACCAAAGGAATATATAACTACGGTATTAGTTCTAAAGCAAGATATATTAAATGGAATAAAAAGTCTTTCGGTTTTTTCAGATAAGTTTAACCAGATCCTTTTTACAGTTCATAAAGAAGGGGTTACTTTAGAAACAAAAAACAATGATGTGGGGGAAGGGAAGACGTTAATTGTGGGTAAGGTAACTGGCGAAACACTTACACGTAAGTTTAACCAAAAATATATTACTGATGCATTTTCTACTATAACTGATGATTCAGTTTTACTGTCTTTTGCCGATGAAAGAAAACCGTTAGTGATAGAAGGGGCCTCAAATAAAAGTTTTAAATACTTGGTGATGCCGATGAATAATTAAGTTTTTATGATTGAAATAAAAGATATTATAGCTAAATTTGCTATTAAAATATCTCCCAAAAGGAAAATAAATATCATTCTTAAAGACTTTTTTGCTAAGAAAAATCTCCCCTATACAGGTGTTCCGCCACAAATAAAACAACATACTGTGATTGTACATGGTGACGCCTATCTTAAGGCGTATATTAAAAGCCATACACAAGAGCTGATTACTTTATTTGAAGCAGAAGCTCCAACACTAAAAATAACAAACGTGCAGTAAATTAATGCGCCAAGTCTATAAGAAGAGGAAATTCTTTTTCTGTACTTACAAAAGAAGTGTCAAAACTAACTATCTTTAAACTGTTTTTCTCTCCTAAAACACCAGTTATATTTCGTGGAAGTAAGGAGAAGTAAAAGGGTTCTTGTGAAAGAGATCCATAAAAGCGATTGTTCACATACACATCGACTTTTGAAAGACCAGAACCTTTAACGGTAAATGAAATAGCTTGTGAATATGGATGGATAGCTTTTTCATCAAAACCATTGATTTCAAAAGAAGAAGTGCTTATAGCAGGAATGGTTGTATCAACTCCAAGAACGCCTCCAGTGGCTAAGTTATGTTCATTTGCGTAGCGGACAACAGCACTCTCCCAGTATGCAAATTGTGGATCACTTTCTGGGTTAGTGGGCCTAATACCGCTTGTAGGGTTATCTTTGTCTACCCAATAAAGAATTGAATGGATATTAGGGACAACAACCTCTTTTCGATTTTCAAGCGTAGTACTGTCGGTGGCGCGGTTTCCTGTTTGAGAATCTATAAAGTAAGACTCTCCTCCTTGCCAAATACCGCGAAGTACAGGAGGAAGTTTTGTTTTATCAGTCGCCTCTGGCTGCTTAAAGCGCTCGTTAGGGAGGGTTTGAAGGGCATATGCCATATACTCATGCCACATTGGTGCCACAACCTGCCCAGCAACTTTTTTCTGCATAGGTCGGTTATTATTATTTCCTGCCCACGCCCCCGTGACGAAAGAAGGGGTGTACCCAACAACCCAAGCATCACGGTAGTCATTGGTGGTACCTGTTTTAACCGCAACTTGGTTCCCAGGGAAATAAAGAGCAGAACGTTCGCCGAAAGTAGGGGTACGGGCATCGTTATCAGAAAGCATGTCAGAGATAGTGCGAGCAATATTACTATCTATACCAACACTATCTTGCTGCTCATATTCCTCTAATGTTGTGTTGTTGTCGTCTGTTATTTTAAGTATGCCGGTGTAGGGATTTTTTACTCCATCGTTGGCGAAAGCCCCATAGGCATTAGTTAATTCAAGAAGGGTAACTTCACCACCTCCCAAAACAAGGGTAAGGCCATAGCGGTCTTTGTCAGTAAGGGTAGTGATGCCCATATCCTTAGCTGTCTGCAGGGCATTATCAACCCCCGCAAGGTAAAGCACCTTAACAGCCACAACGTTAAGTGATTGACCCAACGCTTCACGAAGTGTAACGGGCCCACGGAACTGATTGTCATAGTTATTTGGGCTGTAGCAAACAGCGCCAGGTTTAAGCGGCTTACTATCTGGGGTACAGTAGGTAGAAAACTCTGTTTTTACATCAAAGAGTGTTGTTTCGGGTGTGTACCCCTTTTTAAAGGCGGTTGCGTACACAAAAGGTTTAAAGGAAGAACCAGGTTGTCGTTTAGCGAAGGTAATATTTACATTTCCATCTATATCTTTGTCGAAATAATCTCGTGATCCGACCATAGCGAGTATCTGACCAGTTTTAGGATCGATTGAGACTAGTCCAGCATTTTCGGCATCAAATTTCTCTTTGTTTGAAAGAGCATACTTTTTCACAATTTCTTCTGCTTTTTGTTGCAGATTAGCATCAATGGTGGTGATTATTTTTAAGCCATCTTCGTTTAGTGCTTGTTCCCCATATTTAGTAGCAAGAAGATCGCGGAGGTAGAAAACAAAATGCGGGGCAAGAGAACCACTGTGGTTTGGTGGGTAAAAGGTTACTTTTTCAGCGAGCGCAGCATTATATTCATCTTTAGTAATGTATTTTTGCTCTAACATTTTTGAAAGCACAAGATTTTTGCGTTTATCCAGCTCTTCTTTGTGGTTTCCGTAGGGAGAATAATAACTTGGGGCCTGGGGGAGTGAAGCAAGGTAAGCCGCTTCAGCTAAGGTTAAGTCATGAGCACTCTTCTTAAAAAAAGTCTGTGAAGCCACTTCAACACCGTAAACGTTTCCACCATACGGAGAATCATTAAGATATATATTTAAAATTTCGTCTTTAGAAAGAACGCGTTCAAGTTTAATAGCCAAAACCCATTCTTTAAGCTTTCTTGAAATACTCTTGTTCTTAGTGAGTAGGGAGTTTTTAACAACCTGCTGGGTGATAGTAGATCCTCCTTGGCTATATCCAAGTGAGGTGATGTTGGCAAAAATAGCCCGAATAATTGAGGTTGGCTTTATACCATGGTGCTGGTAGAACTCAGCATCCTCTATAGAAACCGTTGCTTTTTTAATATAGGGAGAAATCTGATTAAAAGGGAGTTCAGTACGCTCAACATCTTGGTGAAGATTAAAGAGTTCTATTTGACCTGTTCGATCGTAAAACTTTGCTGCGGAGGAAATGACACGATCGTTAAAAGAACTCACGTCAGGTAGTTTAAGGGTTGAAGCCCAAACTAAGAAAATTCCTAAAGATAAGAAAATAATACCAACGGCGAGTCGATAGAAGTGAGTTTTTTTACTTCTTTTTTTGTGGGGGTGGGTCGCCATGTATCACTATCCTAACAAAAAATAGCTATACAAAGTAGGGTTATATACTGGTAACACGTGGGTAGCAAAAAGAAGACGCTATGCTAAAGTACTAGTATGTTTTTATTCAACAAGCAGGAAAGCGTGAATACTGATGAGCGGGCAATTGAAAAGTTGCTAACCCGAGGCGTGGAGCAGGTGGTTGATAAGGAAGAATTCCGGAAAAGGTTAGCCACAGGGAAACAACTGCGAATTAAGCTCGGTATTGATCCAACCAGCCCGCATATTCATATTGGCCGAGCAGTAGTGCTGCGGAAACTCAAGGCTTTTCAGGACATGGGTCACCTCCCAGTTTTTATTGTTGGAGATTTTACTGGGGTTATAGGAGACACATCGGATAAAGAGTCTGAAAGACCAATGCTCACTCCAGAGAAAATTAAAGAAAACCTCCAGAGTTATTTTAAGCAGGCAGGTAAAATTATCGATTTAAAGCGAGCTGAGACTCACTACAACTCAACGTGGTTAGCAAAATTAACTTACAAAGAAATTGGGCAGCAAGCTGATTGGGTAAGCGTGGCTGATTTCATTTCGCGCGACGTGATCAAGCGGAGGCTCGATAGTGGCTCACGAGTATCGCTCCGAGAAATGCTCTATCCTTTAATGCAGGGGTATGATTCCGTTGCCATCAAGGCGGACGTGGAACTTGGCGGGGTAGACCAGTGGTTCAACCTCCTCTCTGGACGGGTTATGCAGCAGCACTATAAACAAAAACCGCAGGATATTATGACCACAAGCCTCCTTATGGGCCTTGATGGGCGAAAGATGAGTTCTAGTTGGGGGAACACTATTAATATCACGGAGAGCCCAAATGATATGTTCGGCAAAACCATGAGTTTGAAAGATGAGCTCATCAGAGAGTATTTCCTTCTAGCGACTGAAAAGGAAGAGGGGGAAATTGAAGAGATTTTAAGTCATGGGCCACGTGACGCAAAGGTGGACTTAGCGACGAGCCTAGTTGAGCTGTACCATGGAAAGACTGAAGCAGAAAAGGCCAAAAGATATTTTATTGAGACTTTTGCTCAAAAAAAGGCTCCAGAGGAGGTTATGACGTTAGTTGCCTCTCCTCAAAAAACGCTATGCGAAATTCTTGTTGAGGCGGGGGTAGTTTCTTCAAAGTCAGATTTTACTCGGTTGGTTCAGCAGGGGGCCGTTATGTTATTGCCAGATAATAAAGTCACAGAAGCAAAGGAAATGCCGGTTTCGGGAGGAACGTACAAAATAGGGAAGCACCGCTTTGTAAAAATACAGTAAAAAAACCGCAAGACTCTCGTCTTGCGTTTTTTTCTTTTTATTATAAGAGATCAGGTTTTTCCCCTTCAAAATCCATTTTGTCCCCATCGAGTTCATCATCTTCTTCGTCGGCAAACTCATCAAGCTCTGGATCAACCACTGGGATATCAGTCGCTATTTCGTCAGCCTCAGCCTCATCGTCGGGGTGAGTTAGGGCGCTGGCCGTAATTTCTATATTTTCATCCTTTAATCCTTCGTTTATATCGTCGAGCATATCCTTGTTTAGGCAATTACTTTTTATAGGGACTGTTGTATCACGGCCCAATTTTTTTGTAAACACCCACTGTGAACAGGGGTTATGATCGGTGGCAAGCTGAGGCTGTGAGGGCGAGGGCAATTGCGTCATATTCATCATCAAGACGCTTGCCAGCGGGGATCTTAATGAGTTTGTGTACCATCATGGCAACTTGTTGTTTGTCGCTTTTACCATAACCGACTATAGCGTCTTTAACTTGAAGTGGGGTGAATTCAACCACAGGGACATGGTTCTTTTTTGCTATATAAATAAGAGCCCCCCTAACCTCAGCTACACGCATAGCGGTCTTTTGATTGGTGCTTATAAAGAGATTTTCTATAGAAAAAAGCTGCGGCTCATGCTCAATAAGTAATTTTTCAACATGGGAAACGAGGAGGAGTAGCCGCTCGTCAAAAGGGAGTTTTGCATTCGTTTTGAAACACTCAGAAAAGATAAGTGTTTCCTTTGATCTAGGCCCTTCAATTACAGCAACTCCAAGCCTTTCGTATCCTGGGTCTATGCCAATTATTTTCATAGACTATTTAGTTCGCAAACTCTGCATTGGTGAAAACTTCTTGTACCTCATCATTGTCCTCAAGTTCCTCCATTATGGTGATCAGAGTGTCACTGTCTTCTTTGTTAAGTGGGACACCAAGGTTGGGGGTCCAAACACCATTTGTTTTGGTAAAAGCCCAGGTAGCGGAGCCTATGGCGCCAAGCGACCCGCCATTTTTAGAAAGTATATGCTTTACCTCTTGAGCTGCTTTGTTACGGTTATCAGTTAAGGTTTCTATGATGAGCGCAGCGCCCCCAGGACCATATCCTTCGTAGGTTATAGCTTCCATGGAACCAGCATCTCCACCCAACCCCTTTTTTATGGCTCGCTCAATAGTATCTTTGCTCATGTTTTCTTTTTTGGCCTTTTCAATGATAGTACGTAGTCCTGGGGCATTTACATCCCCCTTAACTCTCTTTGATTCCGTAGCTAAAAGGCGCCCAAACTTACTAAAAAGTTTGCTCCGTGCTGCATCAGTTGCGCCCTTAGCTCTTTTTATTTGTTCCCACTTAGAATGACCGGCCATAGAAATAATTTTTAGTTAATAAAGGAGATGCTTAAGACTGCGGTTGATTATAAAAATTTGGTTCCATTTGGAATGGGGATAGCTCCATTATAGAGAGGGAATTGTTCGGGGGGGAGCCAAACATAAAAATAGAGATATAAATAACCCAAAACCCCCAAAAGTAATAAAATAATTGCTGTTTTTATTAAGGTTTTCCATGCAGGTTTCATAATCAATTTACAGATTAAGCGGGGTTTGATTAGACTTAGGCATTTTCTTTTCTAAATGCTCATAGCCTCGTGTTGTAACCACACGCCCGCGAGGAGTGCGCTCAAGAAGACCCAGTTGCATAAGATATGGTTCGTGTACATCTTCAACAGTCCCCTCGTCTTCCGAGAGCGCAGCCGCGATAGTGGTAAGTCCTACAGGGCCTCCTTTGAATTTATCAATTAATATTTCAAGAAGAAGTCTGTCGGCCGGCATGAGTCCAAGAGTATCAACACCCAAAAGCTCCAAGGCTTCTTTGACCGCATCTTCTGAAAGTATTTTTTTAGACATCTGTGCAAAGTCTCGGCTTCTTTTCAAAAGATAGTTTGCTGTACGAGGAGTAAACCGACTTCGCTTAGCTATTTCTTGTATTCCCTCTTTAGTACTTTCAATATTAAGAAGTTCTGCGGATCGTTTAATGATAGAAGCTATCTCATCTTCGGTATAAAACTCGAGACGGAAAACTCCACCAGAAAAACGGCTACGTAGTGGTGCAGAAAGTAGGGCCATACGCGTAGTGGCTGCTATCAGGGTAAATGGTGGGAGCTCTAGTTGGATAGTGCGAGCTGACGGTCCTTTGCCGATAATAATATCAAGCACCCCTGACTCCATGGCAGGGTAGAGGACCTCCTCAATAGTTTTGTTGAGACGATGTATTTCATCTATGAAAAGCACGTCGCGTGGGGAGAGGTTGGTAAGGATGGAGGCGAGGTCACCCACCTTTTCTATAGCGGGACCGGAAGTGATTTTGATACCACTACCTATTTCTTTGGCGATAAGATGGGCGAGAGTTGTTTTACCGAGCCCTGGGGGCCCATAAAAGAGTACATGCTCAGGAGCATGGTTACGTTCTTTGGCTGCTCCAAGAAGAATGCGAAGATTCTTTTTGATTTGTTCCTGTCCAATGTATTCATCCCAAGAGGAAGGGCGCAAAGCTTGGTCCAAAAAAATTTCATCTTTTCCATTTTGCGCCTCCTTTTTACTCATAGTAGTGGCTTAATTGTAGCATTATCCAAAAAACGGGGGAGAGTGGGGGGTGAAAAGACCATGAAATAGGGTACTTGACAAGGGAAGCCTAGTATGCTAGACTTACACCAGCCTGATTAAGAGGGCTTTTTTATTTAAGGGCGACACGCTTTCAAAATAAAAGGTTCTCTTTAAGAAAAACGGGCATTTTTTGTTGGTAATCCAGCATATTGCTCTCTAAGAAATTGGGTCCCCGGACCTACTGGTGTTCCTGCAAGGACTTCTTGGTGCTTATCTTTACGATAAACCACTGCGAATCTCCTCAGAGGAATTCTTAACTTTTGATACTTCGTATTAAAAGTATTTCTTAGAGAGTAATCGGCTGGATCTCTCTTTGTAATTAATTTGCTTATAAAGAAAAAGTCCTCATGCATGGGGGCTTTTTCTTTTGTGTACGGAGTTACTGTAAAAAGATTACTCCTCTTTTATAGGAGGGGCAACTAGCCCGCTATAATTTTTTGGTTTCTAATAACAAAAAAGAGCTATCTAAAATCTTTTTGTGTAAGCGTCAATAATGTTGCTTAAAAAGCTATAGTCCTAGGTCTATAACACGAGCCAATTCTTCAAGGGTAGTAGTTCCCTGTAGTATTTTTATGTACCCATCTTGCTTCAAAGAGAGCATGTTTTGATTCGCGGCGGCAGCCACAATATCTCCTTCACTTGGGTTCTCATTTATAGCCTTGTTTACTTCGGGTGTCATAAGGATCGCTTCAAAAATACCAACTCGTCCTTTGTACCCAAGTCCGCTACACGCATCACACCCTACAGCTTCAAATATATGCTCTGTTTGTAGATTGTCTGGCTTCTCCGGAGCATTAGCTAGTTCTTTATCAAATAGTGTTTTAGTTTCAGGTGGAATGGGAATTGGCTTACTACACTTACTGCAGAGTTTGCGCACCAAACGCTGGGCGATGGCGACATTCACTGCTGAACTTATAACTTTTGGATTTACTCCAAGATCAATGAGGCGAGGGAATGCCCCAGCAGCATTGTTAGTGTGGAGGGTTGAGAGCACTAGGTGCCCCGTAAGACCGGCATTGATTGCAATTTCGGCCGTTTCATCATCGCGGATTTCACCAACCATGATAACATCAGGGTCTTGGCGAAGTACTGAACGCAGTCCCTGCGAAAAATTATAACTTTTATGATCAACTTGAGTTTGTACAATACCAGGGAGGTGATATTCAATAGGGTCTTCGATAGTGATTATTTTAATTTCGGAATTATGAACCTTGCGGAGAAAGGCGTAGAGCGTTGTAGTCTTTCCGCTTCCTGTTGGACCCGTGTTAAGGATCATGCCGTTCGGGCGATGGATTTCGTGATCAAGGATTTTGAAAAGTTTAGGTGAAATACCAAGTTCCTCCATAGGTACTTGGATGGATTTGGGGTTAAGAATACGAAGTACTACGGATTCGCTATACGCACCTGGTAGGAGACTGGTACGGATTTCAATTTCACTCTCAGCTATTTTAATAGAGAAGCGGCCATCTTGCGCCTCATTTTTCACATTAAGTTTTAAACGTGAGAGCAGTTTGATACGCGAGAGGAGGAGTTGGAATGTTTCGCGGTCAAAGTTGATAATGTCGGTAAGTACACCGTCCAAGCGGTAGCGCAGCCGCACGTATGCTTCTTCTGGTTCCACGTGGATATCAGACGCTCCCATGGAGAGGGCTCCCGCCAAAACAATTTCGAGCATACGGGAAATGCGATAGGCTTTTTTCTCAGCCAGTATGTCTTCTATAAGTTTCTGAACATCAACAAGAGAACGAACCTTAGAAACAAACCCTTCTATCTCCTCACTTGATATGTCCAGCACTCCCGCCTTGCTCTCTGATGCAAATGATATCTCTTTATACCGTGCCCACGCTCGTTCAAGGCTACCTTTGGACACGATGTAGGGAGTAACGTTGTAGTTGCGGCGGGTAAGGTCTTCTAAAACTTGTTTTGTTTCGGGACTTTCTGGGGCGAGCACGGCTACGCGGAGTTTGCGCCCTGTGGCATCAAACACAGCAATGTTGGCGCGGCGGGACTCGTCTTCTGGAATTAGACGCAGGGCATCTCCCTCAATAGACATACGGGAAAGGTCTAGGTATTCCACTCCATATTTGCCCGAGAGGATCATGGCTAGCTCCTCTTCCTCTTTTTTGAGTAATTCGTCTACTTTTTTATTCTGTTTGTCTTCGTCAAAGGTGAGCATTTGTCCCAATAATACCATGCGGAAAGCCCTAAAGAGGCCGAGACAGAGCCATTTTTAGGGGATAAGGCTAGAAGTAGGGGTATTGACTTTTAGCTATTTTTGGTATATAATATACGTTATCAGGTTTGGGAAGGGTCTCAAGCTAGCACATTTCAAGGAGATTATCATGTACGCTCGCAACTTTGCAGTTCTGTTGGTTCTTGCTATCACCACTCTCTTCGGGGGGTGCGGCGGACTCAACACCTTGGACCCGCAAGTCTACCGCTATGGCGGGGGTACGCAGTCAGATTTCATCGTGACGGCCCCGCCGTGCAAGCAGTTGCAGTTGGAGGGCAAGCCTTGGCAGGCTATCCAATGTCAGGGAGGGGTGAACTCGCAGGTGCGCGACAATGCGACGGCGGTCTTCTACGAAGAACGCCGTCAGGCCGACCAGATATACTGGGAAGCCTTCAACTCTGTCGCCATCGGCGAGAAGGGGTTCGGCGTTTCGCAGTATGACTGCCGGCAGTTCCGTAGCTCTCTCGTGAAGTACACCCGTTGCAATGACGGGCTTCGCGAGGGGGGGCAACAGGCGGTCCGCAATGCCTACTGGCAGAGTGAGCAGCAAATGCGAGCCGCGCGCGACGTAGGGAGGGCGTACACCAACAGTCGATAGGGGGGGGGCTGAACGGCACTCTCCTTAAGTTTTCAAGGCACCTTTCGGGGTGCCTTTTTTATTTTAGACCCCAATTTTTCATACTGCCTTGCGTGGTAGAATGGGAGAATGAAACGACTTATTAAGAGCTTGGAGGAAATGGACCTGTTTGCAGAAGAGGTTTTGGCTGGACTCCCGCTAGAGAGGGGGGCTATGCTCATAACTCTAAAAGGGGATCTTGGGGCTGGAAAAACAGCTTTTACTAAAAGTGTTGCAAAGCATCTTGGGGTGACTGAAACAGTTACTAGCCCAACTTTCGTTATTATGAAATCGTACCTGCTCACGGGGAGGGCATATCGAAAACTTATTCATATAGATGCATATCGTGTTGATGACCCTTCAGAGTTTAGACCGCTTCAGTTCACTGAGCTCATGAAAGATCCAAACAACCTCATTTTGCTTGAGTGGCCAGAGCGAGTTCCTAGTTTGATTCCTGAGAACACGAGGAAAATAAAATTTACATTTGTTGATGAAACAACTCGCGAAGTTGAATATTAGGTATGGCTACACGCACAACAAAAAAAGGAAAAGTAAAACCAGTGCGTCTCGTGCTCCTTGATGCGCACGCGATTCTTCATCGCGCGTATCACGCACTTCCTGATTTTGCGACGACAAGTGGCGAGCCAACAGGGGCACTCTACGGACTCTCAACTATGTTGCTTAAAATTGTGAATGATCTTAAGCCAGACTATATTGTTGCATGCTATGACTTACCAGGACCAACCTTTCGTCATGAGGCATATGAAGCGTATAAGGGGACACGGAGTAAGACTGATGATGCGCTGGTTTCTCAACTTGAGAAGAGTCGCGACGTTTTCAAGGCTTTTAATATTCCGATGTATGAAGCTCCGGGGTTTGAGGCAGATGACATGCTGGGGACTATTGTGGAGCAGTTAAAGAAAACGTCCCTTCAGATAATCATAGCTTCCGGGGATATGGATACGATGCAGCTCATTAATGATGATAAGGTTGTAGTATATACACTCAAAAAAGGAATCAACGATACTATTCTCTACGATGAAAAGGCAGTGATAGAACGTTTTATGTTTCCTCCGAAATTGCTGCCTGACTATAAAGGATTGCGCGGCGACCCATCGGACAATATTGTTGGTATAAAAGGTATCGGCGAGAAAACAGCCACTGACTTAATAGTACAGTTCGGCAGTATAGAAAAAATGTATAAGCAGCTAAAGAAAGACCGTGGGGCCTTTCTTAAGGCTGGGATTAAAGAGCGTATGATAACCCTCCTTGAAGAAGGGGAGGATGAGGCGCTATTTTCTAAAACACTCGCAACCATTCGTCGCGATGCTCCTATTACTTTTGTTCTGCCCGAGAAAAAGTGGCGTGAGGGCTTAGAGGTATCAAAAGTTATAGCTCTTTTCACAGAACTACAGTTCCGCGCACTTTCAGTGCGTATTCGTGATCTTTTTGGTCAACCAACACTTTTGCCAGCTGAGGATGGGGAGCCCGCAGAGCAGTTTGAGGAAAGAGAATCAGTAGACCCTAAGGAGTTAGAAGAAACAGCTCTAGCGCTCTATGTGCTCGATTCTAATTATTTAGATCCAGGACTTGAAGATATATTGAACTTTGCAAAAACAGAAAGTTTCAGTGAAGCGAGAAATATCATTTTTGCTGGACTTAAGCAAAAAGGAGTTGAGAAGGTCTACGAAGAGATTGAGAAGCCACTTATTCCTGTGGTAAAGAAGATGGAAGCATGGGGGATTGGAGTTGATAAACCCTATTTCAAAAAATTGGGTACGGAGTATCACAAAGAACTCGCAAAACTAGAGAAGAAAATTTTTGAATTAGCAGGTATGGAGTTCAATGTGAACTCTCCAAAACAGTTAAGTGAAGTCCTTTTTGAAAAGTTACAGCTGTCGCTTAAGAATCATAAGAAAACAGCTGGGGGAGTGAAGTCTACAAGAGAATCAGAGCTTGAGAAAATGAAAGATCTTCACCCTATTATTGCTTTCATACTTTCCTATAGAGAACTTCAGAAACTACTCTCTACCTATATAGATACTATTCCACACATGGTAGGAGAGGACGGGAGGCTTCATGCACGGTTTGTATTGGCCGGTGCTGCTACGGGGCGCATGTCTTCTCAAAACCCGAACCTACAAAATATTCCCGTGAAGACAGAGCTTGGGCGGAATATTCGTCCAGGGTTTGTGGCAGAGAAGGGCTATAGTTTGGTGGCGTTTGATTATGCACAGATTGAACTTAAAATTGCGGCCTTTTTGTCTCACGATAAGAAGCTGATTGAGATATTCAAAAGCGGGGAGGATATTCATACAGAAGTAGCTGCAGAAGTGTTCGGGGTCCCACAAGAGAAGGTGGATAAGGAAATGCGTCGCAAGGCTAAGGTGATTAACTTCGGCATACTCTATGGGATGGGGGTGAATGCGCTGCGGGAAAACTTAGGAACCGATAGGGCTGAAGCGCAGGAATTTTATAACAGATATTTTGAGAGCTTTAAGGGGTTGGCCGATTATCTCAACAAGGTGAAAGAAGATACACACAAACTTGGGTATACCGAAACCTATTTTGGGCGAAGGCGCTATTTTGAAGGCATTCGCTCCTCACTTCCCTTTATCCGCGCTTCAGCGGAGCGTATGGCGATTAATGCGCCTATCCAAGGGACAAGTGCTGATATAGTAAAGATAGCTATGGCACGGATAGACGCCTATGTGCGAGAAGAGGGGCTGGAAAAAGAAATTCGCCCCCTTCTTCAGATCCACGATGAGCTTATGTACGAAATTAAAGACTCGCTTATTAAAACGGCTGCTTCCAAAATACAAGCGATTATGGAAAACATTATTCCTCCCAAAGATATTTTCGGTATTACATTAACGACTAGTTTTGCGGAGGGAAAAGATTGGGGAGAGCTTTATTAGTTTTAGGGAGTGATAAGATAAAGACCATGCTATACGTTTATTACGGCAATAACAGAGTAAGGGCACTATTGCAGGCCGAGAAAGTGCTCGAGAAGTGTGGGGCAGAGGAGGTGGTACATTTAGATGATACAACAGCCACGCTTTCAGAAATCTTTGGACTTGCCGAGCAAGAGGGACTTTTTGGTGGGACCAAGGCTGTGCGCGGAGATCAACTTTTAGGGAGTGATGAGCTCGGAAAAGACCTGCTCAAACAATTAAACGTACTTTCAAGTTCAAAAACAGTTTTTGTTCTACTTGAAGATAAGATACTAGCTGAACCACTCCGCGCTATCAAAAAAGTAACAACTGAAGTTGAGGAGTATAAGCTCGCTGAAACAAAAAGCGCCTTTAATACTTTTGCATTAGCTGATGCGCTACTCATGCGCGATAAGAAGGCGCTTTGGGTACTCCTTATGCGGGCCTTTAAAGCAGAGAAAACGGCGGAAGAAATAATAGGGACGTTGTTCTGGCAAATGAAAAGTTTTCTTATTGTAGAGAATGGTGGTGGAACGTCACTCTCACCTTTTGTTGTAGGTAAGGTTAAGAGACAGTTAAAGAATTTTAAAACAGGAGAAATGAAGGAACTTACCAATAAACTACTCACTGCCTATCACGAAGCTCGGCGCGGAAGGGGAGACATGGAAACAGCACTTGAGCGGTTTGTACTCGGGGTGTAAAAAGCCCCGCCGAAGCGGGGGGTGACTAAGCACGAATGCCCAAAAGTGGACACAGCAGCTCACGCCACTGAGCAATTGATGCGTACACCCCATGTATTTCGAGGGCGTCTTGCGGATCAGGGGTTTCCCCGGCTGTGGGAAAGACACCGATCACAAACGCCTCGTCGCAGCACCCGCATTTGACTCGTATGCTGGGGGCCTTCTTACCTTGGCCTGTTCGGTGGGTGATACGCAGCGGGGTGGTGTTCGGCACACCCCCGTAAAGTTTGGTAACTTTTGGCACGGCAATCTCCTTCTGTTCATTAACGGATGATAAACGTGTTTCTGGGATGAACATTACGCTCTGCAGCAAAGAAGTCAAATTAAAAACACGGCAAGATATGCTATTCTTGAGAAATAATGGATTTTAAGGGAAACAAAATCGTGGTGGGTATAAGTATAGGAATACTGGTATTCCTCGGGGTTTTGTATGGAGCGAGAGAGGGCGACATTATTACACGAGACCATAAGACACAAACAAATACTATGAACAAAGAAAACTTGCAGTGGTTTACTCACAAAGGTTGTACTAGTCTTGAGATTGAAAAATATAAGTCTATCTCAGACCCCCAAATAATAGCCTCTGCGACTATTACCGACATGGCCAAGATCAACAGTCTTATGGAACGAATCGAAAAGTTGCCTGTAGATGGGGATGTAATGATTTCTTTCAGTGAGAATGCTGCGAACACAAATTTGATTTTCAAATGCGATAAGGGCGATCAAGTTATAGAGATATACGATGGAGGTTTTAAAACACCATCTACCGGGTTCAATACTGATAGCGATGTTGAGGAAAAGGAATTAATCAATGAAATAGAGGGGTATTTGAAGTAGAAAGGGAAAGTATAGCTTCTTTTCAGAAAGCACTTTATAGTGTAAGTTGTATTACATTTCCGCCCATAGCTCAGTGGTAGAGCAGTTGCCTTTTAAGCAATTGGTCGCAGGTTCGATCCCTGCTGGGCGGACTTGAGAAAAAACAGTGCCTGCGCACTGTTTTTTGCTACAAGTCCGAGGCGGAGCGATGTTTTTACAGTAGTAAAAACCGCGAGTCGTGGTCAAGGGATTTTACGAGCGACGGCGAGTAAAATATTCGTGACGACGTAGCCTGACTATCAGAAAAGTACCCGCGACGGTAGTCGAGATCCCTGCTGTAAAATTGTGAGCCGGGGTCGCGAGATTTTTCTGTCAGGAAAAATACTTGTGACGACAAAAAACAGTGCCTGCGCACTGTTTTTTAATGACTGCTTAATACTTTTTAACTAAAGTGGCAAATCAAAGGCGTAGAGTCCTGGTCCAATGAAGAGGAAGGAGAGGGAAATAAAAAGGAGGAGGGTGTAGAAAGAGCGAGGGTGTGGAGACAGAGGTTTCTTAAGGCAGGAAAGGCAAATCATAAGGAACGAAAGCCCGGCACCAAGAATGGCCCCGATTTGTGTATAAAGGCCGACTAGAAAAGAAAGGCCAATAATAAATTGGAGAGTGGCAAGAAGAATGAGGGTAAAGAGTGGGTGAAGGAAAGAAAGGCTGCGGATGTTAGAGAGAACCTGGGTACGTTCCTTGGTAAGAGCTCGGTAGCCGAGAGCGAGAAAACTAACTCCAATAGTGACTCGTAAAACGCTAATACCAATAAGCCCGTAGGCAAGTAGAGTTGGGAAGACGCTTAACATACGGCATATTCTAGCACAGAGTACTCCTGTGCTATAGTGCCGGCTATGAAAAGAGGGACACATACACAGTTAGCCTTGGTAGACATACGCAGTGCTGAGAATGTGGGAGCTATATTCCGCACGGCAGATGCGCTCGGAGTGTCACATATATATCTAGTGGGCTACACACCGGACCCTATAGACCGTTTTGGGCGCGCTCGTAGTGATATTGCAAAGGCGGCGCTTGGGGCAGAGAAGACTGTTTTGTGGGAACATGTGAAGGATACGACCATTCTTTTTAAGTTACTTAAAAAGAGTGGATTCACAAGCGTAGCTATCGAGCAGGACAAGAAGGCCGTGGATTACAAAAAAGTTAAACTTACTGGTCCTACCTGTTTTCTGGTGGGAAATGAAGTTACCGGACTTCCTAAAACAATTTTAAAAAGAGTAGATGTGATAGCTGAAATCCCCATGAGAGGGGAGAAGGAGTCATTTAATGTTTCAGTGGCTACTGGAATTGCACTAGCGAGGATATTAAATCTTTAGTAATAGTTTCTAAAAGATTCATTTTCAGGGAGGGCCAGATCAATAAATCTAAATGTAACACCAAGCTTTTTCATTTCAGCTACTGGATCGGAAATGTACTCAACTGTAATTGGTTTGGTGGGCTTCTGTATAATCATTTCAAGATCACCCAATCCTTCTTTGTATATAAACTTATCTTTATCAAAGTGGTATAAGTAGCCACCATTTTCATAGAGCTTCTCCAAACTTTCTTCCAGGTTATTGAGTCCGTGGATATAAACTATACCGTTATGGTCGTATAAACTAACTCCCATATTATAGTGAGCAGTTTTCCCATTAATTTCATGTGGTACTGATTTGTAAGTATAAGCTAGTGCGATCCATTTGTAAGGTGTGGCATGAAAAGATTCCTCGTTAAAAATAGTTACTTGTTCTCCCCCAACCGTTTTAAATCTTTTATTTTGTTTTGGTACTGCATGGTCCGAGTCAAATTTTGTGGGAGAGCCATGAAAAACCAGTTTTTCATGAGGTATTTTTTCCATAAAAGCTTTGGCGAGTTAATACGTTTTAAAATAAGCGGCGGTGTTGCCACTAAGGTCTAGGATTTTTACGAGCTCACGTTGGTACTGCCAGAGGCTTTCGGGTTGCTTGAGGTATATGCGCCATTCTGGCTTATAAAAGTCGGGATCAAGTTTGTGATTCTCGACGCAAGTATTGTAGTTAATTTTGCTGGTAACGTAAGCCGTACATTCTTGGCCCAAATCGTCCGGTATGTCATTAAGTGGCATGGTGCATGAAGAAATTCCTTCTATGTAGTTGAGACATTGGTTGCGGCGGTTGGCAGGAAAGTTTGGAAGATCCTCGTCCCCTGGTCTTGGGCACTCATAGGGGAGTGGTGGATTAAAGGTGGCACTTTGATTGAAGTAGCCGGTACATTTGTTTACGCGAAATGAATACCCAACTGGAGAAGTACCAGAAGTAATGTACACAGTATCTCCCGGTGAGACGTATACCGGATCGTCATAATTGTTACGAGCAAAATCAGGGCGATAGACAGCTCGCGGAATAGTTGTGCCATGTCCTGTTGCAGCGCTTTGTATACGCATGCCGGATAGAAGAGTGCGGTTTGGGGCGTTTGACGCAAGGCGGAGAACAACATACTCATCGCGTGGATTGTCGGTCCCTAGGCTACCCTGGTCTAGAGTTAGGTAATTGCTGAGCGATGATAATGGGCCTATTGCCGTTGATTCAGCCGTACTCCTTTTTAACTCACTAGTCTCGTTACTGATGCGCTGTACTTCACTACTGATGCCTTCCACAGTAGTTGGAGCTTTGTAGGAACCATCGGCGTTGCGGTTAGCGCTATGAGCTCCACCGTTATAGAGCCACATAAAAATAAGGATGCCGAAAAAAGCAAATATGAAACCATACCCACCGCCACTACTTGGTTTAACTTCTGCCATGACACCATGATAGCAGAAATTACAAAATTAGATTATTAGTAATTTAGGAAAGCTTACTTACGAAGGGGTTGGTGTAGTGAACAAAAATGCGCACTACGACCGCCAACAACTTTTCGTAAAATGATGCCTTTACAACCACGACGCTCACAGGGTTTCCCAGTTTTACGGTAGGCATGGTGTTTGTTTTGGAACTTGCCTGGTTCGCCATAAATATTCCGATAGTCAGAAGTAGAGTCGCCACCAAAAGCTATGCCGCCGCGCAAAGTGGGCTTAATTGATTGAAAAAGTGCCTTGAGGTGAAGGGGGGAAATTTCAGAAACTCTCTGTTCGGGGTGAATGCCGGAGAGCCATAACACTTCATCTGAATAAATGTTACCAATGCCGGCAAGAATGGTTTGGTCCATGAGCACAGTTTTGATTTTACTTTTTGCCTTTTTAGCTAAACACTCATTGAAAACTTTGAATGTGAAAGTGGGGGAGAGTGGCTCGGGGCCTAGATGAGAGAGGTGGGGCGAGGTGGCGAGTTTTGAAGTTTCAATGAGCGCGAGCTTACCGAATTTGCGAGTATCACAGAATGCTAAATGCTTGCCATTTGAAAGTGAGAAGAGCACGTGAATGAAACGATTGTATGGGTCACGAAGTGCCTCATTCTTTTCGTGTTCATGGGGGACCCAGGTTTTGAGATGTTCCTTGTAGTAGCCGTAAAGTAAGTGACCTGTCATTTTCATATGTATAAGGAGGGTATGGTCACCTTCAAAGTGTATTAGTATGTTTTTTGCGCGACGTTCCACACGAATAATTTTTTTGTGAAGTATGGCTGCTTGAACAGCTTTGATACCAGTTCCACGAAACATTTTGGGCCAGTCGGTCCATAGCGAAATAAAAGAGAGTTTTGGCAGTACGCTCTGTAGCCCAGAGACGGTCGTCTGCACTTCAGGGAGTTCAGGCATAGTTGTAGGAGCTAGGGGGTAAGCAGCTTTTCCAGTTCTTCGCGTGCTATTTCAGCATCGCTCCAGGGGGTGCGCTTGTTGTTCGCTTCCATGATGTAAGGGTCGGTTCCCTTGCCGCTTATGAGTACGGTCGAACCAAGATTGGCGTGACGTAGGGCAGTGCGGATAGCTTCTCTTCTATCCATGATGATTTCGGTTTTTTTATTGGTAATACCCGCTTTAATATCGGCAACAATTTTTTCTGGATTTTCATCATACGGATCTTCATTGGTGAGAATGATCTCATCGCAGTATGAGCTGGCAATAGCACCCATGTCGTGGCGTTTACTTTTGTCGCGCCCGCCACCTGTGCCACCGAGCACACAGATACGACGCGTGCCGGCAAAGGCCTCATAGAGCTTTTTAAGCGAATCAGTAGTATGTGCATAGTCCACAACAACAGTAAAGTTTTGTCCCGCTTCTATTTTCTGTACACGACCGAGGGCACCTTTAAAGGATTCTATGGCGGCTACCGCAACTTCTTCTTTGATAGCAAGGGCGCTCGCTAGGGTTAAAGCAGAAAGTGCATTCATAACATTAAACTCTCCGGGAAGGGTCGTATGCACAGGACGACCCCTCCATGAAAAGTATCCACCCGAATGCCCTAGTTCAAAAGGTTTAGCATCTTGAAGTTTGTATATATGCTTTTCTGAGTATGGTAGGTTGGCAAAATATGAAAGCTCAGGGTCATCCCCGTTAAGTATGGCAATACTTTTCTGCTTTCTATTAAAAGCACATCGTTTAGCTATTTCTCTTTTGGCTGCACGATACTTTTCGTAGGAACCATGGCGTTCTATGTGCTCAGGAGAGAGGTTGGAAAGCACAAAGGCATCAAGGTAAAGGAAGCGATGGCGGTACTGCAGTACCGCTTCGCTACTTATTTCTATAACGGCATGCGTGCACCCTTTTTTAATCGCTTCACGCAAAAGGCGCTGCAAAAAGAAACGCCCAGGGGTCGTCATTTTGAATAAATTGCGTTCACTTTTCTCCCCAATTTTGAATTGAATAGTAGAAACCAGCGCGGCTTTGTGACCAGCGGCACTTAGGAGGTGATGAATGTATTCACTAGTAGTAGTTTTACCTTTAGTTCCGGTTACTCCAATAACAATGAGTTCTTTGGAAGGGAAGCGGTAAAAAAAGGCTCCTAGTAAAGCGAGAAGGTAGTGATACGCAGGCTGGAAAAAGCGGAAAATAGGTTTCGGGATTATCTTTTCTAGAGTACGGAGTGTTGTTTCAAGCATAGGTTACATATTAGCTAAAGCGGAAGAAAAAGCTACGGAATCGTTAGCCTCGGCCTAATTGCTTTAAAGCTTCACGGATTATGGCTTCAGTGTCGGTAGTAGTGGTGTCTATGTGCTTTAGCGTTTCGCGTATGTCACGTTCGTTATATCCAAGGGACATCAGGGCAAGGAGGGCATCGGACTCTTCTTTGAGTGCGCGACCAACACCCTCTTCTATAGAGCTTACTTTTTCACGAAGTTCTAGAACTATTTTCTCGGCTGTCTTTTTGCCAATACCAGAAACTTTAGTGAGATACCCTGCGTCCCCCGTAGTAATAGCTTGGCGGAGAGTTGGGACGGCAACCGCTGAAAGCACGGCAAGTGCTGAGCGTGGACCAATACCGGAAACAGTAATAAGGAGTTCAAAGAAAGAAAGTTCTTCTTTGCTGGCAAAGCCAAAGAGGTCTAGGGCATTTTCCCGTACAGAAAGGTAGGTAAAAAGCTCTAGAGTATCAGGTTCCCCATAGAGTTTTAAAGTTTCTTCGGTTACAAAAACCTTATAACCCACCCCACCCACAAGGAGGGTGAGGGCTTTGTCCGAAGTACTTATAATGGTGCCTGAAAGGTAGCCAATCATCCCCCCCAGTATATCGCATTTTAGAAATAGGGCTCCCTGTATTGCTTTTTATGGGGGTTTTAGGTAATATCGCTCTACCTATGGCAATAACTAAATCAGCAAAGCGGGCAATCGGAGTAGCGGCACGTCGCCGTGTTTTTAACCTTCGCCGCAAGGACGACCTTCGTACAACTATTAAGGAAGTGAAGAAGCTTGTACTTGCTGGCAAGAAGGATGAGGCTACTAAGGCACTTGATAAGGCATACAAAGCGCTCGATAAGTCTGCTAAGACTAAGCTTATAAAAAGGGGAACTGCAGATCGCAAAAAGAGCCGCCTTGCAAAGCAAATCGCAAAGATAAAATAAAACAAAAAACACCCGAGAGGGTGTTTTTTGTTTTAGGGGTGCTCCACGCTTCTAATTGAACCAGCATCGTCTCCTTCGCTCCCAATAGCTTTCTTGTAAGTGCTCTCGGCGGGAATCGAACCCACATCACTTCCTTCGGAGGGAAGTATCCTATCCATTGAACGACGAAAGCTTGGTGGGGCAGGGGTTAGTAGGAATCTCGACTACCGTCGCGGGTACTTTTCGACTTCATTCTTCGGCTGCCTTGAATTCAGTAACGAAAAGTCTTTCGATTCCTGCACGCAAGCAAAGCAGTTTGCTTGCTCTCGGAGCCCTTTCAGGTGTCACAGATAAATTACTCGCCGTCGCTCATAATTTTCCGCGACCCCGCCTCGCAAATTTGCTTGCTAGCAAATTATAGCTCCGGCCGGACTCGTAAGTAAAAAGAGGTGCGCAGGCACCTCTTTTTACTTACGAGTCCCCTCGGCAGGAATCGAACCTGCATCGCAAGATCCGCAATCTTGCGTCCTATCCATTGAACGACGAGGGGATAGTAAAGGAGTTATAGCAAAAAGTTATCTATTTTGCCACTCATATCCCTAGCCAGTCAGCTAGGACATGCGCTAGGGGTTCGTGGTGGGGAACCTCCTTTAGTTTATGGATGAGAATTTCTTTTATGTCCTCCCCCTCATATTCACGTATGGGAATAACCATAAGGGTTCCTAGAAACTTTTTTGGAGCAAGGATGAGCTTATCTTCATGTTGTTGTTTGTGTATAAAAAAGGAATCTAATTCTTCGTAGTGAAAAAATTCCTCGCCGACCCCAATACCCCTTTCGTTAATAACATAAAGAACTTGCTTAGGAATGCGAACGGCAAAAAGACCAACACTAAAGGCACCGAGTCCAATAATGACGGCTAGAAGTATGTTTCCAAAGTAGAGCGCTACCCCAGAACTTATGAGCGCAAGAAGGCCGAGGCCCCAAAACCAATCAACGGTTTTGGGTCGATGAGCGTATTCATATTCACTCCAACTAATCTCATGCATAAGAGTAGTTTAGCATGAGGGGAAAGAAAATTTATTTAGAATAAGTACAAAGCGGAGGTGGTGAGATTTTTAATAACTAAGTCTTACAGCGGAGGCGGTGAGATTCGAACTCACGGTACCTTGCAGCACTCCTGTTTTCAAGACAGGTGCGATAGACCACTCTGCCACGCCTCCGCTCTAATACTTAGTTTCTTTTAATGAACTTGTGTACCCACAAACTTACACTAAAAACGGATTATTCTCAACCGCTTTCTTTTTTTAACTTATCACTATAAGCTTGAAGCAATATATGAAGGTTTTGGGAGTAGATTACGGTACTAAAAGGGTAGGAATCGCACTTTCTGATGAGGGCGGAACTTTTGCCTTACCCAAAATGGTGATTCCCGAGAGTCCAAAGCTTGCCGAAGAAATCGAGAAGTTGGCGAGTAAAGAAGGGGTCACTACTATAGTAATAGGGGAGTCAAAGGATTATGGGGGGCGCGAGAATCCGTTACTTAAAGATATTCATATGCTAGAGCGCGTACTTACAGACAATGGTTTTACAGTGGTGCTTGAACCAGAGTACGGAAGTTCTCATGAAGCAGAACGTTTTCAAGGTAAAGGACCGCTTCATGATGCATCGGCGGCGGCGATAATTTTACAAAGATATTTAGATAAGAAACTAAAATAAAAAAGTATGATTTCAATAGATGATTTTGCAAAAGTAGAAATAAGAATAGGAGAGATTCTAAGTGCTGAGCCTATAGAGGGGTCAGAAAAACTACTTAAACTTAAGGTAAGTTTTGGTGAAGTAGGCGAGCGTCAGATACTCTCCGGTATTGCTAAGTATAAAAAACCAGAGGAACTTGTGGGAGTAAAGTGTCCTTTTATTGTAAACCTTGAGCCACGCGTGATGATGGGCCTTGAAAGTCAGGGCATGATTATGGCCGCTTCAACAGAGGAAGGAGCGTTTACTTTGCTACTTGCTGACACTACTATCCCCGCTGGAACAAAAGTAAAGTAACAGAGTCTAAAGTAATCCTCACTTTTTAATACAAAAAGAGGGGAGGGGGCGTTATACTGTAAACAAACGAAAGTTTTTTACACTATGGCTTTTAGCTATTCCTCACACAGACGAATGCATTCAGAAAAACCTTTTTTTCGGGTGTTCCCCCCACCAGAGTTATTACTCATGCCATCAGTTGGACTCGATATTTCAGAGCATACCGCACGTTTTGTAGAACTAGTTACCAAAAAGGGCAAAATACAAATAGGAAGGCATGGCGAACAGGTTATACCTGAGGGGACATTTTCACTCGGGGAAATTAAAGATGTTGGGACACTTCGAAGTGCACTTATTGCCTTGCGTCGAGAATACGACCTTTCTTTTGTGCGTGTTTCATTGCCAGAGGAAAAGGCCTATCTATTTCGTACTGAAGTCCCTCATTTAAGCCCAGAGGAAACAAGAGAGAACATTGCTTTTCAGCTCGAAGAGCATGTGCCGATTGGAGCGGCTGATGCGGTGTTTGATTACAGTATTGTGAACCCGCTCTTTGGGAAGATTAGTGCTTCTATGCGGGAGGTGGTGGTTTCTGTGTTCCCAAGGAATTTTATTGAAAGCTATATTTCAGTATTGGATGGAGCAGGGCTCACCCCACTATCGCTTGAAATGGAAGCTTCAGCCATGGCCCGTTCACTAGTGCCACAAAACAATCTTAAGACGTACATGATCGTTGATTTTGGCTACAAGCGAACAGGAATCATTATTGTTAGTCGGGGGGCGGTGCATTTATCAACGACCGTGGATATTGGGGGAGAGGCGTTGACAGAGGCGATAGAGAAAAAACTTTCGATAAGCCGCGATGAAGCAGAAAACTTAAAACGAGAAGGAGCCTTTTCGCGCAATGGGCGATATCGAGAAATGTTCCCACTTCTTATTGAGTCTATACAAAGTCTGAAAGATCAGGTGAATAAACTCTTTATTTACTGGCACAACCATCCCGACAAAAAAGATGCTACACCACCCCCTATTGAAAAAATTATTTTAACAGGAGGGGATGCTAACCTTGAAGGGCTTTCAGATCATTTTGCGCTGGCTATGCGTGTACCAGCCGAGGTAGGGAATATTTGGAGTAATGTACTTCACACTGAGGAAGATGTACCGAGTATTCCGTTTACTGAGTCACTATCATATGCAACAGCGGTGGGGCTCGCTATGCGCGACCTCTAATATTTCTGATATATGTACAATTTACTACCAGATGAACAGAAAGATGCTATTAAAAGAGAGTATCATTTTCGCGTGGCCATCATAGCGTCGCGGTTCGTATTACTTGCTACTATAGTTGGCTTTGTATTTTTGATACCATCTTTTGTACTTCTTTTTACTAAGCGTTCAGAACTAACGGACCAGATAACAGCGAGTGAGCGAGTGCAGGCAGAAACAACGAAAGAGGTTTCAGTAGATAGTACCAAGCAGCTCAATGAAGAAGTTGAAATATTAAAAGGGGTTAATCTTGACGCGCACCCAGAAGAGCTTATTAAAAAAGTTTTCGACAGCAGACCCAAAAATATTCAAATAAGCAAAGCGGTCTATGGACTAGTTGGGACGAGTAGTTCTGTTTCTATAGAAGGGGTGGCTAATAGCATTGATGATCTTCTTGTATTTAAAAAGGTACTTCTCACTATTCCGCCCTTTAAGTCGGCAACTTTCCCAGTAGAGTTATTAACTAAGCGGAGTAATGTTTCATTTGTAATAACTGCTCAATAGATAAAGCTGTATGCAACTTTTTGAACGAACAAAACGAGCTTTGATACTAAATAGTGTAATCCTATTGCTGTTTATTGGTGGTTTTTCTGGGGTGGTGTACTATTTCTTTTCTTTACATGATGAGGTTGCCGCTCTTGAAGCAAAAGTTGCGGAGGTGAAAAGTAATGAGGAAGACATGGCAACTTTAAAGAAAAATCTGCAGGATGTTTCGGGTAGTAAGGATGCATTAGAATCACTTTTTGTAACAAGCGACAACGAAGCTGATTTTATAAAATCACTTGAAACGCTGGCTAGCTCTACTAATGTGGCACTTGATATAACCGCACTAAGGCACGAGGCGGGGCCGGCAAAATCTCGTTTTGAATATGTAACTGTGCAGGGGAATACGGTGGGCAAACTTTCTGATGTGTATCGCTTTTTAAACTTACTCAGCCGTTTTCCCAAAGCTCTTGAAGTAAAGCAGTTGCAGCTTGAACTTATGCCAAGTGATGAGAAGAAAAAAACACATGAATGGCGAGGCAGCTTTAATGCAAAGGCACTTAAAATAAAATAGTATGGAGATGACAATAGAAAAATTAAAAGCACTATTTAAAAAGGAGGGGGTTGTTAAGGAACGTAAGCCCTCCAGGAATCCATATCGAGATTGGATTATTATCTTCGTGTGTGGAGTAGTACTTTGCTTTTGTATGATGCTTGGGGCAGGGTATGTTTTTCTCGGAGTTAAGAGCGGAACACTTTTTGATGTTGCTGAACAAAGTAGTGCAACGAAGACAAAAGATTTCAACGAAAAAAGTTTAATCCAAGTACTCAGTCTTTATAAAGCAAGAGCAGACGAGTATCAGGGAATAATGAGTTCTAAACCAGCAATTGCCGATCCATCGCTCTAGTGGTAGCCTAAGATCGACTCCCCGTAGTTCAATGGATAGAACAGGAGACTTCTAAGCTTCTGATCGTGGTTCGATTCCACGCGGGGGGAGAGAGCAGAGCGAACGAGACCCGCGTGGAATCGAACGCGAAAGGGGTCGGGAAAACTGTAGTTTTCCCGTGGAGGAAGGCAAGGAGCGAAGCGAGTGTCGGAAAACCGTGGGTTTCCGAGGAGTGAGATAGCGAAGCGTCCACGCGGGGGGACTTTATAGCAAAAAACAGTGCACAAGCACTGTTTTTTGCTATAAAGTCCGGCCGGAGCTATATTTTCTCAGTCGAGAAAATTGCGAGGCGGGGTCGCGGAAATTTTGTTTTGACGAAAACAAAATTATCTGTGACACAGAAACTGGCCGGCCGGAACGAGTGGCGACGAGCTTTTATCCGTGACAGAGCGTGATGAAAATATTAAACGCCCCCGAAGGGGCGTCAGTTGAAGTATACCCACCAAAGTAGGCACCACGCGAGGCTAAGTGGAACGATTGCGATACCACTTGCCCAGCAAAAGAACACAAGACCCGTCCCCCAAAGGGAACCAATGACCCCCGCTATGAGTCCGAAGAAAATTGCGAGAACCAGGATGCCGAGGAGTGGTCCCCAGAACTCCCCCCTCTCCTTAAAATAACGCATTACTCTTGCCATAACCCCATCCCCCAATTGGTTTAAGAAAGCTGACAGTGTGTCACTGCTCGATGGTGCGGAAGCGTGGCATACCCCTCTTGATAAAGAAGGTTTGGAACTCCCCCCTTTTGTCCACTCTTCGCCAGCCGTAGTGCGTTTCCTCGAGAATTCCTGCAGCAACCATTGCCCGGAGTCGCTTGAGGAGAGAGGGATTCCGTGCGGTTGAAACCCCGATTTCATTTGGCAAAACCCACGACCTCCTCTCACCTTTTTTTGGCCAGTCGTGTGGCCGCCAGGGTGGGCGCAGATCACCGGCTTTGTTGATGGCTTCCACGATTTTCTTCGTGGGGGAACGGGCAGTAACGGGAGGGTTTATCCTCATGATCTACTCCTCTATTTACTAGACTGTGAATCAGGATACACTCGATTATGGCTAAGTCAAACCATAAACAAATTGCTATAATTACCTCTATGTCAAAAGCAACGCGTACGCTCTCATTTCTTGCGGGACTAGTACTCCTTTGCCTTCTTTTGGGGATTACGTTCGGGCGGGAAAAAATAATGGAAGGACTAGTGTCTTTAGCACTTTTGTATCTTTCGGTGCTTGTGTGGCGAACTAAGCAAAAGTTATGGCTCGCTTTTTTCATCACTATGCTTTTGGTACTTAACCCATTCTTCCCACCCCTCACACTTTCATTATTTTCAATTAAGTTACTGTACCTTGCAGTACTTCTCGGTGGCGGTAAGTTTTTCTATGAGTACTACAACGGTTATCGTAAAGGTGCACAATTTGAAAATTTCGTTTGCTCACTGTTCAAGCCAGAAAGTTGGGTAGTAGAAGATAGAACTAAGGATTGGTCACATAAGTTGAGTCGCCCTGTTGAATCAGATCAAAATCCTGATCTTATTCTACGAAATAAGAAAACAGATAAACGGGTTGCTATAGAGTGTAAGTTTAGAACAAGAGTTTGGAGTGATGGGGGCGTGACCGGAATAGTGTGGCCAAAAGAATATGCCGACCGATACAAGAAATTCGCTGAGGAAAAAAAGATTCCGGTGTATATCGCTTTTGGCCTCGGAGGGAACCCGAAAAGCCCCAATGAGCTTTTCTTAGTGCCTCTTGAAAGGGTTGCTGCTTATGAAGGGAAAATAATTCCTGCTCAATATTTGCGCGAATTTAAAAAGAATCCGCAATTTGAAGTTAGTTTGGGGTAGTCTCGGCCAAGAACACTTTTCTTTTTGTGGTCACGAATATTTTACTCGCCGGCGCTTATAAAATCTCGCCTCACTTTGTGGCCACAGATAATTCATTTGCCGTCGCAAATGAATTTCCGCGGCCCCGGCTCGCAATCGCTCGTACTCTCGCGATATAGCTACGCCCCCCACACAATCAAAAAACCTGCCGCAGGGCAGGTATTTTTGTATTGTGTGGGCGATACAGGACTCGAACCTGTAACCTACTCAGTGTAAATGAGTTGCTCTACCAATTGAGCTAATCGCCCCTACAAAACGGAAAACCGTCTGTTATCTGGAGAGCATAGTGTATTTTAGGCATTCCGGCAAGGGAGGTTACCTTTCGTGTGGGGTTTTGTTCTAGTAGTATCTACTCTGCGGTAGATTGTTGTAGAATAGTCAGATTATGAAGGATGAAGCCGGATACGAGTGGACTATAGAAGGTAGGGTGCAGTATGTGATGTTTCGAGACTTCACTGAGAGAGTTGCACGTAAGTTAGGGCTTCTTGGGTATGTGAGAAATAATGAAAATGGGACAGTGACAGTTGTTGCAGAGGGGGAAAGAGAGAAGTTAGCAAAACTTCGCAGTTACGTAGAGAAGGGTCCACTATTTGCCCATGTGACGGCAGTACGTGAGAGGGAAATCCCACCAAAAGGGGAATACAAAAATTTTGAAATCAGATACAACTAAAAATATACCAGAGTGCATTGGCATCATTATGGACGGCAATCGTCGTTTTGCTAAGGCGCGTGGGTGGCCAACTAGCATGGGTCACAAAGCGGGCTACGAAGTCTTCAAGGAATTTTTAGAGTGGGCAGGAGAAGCTGGGGTTAAAGAAGTAGTAGCTTACTGTTTTTCAACCGAGAACTGGAAGCGGGCAAAAGAAGAAGTAACGTTCCTTATGGAATTGTTACTTGTAGGCCTCAGTGAATTGCAGAAGGATTTTAAAAATAGTCAGTTTCATTTTGTTGGCGATCTTTCACAGTTTGATCCCAAGCTACGGGCGCAGATGGAGAAAATCGAAGTAGAAACTGCAAAGGCTACTGGCCCCAAGGTATACCTCGCGCTTTCTTATGGTGGCCGTAGTGAAATACTAGCTGCAACAAAAAAGTTGGTGGCAAGTGGCAAGGAAATAAACGAAGAAAATTTCAATACAGCTTTGTATACAAGCGGAATGAAAGATCCTGATCTCATTATTCGCACAGGCGGGGAAAAAAGGCTGTCTAACTTTTTGCCATGGCAGAGCGTGTACAGTGAACTCTTTTTTATTGATACACTTTGGCCTGCCTTTACTAAAGAGGAATTTGAAGCCATACTCGGAGCATATGACAGACGCGAAAGACGCTTTGGGGTATAACAACCCACTTATACCCACCATAGTGTATGAAGATGATGACATACTCGCTGTAAATAAGCCTGCGGGGCTTATGGTGCATGCTGATGGGAAAAATACCGAGGACACCCTTTGTGAATGGCTTCTTTCAAAGTACCCCAAAATAAAAGGGGTGGGGGAGCCGCTTCTTCTTGCTGACGGACGCAGTATTGGGCGACCAGGTATAGTACACCGTATTGATCGTTGGACGTCGGGGATTCTTTTGGTGGCAAAGACAGCTAAGGCTCATGCACACCTTAAAGAACAGTTCCAAGAGCGAGTGATAAAAAAGGAATATAACACTTTTGTTTTCGGTCTTGTACGTGATGATTTCGGTACTATTAATTTGCCTATTGGTAGAAGTAAGGGAGATTTTCGCCAGTACACAGCTCCTCCAAATGCACGGGGGGAAATGCGCGAAGCCGAGACCTACTATGAAGTAATCACAAGAGGAAGGGAGCATACTTTTCTTAAGGTACAACCCAAAACAGGACGAACTCACCAGATCCGCGTACACCTTAAGGCTATTGGTTATCCAGTTGTGTGCGATCGGGTCTATGCACTTAATCGGGGCACGGCTCTTGGCTTTGATCGGCTAGCACTTCATGCGCGGAGTATTACTTTTACTGATATGGGAGGGGAGGAAAAGACAGTAGAAGCCCCACTTCCTGAGGATTTTGAAAAAGCCTTAAAACTGCTCTAGGGGTGCGTTCTATAATTTGCCTGCCTTGCCCCAATATGGTAAGGTGTCCCTCATGACTAAGGTAATGTCCCCAGTAGACATAAAGAGCCGCGAAACGCTGGATCTCCGAGCGGGAGATACTGTGCGTGTAGAGCAAAAGATTGAGGAAAAGGGTAAAACCCGCCTCCAGTCTTTTGAGGGTCTTGTGCTTGCAGTAAAGCACGGCAAAACAGCCGGTTCTACTTTCACTGTTCGTAAGGTGGCAAGTGGAGTTGGGGTTGAAAAGGTTTTTCCTCTCTACTCTCCTTCTATAGATTCTATTAATATCGTCCGCCGCTCTAAGGTGCGCAAGAGTAAGCTCTACTATATCCGTGAAAAGGTTTCTCGTGAGATTCGCCGACAGATGCGTAATCTCCGTACGGTGAAAGCAGTAGCAGAAGACACTACTCCAGAGGCTCCAACTACTGAAGAAGCAGCAGTTACAGAATAAAAAACTCGCGGAAGCGAGTTTTTTGTTTCTATGGTTGAAAAAGACCCCGTTCTCCGTTATAGTGCAACGTACTTGCCCAGGTGGAGAAATTGGTAGACTTACTACCTTGAGGTGGTAGCGCCGCGAGGCATGGGGGTTCGAGTCCCCCCCTGGGCACAACGAGCGGAGTGAGTTGGTGACAAGGAGTACGGTGCCTGCGCACCGTACGTGGGGGACGAGAAAACCTTGAGTATATCGGAGCGAGCGTCTGCGCGAAGTGAGATACGAAAGGTGTACAGAAATTGTAAATTTCGAGTCCTTTGAGCGTTGGAACATATCTGTGACCGAGTCCTTACATTTTATTTTAAATGTATAAGTTCCGTGTAGGTTTTTGGTATAATGTAACTCTCTCGGTTCCTTCAATCTATGACCTTACTTTTTATTATCGGAGCGCTTATACTCATTTTTTTAGTGGGGCTGCTTATAAATGTTGTAGCACTCATTTTTCTTAAGCGACTCTTCAATTTAAAAAAGCCGACATACCGCAAGGCAACTTCTCTCATTTTCATTTCTGGATTTGTAAGTTTGCTTCTCACATTCATACTTTCATATTTAGGGCTTGAGGCCATGGCCATTTTCTTAGTGTTGCTTGGGGTTTTTGTAGTTTTTTATTTGGTACTTAAGAAACAGTATAAGGCGACCTTTATAACCTCGCTTTATATCTACATACTTTTTTCTGTTATCACCATCGCAATTTCTCTTGCAACGATTTTGCCACTCCGAACCTACGTGGCCGAACTCTTTGTGGTAAGTGGAGGAAGCATGGAACCTCTTTTTAAAAAGCATGATTATGTATTGGCGAAAAAGTGGCAAGAAATTCCAGAGAGGGGGGATGTGGTGATTTATACGGACAAAGACAGAAAGAGTCATTTCATTGGTAGAGTTATTGGACTACCCGGTGAGCTTGTAGAGCTACGAGCTGATACAGTACTTATTAACAACAGAGCGATCAATGAGTCTTATACCCACACCGATGCAACAGAAACGTTCGCCGCTCGCCTTAAAAATGATGAGTATTTTATTCTTCCTGATATACGACAGAAGCCGATTAATTTCAAATTGTACGGTAGGATTAATAAGGCCCAGGTGGTCGGGGAAGTATTTTTCCACCTAGGTGGGGTTATTAAATAGCGCATATGTTGTATACACGAAAGGGGGATAAGGGAGACACAGGACTTTTTGGTTGTAATCAACGTATTTCTAAGTCCTCCAGCATTGCCGAAGCTTTGGGCTCGCTCGATGAAATCAATTCTTTTCTTGGTATATGCAAAGTCCTCTCTTCATCGAAGGACTATAAGCTCTCAACTATAAACTTTTCTGACTTAGTACATAGTGTGCAGCAAAATCTTTTTATTATTCAGGCGGAACTTGCTGGGAGCGATATGACGGTGAGTGCTGAGAAAATAAAAGAAATAGAAGGGTGGATCGGAGAAATTGAGAATATACTTCCTCCTATTAAGTCCTTTTTTATTTCTGGAGGAACAGAGCTCGGTGCCACATTTGATGTGGCCCGAACTATAGCGCGTAGGGCAGAGCGAAGAGTAGTGGCAGTGGTAGAGGAGGGGGTAAGGCCGATCGGTGAATACTCACGGACCTATCTCAACAGACTTTCAAGTTTGCTCTACGCGCTGGCTAGACTTTCTAACCATTTTTCTGGTATAACGGAGCAGTCACCGACTTACGAGTAGGTCAACATGGTGCTTATGGTGTAACGGTTAACACTCGGGTTTGTGGAGCCCGCAATCTGGGTTCGATTCCCAGTAGGCACCCTCGTAGTAAAAATCCCCGCAAGGGGATTTTTACGTAGAAGCAGAATTAGCTTTTGGTGGTTATATTGAGCACGTTATACTTGTACTATGGCGAAAGCAGGGAAAATTATTTTGGTTTGTGGGCTAATACTCTTAATTACGCTTTGGTGGCAGGGTTCAAAAGGTATCGTAAGTGATACCCCTTATGTTGATCCCTCACTTGGTAGTATTCCTCAGGCAAGTAAAACCACACAGCATATTACTCCAGAGACCCCAGTTAACCCTCGGGCCTCAATAAAAGCTAAGCAGCTACTTGCACTTTTTTACAAACTAAGGAATAGCCGAGACACACGAGTTATAGTGGGTCAGCATGTGGGGGGAGTTAATGAGGGGGCTGTGGCCCTGCAAAAAAAATACCAAAAATATTTTACTAATCTAAGGGATAGTACAGGTGAGTTACCTGCGCTTATGGGGGTGGATTATGGCTGGGAAACTCAGCCCCTAAGTTATACCGAGACAAATGCCGTACTGATTAAGTATGCAAAAGAAGGCGGACTTATAGAGGTTTCTATGAGCCCAGGAAACCCTTTTACTGGTGGGGGACTTAGAGATTTTACTCTTGGAGGGCATCCTTACGATGATGTTATTACCGAAGGAAAAGAAGCTAATACGAGATGGAAAGCTACTCTTGATAAAACAGCAGAAGGGTTGGCTGAACTTCAGGATGCTGGGGTGGTAGTGTTATTTAGACCACTACATGAAATGAACGGAGACTTTTTTTGGTGGTCGTATGGAGAACATGGGCGAGTTGGAAAGGAGGAATACCAGAAACTGTGGAGATATATCTATGATTATTTAACCAAAAATAAAAAGCTCAATAATCTTTTGTGGGTATATTCACCAAACGCAAGTCAGTGGGAAAATGGAGTGAAAGATACAGATTTCTACTATCCGGGGGATCAGTATGTAGACATGGTAGGCATGGATTACTATGCCGACGATATGTCACAAGTAAATAATCATGGCAATTATGACAAGCTCATCGCACTTAACAAACCTTTTGGATTTGCAGAAATCGGACCGCAATCTCGCAGTGGGTTTGATAACAATCTTGTTTTAGAAGCTGTGCGAACCAAGTATCCGCAAACAGTTTACGCTATGTATTGGACGGGTTGGAGTAATCTTGGTGTGCTACATACAAAGCGAGGAATTATTGAAAATGCCAACGCTAAAGCTTTTATGAATAACCCCATAATCATTACCTTAAAAGGTCTGCAAAAGCTTTTTTGACCCTAGTCTGCTATAGTTTTGATATGACATTTGATCAACCGCCTTCCTCAGAGGGGACGCCAAAAATTGAGAAAGCAAAGGTTCTCGAAATGATCCGAACTAAGGGACTCCAAGACCCTGAAACCATGGATCTAATTCATGCATGGACTCTAGAGCAGGAGCAGCAGGTTGCTTTAGAAAATACTCCCACAGCGACACTTCGATTTGATTTGGAACGGGTGGATCTCTATCTTGCAGCTGGAGACGTGGAGGGAGCTCTCGAGTTTCTTGAAAATCCGGAGACAGGATTGTTTTACGCTGCTCTGCAACAGGGAGATCAGGAAATTTGTAGTTTAGTTGAGGTAAAAATAAAGGAAATTCGAGGATAGACTATTTCATCACCGTATGACGAAAATTTTAGGTATGCTATTTGGAGTCATTGCTTTTATTTCTGCTTGGCTTGTATTTGACTATCGGCTTGCGAAAAGAGTAGCCGGGTGGCTCCACAGACACTACTTTATTGGATCTCTTTTGTCGGGATATCGCACGGTCGGTTCTATTGAAAGGGAATTACTGAACAAGCGTAAAAGTAAATTTGTCGGCGTGCTTCTAGTTATACTCGGTATCGTTCTATTTTTCAGTGGATTTTAATGTATGGACCGCTTTATCTATAAACATAGTCTTTTTTGGAGAGATAAAGAAATCCGTCGGCACATGCTACTTAGCGTATTCTTGCTTTTAGTAGGGTTGTGTCTTATCTATATTGCGCGTAACTATACAAGTGACTATGTGGGTAATATTGTTCCGGATCTGCTTTTGGATACCATACCGGTATTTAACGTTGGGATTATATTTTTCCAAGGAGCTTTTTTATTCATACTGGCGCTTGGTGGAATTTTGTTATGGGAGCCACGATATATTCCCTTTACACTCGAAGCTTCCGCACTCTTTGCTCTGACGAGATCGTTCTTTATGATCATGACGCATCTCTCTGCACCAACAACACTTTATTATAGTTTCTTTGAGCATGAGCATCACATGCGGGAGGCTGTGTTTACGGTAAGTTCAGGGAATGACCTCTTTTTTTCTGGACACGCTGGGTATCCGTTTCTCTTGGCTTTTGTTTTTTGGCAGTGGGAAAAAGCTCGGTATTTCTTCCTCATATGTTCCTTGATAGGCAGTGTTGCAGTTATTGTGGGGCATCTCCACTATTCTATAGATGTTTTTTCAGCCTATTTTATTGCGTTTGGTATTTTTGAAATCGCGAAGAAGATTTTTAAAAAGGAGTATGGACTAACGCAGGGAAGTTACTAACGATATGAATATATACGCGCTTATACTTACATACAAGTATAGTATTCTTTTCCCCCTCGCTATTTTTGAGGGACCCATCATTACTATTATCGCTGGATTTTTGGTAACTCTAGGTATTCTTAATCCATACTTTGTTTACCTACTTATTGTCCTTAGTGATGTGGTTGGAGATTCTATCATCTATAGCGTGGGTTATGCGGGAGGAGCCTGGGTCTTACGCGCAAAAAAGTTTTTCCGCATTGCTGATGAAAAACTCACCAAAGCTAAAGTCTTTTTTGATACTCACCATCATAAAACACTGATATTCTCCAAGGTATTTCACGGTATTGGGATAGCAGGGTTACTATCGGCCGGTATATTGCGGATTAAGTATGGTCGATATGTGCTCGTATGTGCTGGGGTGTCGGTTATACAGTCTGCAATATTACTTATACTAGGTATCATGTTCGGACATTTGTATGTACAGATTGAGAAATATTTGAACTTTTTTGCAGCTAGCATAAGTGTTATAGTAGCTTTCGCCATATTGGTGCTTGTGCTCTATAAGACAAGACAACTCTCAGTGTTGGGTAAATAATGCATGGAAAAAGATCAAAGGAAAAAATTAACTATTGCGATGATATGCGATCCAATAGGGGACTATAAAGCAGGAGCGCTTGTCTCGGCGTTGCGATTTGGTGGTCTTCTTCAAGAATTGGGACATAGGGTAATTTTCATTGGAGCAAAGTCAAAGGAAAACCCCACCCATGACTATGTTCATACTATGAAAGTATATCGCTTTCGTAGTATCCCACTTCCAAAGTCAGGGGGTTGGCATTTAGCCTTCCCGACAGTTAGCGAGGTTAAAAAGATTTTACAGGATGAGGGGGTTGATGTTATGCATGTTATTTTGCCGATGACGGGAGCTCTTGTTGCAGTGCGCGCGGCGAAACTTTTGGGTATTAGAATAGTCAGCCACTCACATTCGCAACCAGAAAATTTGTTCATGGATGTACCAAAAATACTTGGACAGTCTTTGCTATACAAGGCATGGAATACATACCTTGCATGGCTCTATAGCAAAGCAGAGTCTATCATCTACCCAACTAAGTTCGGACACGAACTGCTACACCATTTAACCGAAGAAGGGAAACCATCGACTGTTATAAGTAATGGAGTGAATAGAAATATTTTTAAGCCACTGCCAACTGCAGATTTTCATGATCGGTTTAATATCCCTAAGGATACGGTAAACATAGTATATGTAGGGCGACTGTTTCCTGAAAAATCAGTCGATACACTAATCAATGCCATTCCGTATATTCTGAAAGGTGCTCCACAAGTTCACGTTATTATTGTGGGAATAGGCTACTTAAAACCAAAACTAGAACAACTCGCGAAAGACCTCGGAGTTGAGAAACAGGTCACCTTTTTAACCCTAAATGATGACGATAAACTTCTGGCCTATAATGCGGGACATATATTCATTTCTCCATCCTTTGCTGAACTTGAGGGTATGACCGTGCTTGAGGCTATGGCTTGCGGCAAACCGATTATAGTACCAAACGCAGAAATGAATGCCGCTAGATTTTTTGTAGATGGGAATGGTTTTCTATTTGAAACAAAAAATCACAAAGACTTGGCAGAGAAAGCACTAATAATTATTTTAGATGAAGCTCTCCGAAAGAAAATGGGGGAAGTTAGTTTGGCAAAGAGTAAGGAATATGACATCAATCACAGTGTTACTAAATTGGAAAGTGTTTACTATGGCAGATTCCAGTAATAATCACTATGCAGGAATATTTTTTTGAGCCGAAGGGGATTTACTACCGAACAAACGATTTTTCGAGCAACAAGAAAACGCTCGTATTTGTACACGGACTCTCGGGGAGTTCTTCGGCTTGGACTTTCTATGAAGAGAGATTTAAAGATATGTACAATATTTTAACTTTTGATTTACGCGGACATGGCAAGTCAAAGAAACCTAAGTATTACAGAGATTATGAGATACGGGATTTCGCTGAAGATTTAGAGGAATTACTCATGGAGTGTGGCATTGCTTCATGTGTACTTATCAGTCACTCATTTGCTTCGCTCATTGCCTTAGAATTCCTTAAAACAAACATGAAGGCTGTAGAGCGTGTTGTTTTTTTGAGCCCAAGTTATCACGCAAAAGAACCGCTAATTGGAAAATTGCTCGATCCACTACTTTGGGCCACCAAAATACTGGGTCTATTGCCACACTCCACCAGCCCCAAAACACACATAGATTATAATAAGTACCCCAATTCCGGAGACTGGAATATCCCGCGTATGATAGCGGATGTAAGAAATACTGGGCTTAAGGTTTACCTATACTGCTCAAGACAGGCACTCCAGGTTAATTACAAACACTTTTTAGAACATATCACTATTCCAACTTTGCTCATGCATGGCAGAAAAGATACTATTTTCCCCTTTCAAAACTCGGTTGTGATGAATCAAAAGATTAAGAATTCAAAGCTTATATTACTGCCAGCAGCTGATCATATAATCCCACTTAACTTTCCCAGCGAAGTTTGTGGTGCTATAGAAGAATTTTTAGGGAACTAGCAGCCTTGCTTTTAGGTGGCTAAAGCGTAGGATGTGGGAGTATTTGTTCATAAAGGAGAGTGCAATGATTAGCATGTATAGGGTTGTTTTCCTCGACGATGACGGCGTCGAGAAGATCTTCTATACAACGGACGAGGTGTTGGCGGGGGAGCTGGCTCTCATCTCAGAGAGCACTCAGGTCGTTCAAGGCAGCGTTCGTCCTGAACGGGTTTGGGAGCGTCGGGAAGATGTCCCCTTTGAAATACTCGACGTGGTCAAGAGGAGGGTGGTTCGCAAGGCGGCACTGGAATTTGGCCAGCTGCTGAAGACACTGCCCTCGGAGGAGCGCAGGGCAATTTTGTCAGAGCTCGGCAAGGTCTGCTGACAGCCAAGCGACAACATATCTTTCTAGCCGACCTGCTCGGCAACCCGCGACGGCAGTCGCGGGTTTTAATTTTATATAGTTTAGTTGCTATACTTTCAGCATGGAATTACCACGTACAACAAAAGCACATCTCAACCTTGAGTCTAAAGATATGGGAGAGTTCGAACGATTCATAAAGGAGTATGAACTTGATCGTCTACATACTGATTTTCTTAATCGTTGGATTACGCTCATTATTGCTTCACTCAGTTTGATTACCGCCCTTGCTTGGGACGATTTGTTCAAATCAGTGTTTATTGGTTTTTTCGGACATCTTAATGAGCTTTCCCAAAAGGTTTTATATTCAACTATACTAACCATCCTTACTATTTTGGTCACAGTTATTTTAGGAAAGTTTTTTATGAAAAAGGGGAAGAGAGAAATAGAGAAACAGTATACTCATGAATGAAGTGGTAGATAGATGGAAGAAAGGGCGAGTATTAGATCTCTGGTCCATACCACATTTTTTGCTTGGCATACTTTGCGCCTTCATTCCTTTTTATAGTCACTTAACGTTTGAGTATGTTTTTGTGAGTATGGTAGTGTTAGCCTTTTTGTGGGAAATAGGAGAATATATTGCTGGGATTAAGGAAACTATTTGGAATAATATTGCAGACGTTTTACTCCCCATCATTTCATTTTTAATTATTGAGAAAGTACTCGTAACCACTACGCTTTTACAAGAACAAAGAACGGTAGCTTTTGTCGGTGTAATTACGTTATACTTTTTTACGAATATTTCAGGCTGGCTTGCGTATCGGAGGAGACAGCGGGATTTTACGCACTAAACTTTTAGGAACTAAATGAGCGAAGGAATTTTGCCATGGTTCCCATTTCATCGGTGTGGATAGTTGCAACTATAGTGCTGCTATGGGGGCTACTAATAATACTGTCTTCATGCAGAGCTCGAGCATTTTTAGATTTTTCTAATTTAATATTGAAACAGGAGAGGTGAGTTACGATTCGTTCACGAATAATAGAAGATCGCTCACCGATTGTGCCTGAAAATATGAGAGCTTCTAGTTTGCCGAGTGAGATAGTGAGGCGAGAAATTTCCTCTGCAATACTCATAGTAAAATTGGTAATAGCAGTATGAGCGTTTTTCTCGCCACGCTCTTCAAGTTCTAGGAGTTGTGGTATGTCTCCACTTGATCCTGAAATACCCTTTAGCCCACTTTCTTTGTAAAGGTAGGTGAGGGTGTCATTTGGCGAAAGCTTTTTCTCTTGCATAAGTGCGAGGAGTGCTCCAGGATCAACATTGCCTGATCGAGTAGACATAACAACTCCACCAAGGGGAGAATAGCTCATAGATGTAGCAACACTCTTGCCGTTATGGAGTGCGGTGACACTACTTCCACCACCCAAGTGACACACAATAGTGGTAGTGGGTACACTACCAAGCAGAGTTTCTATTTTAGGAACAATGGATTGAAGAGAAATTCCATGATAGCCAAAGGGCCTGAGGTCGTAGGTTTCGCAGTCGGTTTTGGCAAAGGGGAGGGGACGAGTATTTCTATCAATACTGTTATGGAATTCACTATCGGATATAGCCACTAAACGACTCTGGGGCAACTCTTTTTGTAGTTCCTGAAGCGTAGTAAGTGTCGGTGTAATGTGGAGAGGGTCAAGTTCAGCCTTACTTTTGAGCTTCTCTACATAAGCTTCTGTTACTAGTTGGCTTTGAGTAAAGTAAGTGCCTGGAGCTACTACTCTAATAGCAACATTGCTAATCTGCTCTTTTGAAACAGTTAGTTTATTGTGTAATGCGAGCAGTATGTAGGGAAGACTTCGCTCGTAATCAGTCGCTGAAAGAGGAACTGACCCCACCTCACTACTAAAGGTTTCGTTTGAAATATAATCAAGTGCTCGTTTTTCTATATGGAAAAAAGCAACACATCCCTTAGTAGTATAGAGAGCATACTTTTTTGAAGCACTACCGAGATTTACTATGAGTGAATAGGTTTCCATTGCCATAATTCTATTTCTTCCGGATCAACTCCATGCGTTATGATGTATTGCCTATGAGACGCTAGCTTATCGTTGTATAGCTCGATGAGTCTGTCGGCAGTAGGGCCATCGAGTACCTTTCGAGCCTTAAGCGCGGCAAAGGCATCAAGGGCTAAATGATAGCGACTTGTTTTATTGCGAACGTGCATATCAAAGGGGGTAGTAGTAGAACCATTTTCAATATATCCATGCACAGTGAAGCGCGAGGTGTCTTTGTAATCGAACAATACTTGTTTCAGTGTTTGTGGGTATCCATGGAAATTGAAAATAACAGGCTTATCGGCAGTAAAGAAACTTTCAAAGTCTATTGGTACGCGGCAATTTTCATTCCCTATACCAATAGTTGAGAGTTCTAGAATATTTACAAAGCGGACACGGACTTGTGGAACTTCAGCTTTGACGATAGAGATTGCAGCGAGCGCTTCTTTGGTTAGGTAGTCACCAACTGCACTAAAGACGATATCAGGGTTTTCCTCGCTGGCAAATTTCCAAGTAGCAAGTCCAGTCGCGAATTCCTCCTCAGCCTCCACCGGTGTAAGCCAACGTGGCTCTTGGGTTTTGCCGGCGGCGATGATATTGATACCGTTTTTAGATTCAAGGGCATGCTTTAGAGTAACAAGCATACTGTTGCCGTCGGCAGGAAAGAAGACGCGTACAAAGCAACCACTTTTTTGAAGCATGTCAGTGATAAATCCGGGGTTTTGATGAGAGAAACCATTGTGTTCTTGTCGCCAGCCAGAGGAAGTGAGGATGTAGTTAAGTGAAGGAACATCGCCTCGCCATGGCACTTCGCGTGCGGCTTTCAAGAACTTGGCGTATTGATCAGCCATACTGGTTATAACTTGAATGAAAGCTTCGTACGAGGCAAACACAGCGTGACGCCCAGAGAGTGTGTAGCCTTGGGCTAATCCTTGAAGGGTGTGCTCAGAGAGCATTTCTATAACTCTGCCGTCCCTGGCATAGTCTCTGTCCCATGGGAAAAGAGGGGCAAGGAGTGCTCGCTTGGTTGTTTTAAAAATATCATCTATTTTGTTGGAGTAAGTTTCATCGGGTGAGAGGACGCGGAAGTTTTTGTTCTTCTCATTGAGTTTAAATACTTCCGCCATGTAGAGTCCCGCGCGGCGCATACTACTTGAGCCAATGAAGCCAGGGTAGGGAACCTCTTCAGAGAACTTTGTAACTTCAGGTAGTATTAGCGGCTTGTAAACATCGCTAGTTGGCATAGTGTGGGAATTATCACCCATGCGGAAGTGGAGATCGGGAATAATATCTTTTATTTCTGCTATAGGACCCATAGCTCTATCAAAGACCTCGTTGAATTTGTATGAGGCAAGCCATGCTTCAACTAGCTCAAGCTCTTCTTTGTCAGTTTTTGCATTTGCTCCTACAACTTGATGTGAGAGACAGTTGTCTTCTATCTTTTCTCCATGGAGAGTTTTGATTCCACCCCAGCCCTTGGGGGTCCTCATAATGATCATGGGGAGTTTTGGTGGCTCAGTTTGGGTTGTAGTGCGAGCGGTTTCTTTAATAGTGTCTATTTTGCTAAATGAGTCAAAGAGGGCTTCGGCCATGCTCTTGTGTAAATCCTTGCCGTCAACCACTATAGGATCATAGCCATATCCTTCGAAAAGCGTTTTTAGATCTTTATTACTCATGCGGCCATACACCGTGGGGCCTGAAATTTTGTAACCATTAAGGTGAAGCACGGGGAGCACAACACCATTTGTTTTGGGATCAACGAATTTATTTAAATGCCAGGCAGTAGCTGTGGCTGCCGTTTCAGCCTCACCGTCTCCAATAAGGCATACAGCAGTTAAGTCAGGATTATCAAGTACTGCTCCATATGAAGTAGAGAGGGAATATCCAAGCTCACCACCCTCAAGGATCACTCCTGGGGTTCCAGGATTGCTATGACTTGGGAAACCATAAGGCCAACTAAAATTTTTAGCGATATAAGCAATGCCAGTTTCATCCAAGGTAGCACTTTCATAGTAGCGCTCCAGTGTTCCTTCAAGAAAGAGATTGGCTTGAAGGGCGGGGAAACCGTGTCCAGGCCCCAGAACAAACATGACACTGCGGGGGTTTTCTTTGATGAAAGCATTTAGGTGCGCATAGAGAAAATTGATGCCCGGACCTGTGCCCCAATGTCCCAAAAGACGCGGTTTAATATGGTCAAAGGTAAGTTTCTGTGTGAGAAGAAAATTGTCTTGCAAATAGATTTGAGCAGCAGTGAGGTAGTTTACTACACGTAAATACTTTTTTATTGACTCAATATGAGTAATGGTTCTTTTCATAAATATATTATACATAGAAATAGAGTCACTCTAAGGGCGTTATTAGACTAATTTCTGATCATTTCTGCTTTTGCTATACTATGGGCATATGACCGAACCCATCTTTTTTTATGAACATGAGTTTTACCCCTTCTCTAACTTCTCATCATTCACTCTAGAGTGGAAGGGGAGACGATGGATGACATCGGAGCAGGCATATCAAGCAGAAAAATTCGAGGCAGCAGAAATGAAAGATTATATTTTTAATGCTCCCTCCGCTCATGAAGCTTTTAAATACGCCGAGAAGAACAGAGCTCTGCGTCTAAAAGAGTGGGATACTATTAAACTCCAAATTATGAAAGAAATCCTTCATGCCAAGGTTAAACAACACCCATATGTGCTCAAAAAGTTATTGGAGTCAGGTGAGCGCGAGCTTATTGAGGATTCTTGGCGGGATGATTTTTGGGGTTGGGGACCAAACAAAGATGGTGCTAACCACCTCGGTAAACTTTGGATGGAGGTGAGGAGGGAAGTGAGAGAGTCGTTAAGAGATGCTATCTAATATCTATGATCTATATATATCATTCATTGCCAGAAAATATGACGGGGACCATGCTTTATCCGCTCAGTGAGCTCGCAGTTGAGCATCCACAGCTCTTTAATGCCCATGAACAGAAATATACTAAACGCCCACGAGTGCTTACTAATGCTATTCCACACCTTGGATGTTTTTGGAACGACGTACTTCATTTCACGGCCGTGCACCCAGAGGTACTTAAAGAGGTGTTGGCGCGCGCCGGCTATACCAAACCACTTCACTATGTGCAGGTGAATCCTATGCTGCTCTCAAAAGAAAAGACCATCATTTTCCTCAATAAAGTATTAAGTAGTGGAGCTGCTTCAACGACAGCTGATGATTTTGTGGCATTCGATCCAGAAACAGTAGATAAATATGCCACTATTCCACTTGAAAATGAGCAGTACTACAAAGAAAATTTAGAAAAAGGGGATGAGTTCCTCATCTATCATGGTATCCCACACATACTCTATAAGGGCCGACTTGATATTGGCGGTATGCCAATTATTACGGTGTAATGAAAAGACTAAGCCTAATATTCTTTGTTTCGTTTGTGCTCAATCTATTGTGGGAGCATGCTCACGCTGGACTCTATAGTAGTTATAAAGGTGGTTCTATAACTAACTTTATTCTTTTTCATGCAAGTCTTGGTGACGCAGTACTAATTACAGCTCTTGCAGGACTTTATTTATATACTTCTTTTTTTAAAAAACATATTTGGTTTATGGCTCTTCTGGCGCTTCTGCTCGCTACTCTCATTGAATGGTATGGTCTTTGGAGTGGTCGCTGGGTTTATAGAGACGTTATGCCCATTGTGCCCCTGCTTCAAGTTGGACTCACTCCGTTTTTGCAACTCATGATTACTGGGTATGTAACTAAGTGGCTGGTAGGGAAGATGGAAAGTTATAAACAGGCCTAACTGCATCTTTTTTTAGGAAGCGTACAATTATAGGTATAGAGACATGGGTCTCCGGTCGAAAGCACAATAATTTTTTATTTATGAAAGGATTACACATGGTCGCCTTCATTCTCCTAGTAGTAGGAGGACTCAACTGGCTTCTTGTTGCATTTAACTACAACCTAGTTGATATGCTCCTTGGAGCTGGAAGTACTTTGGCGAAAGTGGTCTATATTCTTGTGGGACTCTCGGCAATCTACGAAGTTGCTACTCATAAGAGTAGCTGCAAGATGTGTGGAGGAAGTTCAATGGCGTAAGCCTTGGCATGTATCCACAAAACACAAAACCCGCCTTGGCGGGTTTTGTGTTTTGTGGACTGGTAAAGTAGATAGGATTATCTATAATTATCATATGAAACCCAAAACTTCTCATGGCAAGCTAGGATTCACTCTTATAGAGCTACTATTTTGGTTAGCCCTTATTGGCTTTATTATTGTGGGCTATATTTTGAAGAACTATAAAGAATGGCAGCATCAAACTAACCAAGAGAGTCCAGAGCAACTCGCTAAATCAAAAAACTTACTAGATCGAACACAGGGTGATCAAAAGCTTAAGAATGATTTGATAAATAGCACACCGTAGAGCTATTCGTAGATGGCACTGCTCACCGCCTCCACAACCCCTTCGTCAAATGGGCCAGGAATTATTTTTTCTGTACTAGGATTTTTAACAACGGATGCTAGGGCTTCGGCCGCGCGGATTTTCATATCATCAGTTATCTTACTAACACGATGCTCGAGAGCCCCCTTAAATACGCCAGGGAAGACTAGTGAATTGTTTATTTGATTAGGGAAGTCAGAGCGACCAGTAGCTATTATGAGTGCCCCACCTTTTTGTGCCTCAAGAGGCATAATTTCTGGGGTCGGGTTTGCCATGGCGAAAATAATAGCGCCCTCCTTCATGTGTTTTACATCCTCAACTTTTAGTACTCCAGCTTTTGAAACCCCGATAAAAATATCAGCATCTACAAGGGCCTCATGAAGTACCCCAGTTTTATTTTCTCTGTTTGTGCTGTGCATAAGTTGCTTCTTCTCTGGCGTTAGATCACTACGATGGTTACCCACAATACCTTTGCTGTCGCAGAGAATAATATCAGTAATACCGTAATGTATGAGTAATTTAGTAATAGCGATTCCTGCAGCTCCCGCTCCATTCACTACGACCCTTACCGATTCCTTCTTTTTATTAGTAACAGAAAGCGCGTTAATAAGTCCTGCTAGCACAACAATAGCCGTGCCATGCTGATCATCATGCATAACAGGTATATCAAGCTCTGCTTTTAGTCGCTCCTCTATTTCAAAGCAACGCGGTGCTGCAATGTCTTCTAAGTTAATACCACCAAAGGTCGGTGCTATTGCTTTTATGGTGGCAATGATTGCTTCGGTGTCTTGTGTGGCAAGTACTATAGGAAAGGCGGAGATATCTGCAAAGCGTTTGAAAAGAGCGCACTTGCCCTCCATAACAGGGAGGGCGGCTAGTGGACCGATGTTACCGAGTCCGAGAACTGCAGAACCGTCACTGATCACAGCCACCATGCTTTTAGTCGCAGTGAGTGCGAACGCTTCTTTAGGATCATCTTTAATAGCAAGACAAGGTCCCGCTACCCCTGGAGTGTAGGCAAGAGAGAGATCCTCTCTATTTTGGATAGCTACCTTACTCACAACTTCAATTTTTCCTGTGCTTACTCTATGTAGCTCAATACTTTTTGTTTGGTAGTCCATGTGAATAGTGTTACGCGATTACATTTTTTAAGAAAAGAAATAAAGAGAGGGAAGTTAATAATAGCACCATGAACAGAACGGAAAAAGTAATATGCTATAATAGACCAATCGGTAGATTACTGGTCTAATATATTTAACGTATGAATGAATTTTTAAATTCACCACATATTACGAGGTTGCTGAAACTTGGGTATTATGTGCTTGCGATTGTCTTTATTTTCACCATTGCTAAAACGGTGAATGAGTTTAAGAGAGGTATGTACATTGGGCGTGATGTGGCGGCACAGAGCACTATTATGGTAACTGGAGAGGGTGAGGTGCTTGCTAAGCCTGATGTAGCCACCTTTTCTTTCACGGTGACTGAAAGTGCTAAGGTAGTGGCTGACGCACAGAAGTTAGCTGAAAGTAAGGTAAGTGCGGCGCTTGTTGGTGTAAAGAAGGGTGGAGTTGACGAGAAAGATATCAAAACCCTTTCTTACAATATTAATCCCAAGTACGAGTATTATTACGGAGTACAACCAATGATTGCGTGCTCAAGTAACTATTGTCCGCAGCCAGCCATCAAACAGCCTAAAATTATTGGTTACGAAGTGAGCGAAACTATTGAGGTGAAGGTTCGCAATATTGCTGATGCTGGGACCCTCCTCTCTAGTATTGGTGGGGCAGAGGTTTCAAATGTAAGTGGGCTCACATTCTCAATAGATAAAGAGGATGCTGTTAAGGCTGAGGCGCGTGATAAGGCTATCAAACAAGCTAAAGAAAAAGCAGAAGTTCTAGCAAAAAGTTTGGGGGTTTCTTTGGTGCGCGTAGTGTCATTCTCTGAAAATGGTAATTACCCAATGTACTATGCTAAGTCTGCGGTTATGGATTCAGCTGCTATGGGGGCACCAGCCGTGTCAGTGCCAACTGGTGAGAATCAAATTATGTCTAATGTAACGGTAACGTACGAAATCAGGTAGTAAGGTAGAGCAGTAAAAGTAAAGACCCCTACTCGTAAGTAGGGGTCTTTACTTTTACTGCTCCTATGGTTATATAAAAAAAGTGTGTAACCAACGGAGGAGGTGAATCATGGCACTCAGGACTCCCTTTGGGAGATCTTCAAAAGTTTTTCATGAAGACGGCGAGGCGAAAGAAGAGGTTCCTCGTTTTAGCCGTCCCAAAGCGGCGCCAAAAAGGGTGTTGACCCCTGAGGAGCTCGCTTTTCGCGCGGCGTATGCACGGTGCGGGGCCGATGGGAATCGGCAGGGGCTCATCAATGCCGGCATCATCACTCCGCCCTCGTCGATGGCGAACCCCACTTTTCGCTTCCGCAGATCCTTTCATTAGCGGGGGTCGTAACGTTCCCGCTGGCCCGCCTTCGGCGGGCTTTTTGTTTACGAAAGGAGCTTGACTTTTGAGTATTTCCCATGATAGTATTACCCGTATCAGCAAGCCCCGAGAGGGGTTTTTAAATTACAAAAATTATGGCATTTACAGAATACGTAGCAGAGACACGTGAAGAAATGAAGCATGTGAGTTGGCCTACACGTAACCAACTTATTGGCTACACATTGGTGGTTATTATTATCTCAATCCTTACTGGCCTTTATCTTGGTGTTTTTGACTATTTGCTTCACCTTTTGATTCAAATTCTGCTCAAATAATTTTTTAAATTTACTATTTACTTATGTCTAAACAACACACAACTGGAGAGCGGAACTGGTATGCCATCCACACCTATGCTGGATATGAGAATGCCGTTGTTCGCAATCTTAAGCAGCGTATAGAGTCCCTCGGTATGGAGGATAAGATTTTCCAGGTTATTGTTCCTGTAGAAAAGAAGATAAAAATAAAAGGGGGTAAGCGCGTTGAAGAAGAGGAGAAAATTTATCCTGGATACGTGCTTGTAGAAATGATCGTAACTGATGATACCTGGTTTATGGTGCGTAATACGCCTCGGGTGACTGGGTTCGTTGGTTCCGGTGTGCAGCCAGTGCCCCTCAACCAAAAGGAGATTGACGAACTTTTCTCTCGCATGAGTACTGACTCAGTAAAGCATGCTATTAATCTCGAAGTGGACGATATTGTGTCGATTGTGGATGGTCCGTTTAAGGATCTTGAAGGCAAGGTGTCAGAAGTTGATAATGAGCGCGGTAAGATCAAAGTGCTTGTTTCTATGTTTGGACGTGAGACTCCGGTAGAACTCGACTTCTTGCAGGTGAAGAAAATATAAGCTAAGCTCTACTAACTACATATATGGCAAAGAAAATCACAAAGAAACTAAAGCTTCAGATCCCCGCCGGGAAGGCTAACCCTGCGCCTCCAGTAGGTCCTGCCTTGGGTCAGGCAGGTATTGCAATTGGTGACTTCGTTACCAAGTTTAACGATGCTACTAAGGATCGTATGGGAGAAATTGTACCTGTACAGATTTCAGTATACGAGGATCGCACCTATGATTTCGTACTTAAAACCCCTCCAGCTCCAAGCCTTCTTCTTAAGGCTATTGGTAAGGACAAGGCTTCTCAAAAGCCAGGAGTAAGTAAGGCAGGTTCTATTTCACAAAATGATCTTCGTGCTATCGCGGAAAAGAAAATGGTAGACCTCAACGCACACACTGTTGAGCAGGCTATGAAAATCATCGCTGGTACCGCGCGCTCAATGGGGATTGAGGTGAAATAAGTTTAATTTTTAAGAAACACCCGCCGTTTCGCGAAGCGAAACGGCGGGTGTTTACTTTTATACCCTCTACTGTATAAATAGGGGGGTTCTTAACTGTGAGGTGTTTGAAATGAACATGTTGCCGGTCGTGAAAGTTGGGTCGTTGGAGGAGCTTGGGGAAGCTCTCCATGTGGCAAACATTTCTACGGGCAGTTGGGGGGTGGGTAAGGCGAAAACCATTGGCCACCTTTTCGATGAGTTGCGGGCAGGGGAGGCGAGGCTGGTGCGTACTTCAGAGGGCAAGCTTCGTCGGGAGACTGAAGTTGTCTGCCTTGAGATTGCAAAGGAGGGGCGGGTGCTTAAGGAGATCTACCAGCTCTTCTATGAAAGTGGGCGTACTCGGACAAGAACTCTCGACACTACAACTGGCGAGAAAATGCGCCCAGGCGAAACCCCGCTTGAGGCCCTGCGCCGCCTGGTTAGGGAGGAGTTCCCGGTGTTGCAATGCCAAACACCTGATTCCTTCGAACCCCTTGAGGTGCGGACTCGCGAGGCGGAAAGCGAGAGCTATCCGGAACTCACGACGCGGTACGTGCTCCACTTCTTCACTGTGGAGCTACAGCTTCCGCTCCCGGACTTTGTCGTTCAGGAGGCCGACAAGATGTCGGCCTATGCTTGGGTAAACAGGCCCAAGTAGTTTTCAAAAGGCGCCTTCGGGCGCCTGTTTTTATAAAATATCTTTTAGCTCTAAGAGCGAGGAGAGTTGAAGGACGGGGAGCATCTCATCTTTTTTACTAAGGTTTACTAGAACTGATTTAATACCTAAGGTTTTTGGTATTTCATAATCACTACTAACCCGATCTCCAATATAGAGAAAATTTGTGGGGGTAAGGTTTGGATATTTTGAAAGCCAAAGTCTATACGCTTCACCGTCTGACTTGGCAGCGTCACTGTCGGTAATGAGGTGATTGAAGAGTGCTGTGGAAAGGTTTAGCTTCTCTAGCTTTTTAAGTGTAATAGGGGAATTAGAGCCAGTAACAATATCAATATTTTTATATTTTGATTTTAGATAAGTCAAAAGTTCCAATGTTCTTGGATCAGCTACAAGAGTTGAAGCTATATCAGCCCGTTCAAGTGCCTCTTGTACAATCTCGCGTGCATTCGGCACACCAAGGGCTTCTAAACTTTTGCTACCGCTTAACCCCTTACCCTCCTGGTACTGCTCTCTAAAAAGATTTCTAGCTTCCTCTAAACTACAGCTTCTATGCTCAGCGATTTTTTCGTAAATATATTTTTGTATGGCTTCATCTACCTCGGGACTTTTGGGGTAGAGGGTTTGATCGAGGTCAAAACCAATAACGCGTATGCTCGAAGTATCAAAAAACATATTAGTAACAAACATAAAAAACGGATGCTTCACCAAGCGGGAAGCCCAAGGCTTTGCTATAAAGGGTTCCAATGTGATTAATGAGTTTTTGATCCTCAGTTTTATTTGAAAGTGCGTGGTTCATAAACACTGCAGTTATGTATACTGCTTTACCCATAACATTGGCCTGTAGGTATGCCAAATAATCGCCCTGTGGGTCACAAGTTCCTGCCTGGTATTCACTTAGAACTGGATTATTATGCATCACCCCTTTTTCTTTTAGGTAGTTAATAGCTTTTTCCACAGTATCTACTCCCTCAAAGTTGCGTAGCCGATCTAGGGTTTTGTTTTTAGGAGCCCCTTCTTCCTTTAGTTTGTAACTATAGTAGGCAACAGCATGTGTTTCGGTTGGGATTTTGGAATTCTCATTAAAAAGATTAAGACCACTTTTAGTTTCATAATCGTCAGCTGGCTTTGAAGGTTCTCCGAGGAGCTTTTTCGTACGCTGTTCTTCAGTAAGAAGGAGGATGTTGCCACGACTCGAGAGCATGTACATGTCGCCATGGGTAGCTCCGAGCCCCTCACGAATAGTAGTGACATAGGCATCGTAGAGACCAAAGATATTTTCAGGGTATGCGTTTACTATGTTGTGTGCTCGCGCAATGTGGAATGAATGGAGGGTATTGCCTTGCATAAAGAAAATATCATGAGTAAGGCAGGGGTCGTGGGTGTATTTTTTCTTACCACTTCCTTCGTCTATGTAGCTACTCATGTCTCGTGAAGGATCATAGCGCTGCACGATGGTTGCCTTATGAGGATTTCTCCTAAGTGTCTCAATAGTTTGAGGGAGTTGATCAAAGCCAAAGAATGCCCTAGTTCGCTCTCCATAGCTATAATCGCCGTCGTGATCAAAACGGAGTAATTGTTCTTTATACGCTTTGCGGATTTCCTCAGTGCTACGCTCACCCTGCTTGTAGAGCGTGGGGAGTGTTGCTAGAGATTTTTCGGTATTGCGGTAGATGGCGAGAACTACCCCTGAGCGCGCGAGCCCTTTTTGCTTGTCGCCATGCTCTTCGGTGAGCCCTTGTGTATAGAGTTTAAGTAGGGTGTTTTTATGAACATCAAAGAAGCTGTCACTTTCGGTAATAAGAAGGGGTAGGGTTTCGGTGTTCACCTTAAAAATATTGGGGAAGTCTTGGATAAAGGCGTACCCCAGCTTAGCGGCAATCGCTGCCCGACCCACCTGCCCCCCAACATCAATGCGGTGGAGGATGTCCATTTCATAATTTTCGAATCTATTTTTTTCAGAAAGGACCTTAAAGAGGGCAGGAAGAGAGGGGCTACGGAGTTCAAACACTTCTTCACACACATCAAAGGCAAGGCACATGACAAGCACGAGTCCATCACGAACATTAATCTTGTAATAATATTTTTTGTCAGTAATTAGTGAGACGGTAGGTTCGAGCAGTATTTCAGTTGTTCCTACAACACTTTCTGCTTTTACAAATGAGGGAAAAGAGACGTTGTTTTTTATTTCAGCATTGACTCGTGATATTTCTGCTCCAAGGAATAATTGCTCTTCTCCAGTTAGTAATTTCTTTTTCTCTCCCAAGAATTTCATTAAGGAATATTCAAGTAGGAATTCATCAGCACTTTTTATGAAGTAGGTTTTCTCACCTAGCCTAAGATCAAGGCGAATAGTATCCCTTTCCCTTTTTACTCCAAAGGGGACTGTGGGAGTGAACTCTATGGGCGCCGCCTCAACTTTGGGTGGTTGAAGGTGCTGGAATTCCTTAGGGTCAAGTTCAATAAGGTTTTTATTTTTATTGACTGGTTCGCTACTTAGAAGTTTCACTAGCTTGTTAAGTGAGTCGTAGTAGATTTTCCCTTTACTGTTTACTTCAAAAAGAAGTGTGTAGATAGATTCTGGGATTTTTGGTTTAAGCCACTCTAGGTAACTCATGACAATGTCCTTACTGTAGTCATTTTTGTACATGAACATAGGTAGGACAATTATCTCCTTTTGAAAGGCGTCAACAATTTTCGGAGAAAGATTGGGGTAGTGAGCCGAGGCAGCTTTTCCGTTAATGATAGGGTGCTCTTTATCTTTTCCATCTATGCCATATTGAAGGGCAAGTAGAAGATTGGTACTGGGGGAGAAGGTGAGCGACTCTTCAGAAAAAAGTATAAGGAACGTAATGGTAGGATGCGCCAGGGAGTTTAGAATCATACGCTCTGTTCCGTCACGGCTGACAATAAGAGACCCCAAGGCTGATACGTATGTTCGAAGTGGCTCCTCTATTTCGTTTAACACCTGTCCAGGGGCTGAGGTATTAGTACAAATACCAATAAAACCCTCCTTGCCCTCGGGGGGTGTTATAAGTAGGGCGTCAACGATTGGGAATTGTGAGGTAGTACTCATTTTTTTAGACTGCTCCAAGGAGAGGGTAGGAGTTCTTCTAGAGTGTAAGTCTTATAAGCATCAGTTTCAAGCGCAAAACAATAGTAGGTAAGGTTTAAATTAAAGCGAGAGCTCATCTCACTTAAAAATTGTCGGCAGCAACCACAGATTTCGCAGGGCACATCTTTGAACTTAGAAGAAACGAGGGCGAGGGCAATAATATTTTTCCTTTGGTGCATGAGGGAATTAAGCACGGCCCCCATTTCGGCGTGAATGTTGAGACGTTTTTCAAAGCTGCTATATTGCCCACTACTAAATATATTGCCTTCGCTCGTTACCACTGCAGCTCCATACCCACTTGCACTATCGTAAGTAGGAAAGTTTTTAGTTATCGCATCTTTCGCTACTTGTTTAAGCACGACAAGATCAAGAGGGTTGGTTTTAAGTGGGGGGAGCGGTGTTGATTGCTCAGCAGTAGCTACTTTTGAAAGCAGGGCACTTTCGGGCTGATAGTAGGGAGTGAGCGTTGTAACATCAGTAGTTTCAAATAATGTTTCGCCAGAGTCGTTAATAATTGTGTAGGAAATTTTTCTTCCCACACGGATAGCATAATCAACTAGAACTTTTATGGTAAGTGGAGACAGTGTTTGTTTAAATCGAGAGGCGTCCTTAAGCAGTGTTACCACGTGTTCAATTTTAAAATCAGAAGCTCCAATGCTAAGTAGTAGCGCAACTTGTTCCGAACTAATATCAAGGAGATTAGTATCGGAATCTACACTTCCGCCGTAATACCTTTTTCCATCTTCGCTTATGGCAACACTTACTGAGCTAGATGGCCCATCTTTACGCTCTTTGCTAATAGCGAGATCTACATGTTCTCTGAGGGCCTGTGTCTCTTTATGCATACAGGTTAATAGTTACTGCGAAGTTTGCTTACATTAAGTCCAGCACATTCCCAGTCATAGTGTAGCGCTTTCTTAATAAAGTCATTGAGAAGGTGGATTTTGTCACGTTCAAGTCGTGGGTACATTTTCTCGGATTGTTTGCTGGTGAGGCGAAGGGTTGGATTGAAGGTGACCGGGAGAGCGTAGTAGGGAATGAGGGATTTGGACTCATCTATTGGTTCAACCACGAGGGCGGTGATGGGGCGGTTTAATTTTTCGATAGCATAATCTATGCGGTGTGATCCGTCACAGATAATATAGAATGAGTGCTTCCCAGAATAACGTAGCCCGTAATTAATAATGGGCATATTTGAATTGAAAATATCCAAGTGATCAATATTACTCACTTCATCAATATGGAATTTATTTAAAAATCGTTCCGCAAGATGATGGAGGTTCCCTTGAGCATCCTTGATATAGGTATTTTTAAAGCGTTGACTTAAACGATCAAGATCGATGTAGCCATTTTTAAACTCATAGGTATGTTTTTCGATCACGGGCGGCATGACATGGAAGGAGCCTCTTCCTTCCCAATGATAGGAAACAGCTTCTTTGAGGCGATTGATAGCTAGGTTATGGTTGTGAAGGAAGTCATCAACTATTTCCATAATATCAATTTGATTTTGATATATAGTGGGTTGAGGAGTAAATAGTGAATGGCTGACACCTTCACTTTGGACGATTTGTGGAGATTCACCTAAATATTCTGGTGGGTAGATTTTGGCAAAACTAAAATTAGCGTATTTGTAAGGCTTGATACGTTTCCCATCTTTGGTATAAAGTCCACGAAACTCAAGTCCCTTGAGAGCAGAACTTAGCTCAGGAAATTTTAAAATTTTATCTAGAATAAGCTTGTGCTTCATAGGGAACTTAACTATATCCCGCGGGGAGTAGGGGGGCAACTAGACCTCATAAGCAGTCTATTTTCTATAATTTGCTACAATAGGGTTTATGACTTTTGTGCTTAAAATCAAGCGTTTACACCCCGATGCTAGGGTTCCTTCCTATGCTTATGCGGGGGACGCAGGGCTAGATCTGTGTGTATGTGAAGAAAGTACTTTTGCTGTGGGAGAATACAAGGCTGTAGGAACAGGATTAGCTTTTGAAGTACCAGAGGGTCATGTAGGCCTTATTTGGGACAAAAGTGGACTTTCTATAAAGAATGGACTAAAGACACTGGCTGGGGTGCTGGATTCAGGGTATAGAGGAGAACTCATGGTTGGTATGATAAATCTGGGTAAAGAACAATATACTTTTAGGAAGGGAGAAAAGATAGCTCAACTTCTCATACAGAAAATCGAACATCCAACAATTAAAGAAGTGGAGGAGCTCAGTGAAACTCATCGAGGAGAAAAAAGGTTTGGTAGTTCAGGAAAATAATATGGAAGACTTTCTTACAAATGAAATTATAAAAGCTTATAAGGAGCAATATAAAGACGATATTTCTGGTACAAATATTGTTTTCCCTTCAAAATTTGGGAGTGATTTTATGAGCCCAATTGCGTTTGCTGTCGCAGATTCTATTTTTGGGACGAATACGTCTATTAATGAAAGAAGGGAAAGGGTTGCAAATGAATTGATTAGTAAAATAATTCAATCAAAAGAATTCATTGAAAGTGGTATTACTGTTGAGCAAAAAAACGGATATATAAACTTTTTCTTTTCAAAAAAATTTCTCGTGGAATCAGTAGGGAAGATAGATGAAAAGTTTGGTACTAGCGACTCACTTTCAGGGAAAAAAATAATGGTGGAGTATACCGACCCCAATCCTTTTAAAGATCTACATATTGGACATTTGATGACTAACACTGTTGGTGAATCGCTCGCCCGACTGTTTATTGCAAGTGGGGCAGAAACAAAAAAGGTCTGCTACCAGGGGGATGTTGGTATGCACGTAGCCAAAGCGGTGTGGTGGTTTAGTAAACATGGAGTTGCACAAATGGAAAAAGGGGGCGGAACACTCCTTGATACTGAAGCTATAATTTCTGGCGAAGCGTATGTTGCAGGAAACGCAGCGTACGAAACAGATGAAGAAGCAAAAAAAGAAATACTAGAAGTAAACAAAAGGATTTATAACATTGATCCTTTGAAGACGTATCCCAAATACTCTGTTGAAGATATTTATATTCGTGAGAGGAAAGAAAGTTTGGAGTACTTTGATTATATGTATGAAAAGCTTAACACCACCTTTGATCATTACTTTTTTGAATCAGAAACAGCTGAAATCGGAAAGAAGAAGGTGGAAGAGGGACTTACTCGGGGAATCTTTGAGGTAGGTGAGCGCGGGGCGGTGGTGTACCCAGAATCTCGTTCAGGTATTCACACTCGCGTATTTATAAACTCGGAAGGACTGCCAACCTATGAAGCTAAAGAGTTGGGACTTGCTTTTGCTAAGCGCGAGAGGGTCCCAGTGCGGCAGCACGCCTGGTCACCGGCTCACGAATACATATCATATGATTTTGATAAAACTATTTCAGTTACAGGAAATGAAATTAACGATTACTTTAGAGTGGTGCTTTCAGCATTGCGGGAAATAGATGAGGAGTTAGCTAGCAAAGTAAAACATATTTCCCATGGCATGCTTAGGTTGCCGAGCGGGAAAATGTCGTCACGAACGGGGGATATAGTAACAGCCAAATCTCTCATTGAGGAGGTGAAAACAAAAATATTAGAAAAGATGGGAGATAGAGATATAGAGAAGAAGGATTTAATAGCTCGGATTATTGCTATAGGGGCCATTAAGTTTTCCATTCTGCGTCAGGCGCCGGGGAAGGATATTATTTTTGACTTTGATAAATCACTTTCTTTTGAGGGCGATTCTGGCCCGTACCTGCAGTACACAGTGGTTAGGGCGCGTTCGGTACTTGAGAAGGCAACTGCGGCTGGAATTAAAGCAGCTACAAAGGGAGGCGAGAGCGAAGTTGGAGAAGTAGAGCGAATGCTTATGCGTTTCCCTAAGATTGTAGAGAGGGCGCGAGAGGAATATTCACCGCAACATATCGTAACGTATCTTTTAGAATTGGCCTCACTTTTTAATTCTTACTATGCGGAAAACAGAATAGTGGATGCCGGCGGCAGTGCTCCATATCGTGTAGCGCTCACTAAAGCGGTCGCCATAACAATTGAAAACGGACTTAACCTCCTTGGCATCAAAGTACCAGCAAAAATGTAACCTTTGAAAGGTGCCTCGAAAGCTGTTAGGATAGCCATACTGTATATTACTTATTTAGTCTATGGCTAAACCCCAAGAAAAAAAGGAGGAAGGAGCAAAGAGTCCACACGCACTTCGTGAGGAGGAAGTCCTTTCGTTTTGGCAGAAAAACGACATTTTTAAGAAAACTGAAGGGAGGGGGGATGACGAATTTATTTTCTACGACGGACCACCGTTTGCTAACGGGGCACCACACTACGGACATATTTTGGCTGGTGCCATTAAAGATGCTATTCCTCGTTACCAGGTAATGCGGGGTAAGAAGTTGCGCCGAAGGTGGGGCTGGGATTGTCATGGACTTCCTGTCGAAAACTTGGTTGAAAAGGAGCTTGGGCTCAAAAGCAAAAAAGACATTGAGGAGTATGGAACAGAGAAGTTCAATGCCGCGGCCCGCACTTCTATTATGAAGGATGTAGACCTTTGGAAGGAACAAGTGCCTCGACTTGGTCGCTTTGTTGATATGGAAGATGACTATAAGACCATGGACTCATCTTTTACGGAGAGTGTGTGGTGGGCATTTAAAACACTGTACGATAAGAATCTTATCTACAAAGGATTTAAGGCGATGCATCTTTGTCCACGGTGCGGAACAACGCTTTCTAATTTTGAAGTAAACCTTGGGTATAAGGATATTCCCGATCTTTCTGTTTACGTGCCTTTTGAGCTAAAAGAGGAGCCGAATACCTTTCTATTAGTATGGACCACAACCCCCTGGACGCTTCCTGGTAATGTGGCTGCAGCAGTGCATAAAGATTTTGAGTATGTAGCAGTCACTATTGAAGGAGATGAACATGAAGGAAAAATTTTCATTCTTGCTAAAGAACGTCTCTCGCAAGTACTCAAAGATAAACACTATACCGTAGTTAAAGAGATGAAGGGAGGTGAGTTAGTGGGGAAATCATATCTTCCGCCATTCAACTATTATTACAATGATGAAACAATCCCGAATCGTGAACATGCCTGGAAAATCTATCATGCCGATTTTGTAACACTAGAGGACGGAACGGGGGCAGTACATGAGGCACCAGCATACGGAGCCGACGATTTACTTTTGGCACAGAAAAATAACGTGCCAGTTATTCATCATGTAGGAATGGATGGGAAGTTTAAAAAGGAAGTTATAGATTTTGCCGGACTTTTAGTAAAACCAAAAGACAATAAAGAAGAAAAGGTAGACCATACTGATACAGATGTAGAAATCATCAAATGGTTGGCGCATAATGGTAAACTTTTTGCTAAAGAAAAGATTACTCACTCGTACCCACATTGTTGGAGATGTGACACCCCACTTCTTAATTACGCGGCTGATTCGTGGTTTGTAAAAGTAACAGACTTTAAAGATAGACTAGTAGAAGAAAACAAAAAAATAACTTGGGTACCGCGTTCAACGGGGGAGTATCGTTTTGGTAATTGGTTGGAGGGCGCACATGATTGGGCAATTTCTCGCTCTCGCTACTGGGGGGCACCACTTCCTGTGTGGGAAAGTGAAGACAAAAAAGAACGTATTATTGTTGGATCTGTAGAGGACATAAAAACATACAGTAAGGGCAGTGGAAACAGGTATTTGATAATGCGACATGGAGAAGCAGAGAGTAATGTTGGTAATTTTTTAAATGGAAGGGTGGGTGAAGGAAATATGCTTACAGATAAGGGGAGAGGTGAGGTGAAGACTTCGCTTTCCAAACTTAATCAAAAAGTGGATGTAGTGCTCCACTCTCCACTTGAAAGGACCACGGAGACAGCGAAAATTGCTGCTGAGGTTTTGGGACTCACTAAAGAGCAAATATTTGAGGAAGATCTTGTAAAAGAATTACAGTTTGGCATCTATGAAGGTAAGAATATACAGGAGTACCATTCTTTCTATAAACACCCAATGGATCAGTTCACTATTTCTCCAGAGAGAGGTGAGAGTTTTTTGGAGTTGCAAAAACGAGTTGGGACGTTTCTCTATAAACTAGAGGAAACATATAAAAACAAAACTATACTTATTGTGACGCATGGAGATCCAGCTACTCTTATCGAAGCTGTGGCGGGAGGCTATGGCAGGAATGAGGCTTTCCGAAAATTAAAAGGGGAGGGTTATATAAAAACTGGAGAAATTAGAGAGCTCACCTTTGTGCCACTTCCTCATAATAAATATTTTGAGGTGGATTTTCACCGTCCGTTTATAGATGAAGTTGTGCTTGAAAAAGATGGACAGAAGTACACTAGAGTTAAAGAAGTGTTCGACTGTTGGTTTGAGTCAGGTTCTATGCCGTACGGGGAGGTACACTATCCATTTGAGAGGAGTCACTTTGATCCGAAGCAGGGAACGGGCTACCCAGCTGATTTTATTGCAGAAGGGGTAGATCAAACCCGTGGTTGGTTCTATTCGTTACTTGTTTTGGGTGTTGCTCTTTTTGATAAAGCTCCCTATGAGCATGTCATTGTGAATGGGTTAGTCCTTGCTGAAGATGGGCAAAAAATGAGTAAACGCCTCAAAAACTATCCAGACCCTATGGATGTGGTAGCAAAGTATGGGGCTGATGCGGTGCGATACTACATGCTCTCATCCCCAATAGTCCGGGGTGAAGATTTAGCATTTTCAGAAAAAGGAGTGAGTGAAATCGCCAACAAGGTCATTAGTCGTTTACTCAATGTGGTTTCTTTCTATGAACTATTCGTAGATCAAAACGCTATTTCCTATGGTGTACTAATTGGTGAAGCAGAAAAGAGTCCCCACGTGCTTGATCAGTGGATACTTTCTCGTTTGTTTGAAACTATAAAAGAAGTAACTGCAGGAATGGAAGCATATGAGCTCGATAAGGGTACTCGCCCCCTCCTTACCTTTATAGATGATCTTTCCACATGGTATCTCCGCCGCTCTCGTGATCGATTTAAGTCAGAAGATAAGCTGGATAGTAATTTTGCAAAAATAGTAACTCGATATGTACTCCTTGAGCTTTCTAAGCTCATGGCCCCTTCAATGCCGTTTGTAGCAGAGTATGTGTACCAAAAAATGAAAACGGATGATGGATCAGAATCTGTACATTTGGAGAAATGGCCAGTAATCAATGAGGCAAAGATTGCCAGCCGAGCCTTGGAGTTAATGCGGGTAGTTAGGGAGGTGATTTCGTCTGGGCTTGAAGAGCGTAACAAAATAAATATAAAAGTTCGTCAGCCACTGCGCCAGGTTTTGGTAAAAGATACTCGATTGGAGGGTGAAGCAGCGTATATAGAGTTGGTAAAGGAAGAGCTTAACGTCAAAGAGGTGGTAATGAATCCTGAGTTATCTGTAGCAGTTGAGCTTGATACCACCATTACTCCAGAGCTTAAAGAAGAGGGGGATGTGAGGGAACTTATTCGAGCTATTCAAGAAAAGCGCAAAGAAGCTAATCTTGTTCCTACCGATAGTATAGTTGTTTCTGTTACAGCTAGCAGTTTATTTACAGCTGTACTTTCAAAGTCATTGTGGCAGGATGAAATTAAAAGAATAGTGAATGCTAAGGAGTTCGTACTTGGTGGCGGGGAATTAGCTGAAGGAACTTTTGAGCTTAGGGTTGAAAAGATGTAGTTTACAGTGGTATGTCACATACTCGCTATGAAAGTGATTGCTTCGTTCTTGAAGCAATGAATCAAGGTGAGGCCAACGCTCACTACCTATTATTCACTAAAGATTTTGGCTTGTTGCGTGCTAGCGCACAGGGGGTACGACACGAGAAAGGGAAGCTTAGATATTCGCTTCAAGAATTTTCACGTGCAGAAGTTTCTTTGGTACGGGGGCGTGAATTCTGGCGAGTGGTAGGTGCAACCTCCATAGCTCATTTTTGGGGAGAGGGGAAACTTGGGGAAGATAGACTCGAGCTTCTTGCTAAAATCTTTAAACTTCTGCGCAGGCTTGTTGCCGGTGAGGAGCAGAATGAGGCATTATTTTACCTTCTAGAGAAAGTTGTTCTGTTTATGGAGCAAGAAGCTTTTACTAAAGAGGAGCTTCTAACACTAGAAATATGGTTGGTAGCTCGGATACTGGCTCTTCTTGGTTATTTTGAAATAACAGCTGAGTATAGAGGTCTGTTTGAGGATGAAATGCTGGGGCGCAGTATATTGGCTAAGGTTTTGGAGGTTCAAAAGGGACTTCTCCTTGATATTAACCGTGCGCTCAAGGAGACGCAGCTTTAAAGTTTCTCTGTAGAGAACTCAAAATGAGACAGTAGTTTAGTGGTATACTTTTTCCATGAGTAATTCAGATAGATTGAAAAAACTACAAGATGAGCTTTACTCTCGTAAGCCACAGGGGTTAGAACCTTTGCATGAGCACGAGCTACATGAAAAGGAGTACGATGTAAAAAATGACTTTGAGAATTTGCCAGAAATTAGTGATGTACTCGTAGAGAAAAAGCCCTTAATCCCCATATCATTTGCGGGTGGGTTTTTGATATTTTCTTTACTTTTCTTTGTGATTGCAGGTGCGTATGCGGGGTACACATTTCTTCATGGTTCAAACTTGGTTTCTGGGTCGAATATTGATATTGGTATTTCAGGCCCGGTTTCTAGCCCTGGGGGCGAAAAATTACCACTTGATGTTGCGCTCACAAACCGCAATAAATCAAACCTTCGTTTCGCAACACTCATCATTGACTACCCTAAGGGAACTCGTAAAGCTGATAACACCAGCGTTGAGCTTACCAATGAGCGCATATACATTGGAGACATTGGTGTTGGGGCAACTATTAAGAAGCATATTGAAGCGGTACTTTTCGGGGAAGAGAAGTCGGTTGCTTCAATAAAGTTTACTCTTGAGTATGGTATTCCGAATTCTAACGCTCTTTTTTCTAAGGAAGCGCCATATGATGTGATTGTCAGTTCAAACCCACTTTCGCTTTTGGTTGATGCCCCCACTGAAACAGTGAGTGGACAAGAGGTAACTATGAATCTTTCGCTTCGTTCAAATTCAAACGAAACCTTAAAGAATGTCATTCTTGGAGTTAAATATCCAGCCGGCTTTATTTTTAAAAGCAGCAACATAGCTCCACTGCCTAATAAAAATACTTGGAAGCTCGGGGATATGGATCCGGGGAAGCAGCAGACGATAACTATTGTAGGAACTCTTGCGGGAGAAGATGGGGACTCACGAACTTTTCGCTTTGAAAGTGGGCTTGGGAATGGGAAAGACCAGGACGCTGTAGCGACCCCTTTTGCTCAGTTTAAGCAAGAGATAGCTATCAAAAAGCCGTTCGTACAACTCGCTATGAGTGTGAATGGAAGTAAGGAAGCTGAAGTTATTGCCAATAAAAATAGTCCTATTCAAGTTTTAGTATCGTATAGCAATAATTTGCCGGTATCAGTGCATGATGTGGCGATAACGGTCAGCCTTTCGGGTACTGCCCTTGATAAGACGAGTGTGCAGGTTGATCATGGATTTTACCAATCCCTTCAAAATGCGATTGTCTGGGACAAAACAACTAAACCAGAGTTTGCTGAGCTCGCTCCGGGTGCCTCGGGTGAGCTCAGCATTACGCTTTCTCCTAAACAGGTTATTACTGGCGGTTCACCGTCTATCATTCTCTCGGGTAGTGTTACTGGTAAGCGCATTGAAGAGGGTAAGGTGCCAGAGACAATCAATGCTTCAATCGCGCGTACTATTAAAATAGAATCCTCGCTCGCTTTTGATGCGAAAATTACCCATTTTACCGGAGTACTCAGTAATAGCGGTCCGATTCCACCTAAGGCTGAAAAGGAGACTACCTACACTATTACTTGGACTGTTGGTAATGGGATTAATGACATTACCGATACCGTAGTTAAAGCTCAACTTCCGCCGTACGTTCGATTCCTGGGACAATCTACGCCAAGTAATGAGACAGTAACACTCAATAGTAATGATAGGACGTTGATGTGGGATGTGGGTACGGTTAAGGCAGTAGGGCTTGGTAATCCACGTACGGTTTCTTTTAAGGTCGGCTTAACACCAAGTGTTTCTCAGATAGGTAATACTGTGGATATTATAAAAGAGGCCACTCTCATGGGAAATGATCGTTTTACTGGAACTTCAGTAACTACTAAAGCTAATGCATTAACGAGCAGAACTAATGATGATCAGTACAAATCAGGGGATGAGAGTGTAGTTCCGTAGGGTGTAAAACAAGGAAAGAAGCACTTTTCGTCAACTAGGAAAGCCTTGGAAATAACTATATACTGACTCTTAATGGCAGAAAAAAACGAACAACTCATGGAGAAAATCGTGTCGCTTTCTAAGAGGCGGGGTTTTGTTTTCCAGGGTTCTGAAATATACGGAGGACTAGCGGGGACTTTTGACTATGGACCCCTCGGAGTTATGCTCAAAAATAATATTAAAAATCTTTGGTGGAAACGATTTGTTTCTGATCGTGAAGATATGTATGGAGTTGATGCGGCTATTTTAATGAACGCCAGAGTATGGGAAGCAAGCGGCCATGTTAGTGGTTTTTCAGATCCGCTCGTTGAGTGTAGTAATTGTAAAAATCGCTTTAGAGCTGATCATCTTGAGGGTACAGCTTGCCCATCTTGTAAAAAGGAGGGAACGCTTGGCGAAGCACGACAGTTTAATATGATGTTCAAAACTCATATTGGCGCAATGGAGGATGAATCAGCTGTGTCATATTTGCGCCCAGAAACAGCTGGGGGTATGTTTGTGAATTTCAAAAATGTAATGGATAGCTTCCACCCCAAACTTCCATTTGGACTAGCTCAGATCGGGAAAGCCTTTCGTAACGAGATTGCCCCACGTGACTTTATTTTCCGCCTCAGAGAGTTGGAGCAAATGGAAATTGAATATTTTGTGAACCCAAAAGATTGGGAGGAGTCCTTCGAACACTTCCGTAAGGAAATGCATGCTTGGGTAAAGGAAATTGGCTTAAGTGAAAATTCAGTGCACGAACTAGAGGTGGAGGATCAAGATAGAGCTCACTATAGTAAGCGGACTATTGATTTTGAATATGATTATGCGTTTGGACGAAAAGAGTTATATGGGCTAGCTTACAGAACAGATTTTGATTTGCGTGCACATACAGCTGCTTCTACAGTTGATCTTTCGTATTTTGATGAGGAAACAAAAGAGCGTATTGTCCCTCATGTTATCGAGCCTTCTTTTGGAGTGGATAGAACTATTCTAGCGGTGTTAACTAGTGCATATCGGGAAGATGCTAGTAATGGAGAAGATGTGCGAGTGTACCTCGCTTTTACTCCAGCCGTTGCACCTATAAAAGCCGCGGTTTTTCCACTACTTAAAAATAAGCCTGAACTTATAACTAAAGCTCGCGAGGTATTTACCGTATTAAAGAAAGAACTTGGAGCAGTTGTGTTTGATGACAATGGCAACATTGGTAAGCGTTATCGAAGACAAGATGAAATCGGAACGCCATACTGCATTACTATTGATTTTGATACTTTGGAAGATAACACAGTGACGGTGCGTGATCGGGATAGTGGGGAGCAAAAGCGGGTCGCAGTGAATGAACTTCTTACAACGCTTGCACTTAACTAATTTTTACACAAGATTTCGGTAGTATCTTTTGGGTATTTCTCGTATCATAGGGGGATGAATAAGCGGAAGGCTCTACCTATTGCTAAAGCGGATACAGTACTTTTGGCGTACCGAACTTTTTTAGGCCTTGTACTTTTGGTTTCATTACTTGCACTTAACTATGACACGGTTTCCCAGTTTTTTGCTTTTGACATGCGAGATCTTACGGCTAGTGCTTCGATGGTTATAAAACCAGAGGGGGTAAATAGTGAAAAGCTTCAGGGGGAAGAAGAGCAGAAGTTTTTAGCAAGTTTTGGATTAACTGCAAAGGATGTTGAAAGCCTCCGCCAATCACATGAGTAGTATGCGTCACTTCTGTAAACTTTTTCCTATACTTGTATTTATAGTGATGGCAGTAAGCCTTCCCAAGGTTTCTTTAGCTGGAGCAATACTTTCGCTTGATAATCCAACTTCAAGCAGGGTGTACGAAGCGGGGAAGCCAATATTAGTTTCAGGAAATTATGATGTGAGTCGTTGGGATGGTGGGAATTGTGCTGGTAGCTTTTTCATTCTTACAAAAGTTGATGGGCAGGCCTTACCCTCTTTCAATACATTTGCTGATGATCATGGCACTTTTGCGTATTTTATTAAAAATCCTATACGTGAAGGTGACCACACTATTGAGATTTTGGTTTCTCGAGCAGATAAAGATGGTATTTGTAAGGGCGAAACATATAGCGTGGAGCATGTGAAAGTTATTAGTCCCACGGTAGTTCCGCAAGTAGTTACTCAGGCTACTACTTCTTTAGTGATCGCCACGACCTCCCCGTTACTTAATAGCGCTCCAAGCATTACCTTGAAGCCAAGTGTAATTCTTGAAACTGATGCTACTAAAATCCCATACAATAGCTCAGCTCTTTTGCGATGGAAGACGGTGGGGGTTAAGCAATGTGAGGCTAAGGGTGATTGGGAGGGAACCCTTCCTGCCCTAGGGATTTTAGAATCAAAAAAGTTGGTAGCACCAGCAGAGTTCCAACTTTTTTGTACGGGAGACAATGGTGTGGCCACAACTAGTTTAAAAATTGATGTGGCAGGTGAGCCTTTAGCCTTGAGTTTAACCACAAGCCCATTAACTGCTCCATATGATGGAACTACAACGCTTAGTTGGAGTGTTGTCGGCGACAGCACTAGTTGTATGGCTATGGGTGGAGGTTGGAGCGGGCTAAAAAATAAAATTGGCCACGAAACGATCACACATCTTAAAGAAGATACAACTGTTGTTTTATTGTGCCGAAATAAAGAGGGGGGTGTTAAACAAGTTTCGTATACTATACCTGTTTTGCCGCCAACAACACCCGTACTTTCACTTGAACTTCATGGCAATGAATTATCCTGGAACTCTAAGGGAGCTTCGGTGTGTACGGGAAGTGGGGCATGGAGTTCGGAGAAGGGACTTTCAGGTACTACTACTATTTCTTCTAAAGAGGGAGATATATACATACTTTCGTGTACCGGGGAGGGTGGTGTTGCTTCGCGAGGTGTAGTTGTTGGCAAGACAGTACCCCCTCCATCAGTCAGTCTTGAAATTCCTTTTGCACTGGTTAAGGAGGGCTCACAAACAAAAGTATCTTGGGATATTGGTAAGGGGGCTGTTTGTGTTGGAGGGGGAGATTGGGAGGGGGTGGTTCGTGAGAGTGGTTCGCTTATGGTTGGCCCTATTTATGAAAAGCGGCTCTATACTCTAAGCTGTAAAAATGAGGGGGGAGTGACTGCAACGTCACTTACTATCATGCCAACCAAGTTGGTTTTCAGAGAACCATTACCTGCCTTAAAAGAACAGCAAGTTGCTTCTCGTAGCGAGGCTGCCCTCTTACTCCAGGTACCATTTTTGAATCTGTGGGCTACTTTTAAGGGACTATTAAAGTAAATTTTTCTATATTGAAAAAAGAGGGTGGGGTGATATAGTAGTTTTACCATATGAACAATACAACCATAACCATAACAACCGGCACCATTCTTCGGACGCTCCTCATCTTCGGTCTTTGCTGGGTGCTTTTTTTCCTTCGTGATTTGGTGATTATCATTCTAACTGCGATTGTTATAGCTTCCTCTCTTGAGCCGGCTATTACCTGGATGAAAAAGGTGCGCATTAGTCGCATTCCTTCAGTTATTATTGTCTACCTTCTTTTGGCGATTTTGCTCGTAGCGGGGGTATATTTCTTCATCCCACCCCTACTTTCTCAGTCAGTAGACTTTCTTAACCGATTACCAACTGATATACGGAGTATTGATCTCAATGATCTAACTAAAGGTCCGTCGATTCTAACATCAGAAATTCCTGGACTTGGGGCAACATCACTTTCAAGCACGGTGGGGGATGCTCGTTCTATTGTGAGTGTTATTTCTGGTAATTTTATTAAAACAACCGGTATCGTTTTCGGCGGGGTCATTAGTTTTATTTTGATTGTAGTACTTTCTTTTTATTTTGCGGTTCAGGATACAGGTATCGATGATTTCCTTCGGGTTATCACGCCAGTGCGGTATCAAGACTATGTTGTTGGGCTTTGGCGACGATCACAGGCGAAAATTGGTCTTTGGATGCAGGGGCAGGTAGTACTCGGGCTTATTGTTGGAGTCCTGGTGTATTTGGGGCTTATGGTGCTTGGTGTGCCGTATGCATTTTTCCTAGCGATTATTTCAGCAGTTTTTGAACTTATCCCTGTGTTTGGACCAATCATTGGTGCTATTCCAGCAGTGCTTATCGGCTTTAGTGATGGGGGAACTACACTCGGCCTTTTTGTGGCAGGTCTATACGTTATTGTGCAGCAGTTTGAAAGTCATCTTATCTACCCACTTGTGGTACGAAAAATTGTAGGCCTCCCACCAGTTTTGGTTATCTTAGCCTTAATTATTGGAGCAAAGCTCGCTGGCTTTTTGGGAGTACTACTTTCTGTTCCACTTTCGGCTGCAATCAAAGAGTATTTTGACGATATTGTGAGGAGTAAAGAAGCTGAGCGTCGGAAGCTTGGTTTAAAAGCATCAGAATAAGTATACCCTTATGGCTAAAAAATCTTTCTTTATTTCCACGGCTATTCCCTATGTAAACGCTAAGCCCCATATCGGGTTTGCACTTGAACTTTTGCAGGCTGATGTCATAGCTCGATACCATCGAGCGCTTGGTGAAGATGTTTTTTTCTTGAGTGGAACAGATGAGAATGCTATTAAGAATGTCCAAGCGGCCGAAGCTGCAGGAATGGAAGTATTACCGTTTGTTAAAAAAACAGGAGAGAGTTTTGTGGAACTAGTAACTTCGTTAAATATTTCTACTAACGATTTCATAAAAACCTCACAGGACGAGAGGCATACACGAGGAGCACAGAAGTTGTGGAGTAATTGTAAAAAGGAGGATATTTATAAAAAGACATATAAGGGTTTGTATTGTACTGGATGCGAAGAGTTTAAAACTGCTAAAGATTTAGTTAATGGCGAGTGTGAGGAGCATCCAGGTAAGAAAATTGAGGAAGTAGAAGAGGAAAATTATTTTTTCAAACTTTCTAATTACCAAAAACAATTAGAAGCACTTATAGAAAGTGACACACTACAAATAATTCCAGAAACAAGAAAAAACGAAACACTCGCCTTTATCAGAGGGGGACTTGAGGATTTTAGTATTTCTCGTTCTAATCTACGTGCCAAAAATTGGGGCGTACCTGTCCCGGGAGATAATACACAAATGATGTATGTTTGGTTTGACGCCCTTTCAAATTATATAAACGCGCTCGGGTATGCAGATGAGAGTGAGAATTATAAGAAGTACTGGGTGGAGGGCGAAACTATGCATCTTATTGGTAAGGGTATTAACCGCTTTCATACTATTTATTGGCCAGCCATGTTGCTTTCAGCGGGTGTACCACTTCCTAAGAGGGTTATGATTCATGGGTACATCGTAAGTGGGGGACAGAAGATGAGTAAGTCCCTTGGTAATGTTATTGATCCACTAGAGATGATAGAAGAGTACGGGGCTGATGCTGTGCGTCTTGCTCTACTTCGTCATATACCTACTTTTGAAGATGGTGATTTTACACCGGATAAAATGAAAGAAATCTACAATGCAGATTTAGTTAACGGGATCGGTAATCTTACTTCTCGTATTATGAAAATGGCAGTTACGTATGGTGTTGCTTTGGGAGATAAAATAGGATCTGAGTGGGTGCCGTTAAAAGAAAAAATGAATAATTTAAATCTAAGTTTAGCTATTAATGAAATTTGGATACGTATTGCATTTGCCGATGGTTTTATACAAAGGGAAGAACCATTTAAAAAAATAAAAATTAATCCGGAAGAAGCTAAGGAGAATGTCCTATTCTTGCTTAGTGAGCTTATGGCTATCGCAAAAGATCTTGAAGTTTTCCTACCATCGACCGCTCAAAAAATAATTTCCCTAGTTAAGGAAAATAAAATGCCAGAAGCTCCACTATTTCCACGTAAGGATTAGTGTATAATGCCGAGAGATTGATAACTGGAAAGGGGGTGAGAAATGCCCGATAGCTAGTGGAGCCGCAAGGTAGAGGTGGCGTGGAAGCACCTGTGTATGCGCGATACCACGTAGAGTGTAGTTTGGCGCGTGGCAAGCTGTTCTGGGGGAATGAAATCTGCATTAAGGTTGTTCAGGCGCAACCGATGGGGTAACCTAGCTTGCTTGTTTGCAAGCTGCTTCTTCGGAAGTTGGGCAGATGGTTGGGTGGTAAGTATGCCTACAGCTCGGTATGTTGCCGGGTCATTCTCAAAGCCTTACGTATAAGAACTACATATCCTTGTCAGCGGTAGCGTGCTGGCCCGGTTCCCGAAACGCCCCGACACAGCGGGGCGTTTTATATTATGTTAGTATGTAAAAATTATGGAAATTTCTTATTTTGACGCGCACTCACATCTTCATGGGAAAGAATATGATACTGATAGGATAGAAGTATTAGCACGTATGAAAGAGAGTGGGGTAGAAACTATTGTTGTTGGAACAGATAAAGAGGAATCAAAAAAAGCAGTAGAGTTCGCTGAAAAGACCGAAGGAGTGTGGGCAACTATTGGCCAGCATCCAGTTGATAGGCTGGATGAAGTATTTGATGTTGATTTTTACCGTGAACTTGGAAAAAGTAAAAAGGTAGTGGCTATAGGGGAGTGTGGTCTTGATTATTTTCGTACTCCCGTAGAAAAGTTGGCAGAAGAAAAGGAAAGACAGAAAAAATTATTCATAGAGCAAGTAGAATTGTCTATTGAACTTTTTCGCCCGCTCATGATCCATTGTCGTCCAAGTGGTAAAACCATGGATGCCCACCTAGACCTCCTCTCTATACTTGAGGGATACAATAAAGTAACGCAAGTTAAAAAACCTGTTTTGGTGACTGGTAATATTCACTTTTTTACTGGCACACTTGAAGTGGCAAAGCGATATATAGAACTTGGGTTCATCCTTTCTTTCCCAGGAATTATTACGTTTACCAAAGAGTATGATGAAGTGATAAAAAATATTCCGATAACTTCAATTATTTCTGAAACTGACAGTCCATACGCAACGCCCGTACCATTTCGAGGTAAAAGAAACGAGCCTACGTTTGTTATTGAGACAGTTAAAAGGATAGCGGACATTAAAGAAGTGGCAGTAGAAGAAATGGCTAGAGCAATACGTGAAAACGTACTGCGCACTTTTCACATTTGATTAAAAAGCATAGTTTGCTACTATCGGACTAGTTCATTCATGTGGGGGCTCGTATGGGCCAACTTAGGGTAGCTCGTCATCATTGTGGGGTGATGGTCGAGTGGCAACACAGGAATAGGGGGCTTCGACCGACGGTCGTTGCTTTAATTCATCGCGAAGTTGATGGGCAAAACCAGGTTCTGTTGGTGCGGGGGACACATAGTCCCTATCCGCTCCAGCTCCCGCAGGGGGGCATAGAACAGGGGGAACTCATCGACGACGCTTTTTTCAGGGAGGTATTTGAGGAGCTGGCGCTTCCTAAGGAGGCCTTCTCGCCCCCTGAGTATGTGGGGTACAAGGTAAGCTTTAAGCCGCAGCAAAAAATTCATGAAATGTATAAGAGGGGCTCGCTGTACTTTTGTTTCGCGGCGAAGTTGGTCAGGGATCTGCCGGTCGTGCTCAACGAGGAAAATCTGAATTATTGTTGGGCGCCGTTTTACGAAGCGCGTCGGATGTTTACCGAGGAGGGGAGAAAGCCAGCTTCCATTCGCTCCCATGAGTTCCTGGTAAAGTTTCAGCACAGGAACCTGATTTAAGTCGGTGATTGATGGAGGCAATCACCGACTTTTGTATTAAGGGAGACGAAGCGAACACTTATGCCGGAAGCTGCCGACGGCGAAGGAGACGAAATG
>CAYLPX010000003.1:0-104547 GCA_964385825.1 uncultured Candidatus Saccharibacteria bacterium
TGTTGGTGGTACCGAGTGTTGCAGCGGTGGCGAAGAGGTTGGTTGATGAAGCGGTTGAAGCAAAAGAAGAAGTTGTTGTTGAATTAGTCGTAGTACTATTAAGACCAGTAAAATTTTGAAGGGTTGATGAACTGGTTACCAAAAGGTTGGTTGGGGTAAAAGATGATGCAAAAAGACTAGTGAAATTTCCGGTTGTTGCAAAAAGAGAGGTCGCGGTGGCGTTAGTAGTTGTATTATTTAAACCAGTAAAGTTCTGAAGGGTTGATGATCCAGACGACAACAGATTGGCTGCTGTTACTGAACCAAGGGTGCTATTGCCAGCATTAAGGACTGTAGCGAAAAGATTAGTTGAAGAAGCAGTGGTTGCAAAGAAATTGGTGGAAGTTGAGTTTGTTGTAGTGCTATTTAGAGCGGTAAAATTCTGAAGTGTTGTTGAGGAAAGGGCGATAAGCTGTCTAAAACTTGAAACCGCAGTTGTTGAAGTGGCTGTAAAATACGAACTTACAACCTCACCCACAACAGAAAGTTTGGCATAGGGACTCGTAGTACCGATACCAACATTCCCTGAAAAATAACTTCCTCCCTGAACTTCCAAGGTTTGAGTTGAAGTGGTTGAAAGTCCGCCTATTAAAACCTGGTTTGTTGTGGTAGAAACTCTGATTCCAGAGTTGTTAAAGAATGTCCAGTTCACATCAGTTCCACCCGAACCTCCGCTGTTGTCATTTGCACAAGTAAGATTACCGGAAGCATCAGTTGTTACCTTGCCACCGTTACTAAACAATGTGCAGTTAAGCGAGCTTACTGTTACTCCCCCACTTGAAGAAACTGCAAAAAGATTAGTTCCAGCATTATTTTGAATATTTAAAAGGTTGGCGCTTTGCCCGAGTGAAGCACGGATAGCTAATGCAACAGAGTTGGTAGAAGTAGCTTCAATGGTTACTTGAGTACTACCAATCGGTGTTGTTGTTCCAAAAGATGAAGGAGTAGATGTACCAGAAACAGCCCCAGCTAATTCTGCAAAGCTAGCACTACCTATACGTTGGCGAGGAGCAAGTGTTTCGAAAGTAACGTTGTTGCTTGATACTTCCACCTGAAGATAAATATCTCGGTTAGTATTGAAATCATAATCAAGAGCGTCAGGATACCCATTTGCAGTATCGCCAAGATTTACATTAAACACTCCTTCACGAACAGTTGAAGTAGTAACTCCTGGGGCACTTGTTGGCCAAAGTTTAGTTCCAGAGCCTACTGTTGGATTGTTCCAAATAGAAAATTTGAAGTAGTACGAAGTACCACTTCCCCCTAGGAGATTACCAGAAGCATCATAGAGACGCCCTTGGTAACTAATAATTTTAGGGGTACCAGACGCAGCCAAAACCGCCGCTTGAGGAAAAAGTGACGTAAACGTAACAAGAATAGTTAAAGTAAGTGAAGAGACAGTACGCAAAAACTGCTTTTTTTTCTTCTGTTTTCCTTCCTCAAAATTAAACAAAAACGCCGGTTTCATCCTGCGTTCTATTTTACCAGAAAACCCTTATTTCTCTTGTGGAAAACGCATATTTTTTATCTTAAAAAAGATGAGTTATCCACTTGTATTTTTTAGATATGTATGACCACTATTTCGCTACCGCAACTGCTTCATCAAATTTAACGGAAAGAAGTTTAGAATACCCTTCGGATCCCATCGTTACCCCATAAAGAATCCCTGCCCGACTCATGGTCTCACGGTTGTGAGTAATAACGATTAATTGGCTATACTTAGCCAAATTTTCAATCATATCACCGTATTTTCGAGAATTAGCTTCATCAAGTGCCGCATCAGTTTCATCCAATATGATAAATGGAGGTGGATTTACTTGAGAAATTGCAAACAAAAGGGCAATTGAGGTAAGTGCACGCTCCCCTCCTGAAAGCATGGAAAGCCCCTTAACCCTTTTATTCGGCAATGACACGTTAATATCGACACCATCTTCAGTTTCAGTATCTTCTTCCTCGCTCCCCTCTCCATCTAACTCAGCAAATTCATCCTTATTTTTACGCTTAATTTTCTTTTCTGCGAGTACAAAAAGTGAAGCAGAGCCGCCACCAAACATAAGGGTAAAAAACTTTCCAAACTCGATGTTTATCTTCTCGATTCCATTTTTAAATTCAATTTCAAGTTTAGTTTGTAGTTCAGTAATAAGTCCGAGCAATGTCTCCTTAGCGGCTGACAAATCAGCAATTTCTCGTGCCAAAAACTGATCACGCTCCAAGACCTCGTCATACTCCTTTTTAACCTCCTCACCCCCTGCTCCACCTGCTTCCTCAAGGCGAATTTTCATCTTTTCGAGTCTTTTACGCCGAGTCTCCTGCTCAAGACGAGGTTCGCCCAGGACTTCATCACCTAAACTGTCGTACCGAATGGCCGCGAGCCCAACAAGTGCCTGCGCTTCACTAAGTTCAGCTTTAAAAGCTGCTTCTTCCCTCTCTAGCTGCTCTTCTTCACTTTTTAACTGAAAAAGGATTGCATTAAGCTCTGTACGACGATTCATCATGGCAAAAAGCTCGCGTTCAGCCAGACGCCCACGTGAATTTTCCTCCTCGCGCATCTTACGAAAAGCCTCATAAGCCTCCCTTTTCTTGCGTACTTCAGCCACCGCTTCATCAAGCTCCTTGGCATACTGATGACGATCTGCTTCTAACTTTTTTAAATCATGTTCAATTTCACTACTCGCATCGTGGGCAACACCAACATTCTTTTTTTCAGAAATAAAATGTGCGAGGGAATCAACTATGCGTACAATAATTGCTCGCAAAAACCCCGGATTATCATTTTCGGACCCGCTTTCCCCCACCTTACGTATGTCTTCATGCAATGCCTCGAGGTCTGCCAATGAAACTGACGCCGTAAACGAGCTTGTTGCTTGATGTTTTGCCCGCTCAAATGCACGAGTAAGTGCCATTTTCTCACCTTCCAATCGACTAAGTTTCCCCTGCACAAGCCTTTCTGCTTCTTCAGCACTTTGAAGCTCTTTTTCAATAATTAAAATCTCATGTCCCTTAGTATCACTCCCTTCAGTTTCTTCTATCAACTTTTTAGCCTGCTCTATATTTTTTTCGACATGATGAAACTCGGCTAAGGGCCCATTTCGCCGTTCTGCTCCTGCTTTTTTTGCAGTATGTAGGTACTTTTCTTCACGTGCCAAATACTCACGATATAGTGCTACAAGTTCCTCGCGCAAACTCTCAACTCGCTTCACTTTTTCAACCTGCTTTTCTAGGAATTTTATATGCGGCGCAATTTCTCGTCGCAGCGACTCAACCTGCTTAATGTTTTCAGCAGTTTTTTCCAGTTTTCGCTCACTTTCTTCACGTTTATACTGATACACCTTAAGCCCAAGAGCATCTTCAATCATGCTCCGACGCTCCCGGATTGACGCATTCAAGATACGATCAGCTTCACCCTGTGAAATAATGTGATGGCCCGAAGCCCCAATGTTTGCAGAAGCTAAAAGTTCTACAATATCGCGGAGTCGCACCTGCGACCCATTAATCAAATACTCGTTCACCGAATCACGATGGACGGCACGCTCCAATACCACTTCATCAAAATCAATATTGAAAATTCGACTCGTATTATCAAACGTAAGCCGGACGCTAGCCCGATTCATTTTTGGCAAATTTTTACCCCCATTGAAAATGAGATCTTCTCCGCGCTTCCCGCGCATGCTTTTCATAGACTGCTCTCCCAGAACAAAGCGAAAAGCTTCAGCTACATTGCTTTTACCTGAACCATTTGGACCAACAATAGAAACTATGGGGGCGCTAAACTCGAGATCACCCTTCTTGGCGAACGACTTAAATCCATTGATCTCAAGGCGCTTTAAATACATAAATTGTGGCTAATTATAACAAATTAAGCCGACTATACCTACTTTCAAAATAAAAAATTGGGTAAAGGTTCTGTCCAAAAAGCTTCGCTTTTTGGACAAGACAGGCACTTTGTCTTCCTCGCTCAAATATAAAATTATGAGCACAAAGCAACCAAAAACCATTCCCCTTCGCGCGAATATTCCCGCGTACATGCGGGGAAGAACTTGTTTCCAAAAGAAAAACGCTGGGCTTTCGCTCGCGTTTTCTTTATTCAGCTAAGATACAGTTTACAGCAAAAAAAATTTAAAGCAATGTGGACAATAAAAAAATTATAACCACTCTTTCTTCTCAAGTGCCCGTCGTGCTGCATTTTGTTCAGCCTCTTGCTTACTACGCCCCTCCCCGCCTGAAATAAGCTCTGAGCCCAAAAATACGCCAACTTTAAAACACTTGTCATGATCTGGACCCACTTCTTCTACGGTCTTATATATCGGCGTTACCCCAGCATGCTCCTGTGCCTTTTCCTGAAAATGGCTTTTAGCATCGAGCCATAATTTCTGCTCCACAATAGTCTCTGTAAGCGGAAACACATACGTAGCTATAAATTTTGCTGCCGTATCATACCCAAGATCAATAAAAAGTGCCCCCACAATAGACTCAAAGGTGTTAGCAAGGATAGCATCGCGAGCTCGCCCCACATCTTTTGCCTCCCCCTTAGAGAGCAGCAAATAATTATTTACTTCCAGAGTACGCGATACTTCAGCAAGAGTCACCGCATTCACTAACGCAGCTCGATAAGCCGTTAAGTCTCCCTCATTCTTTTCAGGATATTTTTCAAAAAGAAACTTGGTTACCACAAGCTCGAGCACAGCATCACCCAAAAATTCAAGTCTCTCATTATGTGAAAGACCATTCTTTTTATTTTCATTAATAAACGAGCGATGGGTAAAAGCCTGCTCAAGCAGCTTTTTATTATTGAAAGAAACCCCGATTTTTTTCTCGAATTCGTCAAATTTCGGCATCATACTGACTTTACTATAATTATTTTTTGAGGAGTATATCTACTGCTTTAGTAACAATGGGAAGGATATCATCATAAAAATTAAGATTGATAATATCGCTAACCTTAAACCACTGAGTATCATCAAGTCCTCCTGTTTTTTTAAGCACAACTTCCTGATGTGGAGCAGAGGCTAGGAAATAGACTACCTGTTTGCGGAGTTTACCCTTCTCTGGATCTGACGCAATATACTCATTGTCCCCAAGCTTTTGTTCAACAGTTATTGGCAATCCAATCTCATCATCAAGTACCCGTGCAACCCCCTTTTCCAAATCTTCATTCTCGGTTAAATGCCCCTTTGAAAGCGTCCAGTGTCCAAATATGTCATGTACGAGGGCCAAATACATATCTTCCCCCTCGCGTGCATACACCACCGCCCCCGCCAAGCGCTCTATAGGCATTTGCTCATACGGAAGATCAGCTTTTTTAAGTTTCTTTTTAGAAACTTCTTCTTTACCCGGCTCGCCTATTTCCTTGTACACAGCGCCGAGCACACCATTTACAAACTTACCAGAGTTTTCACCACCGTAACTTTTCGCAAGCTCAATAGCTTCGTTAATAGCCACTTTGGCCGGCACCTCCTTTCGATCAGCGAACAATAGTTCAAAAAGCCCAATACGAAGTACATTCCGATCGACAATAGATATTTTTTCTATCGGCCAATCTGGAGCTGCTTTGGTAATAATAAGATCTAGTTCGTCCCGTTTCTTCAGGATATTTTCACCAAGTTGCTTCATAAAAGCACCGTCTCCCACCCCAGGAGCAAACTCAAGAGCATCGCGCTCAATAATAGTTGGAATAGCAGAATCATCCTTTTGAGAGAAATCCCACTCAAAAAGTGCTTGTAAAACTATTGACCGTGAAAGGTGCCTGTTGGCCATTGGTGTTTAATGAACTGTGTCCAAAAGGACAAGGTAACTAAGTACGTACTAAAACTTAGACTAGAAAGAATTTCTGGAAAATAGTGAGCTAGTTCCCACACTAGACTCTCATACTTTGCTGAAACTCCCTCCTGAAAACCTTACTACTCAAGATTACTTAGTTGAAGCGCCAGTACGAGCCTTAGCACGTGCCTGCTTCTTTTCGGTAACCTTAACCATATCAATAACTACTCGCCCATTATACTTGCCACAGGTTGGGCAAGCACGGTGTGGGATGTGCATAGCACCACACTCACAGGTCGAAAGACGTGGAGCAACCAAAGCATGATGGCTCCGACGGTTTGCCGTATGGGCGCGGGTGTGTCGCATTCGAACAGTCATACGGGAGAGTATACAAAATATAGGGTTTTTTGCAAGATTCCCTGAATAAAGAGGTAAAAAAAACGCGCCCCCAGTGGTGGGGGCGGTCGACTACTTGCCGGCCAGGATTTTCGTGGCCGCCGCAACAGTAGTGGTACTCATGGCCTCATTGACCTTTGCGAAGGAAATCCCGCAAGGAGGCTCAAAACTTGAGCAAAAACCAGGCCTAGGATCCCTCTTCTTGATTCGCCTTTCACAGGTCTCGCTGCCATCCTTACTGCAAAGTGGGCAAAGGATCTTGTTAGGAAGTGGCCCGCGTAATGCTTTTTGCAGCTCGTAGGGGTAAAGCCTGTAGTATTCCTTGGCCCCGTCCCCGTTGGGTTCCTTGTGTGGCATTTCTACTGCCTCCGGTTTTTAAGAACAGCACCATTTTGCGCTGGTGATTTGGCGCCCGCCTTAATTCTTACCTGGCGATAAGGACCAACTATACCACTATTTTGCCAAAAAGCTAGTACAGAAGCTCCTTCGGTGGATAACTGAAGGCCCATACTTTTTAAGAGCCGCTCTATGCTCCGCTGTGCCATACCCTTTATGTTTTTGGAATCCATATGAGGTATATTTTACAGACTCCCTTACCATCCTCTTATCACGCGAAACTTTGGCCACAATTGAAGCGAGTGCTATTACTAACTCCTTTTCATCCCCCTTTATAATCGTTTTCTGGTGCCTATATTCACTCGGTGCGCGCAATGACCCATCAAGTCGTATTTCACTCTTCAGGGGGCTAATTTGAAGCTTTTGGAGCCCCTTTTCTATACAACTTCTTATGGCTTTTGAAATACCTTTTGCATCTATGTACTTAGCACTTTTGTATACCACGACGTACTCTAATACCCCCTCTTTTTTAAGCTTTTTTATTTTTTGAAGCCACACCTCTCTCCCCTTTTCAGATAGTTTTTTAGAATCCTTCACTTCCCCGAAAACCTTAAACACCAAGTGTTTAAGGTTTTCGGGGAAACATACAATCCCAACAGCAACAGGACCAGCTAGTGGACCCCTTCCCACTTCATCAACCCCAACTAACATCCGTTTTATCTGCTTTTTTGCCATTTTTATCTGACCTTAATGTATGTAGTATACTCTAGTCACTATGAGCCGTTTCGTTCACCTCCATACTCACTCTCACTACTCTCTTTTAACCGCTCTCCCTAAAATTCCCGAACTTGTTAAGGCCGCCAAAGCGGATGAAATGGTGGCTCTTGCCTTAACTGACAATGGAAACTTGTATGGGGCCATTGAATTTTACAAAGAATGCAAAAAGGCGGGTATCAACCCGATTATTGGAGTTGATTTTTACGTTGCCACGCGCACAAGACATGACAAAGAAGCCAATGTGGACAATCGTCGCTATCGTTTAGTACTCCTTGCTGAAAATAATGCCGGCTATCAAAACCTGATTAAACTCGTCACTGAATCAAACTTAGATGGTTTCTACTACAAACCACGTGTTGACCGTGAACTACTTGAAAAATACCACGAAGGACTACTAGCCATTATCCCCTCTTTCTCTGGAGAAACATCGGGACCCTTACGCGTCACTGATTTTGAAAAAGCACAAGATATTTTGTCGTGGCATAAAAAGATTTTCGGTGAAAACAATGTTTTTCTAGAAATCACGCACCACCCTGACATAGAAAATCACGAGGAATTAAATACTCATATCAAAACCTTGGCCAGGGATACTAAGACTCCACTTGTAGCTGCACACGATGTATACTACATGAAGCCGGAAGACAAGAGGGCGCGTGAAGTAGTACTTTCAATTCAAAATGGTGGCGCTGGTGGTCTTTCAAATGATGAAGAAGTGGGTGATTTTTCTTTCATTTCACAAAGTGAGGCTGAAAGTTACTTCAGTGATGTACCCGAAGCCCTTGCCAACACAGTCTCTGTTGCGAGTCGCTGTAAAGTTGAACTTGAACTTGGTACTTGGACCTTCCCCAACCTTATTCTTCCGAGTGGCAAAACCTATGAAGAGGAGCTTCGTGAACTCACTTATGCAGGTATAGAAAAAAGAAAACTAGAGAGGACCGAAGAAGTCGTTAACCGCATTGAGTACGAACTAAATATTATTAAGCTCAAAGGCTTCGCGCCATACTTTTTGGTGGTGGCTGACTTACTCCACTACGCTCACGATCACGGCATTCTTACTACTATTCGCGGGTCGGTTGCTGGATCACTTGTTACCTACCTCTCTGGTATCACCAACATTAACCCTCTTGAATACAAACTGCCCTTTGAACGCTTCCTCAACCCTGAGAGACCTGGTGCGCCTGATATTGATATGGACTACGCCGATAACAGACGCGATGAAATGCATGAGTACGCACGAGTAAAGTATGGCCGTGATCATGTGGCGCAAATCGGAACATTCGGAACAATGATGGCGCGTGGTGCCGTACGCGATGTGGCACGCGCTCTCGGGTATCCCTATGGAGTTGGTGATCGTATCGCCAAAATTATTCCTTTTGGATCACAGGGTTTCCCCATGACCATCGCCCACGCACTTGAAATCACTCCCGAACTTCAAGAAATCTACAAAAAAGAAGAAGATGTGCGGGAAATTATAGACATGGCCCAAAAAATTGAAGGTAATGCTCGTCATATCTCTATCCACGCAGCTGGTGTAGTTATTTCCAATCGCCCCTTAAATGAGGTTGTTCCTGTGCAGTACGACCCAAAGGAGGGTAATAAAATCATCACACAATACGACATGTGGTGTATTGAAGATGTAGGGCTCCTTAAATTTGATTTTCTCGGTATCCGCAACCTAGCTATCCTCTCTGATGCAATGCGTCTCGTAAAAATTCATAACAATATCGTGGTGGACATTGAAAACGTCCCCCTTGATGACAAAAAAACTTTTGAACTACTCGCAAAGGGCGAAACAATGGGACTATTCCAGCTCAATGGCTCAGGTATGACCAGATACCTTAAGGAATTGAAGCCGACGACCATTCACGATATCAACGCGATGGTGGCGCTCTATCGCCCAGGGCCTTTGGAATCCATTCCCTCATACATTGAACGCAAACATGACGCTTCTAAAGTCACCTATCTTGATCCGCGACTTAAAGATATTTTGGATCAATCATACGGAGTGATTACCTATCAGGATGACGTGCTTTTAACGGCTATTAACCTGGCCGGATACTCATGGCTTGAAGCCGACAAACTCCGCAAGGCCATGGGTAAAAAAATTCCAGAGGTAATGCAAGCCGAAAAAGAAAAACTCATCAAAGGCTTCATTGAGTTCGGTAAACTAACCCCTCAAAAAGCTCAGAAACTTTGGGAACTTATTGAACCCTTTGCTGCGTACGGGTTCAATAAAGCCCATGCAGCCAGCTATGGTAAAGTCGCGTATCAAACAGCCTACATGAAGGCCAATTTTCCTGGAGAATACATGACTGCGGTACTGACCGCTGAATCGGGAGACGTGGAGGAAGTAGCTATCATTATCGCCGAATGTACGCGCATGGGACTTTCTGTGTTACCACCTGACATTAACGAGTCCTTCCGTGACTTTACCTTAGTGCGCAAAGAGCAAGCCAAGGACTGTATTCGATTTGGACTTGGAAGTATTAAAAACTTTGGTGAAGGTATCGCTGGCGCCATTATTGAGGAACGCACAAGAGGTGGTAGGTTTACTTCACTACCTGATTTTCTAACTCGCATTCAAAATAGAAACTTAAACAAAAAATCACTAGAGGCCCTTATCTATTCAGGAGCACTCGATACAATGGGAGAGCGTGGTAATCTGCTTTTCAACATTGAAGCCCTCCTCGCATACAATCGTGATGCCAAAAAAGACGTAGATCAAACTTCCCTATTCGGTGGACTTGGGGGTGGAACAAGCGCTGTACAGTTAAAACCAAGTGAGCCGATGGGTCAAACTGAAAAACTAAAATGGGAAAAAGAACTTCTTGGTCTCTATATTTCAGGACACCCGCTTGATAAGCATAGAGAAAAACTTGCTGGCAAAAGCAGAACCATAGAACAAATCAAAACAACGCTGCAAGACGGCATGATGGCAGTAGCACACGGCATCATAGAAGAAGTTAAGCCACTACTCACCAAAAAGGGGGACCGTATGCTCTTCCTTAAAATTGCTGATTATTCTGATTCACTTGAAATCGTAGTGTTCCCACGCACCTACACCGAACACAAAGATCTTTTTGTAGTTGAAAAATGTATAGCTATAAAAGGCAAAATATCGCATCGCAACGGCGCCGTGAGTCTCATTGCTGACGCGGTAAAAGCACTGTAACAGTTGATAACTCCTTTTTTCAAAAAATAAAGGAGTACAATTATACATAGATGTAGGCCGCCCACCTTCAAGAAAGGAGGACTTCATGAGCGCAGCCCAAACGCTTCAAGACCAACCCGCCACTCAACAGCAGGTGCAGCAGCAGCAAAAGCAGCAAAGAGGTGCAGTTGAAGTGCAAGAAGATGCACTAATGCATCTGGGCGCTGACCCCGCTGTGTATGCTGACGATGACACTCCCAAGACTCCACAGAGAAGGGCATTGCGGCGAGCGCCGATTGATGACCTTGTGGATGATGGGGTTTAGTGGTTCACCCCCTTGAAATGGGCGCCTTTGGTGCCCATTTGTTTTGCGTAAACCTATAAAATGCTATAGTCTGTAACATTATGGAAGAAAAAGAAAACGACCACAAAAAACTAGGTAAGGAGCTTGATTTATTTACTTTCTCAAGCACCGTTGGTAAGGGTCTACCACTCTGGACCGCTAAAGGGGCGGCGCTTCGTCGTTCACTTGAAAGATTTATTGTTGATGAAGAAATCAAACGCGGATATCAGCATGTCTACACCCCAGCAATTGCAAAACTAGATCTATATAAAAAGTCCGGTCACTACCCCCACTACAAGGATTCCATGTATGCTCCAATTGTCATTGACGATGAGGAGTTCATGCTTCGTCCGATGACCTGCCCTCACCACTTTGAACTATATGCTCGCAAACCGTGGAGCTACCGTGAACTACCAGTTCGTATAGGAGAACTTGCTCAACTATATCGCTATGAGCAATCAGGAGAACTTATGGGCCTCCAACGAGTTCGTACCTTCTGTTTGGCTGATGCCCACATCATCTGTGTCAGTGAAGAGCAGGCGATTGAAGAAATTAGCGGAGCGCTTGATCTTATTGAATATGTATCTGGAGTCTTTGGGTTAAAGCAGGGAGTGGATTTTAAATACCGACTCTCACTTGGCGACCGTGATAATGCTGAAAAATACTACAAAAACGACGCCGCATGGGAGAAGGGAGAAGATCTGCTTCGCAAACTTATGCAAAAGCGTAACCAGCCTTTTGTTGAAGCTAAAGATGAAGCTGCATTTTATGGACCAAAAATTGATGTGCAGATGAAAAATGCAAACGGTAAAGAGGACACTGCTTTTACCGTTCAGTATGACTTTTGTATGCCAGAGCGCTTTAACCTTACCTACATTGGGGATGATGGGAAAGAACACCGCGCATTTGTAGTCCACCGATCTTCAATAGGTGCTATTGAACGAGTAGTAGCTTTTCTCATTGAACATTTTGCTGGTGCCTTCCCTCTTTGGCTCTCACCAATACAAACAACTATTCTCCCAATTAGTGAAAAACATGTTGCTTATGCCAAAGCATTAGAAAAGAAACTGATGGCAGAAAATATTCGTGTAGCGGTAGATGAAAGCAATGAATCACTGGGTAAAAAAATCCGCAATGCTAAAAACGAAAAGATTCCTTACCTCCTTGTGGTTGGTGATAAAGAAATAGAAACGAATGGCGCAAGTGTAGAAAGTCGTGACAAGGGAGCGCTTGGCGCCATGAGTGTGGAGGAAATTGTAGAGAAATTAACGATCGAAATTAAAGACAAAAGTCTTACGTAAGATTTAAAACAACAAAATCCCCGGAAGCTTCGCTTCCGGGGATTTTGTTGTTTACGCAAAGACTGGAACCAGTACCTTTGAGGAAAGTTCTTTCTCCTCCTTTATACGCTCTACAGCGAGCAAGAACGCATACACATCAGCCTCTAGCATATGAAGCTTCATAAGGAAGTTCTGTGCCTTCTTTTCTTCTTTGCGCATAAGCAAATCCACATAGGAACTAGCAAGTGAACAATAAGTATCAGCAAGAAGTTTCTTAACCTTAGCGAGCGTCAAAATAGCTACCATATCCTCAGCAAGCTCACTCTTCATAACGAGAATAGCGCTGGTGAGTAAGCTGTGGGCAACAGCACTGTCTCCTTCAGCAATATTGTAGATGAGTTCTGCAGCATCTTCCTTAAGCAGCGCGCCCTCACGGCGAGCATAAGCAACAAGCTTCTCAAGAATATTGGTTGGTATAGCTGTAACAAGTGGCAACACTACTTCAGGAGCTTGTGGTGAACTCACAACGATTTCCCGCTCTCGTGCCAACGTTTGAACCTTTCCTGTAAACTTCTTGCGAAGCACGCTCAAGATGAGCACATACTTGGCGGTAAATGCGCGAAGAGGTGCAAAATCCTGCCCATATACGGAAACATAGGCGAGGGTCATACTTACCAATAGGAGGGCGAGTACGAACAGTATCGCAACTATCATGTCGCCAATACCGGTATACGGAAGCTGGTTAAGATAAAGTCCAGCATACGGAGTAGACGCAAGGTACACAGAAGGATTCACCCCGCCTCCACTTGAAGTTACTGTTACATTAGGAACTGGTGATCCACCTCCGCCCCCGCCGCCTCCACCACCTCCTCCGCCAGAACCTGAATTTACAGAAAGTGAAAGTGCCCCAGTGCCTGTGCCACAATTATTAGTTGCAGAGAAATTAAGTACATATGAACCAATCGTGCTGACAGTTCCAGAAATAACACCCGTACTGGTGCTTACAGAAAGACCTGCTGGCAAACTTGATGCTGCGAAGGAGGTTGGATTATTGGTTGCAGTAATAGTGTAAGTAAACGGAGTATCAACTACCACATTAGCTGAAGTACCACTTGTAATAACTGGTACGCCAGGAATACAAGGTCCACCCACAGGTACGATAACGATAGTGAGAGTCTGTGCTCCAGATCCACATGCGTTAGTTGCCGTAATAGTCACCGTATAAGTTCCAGCTGTTGTTGGAGTACCACTAATTGTGGCACCAGAGAAAGTAAGTCCTGGAGGAAGTGATCCTGCGGTGAAAGTAATAGGGGCTGTTCCAGATCCGCTTATAGTGTACGAGAAAGCAGTGCCCACAACACCATTAGCAGAAGCTGTAGAAGCAACAGTAACTGCTACACAAGGAGTTGAAGTTGGAGTAGTTGTTCCAGGAGGCACTATCACCGCTGGTGGAACACTAGCATCAGAATTATTTGAGTTATGAATAAGCGGGATAGCGAGCAGTGCAACCCACCATGGGAAAGCGTCTTCCTGTGTTCCACCTCCAATATCTACACCAGTCGTATTATCACCACCTCCGATATCAATACCGTTTGTATTATTTCCACCTCCAATGTCTATACCATTTGTATTATCCCCTCCACCAATATCTGAAGTTGAAACTGGCTGTATATTACTAGTTGTTACTACATTATTCCCTCCACCAATATCTTCTCCCCACATGGTATTTGGCCCATAAAAATTTGAACCATTATCAGAAGAAGTATCTCCTCCTCCAATATTATCCCCCCAAAAACTAGTATTAGCCGTCGTGTTGTTATAAGAACCTGCATAATCCATATAGTCATCATATGAAGGAAGAGTGATAGGTGGAGGTGCTATCTCCATCTGAGCTGGAAAAATATTTCCACCCACACCTTCCCCTGAAAGATCTATTGGGGTATCTACATTATCAAAATTAAAATACTCTTCATCGTCAGCTTTTACATTTGTTACAGAATCTAGGGTTGCAAGTTGAGGCGTCACTATAAGTGAGGTTGGCGCAAAAAGTGTCGTTATGAGAAATAGCACGAAAAGCCCACGAACGAACATACTCGTTTTGGTTTTATTATTCTTTTTTATATTCATGATATTTTTCATATTCATTTTTTCGCTAACAGTGCTGTAAAAAAATCGTGGTCTGTAATTACTAGCATAAAATGGGTCAGGAGGAGGAACCGAAGTTCCCCTCCCTTCCCGAACGAATCACCAGCTCCGCATTGCGGTTTGCGCCGAAGGGCGAGTTACGGCATGGAAATGCCGATGGCATTCCCCCTGCGCCAAGTCCGGCGGCCGCATTTCACCCACCGTCATCCGCATGGTCGGCTTCCCGGATGCCTTGGGCGGAGACATGAGGTCGCCCTCATACACCGCTTCGAACCAACTGGAGAACGCCGATTGCGGAACCACCATCGGCAGATCTTTGCCTTCCCAGCCGTAGGTGCCGAAGTTTTGCCAGCCGTTTTGCTGCTGACTGTGCATCAGGAGCTTTAGGTTGGGATCGGCCGGCGCATATCGGATCGCACCTGCCTCATACGCCTGCCGGAACTTCGCTCCGAGCTGGCGCGAGACCGACGCTGACTGAAATCCGCTCTCCCGAGCGGTGAGGTCAAGCACCTGCTGGCGCAATTCGGGCGGCAACGAGTTGCCATCCCAGATATGCGCATGCAGGGTCAGTGCGGTACAACCGGCCGGTGCAACCACCGGCAAAACCGGCTGTTGCTGCACCAACTTCGGCGGCAATTCCGCCGCTTTGACTGGCGCCTTGGGGATGCAGATCTCGAGGATCAATTCCCCTGGCGCGCAGTTGCGCTGGAAGTAGCCGCCGAATTGCGTACGGGCCGTGTTGTTGTAGGACATGGCATACTTTGCAGTATGCGCCGCCGTGCACTTCACAGTGCGAAAGGTGTTCTTGCTGAAAAATTCCAGCAAGGCCACCTGCTCCGTCCGCCCTTCGGCGGTTGGAACCGGCATGCCGTTCGCACGGAGTTCCTGCGCGAATGCCTTGAGGTCTTCCGGGAGAAGCCTCTTGTCGCCGACCTTGAGCGCCTCCAGGAACTGGGGGAACGTCAAGGCGGTATTCTTCTTGAAGAAGAAGGCATGTTGCGCCTTCGGCAGCGCGAGTTTCACCCCGCGCTGCTTCAGTTGCTCCACCTGCTCCAGCACGTTACCGCACCAGAGAGAGATGACCCCATCCCAGTCGCAGTTGTTTTGCAACGCCGCGATTTGAGTCGGATTGGTCACCTGGCCGGCGGCCGTTGCGGCCGCCGGGGCAGGAGCTGCTGCAGCCGGCTTGGAAGCCGATGCGGCAGGTGCCGAAGCTTGCGCTACGGCTGCGGGTGCAGCGGCCGGTGCGGCCGCTGTCGAAGCCGGAGCCGACGCTTTCGCACGCGGATCCGGCTTGCAAGGAACCCTTGCAGGCGCCCCACCCCCGATCGTACGAGTATTGCTGTCGCACATGCCATCCGCCGAAGCGGTTGGCTCACCGAAGACCCCCTTCATGAAGGAACCTCCAGCACATCCCGTCAGGGCAAATGCCAAGACGGTTACTGCAACGCGAGTGTACATGACTGAACCCTTTCTAGTGGTTGAGTTTGATTCGTTACTTATACTTCCCGAGCGCGCGGACATCTACTACAATGCACGCTTGCGTTTGAGAAGTACAAGATTTCTCAAAGAACAGCTCCCCACCTTACGGTGAAGATTGAGAGAGGGACAAGTCCTTCTCTCAATCTTCACAACAAGAAATTTTCAAATTTCTAAAGAGCTTGTGCGCTCTTGTAACTAGCGGTCACGATATACCGCTCTTCTTTGGCCCCAAAACTATCACAAGTTGAAAGTATGAGCTCGTGATCACGAGAAGCCACATTGATATACGCGAGATCAGCGGTAGTGTGCACTACCTTTTCAACAACATAGGTATAGCTACGCTTGTTCCCATAGAGCACAACCGTATCCCCCTTCACCATGGAACGTAGCCCATTAAAGGCTTTGTAGTTTTGATTGTGTACCACAGGCAAGAATGAGGAGTGGCCGAATATAAAGATATTCTGAGTACTCTCTAGGTCTCCCGAACCTGGATATCGAACTGCCCCATAGAGTAGCGCATCGTCTAGCACTTTACCATCCCGACTCTCTGGGTTCAGAATCTTAGCATCAAGCCCTACTCGAGTAGAAACGATGCGCACTGGTTCGGTGTACTCCCCGGTACGATCAGTTGGTATACCTGATGTAGGTTCAGCCCCATTCATACTCACCCGATCGTCATGAACAAACAGTGAGAAAATCACGTTATTCACTTCACGGATGGAAAGTGGCACAGCATTGAAGCCAGCCGAAATCACAAAGAGCAAAACAAAGATAAAAAATGTTCGCTTCAAAAAGCGCGCCATTTTCTCGTCTTTATGTGCCTCGCTCGAGACTTTTTGCTCTGGTATCTCCATAGCTTTTGCTTAAAAGTGTCAATGTAGGCAGAAATCCACCTCTTACTGACTAAAGCGTATGTTAGCATAAAAAAAGTACAGTGTCAATATTGGCGCTTTTTGCTAATTATGTCCTTGTTTTAGCCTATTGACAGCCATAGTTATATATGATATATACATATGGTAACTATATATTTTGTATGCAGACAACATTTCCACACAACCTGCCAACCGGCTCGGAAGATAAGCCAACTCTTAAGGAGAAGGCTCTTGCTCATGCCCCTATAGCGACCAAGGCACTCGCTTCTATTGGTCTTGCTGTCGTCCTTATACTCCTTCTTGTCCTTGGTGCTGTCACCGTGAAGTATGCTGGCGTTGCGCTAAAGAGCTCTTACTCTGCAGCGGTATCACTTTCCTCTAAAATATTTACCACATCCCCAATCACTACTTCGCCTACCACTACCACCAAACCCGAATCAGCCGGTACAGTGAACTCTGGCGCTTCTTTCACCCTCTCATGGAACCACCTCAAGAAAACTGCTGCTGGTTCATACTCACTCTCCTACCCTTGCGTTGATAGCCTTTCTATTAAGGCCACAACTCCAGAGAACGGAACCGAGACCGTGTACTGCAACAAAGAATTCCTCTTCATTAACCACAACAATGAGCTTGGACTTACTGTTCGCTCTGAGAAGTACCACTCAGTAGACCTCCCTATTACCATCCTCTTTACTAAGAATGGTGAGAAGACGGCTTCTGTTTCTGGAGTGATCTATGTCACTGTAGTGAACAATGCTATCGCTAGTTCAACCGACTCTACTGACACTAATAGCCAGAATGAAACTATCGTTGCGAGCGTGAGTACCACAACCACAACTAAACCAACCACCAATACAGGAAACAACACTGGTGGTACGACTATAAAAAATGGTGAACAGGCTGGTAACACTACCTCTAACACCTACACCGGCGGTACTACAGTTGGTTCTGGTGTTAACAACCCGAATGGTAAGCCTGACCTACGTCCCGTTATTATGGAAACTGGTTACCTAGATAGTTCTAACGCGTTCGTACGTTCAGACACTCCTTCTCGCGCTAACCGTGTGGCAGTACGCTTCCGCATTGAAAACATTGGGGACAAGGTTTCAGGTCCATTCCGCTTTAATGCATACCTTCCTACCTATCCTTCGCAGACATTCAACTCTGAAGTGCAGCTCCCTATTTACCCAGGCGACCGCATTGAGTATGTACTCGGCTTTGATCGCGCTATTAACGGTGTACAACAGTTCCACGTACAAGTAGATGGTGGTAACGATATTGTTGAGTCCAATGAGAATAACAACGACGGCTACGTAAACATCAACATTCAGTAATTAAAACAAGACCTAAACAACAAAACCCCCGAGCACTTCGTGCTCGGGGGTTTTGGTTTTTAGAAACAAGGATCTACTCGTACCGAAGCCAACTTCCTAAAATTAAAACTAGCAAAATTATGTGACAGACACGGGTTTTCTATCGCCCCCTGTGGACTTCCAAGAATAGTCACTCCCAGGTTTTCTGCAATGCTCCGCACATAATGCCCATCCGTTCCCCAGTTAGCACTTCCTCCCCCATCACCCATAGCTCCCAGCCGTGTCATGGTTGCAAAGTTTCTTGAAGCCCCGCCACACCAACCTTCGCACTCAGAGACAGTAGGTGTGCGGTCCAAAAGGATATCTTCCACCCCCTTGTGATATACAAGCTTCAAACCTTCTCCTCCACTAAGTAAACCTGGACCGAAAGAAGTAATAAGATCAGCAGTAATACCAGGTACTGCATCGTCGCTATCTCTCTCAATAAGGTAGTACTGATGTGGGTCAATCTGTGAAGCAAAGTTAATTAAAAGGGGGCTATCTTCAGAACTAAGTGTCACGTGCGAAAGGTCAATGCGAGTATTGGTATTATTGTAAAGCTCCAACCATTGATTATTCTCTGATACACCTGTCCCAGGCCACGCCACTTCACTGATAACCACTGGCTGCTTTACGTATGTGACACCAACCGAACTTGAAGTCGCAATATTGCCGCTATTGTCCATAGCCGTTCCTACTATTTCATGTTGTCCAATAGCTAATGCTAACTCAGCCTCAGTACTACTCCCAGAACCGAGGAGTACACCATCAACCCAAACACTGAAACTAGAAGTATCAGTGGCTACAGAAGAAAGAAGTAATGTTGTGGTACTTACCGGTAACACACAAGTATCATGCGCCAATGAATATGCACAATCAGGAACCGAGATATTTATGTCAGGTGGAGTAATATCTACAGCTGGGGCATCATCAGTTGTAGTAGATACTTCTAATTCAACTGGCACTGCTTGAGATGCTGGAGCTAAACTTACACTATCTCCTCCCCCACCAAATCCAGGAAAAATTGTAATCGGTGCACTTGGCAAAGAATTAGTTTGAGCTTTACTTTGTATTTCCGGTTTAATAGTAAGAGTATTTTGCACTATTGATGCCGTGGTTTGTTGGGAATTGGAAGAAGTATTATCAATAAAGGCGAAGATGGGGCCAACGGCATTACTTGTCTTTTTTTGTGTAAACGTAACACTATTTACTCCAGCTTGTGCCATTTGTCCAGCTTCTTTTGTATTAAAACTGATAACACTACCTATATTAAATATGCTCTGAGTAACGAATGCTAAAGTTTGTGAAGTTGTTTCTCTAATGTTTGCCACTGATTCCCAAATTCCTTTTTTTACATTAAAATCCCAGGTGTACTGAATCCAGTATTTTGGCTTTTCTAAAAAGGCAGCATCCGCAATTTTCTGCTCTCCAGCCGCTTTTCTCGCCTCCTCCTCTTTGACTAAAAACTCTTTTTCCTCGTATACTTTCTTCGCTTTCTCACCCTCTTCCTTAAACAAACTTATAACCCCTGCCCCCGTCGGAATTATCTGCCTCGACAACCGATCAAAATATTCTGATAAAACAGAATCGTCATTCTGATTTAAAAGTAATCTAGTATAAATCCCATCTTTATCTTTACGAAGGATATATAACTTTGCCTTCTTTCCAGTAATAGTGTCGACTCCGTAGGCATAGTCATCTATGGTTTCCCCTACCTCTGGTAATCTATAAACAAAAATTGTTTGTTTAATAGTATCCTTACTAAAAAAGGAATTATTAGAATATTTTGCCAGAAAATCAAAATATTCTCCCAAACTTTCAAATCTCTTTTCTTTCTCCCCTTCACTATAATACTGATACCCGAGCCCTGACATAGTTTGCCTATCTTTATGTTGCATTGCCCAATACTCGTAAGGACTTTGTTCCCAACTTAGAAATGGAGGGTGTGGATCATTCCTTGTATGATCTGGGACTCCCATATCTTCTATGAGGTGTAGCACATGGCCTAATATTAAATAAGCTTCCTCAGTATCCCCCCTAGCATAAGCTTCTATTGCCTGTTTCCAAGAAAAGGAGTTCGCTACAACCTCTCCGCTCACCCATTCCTTAGCAGTCCTATAGCCTTGTAAACCTATCCCCCGAACAGGGTCGTAGAAATGGTTTAATACTCGACTCTCTGGTTTATAATCCTCGTCTATCGATCCCTGTACTATTTTTTCCTTTTCTATATCAGTTATCTTGTCACCATGTGAATAATTATAAAAAGAAACTATTTCTTGCGAGAACCCGGCATGAGTAGTAGGGGCATCATATGCAAAACTTAAAACGGGAGTGAAAAATAGAATTGTGATTAAAGTTCTAAAGAACTTTTTCATAATTAATGATAAATAATTTTCCAAATTTTGGTAAAATCGTTTTGCCTTAAGTCAATACCTTCTACCACATCACCTCCTTTTGGGACAATTAATTTATCCTCTGTTCCTTTTATAATAGATACGGTCTCTACGGGATTTAAGTATCTATATTCAAATGTGCAACCAAAATCTCCACAGTACTTTTTCCCCTTATTCTTTACATCTTCAGTATAAGTAATACTTAGATTCAAATTACCTTGTTTTGCCTTTTCATTCTTTAAATCCTTGAGGGCCTCAGCTTGATCATCTATAAGATAGTACTTGCTAGCCTTAGTAACATCCCCAGCCCTAAGAGCTGTAAGATATAAATCAAGGGTTTCTTCGGGAGTTTTTCCGCCATCAAAATCCTTTTTTAGCAACGAATCATGCCTAGCTTCAGCACGTTTCCATTTCCACATCTGGTACTGATCCTTCTTATTAGTGAGCCAAATATCTACATCATCAGAAATATAAGAAAAAATAGCCATCGTTGCAAAGAGGCTAATAACAAAAAGTAAGAGCCAGGTAATCAGTTTCAAAAACAATCTTTTTGGCTTTGGAGCCCCCTCCCCTTCAGTATTCATATATAGGCTAAATTGTACCACCCTACTAACCCTTGCCAACCCCATGTGGTTACTAAACCCCTCCCCACCCCACATACATCCTCACCTCTTATCGTGACGTCTATTTACGCTATAGCGTGAATAGACGTCACGATATACAATAATCTACATGGCACAAAAACATGCAGAACTTAAAAGAAAAATTATCTTACTGCTCTTGGCGGGTGTGGCCCTTGGTATTAACCGTTCTTCAAAACGCTATTTCATGATTTTAAAAGAACTTGGCAGGGAGTGGCGTAACGCTGACGAGAAACGAATCTTAAGAGCTATCCGCGAACTCCATAATACCAACCTTATTAGCTATCGAGATAACAAGGATGGTACGACTACTGTTTTGCTGAGCAAACAAGGAAAAAAGGTCGCCCTAACCTATAACTTTGAAAACATAGTTCTTAAAAAAGAGAAAAAATGGGATAAGGAGTGGAGAGTGGTACTATTCGATATTCCTGAAAAATTTAAAAAAGCTAGGGACGCTCTTCGCTTCCATTTGAAACGCATGGAGTTTTATGAGTATCAAAAATCAGTGTTTGTAACACCTTATAACTGTCTCAATGAAATTGAATACTTACGAGAGTTTTATCATATCAAACCATATATAAGAATAATTACCGCAAAAAGACTTGATAATGAGGTGGAGCTTAAGCGACACTTTGGTCTATAAGCCACCAGTTATTTTTCCACATTTGTACATCAAGGAAGATTGGTATAATCAAAGGAGCACAAACTCTCGGAGAAACTCCATGACCAGTTCCTTGCCGGATCCAGCGACATGGCCTAATGAACGTCTCATCACCTTCCTTGCAGGAAGTGATGAGGGGTCGCAAGATCCCCGCCTCCGCAAAGCCGCAATGGCTGTTGCGGAATCGCGAGGATTGGGGCCTTCGCTTGATGCACACATGCTCGACCTCAACTGAGCGTAGCCTCTTTCCTAGCCGCCGCGGACCCCCGCGGCCTTTTTCATATCTTAGTGTGGATAAGTTGTCTTCACAAAAAATTACAAATACTGCATAGTATTAATCTTCTGTATCCCGTGGGGGGAATGTATGCCGACGCTGGCAGATGTAACGAGATTTCGCATCAAAGCCCTCAAACCACTCTATGAGAAGGTTGAGGCTGAAGGTCAAGAAGTTCGGGCTGCTGGCAAATGGATAAGGCAAGACACCGATCTTCAGTTCGCACCACGCAGCATGGAATTCCTAACGATGGGCATCATGACCCATTGCGGATACCCACACACAATCAATGGGGTTACGTATTACATCCTCGTACGCGACCTTGAGAGAGTCTGACCCCGAGAGGGTCAGCAAAAACCGGCGATCGAATCGCCGGTCTTTTTTATATATCGAGCTGTGCCTTAGTCGCATTGCTTTGGATAAAGCTTTTACGACTCGGTACGTCAGTTCCCATCAAGACATCAAACACCTTATCCGCCTCTTGCGCATCTTCTATTTTCACCTGCTTTAAAATACGACGCTTAGGATCCATGGTTGTCTCCCACAATTCCTCGGGGTTCATTTCTCCAAGTCCTTTGTAGCGAGCTACCGTAACTTTAGCAACACGCTTTGCTTTGGTATCCTCAGGCGCCTCTTCTTCATTTTCCTCTCCCTCAATCTCAACTATCATCTCAGCTATTTCTGGAGCGTCCTTCCCTACTATCTTTTTCATCTCCTCCTCGCTGTAAGCGTAATTGACCTCCTTACCGCGTTTAATTTTAAAAAGTGGTGGCTGAGCAATATAGATAAACCCACCATCCAAGAGCGGTCTGAAGTGTCTGTAAAACAAGGTTAGAATAAGCGTACGGATATGTTCTCCATCAACATCCGCATCAGTTGCAATGATGATTTTGTGATAGCGCAACTTATCTAGGTTAAAAGTGTCACCAATCAAAGTTCCGAGCGCCAAGACCAGTGAACGGATTTCAACAGATGCCAGCATTTTATCAAGTCGTGCGCGTTCTACGTTCAAAATCTTACCTTTGAGCGGCAATATAGCTTGTGTCTTGCGATCGCGCCCCTGTTTGCTAGAACCGCCAGCAGAATCTCCCTCTACTATGAAAAGTTCGGCATCCTCGGCTGAAGTGTTCCCGGCACAATCAGCAAGTTTTCCTGGTAGATTAAAACCTTCAAGGGCCCCCTTACGAAGCACACTATCCTTCGCAGCCTTTGCAGCCTTGCGTGCGCGAAGAGCCAAAATACCTTTGTTGATAATCTCCCGAGCATCATCAGGGTTCTCCTCCAAAAAGGCACTGAATGCATCTGAGAAAACAGTCGAAACTGCAGGCTGCGCTTCAAGCGTGGTGAGCTTGCTCTTAGTTTGACTACTAAACTGTACTTCACGCATCTTCACTGAAATGATAGCAGTGAGTCCCTCAAGCACATCTTCACCAGTTAAATTCTCATCTTTTTCTTTAAGAACATTATTCTTGCGAGCATAGGTATTAATGATACGAGTAAGCGAAAGCTTGAACCCGGCCACATGTGTACCACCTTCACTGTTTACAATATTGTTCGCGAAAGCAATAACTCTCGTAGTGATGTCATCGATGTATTGCATGGCGATTTCCACCTGCACTCCATCATGCTCTTTTTCGATATAGAAAATATTGCGATGAATCGGTTTTGAAAACTCATTATAGTGTTTGAGTAATGACTTAAGCCCACCTTCAAAAAAGAAAGAAGAGGTTGGTACTTCATACCCAAGATCAGAAAAATAGACTTTGTTATCAAGATCTAACTTGGTACACTCACGCGCATCAATGGTACGGATAAGCACACTACGCACAAGGTAGGCTTGCTGACGAAGATGACCGACAATTTTTTCAAAATTAAATTCAGTCGTTTCCTTGAAGATTTCCTTATCTGGCTTAAACGTTGTGATGGTTCCCGTGAACTTAGTTTTACCAACCTGCTTCACTCGGGCTTTGGCCTTACCCTGAGAATACTCCTGCATGTACACTAAGCCATCGCGATGTACTTCTACTTTCATATAAATAGAGAGAGCGTTCACTACAGATGCTCCCACACCATGAAGACCGCCCGAAACGTTGTACCCTTCCCCTCCGAATTTTCCACCAGCATGGAGGGTGGTCATGATAGTTTCAAGTGCTGAAACTTTTGTTTTAGCATGAACATCAACTGGAATACCACGACCATTATCAACCACTCGAATATAATTATCAGGCAAAATGGTAACTTCAATGCGATCAGCATATCCATTCATCGCCTCATCACGTGAGTTATCAAAAATTTCCCAAATGAGGTGATGGAGTCCACGCTCATCTACTTCCCCGATATACATCCCCGGGCGCTTACGCACAGGTTCTAGCCCCTCAAGCACAGTGATATCCTGCGCGTTATATTCGTGAGCTACCTTTTTCTTTGCTTCTTCTTTTTTGGCCATGCTGTTAGTTTGTAAGGTAGTTTTGTAAACAAAAAATACCTCCTTAGGTCACCCTATTATAGCAAAATTAGAGCTAGAAAGAAAGCTAAAAAAGCCTTATCTTACATAGCTAAAACTTGCTTTTTAAGGTATTTATGGGATAGTTGTAGTCAGTGTAGTTCCCCTTTAACCCTTTCCCTTTTGGGAGGAGGTTGTATGAAATACTTCTGGTTTCTCTTTGCCCTCTGCCTTGCCGGAGCGTGCTGCGCACAAACGCCGAAAATGGTGGGGTGGCACCTGTTCCCCATCGAGACCGAAGATGGTGGGGTGGAGCCCCGGTTTACGGGAGTGATAGACACCGCATGGTGCGACATCACCATCAAAGCAACCAACCATTTGGTCTTCTCGGCGCTTGTAGCCGAAGAGAATCAACCGCGGTACCAGGAGGGAGGTACCATACAACACAAGGAGATCTCGATAAAAGGCGTTCCGGGGGTACTCACTATCCTCACCAATAACGCCGTCAACGTCGAGGTCGGAGAGGGCAAATGGTTGAGTACTGATGCGCCACCACGACCATTATTCCAAGAATACTGCGTGGATGCAGTGAGGCGCTTGCCAGGCGCCGTTCAGGCCCTTTTCGGGGGAACCTTTGGGATCGGGAGACCCCTTACCGAAATACCACAGGCATTGATACTTCGGGTTCAAGAAGGAGCGGACTGAAATGAAAACCCTCCAAATCATCGCCGGCACAGTTGCCGGCGATCGGTGGCAAACAGCTGCCGTAAGCCGTATCCCGATCTTCATTCTTCTCATTCTTGTTTTCACCCTCGCCTATGTGGCGGGAGTATGAAGACAGGCGGCGCCCACCCGGGGCGCCGTTTTCTTTTGCAGGAATAATAAAAATATAGTAAAACCTAAGTAGACAACTTGGGAGCCGAACATGAACCTCCACGCCATCAATCGCATCCTAGCCATGCTGGCAGTCGCCGCGGCGTCTGCTGCTTGGTACCACAAGACGTACAACCAAATCGATTACGCAGTACAGGTTTGGGAACACAACAAGGCGGACGATGAGGAGTACCGCAGATACGCCTACATCAAGGAGTTCGAGTTTGGCACCTGCTATGCCAACGAGGATGGCGCCCTCCTCCATGGAAGGATTTTGGGCTTTGCCGACATGCAGAGGCTTGACCTTTGCATGAAAGATTTCCGAGAAAACGGGCGCGCTGAACTTTCGATCGCCCTTGATGCTGACCCGCCGTGAGGCGGGTTTTTTGCTTTCTATTTTTTACTTACAAAAATTGCCTTGCCACGCCATGAAAAAAGAAAATCATGGAAGGATACAAAAATGTCCTTCCCCTTTTCACGATGTAGACTTTCTGGATCATTAAAATAAAAACCTTCTAATTCTGGTACTTCACCTTCCAATTCTTTTATTCCCGTGAGTACCACCATATGAAACTTATGTTGTCCCAATATCACCTTATCAGCCGACACTATAACTGGACTTCCGGCACGTAAGGCTAAAACTAGTTCTGCTACCCCATCGCCCGCATCCATTCCCTCTTTGCGATATGCATGGAGTCCCGCCGCATTACATTCACTTACCACATAATCATGGATGAGGCCCGAAGGCCCATAGCCACCATCATCAAGGGCCTTCTTGGCCAATTCCGCAATAGAAAGATGTGCCACGCCAAAATAGTCGTAAATCATTTTCATACAGCAGAAGCCACAAGCTCGCGGCATCCAGTAGGGATCTTGAATATCTAAAAACTGCGAATAGTATGGTACGTCTAATTTCATAGCTTAAAGAAATTGTATTTTAGGAAAGTTCCAATTACCAAAGCCACTTATATTTTCTTTGATAAATGAATTAAATGTAAACCACAGCACTAGCGCAACCAGTATTAACCCTAAAAGTCGAAATGACATATTAGCGGACTTGCCAGTTAGCGTTGGCGTTAAGAGTGTCTGTGATGCTCTGCATCACAACATTTATTTCTTCGTCAGTAAGTGTTTTATCCATTGCCTGGAAAACAAGGTGGTAGGCGTACGACACTCTACCCTCTTTACGAAACTCATCGAACTGATCGATGCGAACAAAGTATGGACCAGCATGTTCTACAATTATTTTAGAAACCTCATTACTTGTTATTGTTTCAGGTACAAAGATAGCAATGTCGCGAAGTATAAATGGATAGGAAGAAAACGTCTTGAAAGCAATATCGGGACTGCGAGAAAATTCAATAGCAGAAATCTCTGGAAGTTTATCAAGTAAATCTGTAAGGTTAGTTTCGCATGTGCTTTGACCATCATTAATCTCGATACCTACTTTCATTTTTAGCGCTACTCTAACTTCTTCAAGTATTTGCTTTTCTATCTCTCTTCCTTTTTTACCAAAATTAGGAACAAAAACATCAATGGCAAGAGAGAGATGTTCTTTGTTATTACCAAAAACCTTACCGATTTCAAATAATTTAACCTCTGAAAGTCCCAGAAGTGGAGCATTGTAAGTATTAAGCCCCTGGCTTTCTCTTAACCCCGCAATAAGAGATTGGCGCATAAAGTTTTTATTCCCCGCAATAGGATTCTGTAATTCTACTTCCCCATGTTCCACCATGGCATAGGTATACACCTCGGAAAACCCAGCCTCTGTCAGAGTCGTTCGGATTTTATCTAAATAATAGAACTCCTTGTTTACTTCAACTTCGTGCGTCATGTTCGGAAGAATCGATGGGATATGTTCTAGCCCATAGATACGTCCTATTTCATCAATAAGGTCTTCCTTGATACGCACATCAAGCCGCTCAAATGGAACTTCAACAAGAAAACGAGTTTCCTTTTGATCAGCCACGCGCCCATAGCCAATAATATTTTTAAATTGATCACTTGTCGCTAAATCCTCAACAACCACCCCATTCTTACTTTTTGTAGCGTGAAGTATTTTACCCTCTCCCACATACATACCTACATGATCAACTCCTTCAGGAACCTTGGTGCCTTTTATAAACTGTACTGACTCATAATAAATCTTTCCTTCGCCTGTATTTGCAAAAACGAGATCACCATAGGCGAGATTTTCTTTTTCTACCCTATCACTAAACACATACTTATCGACTGAATAACTAGGCATGTATATCCCCGCCTCAACATACAGGTAACTCACTAATGATGAGCAACTAAAAAATCTTGGTGGGTCAACACGCATAGAACTGTCTCGTCTATATGCAGCGCTAAGTGTTGCTGGAATTGCATTTCGGAGTGCTTCTTCGACTACTAATTTTTTATGCGAAAGTCCAAGACGTTTCAAAATAGCATCAACCTCACTCTCTTTAAGTTCTGTACCAAGAAGTGTATTTATTTCTTTGGTTGAGACACCAAGTTTATATTGATGCTCAACATAGTCTTTATAATCAACCGCGCCTTCAACTACAAAATTCTCGCCCCTTGCTTCTTTTTCAAGAAGTTCAATAGCATATGCGACTGCATAGCCCGGAAGCTCGGGAGCTAAGCCATTTTCAAAACGCTTTGAGGCATCAGTGCGAACATCAAGCAGCTTACTGCCGCGGCGAATAGTCTCTGCATCAAAGTTTGCTGCTTCCAAAATAATGTCCGTGGTGTCTTCCGTGATACTAGAACTCATTCCCCCTTTAATTCCACCGATCCCTAAAATATTCTTGCCATCCGTATTGCCATCAGTGATAAGTAACACACCACTTGGAATCACTCGTTCTGCTCCGTCCAATGTTTGTGTTTTTTCACCCTCTGCACTTTCCCGTACGACAAACTTATACCCCCCCTCTTTCTCACTCAACTTTTTAGCATCAAAAGCGTGCATTGGTTGTCCAATATCAAACATCACAAAGTTAGTGATATCCACTACATTGTTTATAGACCGGCCTCCCATAGCTTCTATCCGCTCGCGAAGCCACTTAGGAGACTCTTTTACTTTCACCCCGCGCACCACGGCTCCATGAAAACGTTTTACTTTGGAAGTTGCCACTTCCACTGTCCAGGCATTTGATTCTGGGAAAGTCTGTAATTTTTTCTCAAATGGTTTTCGAGTGAGCGGGATATTAAAAATAGCGGAAACTTCTTTAGCCACCCCATAGTGACAAAAACAGTCATGCGCGCGATTGGGTAACACTTTTACATCAAGAACTGTATCGTCCCCCACTGCTCTCACCTCCTCAATTTCAAAAGCATGGTTTGTAAGCCCAGTGGCCAAATCTGCAGCCGAAGGGAGTTCAGTATCAAAAAATGTTTGGAGCCATGCTCGTGAGATCAACATACACATTAAAACTGGTTAACCAAACGAAGATCTCCTTGATACAAAAGTCTGACGTCGGGAATACCGTACTTTATAACTCCCAAACGATCTAATCCCATACCGAACGCAAAACCCGTGTACTTACGAGGATCAATACCACCAGCCTCAAGTGTCTTGGGGTGCACCATACCTGCCCCCATCAGTTCTATCCAGCCAGTGTTTTTACAAACAGTACAACCCTTCCCCTGACATTTAACACATGTTACATCTGCTTCAACTCCCGGCTCCACGAACGGGAAATAACTAGGACGAAGTCGTATAGCTACTGGTACCCCGAAAAATTCTTTGAAGAAATGTTCGAGCACTCCCTTAAAGTGGGCAAGTGATACTCCCTCTCCCACCATAAGACCCTCAAGTTGATAAAACTGTGCTTCATGTGTCGCATCTGTTGCTTCATGGCGATAGACCTTACCGGGAGTGACCATAGCTATCGGCATAGTATCTTTGTGGCTCTGCATGTAACGAATCTGCACAGGGCTTGTATGAGTGCGAAGAAGTTTACGAGCGTTAAGCGGTTTAAGCCAAAAAGTATCCCACATGTCACGAGCTGGGTGCCACTCGGGAATATTGAGTGCATCGAAGTTATAGAACTCCGTTTCTATTTCAGGCCCATCAGCAACAGCAAATCCGAGTCCACGAAAAATACGGGCAATATCCCGTTGCATAAGGGTTATAGGGTGTAAATGCCCTTTAGCCCCAGGTGATTCTTGAGTTAGTTCTGCCATCTCTCGTATTATAGCCAAATAAGCTTATAATTCCACCCTACCCTAAAAAGTGACTGAGAAAATATCCGCTCCTTTTTTAAGATACAAACTCCGCCCCTCTTTAATTCGAAACTCATAATTACTACCTTCCACAATTGGTTGTGTATTTTGAGGAGAACGATCGTCTATTTCCTCAACATAAATCCCATTCTCAAGGCGTATAAGTACTAAATCCTCTCTTCCTGGATAGGACTCATATGAAAGTACTGGCGAGTTAGTGTGTATGGTTATACTGGTTTTACAAACTGTATTCTCACAAAAATAGTTTGGAATAGCATCAGCTTCACCCTTCCACGTTGCTACCAAAACACCATTAGTGTTACTGAAAACTAGCCGCGCAGGTGAGAGTTCGTCCTCTGTAGAAGAGGCCAGTATGTTAGTTGAGGTCGCAACGGGTATTTTAGGTGCAGTAAAAAGTGCGAGGGCTGTAGCATATTCAGGATTTTTCACCGGTTTCTTTGTCACACTTGATGTAGCCGTACTCGTGGCACTACTTATATATGGCAACACCGGGGTTACGACCGGATGATCCTTAATAAGAAACGTGTGTGCTTCACTTACTAATTCTGGGAACACTTTTAACGTCTTGTGCCACGTTTGAAGTCCATCCTTTGAAACTCGAACTTCGTATGTTCCTGGGCGAAGATCCTGCACAAAAGCAGATTTTTGAATAATACTTGTTTTTCGCTCAAGGGTGTTATTTATGTAGATCTCAATACCGGATTGATCAGTACTTACGTAAATCCCACCCGTCTCGCGAATACGTACCGCATCTTTGAGGTTGAACCGATACCCTTCAGCATAGAAAATAAAGAGGGGTACAATTGCAAAAAAAATGAGACTGAAGAATACAAAGAAGAATAATCTTTTTTTGCGTGAAAGTGGATCCATACTATTTGCGATGTTTCGGGGTCACCCAAAAACCCATATACTTCCCTAGCATAAGACGAGTCTGTGCATGCAGTCCAGGGACAGCTCCGAAAGTAATAATGGTAAACGGCACCAATATCCACTGCATCACCATACCAAAACGAGAAGTCTTAACTTTACCCACCGGTTTTACCGGAACAAATGACATGTAGATAATAGCCGAGAGAATAAGCCCAAGCATCGCCACAGTCATGATGTTACGAGTCAGAATCGGCAGATTGTATGAAAGCAAACTCTTATTAAACAGAGATCCGCCCACAATAACAGGGAGCCAACCTAAGAGAAAAATCATAATAGGGTTAGTAGCAAGTGACCAGAAACCTTCTAACTGCACTAGCCCAACCCGAATCTTAGTCCAAAACGGTATCTTACTATTTTTAATAAACCCTAAGAAAATATAGGGCAAATTTTCAGCTCCATACATCCAGCGCAAATGTTGCTTGTATACATTAACTACTGTTTGCCAAAGTGTTGGTGCCACATTGGCATCCATCGACACAGGATAAGAGAGTGGGGTAACTGAATAATCACCATTATGAGCCATTAACAAATTCCAATAGATACGCGAATCTTCTGAAACCATGTTTCGCTGCCAGAATCCGATTTCGTTAAGCGTAACAAAAGGAACTGAATGAGAAGAAAATGTAGCTAACTTCTCTGGCCTCTCCTGTTGCATCATTTGCCAAAATGTAGAAGAGCCTGCAACAACCCGCGAAATCATCGGTGCGTTCCAGACATTGTTGTTGTAGAAAGGAACAGGCTGATAGGAAGTTTTGTATGGATGAGGTGACGTTAGAAAATGCCATGTAAGACAAGAAAAATAGTCTGGGTACACAACCGTATCAATATCGAAAGCAGAAACTAACACATCTTTATATGGAATACTGTTCTCATCGAGCACCTTAGATCTCGCCTCAAGAGCCATAAAAGCAATATTTGATCCCTTTCCCGCCATTTCCCCAGCCACATCCTTGGGATGTGTAGTAATCAAAAAAGCTCCAAATCTTTCTCCATAGCGATCCTTCATGTGCTGTGCCGTTTCTTGTGCAAGTGATCCAGCTCTCTCCTCCGTACCCAATACAACGAGAAATTTCTGATGATCATATTTTGCAGCTAACAATCCTTCTATACAGTGCGAAACCACATCTTCCCCTTCTTTATAAAATGGTAAGAGGATCATATGTTTTACTTGCTCATGTTTAAGTGTGGCAAGTCGCGCACTCCAATCTACTTTCATGTTATAAAGTAAGCGCTTCCAGTTATGGCGCAAATGCATGGAAAGGTAAACCGTTTTAAGTAACCAGAAAAGATCAAAAGCGATAATAAAATAAGCAGCTGCGATAGGTCGAGTAAAAGAAAGTACTACTACCAAAATAAGCGTTGTCCATGAAAGCGCTCCAGGGAAGATTTCAAGAGCACGATAAAGAACATAATCAGAACCCGTAAGCTCTGTTGCCCTTCCTACCTTAAAATATGGTGTATTTTTATAGTCCATGTCCTTATTACCAAACAGATTTCCCACTTTAGCAAAAAGAGCCCCAGAAATCTACCGCACAACCTTTCACTGCTTTCCGCTAAAAATAGTACGCGCTTTTTCCCAATACCCCCCTTCCCCCTTCTCTTTCATGTAGTACCACCATTCTGCACCCCAGAGATACTGCTGCCCAAAACGAGTCTCCTTTGCAAATGCGATACTTTCATCAAAGCGATCCAAACTCATGCGCTCTTTTTGTAGATCAAGCGAAGTTTCAGTAATTGGATGCAGTAACCAAGGTTCTAATGAAAGCTCTATAAGCAGACTCTCATGTTTCCCATAAAGAAGTATCGCGAGGTTTGTTTTTATTCGATATACAAAAGGACGATACCACGACTTCACTTGGCCAAACGTTGGGTTCCACAGATATATGTACACACTTGTTCCAAAGACATCCCCCGCCTCCCAGGCACTCCCCCACAACCCCAAATTCCCACTGTCAGTCACTAAAATTTTCCTAGTTGGATCAAGTTGCTTTACCAATGCTATTTCCTCTTTCAAGAAAGCTTCATCCAAACCACCGCAGTACTCGGGTGCAAACACCGTAAGATATGGTTCATTTTCAACTTGCCAATACTTAACCTCACTATGTGAGCGATATCGAGTTACTACAGAAGTAATGTAAAGTAAAATTTCTTTCTTTTGCTCTTCCCATGAAAGATTTTTGGCCCAATCAGGCACGTGACACTCGGGCCAACTAGGGAGTCTTCTGCCCACCGCAAGAATAGCATCACCATGCTCGTCAGCCACCCTTCCCAGTTCATAATCAAGTTCAGTAAAAGAGAAGTTATTCTTGCTCGGTTCTATCATTGGCCAATGCGCAGAGAGCCTAAAGTGCATAATGTGTAAATCATCTATAAGCCCATCAAAAACATTTTTAGCATTAAGCCCTAATTCGTCGGCCCGAAACTTACTAAATGAAACACCGTACATAATAGTCTCCGGTGTCTTCCGATACGAAAGCGCAAAAACAATGAACAAAATAACCGCAACCACCAGAATAATTTTTTTAAGATACTTTTTCATAGCTATGCAAAAAGTATAAAAAAACCAACAATAATAAAACACATAGCAAGCACCTTATGTAGCACGTGACCCTTGCGGAACTCGTGATGATACAACTCAGGAACCTTGTGACGAAATAGAAAAATGAGAATAAAGATAAAAACAAATTGAAGTGATGAAAGTGCGTTCACGATAGATGCCGATCCAAGCTTGATAGCATACAGCACACTTAAGAAAGATAGCCCCCCTAAAATACGATTACCAATAATAAGAAATCCTGTCTTATGCGAAGTCTTTTTACTAATAGTGAAAAGGTGGGTACGAATAGAAGGGAAAAACAAAAGCGAAAGCGCGGCCACTACATTTCCCATACGTGACCAAAAGAATGCATCTATAAACGTAGTTTGGTTAAATATCGTTTTAAGCAGCACTACCGAAAGTCCGAATAAAATACCAGCAACTGTCACCTGCATAAATGATCGCGCGTAAAATCTAAAATGCCCTACCAAAACCATACCAATTAAAATAAAGACCATGGCGTAGGGGAAAAGTCTGGGTAGGGTTTCATCCAAAAAGATATGCGCAAACAAAAAGGTGGTAAGGGTTGAAATGGCCGTAAGCCACGCAATAACATCAGTTGCGTTGGCATGCTTTAGCGCCCTATAGAGAAACAAAATAGAAGTGATAAAGATAAATCCCAAATCAAGTGACAGAAACGCAACCATGGAACTTGGCATATGCACGACACCGAATGGGACAAGCACTATAACCACCCCCGATATGATGCTTACAAAAAAGGCATATACACCGGGACGCGAAACGGTAGTATTAGTCACAATATGCTTATCAATAAGCACAATAAGCGCATTGCCTAATTGCCCAAAGAAAACAAGGAGTACGGACAGTAGAAATGTAAGTGGAAGACTAATCATACCTTTGCTTCCCTAATTAACTTTTTATAAAAAAGTGCTGAGGCGCGAACCCTACGCTCTTTTGTTTTGTAATCTATTTCAATAAGTCCAAACCGTGGCCAAAAACCTTTGTCCCACTCAAAATTATCAAGTAGTGACCAATATAAATATCCATATACTGGTACCCCCATACTCTTTGCTTTTAACACTGCATTAACTGACTTCTCTAGGAAACGGGTACGCTTAGTATCTTTTGCATCAGCTATACCGTTTTCAGTAACATATATCGGCTTTTTGTACCTAGCTAATTCAACGAGAGCTTGAAGGAGTGCTTGAGGGTAAAACTCCCATCCAAAATCTGTTCGCTCTTTATTTTCATTCTTAAAAAACCCATTATCAATAAGGTTACGGTTATAAAAATTGAGCCCGATAAAATCTTGGTGACGAGCAATATGATTTAAAAACCACTTATTCCAGAAGTAGTCCCCCACTGCTTTCAGTGTACTATTTATGAGACTCTGTTTCTTTAGTTCAAAAGCAACCTGATGCTTCGCGATTCCTACCTGTGCCTCTGGAAATCTTTCTTTTATTACCCTGTAGGCTTTTTTGTGTGCGCGTATTAAGTTGCGAAGTACCATATAGTACGTAACGAAACTTTTCTTCTGTGGTGGCCACACACCCTTTAAATACGCATGGGAAGACACTACGTCGGGCTCATTAAGTGTTATCCAGAAAGTAACTTCGTTCCCAAGTTGACTAACTATCCTTTTAGTTAGTTCTTCAAAATAGTGAGGAAACATTGAAGATGCAAAACCACCCTCTTCTGAAAGCCAAAGAGGGAGCGTCCAATGATTAAGCGTCACAAATGGCTCAAGTCCCATTTCCCGACAGGTTTTAATAACATCGCGGTAATGAGCTATACCCTCTTCACTGAATTCCCCTTTAGCTGGCTCAATACGAGACCATTCTATGGAGAAACGTGTCGCATTATGTAAAAGCTCCCGTGCCAAAGCAAAATCCTCCCTATAACGGTTATAGTGATCACATGCTCCTCCAGAGATATAGTTTGTAGGGTTAGTGGCCTCTTCTTTTATTTCTTGCCAGTTGGGTAGGTAGCCAAACTTACTCTCTGCCTCCCTTGCCAACCGCTCAGCATTTGCCTTTTCCCACACACTCCAATCATTGTGAGTGCCACCCTCTACCTGATGTGAGGCAGTTGCCGCACCCCAAAAAAAAGGATGTGGAGATTTTATTTTATTTCCTAGCGTAGTACCAATCATTATAAAAATACCCTATAAAAGGATTCTATTAGTATAACAATGAGTTACTATTTCCCGAACTTTGGAGCCACCTCGGAGGCTTGGTCAGGAGTCGACTCAAGTCTTTTACTTCGCACAGCTCGTAAAAGCCAAAGTGCTCACGACCCTGGCTCGTCTGTTTTGCAAAGCCAAAACATGACTCCGCCTTTCAATCCTGGACGCATGCAAAGCAGTTTGCATGCTTAGTTGTCTCCTTTGGAGCCACCTCCCAGGCTTGAACTGGGGACCTACTCATTACAAGTGAGTTGCTCTACCAACTGAGCTAAGGTGGCAATTAGCTATTTGTACTATCTTTTGAAACTTTATTCAACTCCTCCTCCAACATGACTGGCTTCTCCCCTGCTGCAGCATTTTTAAACTCAGCAACATCACGAAGGAAGGCGGAAACCGGTGAATTATGATTATCGGGAATAATTTTACCTCGAATAACCTTAAAGGCCCTTGTTTCGCGAACCTTACTCATCAAGACACTGACTCCGCGACTAATGCTGGCAACAATATATGCCAGCACTAAGCGTACTGTTTTTGTATTCACAAAGGATGCGTAATGCTTGAGACGCTGCCCTTGTTTACGAGCGATAAGATCGAGCTTGTAGCGCAGCAGTGAAAAAGGTTTTGACCCACGTTTTAATTCCCAAACCTTCAGCGTGAATAGGATAACTATCCCAAACAAGGAGAGAAAGAAAAGGTAGGTCGTTGCCATTGCAGCTAAGCAGAGAGTCGCACAAATTGCGCTACCTCAACACGTTCACCGAATTTCTGTACTGCTTGGTCAATAAGACCTTGAATAGTCATTTCAGGATTTTTAATAAAAGGCTGCTCAAGCAATACTTTTTCTTTGAAATATGCTTGTAGCTTACCTTCTATAATTTTCTCGACCATGTCAGCAGGCTTACCTTCTGCTTCTTTAGCAAACACCTCGCGGGCTGTAGCACGAGCATCTTCCGGTATATCAGTACTTCTTAAATACGTTGGGTTACTTGCTGCCACATGCATAGCAATGTCACGAGCAAGCGTGCGAAACTCTTCATTCTTTGATACGAAGTCTGTTTCACTCTGAAGGATTACCATAGAACCAACGGTACCTGATGCATGAAGATACGAACCAATAGCACCGGAGGCTAATTCACGATCTCCCTTCTTTGCCGCAATCTCACCACTCTTCTTGTGGAGCACCACAAGAGCCTTTGCCATATCGCCCCCTGTTTCCTCGAGTGCCTTCTTGCACTGCATAATAGAAACCCCCGTCTTGTCGCGTAATTCTTTAATTAATTCTGTAGTGATCATATGTAAAATATAGAACCAATAATAACAAACAACAATAAAAACCGGCAACAACGAAACCCTAGGTTACGCAGTTGCTGTACCTGACTTTTTACCCTCTAGATACGCTTCTACAATTTCCTTGAGGAAGAAAGAAACACTACTTTTTAGAGAATCATTTCCTGGAACTGGGTAGGTTACTTCACGAAGATTACAGTCTGAGTTAAGAAGAGCCACAATGGGGATGCGAAGCTGGGTTGCCTCACGAACAACATTGTATTCGCGCTTTGGATCAACAAGTACGATAGCCGCTGGCAAATGCTTCATAGAAACTATACCTCCAAAATCTTTGGTAAGACGAGCAATCTCGCGATCAATCAAAAGGCGCTCCTTTTTAGTATAGCGATTAAGCTCTCCACTCTCGCGCTCTGCTAGGAGCTGCTCTAGGCGCTCAATACGCTTTCTAATCTGTGGAAAATTAGTAAGCGTACCACCGATAAATCGACTACCAACATATGGCATAGAAGCATTAGTTGCTTCGCTAATAATAGCTTCGCGAGCTTCGCTCTTACCTCCTACAAAAAGGGCCATTTTACCCTCTTTTCCAAGATTGCGAATAAAATCCTTAGCGGTTACGAGCGTAGTACTGGTTGCCTCAAGATCAAAAATCTCAACACGATTTTTTGAGCCAAAAATATAAGGGGATACGGAAGGATGGCGGCGTGCCTTACCATAGGCAAAGTGAGCCCCTGCCTTAAACAGAGCTTCTACAAGTGGGTTCATTTCTTTCTGGTGTTCCATAGATATAACCCCAGTACTTTAGCAGAAACCCGTCTATAAGGCAAATGGGGGCAAAAACCCCCATTTTCTAAACCCCTCTTTTAACCTCTAAAAGGGTCCTTTAATTAATTTCTGAGATACTAGGCTTCAAACGACAAGCAAAATTAGCTCTGGCTGCTACGGTTGTACCACTAAAACAGGTGAGGTTATAGATCGCAGACCCCGCTGTGTCAGTTCCAATTCTTGGAGTAGTAAAGACTCCAGAAACACTAACATTTCTTGAGAATCCTGGGCCAGAAATACTACACCTAGAGGCTGGACGGGCATCCCACTGGATAACACAACTCTCTCCCTTAGGAACTATATGGTCGAAGATCGGCGCAGTGTTGGCATTAATATTTTGGATATTGGGTATAGTGTCTGGTGGAACATTTGGTGTGGTCGACGCAGCCGTGCCAGCTGGTGGATAATCACTTACCAAAATACTCCATGGATCACCGATGGTGATTTTGGGAACTGCACATTGATCATCACTTGGTGGAGGCACAGAACAAACTTCGGCACTACCACATGTTTTTAGACCAGGATTAGTCATACCGCAGCTATTAGGAGCCGAATTGCATGCACATTGAAGTGGAGGAATATCAACCGGGATGCCAGTAAACCTCACTACATAAGTTCCAGATGTGTAGTCATACCCAACGGACGGAGTATTGATATCGGGTACAGATTTACAAGAAACAGTATAGGAAGCATCTGAAGCTATAGCTGGGGTCTGCATACTTCCGGAAACTGACCCTCCCATTAAGAAAGTTCGTCCGCCAGGTCCAGTAACCGTACAAGAATAAGGTGATTCAAAGTTAGACCACGAAGCAACTGAGAATCCGGATGAAGGACCAACTTGGTTAAATCTCCAACTGAGCGTTGTCTGGCCCGCACCAGCAAAAAGTGGGGCTATGCCGAGTTTTTGTAATAACGGAGAAGAAAGTAGTAATGCAAAAGGATTTGTACTTTGATTGGTAGCAACTATAGGGTTCGGATTAGCGCTAACGGTGATAGTACAATCAGACGCATCATGTTGATATCCGGATTCACACGACGCAGGAAGTGACATACCCCCCTCACTCCCCGAAGGGGAAGCTGAGCTAAAACCCAGCTCAGATGATTGAGCACTAAGTGCAAATACCTGATTGTCCCTAACATAAAAACCAAATACTAATGCCACAACTGCAAAAAAACCTATAGAAAGATTTCGTATGTCTTTTTTACTCATGACGTAAAGTTATTACTCATATCATAGCACGTACGCCCCCTCTCAACACTTGTTATCCACTACTTACCCCTCTTTTTAGCTAACTCAAGATTCTTTTCAATGACTGAAAGTGTTGTTTGGTATCCTTCACTATAAATATCTGCATTATTACCCGGATATGCCTTACCCCAAACAGAAGGAGGTAGTGATTTAAACATAGTAAGCCCTTCCGCTAAGTTTTTTTCAGCCTCTTCATACTTCTTCTCGTTTAAAAGCGCAATACCAAGCGAGTTAAGTAGCCATGGATTATGAGGATCCTTTTCTAGCCCCTCTCTGGCATATTTTTCAGCATTCGCGTAATCTCCTTCTTGGAAATAAACCCAAGAAAGATCATTATGTCCCGCCCAACTGTCTGGCTTCCATGCCAAAAAAGTTAAGAAGTCTTCTTCAGCTTTCTTAAAATCTTTCTGGTAACCATATACTAACCCCCGAATATAGTAAGAGCGCTTAAAATCAGGCTCTATAGCAATCTCCTGATTTATCTCATCAATAGCCCGATAAAAATCAGAGCGTAAAAAATAAATGCGCCCCATTTGATAGTGCACACCCCTGTAGAGCGGGTCTTTAGCCAGGGCAAGGTTGTAGAAAAACATCGCCTTATCCAAATCATAAAACTTGCCGCCAAAGTAAAAGTTGCCAACTGCAAAGAGCGAGGAGGCTCTGTTTATATAAACGCCAAAACCAAGCATAAATACCAGCAAACAAAGTATGGCCACTGTTTGAGATTTCCCAATCTTCTTTTCCATACCGCCTAGTATAACCCTTAGTCCTCTACGTCCGAAGCTCCATGTTCTTTAGTTTTAAGTGCCTCGAGCATGCCATCTATTTCTCCACTCATGATTTTAGGCAAATTATGCCACGATTCCTTAATGCGGTGGTCAGTGATGCGATCCTGGGGGAAATTATAAGTGCGAATTTTTTCAGATCTATCCCCTGTTCCAATCTGACTTTTACGATCAGCTGAAAGCTTCTTAGCATCTTCCTCATCCTTGAGAACTTGAAGCTTTGCAGCAAGGATGGAGAGTGCCTTCTCTCTATTTTTCAACTGACTACGCTCTGAGGTTGAGCGTGCATCAATGCCTGTCGGCTTGTGTATAAGACGCACTGCCGTTTCCACTTTATTTACATTCTGCCCACCTGCCCCACCGGAGCGTGAAAATTCCATTTCAAGATCAGCTGGATTGATTACGATTTGCGATTTTTTATGAATTGGCAAAATAACTACCGAAGCAGTTGAAGTATGTATTCGTCCATTCTTTTCAGTTCCTGGTATACGCTGCACTCTATGTACCCCTGTTTCAAAACGCAGATCTTCATACACTCCGCGCCCGGTCATCTCAAATACCGCTTCTTTATACCCACCAAGAGGACTTTTAGATTCATCCACTATTCGAGTTTGCCACCCACGTATCTCTGCATAATTCTGATACATCCGAGCCAACTCTTCAGCAAAAAGAGCCGCCTCTTCTCCTCCTGCACCAGCACGAACTTCAAGGATAATTTCATTCGGAAACACCTGCTCACCCTCTTCTTCCTTTAGAATACTTTCCATTTGAGTAGCTACGGTTTCCATCTCCTCCTTAATCCGCTTCAAATCATCCTCTGCCATAAGAGTTAGCGCTGGATCGGTACTAATCATAGTTTTTACCTCCCCCTCCTCAGCTTGCAGCCTTAAATAGTGCTCCGCTAAATACGTAGTTTTGGGGTTATCTTTAAATTTTTTAAGTGTTTCCTCGTTCATAGTTTAAATCTCTCTATATAGTGTAGCAGAGAAAAAACCCGATGCCTTAGGAGCACGGGTTTTTCTTTGGTAGTTACTTATCTTTCTTGGCAACCTTCTTAGCAGCGGCTGCACGGGTCTTGAAGCGCTCTACACGTCCTGCGGTATCAAGTACCTTATCAGTTCCCGTATAAAATGGATGGCAAGAGCTACAAATTTCAACTTTAATATTCTCTACTGTTGAGCCAACAGTAAAAGTAGCCCCACATGCACAAGTTGCGGTTGTTTGCTCAAAGAATTCTGGGTGAATTTCTGCTTTCATAATTCGTTATTTAGAAGCACACTATACCAGAAAAAACAGGGCTTGCAAGGCCAACCAAAACGGCTATCTTCCCTCCAAAATATCAATCTGCTTTTGGAACTTATCAGCCAAATCAAGCACTTCATTACCATAGAATGCGTAGGCTGGCTTTGTCGCATTTTTCCACCCCGCCAGGTATCGCAAAGCAGCTAAACGCTCTGTTGAGCGGACTCCATTTTTAGCGCCATTATCTGTTAGAAGGAGCGCTGAGGCATAAAACGCATCACGAGGATCCCATGGATTCGGTGGTTTATTGCCGGTAATAGCTGTAATGCGATCTTTGTAGAGTACCCAAGTAGAAGGGATAAACTGCGCGGGCCCCATGGCTCCCCCATACCCGTACCAAGCTTTTTTAGACACGGGCATTTGATCAGGATCAAGCCCTAACTCCTTACAAATCTGCTCGAAGATCGGCTTATCTCGAGTCGGATGCATATCTATATTCCAATTCCCTGTTCCCACGTTCTGTCCAAGATTTGATTCTTCAGCAATAATACCGAGAAGGAAGGCGGGGCGAATACCTAGCTTTCCCCCAACCTCTTTGGCGTAAGTATAAGCAACCTCAAATGAAATAGCTGCTGATCCTTGAAGTTGGAACAGTTCCTTTTTTATCTGTGCAGCGGTTAGTTTTTGTTGTGCTAGCACTAACTGGTACTGCTTCTCAAGACCCTTTGAAATTTTCAGAATATTATTCTTTTCCTTTTCTTGCTGTTCAATCTTTGTTTTCTCAAGCTGTTGAAGATGAAGTAGCTCTGTTTGCTCAGCCCTCTTATCCTCTAGAGTCTGTTTCTCTTCTTCAGTTTGACTCTTAGTATCACTAACCACACCAACTGAAGTTTGCAGGGAATCCTTGATAGCAACATACGAGTTGGCATCAGAGAAAAAGTTTGCCAAACTTTTCTTATTTACCAACATTAATTCAACTAAGGAGTAGTCATCGAGCTCCTGTGATTTGCGTAAAATTTGACCTAATGACTCCTTTTCCTTATCGAGCTTATCAGATAGTACACCGATAGTTTGTTGTTTGGCCCCAATATCATCAGAGAGCTGTTCTATTGTGAGACTGCGAGCTTTTATAGAAAGCTTCGCTTGGCTGATTTTGGCATCTAAAATAGCAATATCACCAGCCAGGGATTCAGATTCTTTTTGGCGATCCTCTAGAATTTTTTGTTGCTGGGCTATTTGGCTTTCAACATCTGCTAGCTGTTTTGTTAATTCTGCCCTCCGATCAGCAGAGAGTGATCCTGTGGGAGCGCTCTGCGCCAAAAGATTAAGTGGGGACAAGAGAAAAATACCCAAAAACCCGAAAATGAAAAAATAAGTATTTTTCATGAACAAAAGTAAAAAGTTAAGAGATGCCCAGAGTTAGGAAACGTTGAGGTAAAAACAAAATACGGCATCTCTGCCGTATATTGTAGCATTTTTCAATTTTAACTTTTCCCCGTCTTTAGGCTTCCTCACCCTCAGCCGTTGCTGCTTCCTCCTTCTTACCCTTCTTTTCTACCTCAATAGCTGAAAGATCAACAGGGGCTGCTTCAACTTCCTCCTTAGCAACAGTAACTGAAGCCACAACTTCATCAGCCCCTTCTATAGCCACAACTCCTGCTCCTAGTTTCAAATCCTTAACTGCAATGTGACTCTCAAGTGTAGTAAGTGAAGAAATATCAACCTCAATTACATGAGGAAGATTCTTTGGATCAGCCTCAACCTTCATTTCATGAAGCACCTTAACAACGATTCCCCCGAGCTTTACACAAGGAGCCTCTCCTACGAATTCAAGTGGTATATCGATCTGTACTTTCTTACCTTTTTCTAGAATATAAAAATCAGCATGACGAAGTTCGCCCTTAACAGGGTCGGTATCTACCTCACGGATAAGTGCCTCAAGCTTCTTACCATCATGAGTAAGGGTTACAACACTAGACTCACCTGCCTTCTTGAAAACCTTTTTGAACTCAGCCTTAGAAACTGTAATAGGTGTAGACTTTTCCTTGTGGCCATAGTAAACAGCCGCCATGGTTTCTCCCGGAAGGCGCTTACTAGTTTTGCCGAGCACCTCGCGAGGAGTGAAGGCTAATGAAAATTCGCTTTCTGACATAATAGGGCGCATTATACTCTAAAATACAGAGTTAGCAACCACCCTAGGTAGAAAAGCGAGGGTTAGCCTTAAACAGTCACATCTATCGTTTTAGTAATCAAAAAAGCCTTATTTTTAGGGTTTTTTTCGTCCTCAATGAGCCCAACCTTAAACCCGATCTCAGAAGCCATGTTCAAAAGTCCTTTTTCAAGGGATGCTTGGAGAGTTAGCAACTTATCCCTTGTAAGAAAATCCTCCGGTACCAAGATTTCAAGCGATCCTGTCTTATCCAAATGTTCTTTATTGCGCGAAACATAAAGGACCATGGCCTCTGCCCAAACCCCCTCTTCAGTTTTCTCTCCTTCGTGTAGGCGCACTCCTTCCATGACTACATTCCATTAAACAACTTAAGTCGTGCGGTAACCGTTTCCTGCATAGCTTCAAGTGCCGGTTTCATAATCTTGTACGGTGCTACTTCATCCGGGTTTTCTGCCAAAAACTTTTTCACTGCATCACGATATGCCACACGAATCTCGGTATTAATATGAACTATGGCAACTCCACTTTTGATAACTCCCGTAAAATCTTCATCCACTGTTCCCGATCCTCCATGAAGTACAAGGGGAACTCCTGTTGAAAGTGCGATTTCCCGAGTACGTTCAATATTAAGCCGCGGATCTTTCACATTGCGAAGCATGCCATGAATGTTGCCAACAGATGGAGCAAAAAAGTCTATACCTGTTTCTTCTACAAAGCGCTTGGCCTCCTCAGGGGTAGTAAGATTCTCAAGTGACACCCCTTCTGGTATTTCATCCAGCACCTTAGAGGAAGTTCCAATATACCCGAGCTCTGCTTCAACCATAATTTCTCTGCCCGAGGCACGCGCATACTCCACACACTGCTTGGCAATTTTTGCATTTTCTTCAAAAGGAAGTTTAGCCCCATCAAAAATAACTGAATCAAAACCAGCATCTATTACTTCCTTCACTCGCGGAAATGAGTAGGTATGATCAGCGTTGAGATAAATAGGATAATTAAATTCCTTTTGAATACTTCGCACCAACGCCACCACCTGTGGAATACCGATAAAATCTCTCTCTCCCTCTGATACCCCGATAATAACTGGAACATTCAAACTTTGGCCCGCCCTAAAAATGGCCCACAACCCTTCTAAGTTACTAATATTAAAGTGCCCAACCGCTACTCCACGCGCTTTTGCGTCAAAGACTGTTTCCTTAAGTGATTTTTGCATACGTAATATTTTATCACATAAAAAAACCGAATACCTATGATAAAATTAAAACCATGTTCGGCAAAAAAGAGGAATTTGATTTCGTAGCTGTTGGTGACATTGTCACTGATGCCTTCATTCGTTTGGAAGATGCCAAGGTTCACTGCACTGTAGACCATGAAAATTGCGAACTCTCTATGCGCTTTGGGGATAAAATCCCTTATGAATTCGTTGAGGTTATACGGTCAGTAGGTAACAGCCCAAACGCCGCTGTTTCCGCCTCACGCCTCGGACTTAAAACAGCCCTTGTTAGTGACCTTGGGGATGATGATATCGCCAAAGACTCTATTGCAGCACTTAAGGGTAATGGCGTTGCCACAACTTTTGTTAGTCTACATGATGGGATGAAGAGTAATTACCATTATGTACTATGGTTTGAAGATGATCGCACTATTCTAGTTAAGCATTTTGACTATCCTTACTCCTTCCCTGATGTGGGTAATGCTAAGTGGCTTTACCTTAGTTCGCTTGGTGGCACCTCACTTCCCTACCATAAAGAAATCATTGAGCATCTCAAGAAATACCCTGAGACAAAATTAGCTTTTCAACCAGGCACCTTTCAAATGAAACAAGGTATCCCAAAACTGCGTGAGATCTACACCAGAACTGAAGTATTTTTCTGCAACGTACAAGAAGCGCGTCGTATCCTAGGGGTTGAAAATGATCCAGTTGGAAGACTCCTTCGCCTCATCCACAGCGAAGGGCCAAAAAATGTAGTTATCACCGATGGTAAAGATGGTGCATATGCTTATGATGGGAAAAATGCTTGGTTCATGCCTCCCTACCCTGATCCTAAGCCACCATACGAGCGAACAGGAGCGGGCGATGCTTTTGCCTCAACCCTAACTTCAGCCCTAGCACTCGGCAAGAGTTTAGACGAAGCTCTAATGTGGGGACCTATTAACTCTATGTCGGTCGTACAACAAATAGGAGCACAGAAAGGACTCCTTAAGCGGGGAGATCTTGAAAACTTCCTCTCTCACGCACCTGCCAACTACAAACCACAAAAAATTACTGAGTAGAAAGTACAATTCCTCTACCTGCGTAATACTCCGCAAATTCGGTAAATAGCATTGAATGGTTAATTTGGGTATGTGTACTAACAAAGCCGGAGGGGTTATTAATTAAAATTACATTTTTGTTTTTGTCATAACCAGTCACTAAAACAAGATGTCCTCCCTTTTGGTTTACTGGAGCCGTATTGTACCCTCTTATATTTGGATTAACCGAAACAATAACCAATTTACCTTGTGCAAGTGCATACAAAATACCTTTGATGCTTAATTTTGTATAAATATCTGCCTTTAAACCATATTTCTGAATCCAATCGGCAAACTCCCTATACCTCATACTAGAGATATCTTTTTTCTCTTCAATATAAACTCCGTTCTTTAAAGCATCTTCCGCTAACAGAACTACTTTAATATTCTTATTTGTGAAGTATTGAAGTGCCATAGATACCGAAGCCATCCCGCACATAGTAAACGCCCACTGACTATATCGCTGTGAGGATGTGGCTCCTGTATCTTTCCAGTTTAAATCATCAACTGGAGAAAGTATTTTCTTTAAACTTAATTCAGCACTTAAAGGAGTAGCGAACTGACACACGTAAGGAACATTGTATTTTATTTCATCAGGTATTTTCCTAGCACGATTTTGAACTTCATATATAAAGTTTTTTACTTCTTGAAGTAAACGGAAAATAATTTTCATATTTTAAATCTACATAGAGCCCATACCCTAGCGACTAAGTACTTTCTGCACTGCCTCCTTAATATGAGAAACTCCCATACCATAATGCTCTATCAGTTCCTCTGGGGTACCAGATTGACCAAACTCATTGTGAACTCCAATGTATTCAATGGGTACTGGAAATACTTGTGAGAGATACTCTGCAACAGCGCTCCCCATACCTCCGGCTATTTGATGCTCCTCTACTGTTACTACCCTACCTGTCCGCTTCGCCTCGCGAAGTATAGTTTCAGTATCAAGGGGTTTTATAGTTGAAAGGTTTACCACCACCACTTCCACTTTTTCTTTTTCTAGTTCTTTTGCAGCAACAAGTGCTTTATGTACCAAGGCACCTGTTGCAATAATAGTTACCTTTGGGTTTTCAGCATCCCAGAACACATGTGCCTTCCCTATTTGAAATGGTGTCTCTGCTGTAGTCATAACCGGCGTTGGTTCGCGAGCAAGACGCAGGTATGCGGGACTTGGAACTTGGGCGAGCGCCAATGTAGCTTTTTTCGCCTCAAGCATGTCGCAGGGTGATATCACCATCATATTCGGTAACACCCGAGTTATCGCCATATCCTCCACCGCTTGATGAGTTGCGCCATCAGGCCCCACTGATACACCTGCATGGCTTCCGGCGATTTTGACATTACTGTTGTTGTAACAAACTGTTGTACGAATTTGTTCCCAGTTACGCCCAGGGCTAAACATGGCATAGGAAGAAATAAAAGTGATTTTCCCCATAGCTGCCATTCCCGAAGCAACCGAAGCCAAGTTTTGCTCGGCAATCCCTATTTCCACGAAACGATTGGGAAACTCTTTTTTGAAAATATGCATTGTCGTTGACTCAGTAAGATCAGCACAAAGCCCCACTACCCGTTCATCTAGTTGTGCGGCTTGTAATAGACCCTCTCCGAAACCTTTGCGGATAGGCGCCTGTTCACCGTCTTTGTCAAATAATTTACTATTTAGTTTTAAGTTTTTGTTTAACATATTGTTTAGCCCCTCCCCAAGTCACAGATATTTTTCTGCTGAAAAATTCTGCAACCCCGCCTCGCGCCGTCGCGCTGCGGCCTTGGAATACTCCAAGTATTCGTATCCCAACCCTTACGAATAGGAAGTTGCTCTACATCTTTATCGAACACTTTTTCATTTAATTTTGAAGATTGATTAAGCATAAAAATATCTAAAGAGAATTAAACTCAGAGCAACAATTGGAATGGAGTAACTTAAGGAAACTAACAACTTACTACCTTCTACTTCCTTTTTTAAAAAGGAAACTAAATCAATTAAAAAGCCAATTAGTACAAAAACTATATTAAGTAATGTAAATATAGCAGTAAAAAATTCTGGCCACTCTTGGCTAACTCCCCTTGAAGTATAGATGAGGTCATGCTCATTTAATATGTATGCAAGTATGGTCATAAAAAACTGAATCATAATAACCCAGAAAGCAAGTCTCAAAAAAATATTCTGTTTAAAGATACTTATATTCATATTTTTATTCATGCTCAGCTTTAATTTTCCCACCAAGTGTTCGTAGTTCCCGAAGCGCCATCTCTGCCTCTTCTTTCTTTGGTGGCTTGCCATGCCACTCTGGGCGATGTTCAAACTCAAGAACTCCTTTTCCAGGGATGGTGTGAGCAATAATGACCGAAGGTTTTTCAAATACTGCCTGCGCCTCATTAAACGCGCGATCAATAGCGGCAATATTGTGCCCGTCTACTTCCTCCACATGCCAGTTGAACGACTCCCACTTAGCGCGGAGTGACTCAAGCGGCATGATGTCTTCAGTGAATCCATCGATCTGAATATTGTTGCGATCTACTATAGCTATGACGTTGTGCAATTTCTCTTTTCCGGCAAGCATAATAGCCTCCCAATTCTGACCTTCATCAAGTTCTCCGTCTCCCATAAAACAATAAAAGAATTTCTCGGTCGCGCGGCCAAAATCTATCCTGTCTGCGAGTGCCATGCCGACTGCCTGCGAAAGCCCCGAACCAAGTGGACCAGAGGAAGTTTCAAGTCCAGGGAGTGCTTCTTTATGTGGGTGCCCCTGAAGACGCGAACCAAACTTACGAAGGGTTTTAAGTTCAGAGACAGGGAAATATCCAGCGTGAGCCATAGTGGCATAAAGTACTGGGCAAATATGTCCATTACTCAAAATCACCCGATCGCGCTTATCCCATGTTGGTTTCTTTGGATCATGACGAAGGGTGTGAAAGTATAGTGTAGTAAAAATGTCTGCCATACCAAGTGGTCCTGCCGTGTGTCCTGAACCAGCTTCAAGGAGCATTTCAATAATAGACTTACGAATATCATTCGCTTTTAGTTCCAGCTCCTTTATTTTTTCATCACTTAAATGTTGCATAACTATAAGCTTCTATAATTTATTTTATAAAGATGAAAAATAAAACGGAAAAGACTGTAAACAACAGCTGCTTCTGTGGCCAAATAACCTATTGAGAGCTCATCAGTAAGTGGGAAAATTGGATGCGCTAAAAACGTAGTGTCCGTATTAGAAAAAGTGATTACATACCAAAATTTTATTATCAAAACAATCAAAATTATAGATAGCAATTGTAAAATTGCGATATACGCCCTTAAAAACAACTTCATCTCTTTATTCTTAAAAGTTCCTGTATAGATAAAAAAATAGTTCACGAGTAAAAAAAGTATAAGACAAGGGGCGATAAAAAATAAATAGTTTACGGGACCAAAAATTTGAGACAGTACCCCATAGTAAGCTATCCCTACAGTTAAATACACCGCAGAATATATAGTCAACAAAAAATCTAAAAAAGTAATTATTTTTTTCACATTATTAATTAAAATTTTGCAAGACGCGGATAGCTTCTTTCACATTTCCCGACTTAAGTAAGTACGAACCAGAAACAAGTCGTGTGGCACCTGCTTCTATGAGTAGCGGCGCTGACTCATCATTAACCGCTCCGTCAATACTGATTATAAGATCAGGGTACTTTGCTTTCAAAGTTTTTACTCGCGCTACTGCCTCCTTTGCAAAGGGTTCGCCTTGGTAGCCTATATGCGCTATACCCATATGTTGCACAAAATCTACATAGGGAATGTATTTATCAAGATCACCAAGTGAGGTTGCTACATCTATTGCCACACCCACCTCAGGCGCCAGTGCCATAGTCTCCCTTGTGCCATACTCCTCACGAATTTTTTTAATGGTTTCAAGTATCATATTACTACTTTCAATGTGGAGTATAACGCGCGTTGCCCCAGCCTTAATCCACTCTAGAGCATCCTCTTCAGGATGACTTACCATGAGATCGATTTCATAGTTCACCTTTTCCCACTCCGGAAGTCCGAACTCTTCAGCAATTACACTCTGAAGCTCTCCTTCATCATTTTTATATGGCCAGGTTTTTTCTTTCACAAACCTACCATCCATAATATCGAGCTGAATATTTTCAACATAGGAAGAAAACCGAGCTGCTTTATCTTCTAAATCAGTCCAATTTTCTGGCATTATCGCCGGAATGATTTCAATTGAATTATTGTGCATCTATTTTATCTATTCTACGAACATGACGTTCGTCACGACCAAAGGGTAATTCGAGCCACATTTTTACCGCACTTTCAGCTTCAGGTTCATTCAAAAAACGAGCACCGAGGGAAAGAATATTGGCGTTATTGTGTTCACGCGAAAGACGGATAATCTCTTCAGTTCCGCCATAGTACACCGTAGCGCGTATCCCCTTGTACCGATTTACCACCATGGCTTCGCCTTGCCCTGAGCCACCGAGGATAATCCCGCGCGTTGCATCAGGATCGCGCAGTACCTCCTCTGCCACAAGCCGAACGTAATCAGGGTAATCATCAATTGGATCAAGTGAGAAAGGACCCTTATCAACCACCGTAAACCCTAGAGACTTCACATATTCTGCTAAGTGATTCTTAAGTTCAAACCCCGCATGGTCGGACGCTATATAAACAGTTAAAGCCATACTTAAATATATTTTCCAGACGCAATGACATGCTCAACAAGTGCATGAGTATACCCCATTTCGTTGTCATACCAAGCACATACCTTAACTAGGTTCCCGTCTATAACACGCGTAAGCCCAAGGTCTGCAATAGAAGCATACACACTTCCTACGATATCAGAGGACACGAGTGGTTCATCAGTATATGAAAACACTTTCTTCCAGCGTTCCTCTCCCGCTGCTTTTCTAAATAAATCATTTATTTCCTCAACACTTGTATTACGCTTGGCAATAAAAGTAATGTCAGCAATAGACCCTGCTGGAATAGGTACGCGCATTGAAATGCCATCAAACTTACCAAGGAGATCAGGAAGTGCTTTCGCTACCGCTATAGCTGCCCCCGTTGAAGTAGGTACTATGTTTTGTGCAGCTGCACGCCCCTCCTTCCAATCCTTTTTAGCTGGACCGTCCACAATAGACTGACTGGCAGTGTATCCATGCACCGTTGAAAGTACCGCCTTCTCAATACCAATGGCTTCGTGGAGTATTTGCATTACGGGACTTGCTGAGTTAGTAGTACAGGAAGCGTTAGAACTTATGGACACATCAGCAAGTGCTGAATCATTGATCCCCATTAAGACTGTTGCTCCTGGGGCGTCCGTTGTGGGTTCATCCTTAACTGGTGCGGTGATAACTACACGCTTCGCGCCAGCCGCTAAATGTACCTTGGATTTCTCATAACTAGTAAAAAGGCCAGTAGACTCAATAACAATATCTACACCCATGGCCCCCCAGGGAAGCAATGTTGGCTCCTTCTGACTTACAAACGCGATTTTCTTACCATTAACGATAATATAGTTTTGCTCCCCCTTCTCAGTCGTAACTTCAAAACCACTTCTGCCATATACAGTGTCATATTTGAGGAGATACGCTAAATTATCCACGTCCCCTAAGTCATTTATAGCGACAATATCCAACTCTGGACGAGTACTAGCTATCTTAAAAAATGCACGCCCGATTCTACCAAACCCATTAATTGCAACTTTGATTGCCATAAAAAATAATCGTTACTGATATAAGTCCCTTCAGTATACCAAGAGGAAAGTCCCCTTCCTAGTAGGAAAATATAAGAAATCTTGTGGTAGGATAGATATACTTTACCTATGCTATTAAAGGCCCTGTCCATCCTCTTAATACTTGTACTTGCGGGACTCGCGTATTTTTTTGTTGTATCAGAATACCTCTTCGTAACTAAGACAACTGGACTTCCGCTTTCCCTCCTTACTTATCGGGGGGGAGATACCTCGGGCGACACTACTGCTACTGTATATCAATTCCACATCAGCACTGCGCAATTTGAAAAACTTGCTCCCTCCTTTAAAAAAGTAGTTCCTGAAGGGTATGGATACAGCCTATTTACGAGTTTGACGATGACCAGGAACCCTTCTTTCGCTCCACCAGAAAAAGGAAAGGATGTGTTGATCGCTAAAGGAGAAAACGGGAATACTGCTTGGTTAGCCTATTTTGATGAAAAATCAGAGAAACTTTGGATACTTATCTCCCACGCTTAAAAACTATTTCGAGCTTTGAGTGGTAATCTCGAGCTTTCCACTTTCAAGTTTAACCCCCTGCTTATCTTTGTATGTCCAGAGAGTAAAGGTTGTGCTGCCAACTACAAATTCATATGGAGGATTGGGTAATTGACCATTTCCTATTTTAAGCCGTTCCTCCTTCCCTTGTAGATCTGTAATTATATAATCGTCGGTTTGAACACTGGCCACCTCCCCACCTTCAGAAACAATACCAAACCTACCAAGTGAAGTTAGCGTAAAATCCTTAAACTTTATTGGTTGCCCCTTTTCATAACTCACTGGAAAGTTATAGGGATGAATCATGTTTCTATCATAGCCACCACCCATTATTGAAGGTGTTTTTTCTACTGCATAACGAGCGTACGCTAACACACCACCAATAATTACAATACTGAGGACAAGGATTCCAATAATCATATATTTTTTATGTATACTCATTACTTTATAAAACAATTATTCTCTACTTTGTTTACCTGAAAACTGCTCCGGACTCAGTGTTTCCCTTTTAGTAACGACCATAGTTCCATTCACCAGCTCCTTGATTATATGCACATACGAGCAGTTTGCATCAACTGAACAATCGCCATCTTGAGGCATATTCTGACTCTCCTCCCTTATTAAAACATACTTACCATTGCGGAATTGATAGGTTTCATCATAAAACAGATCTCCTATCCCTCGGCCCAAATTATCTGAAGTGATAGTTTTTTTAGACAAATCTTCACTTGGGTTCACTATACTACTTAATAATGGAGTGGCGTCAAACATATATGTCTTTGGGTTATATACATAATAATCATAATAAAAATTATATGCACCTGAAGAAGTCCGCACTTTCATATCAAGATATCCATCATAGTTAATATCCAGAAGTTCAACTGCATCAACTAATAAGAATGGGCCATTTCCATATAAGTTAGTTATGGAAATACCGTTTAACTCTGCCTCATCGACTAAAGTTAATTTCCCCCCACTGCTATTACTTACTTCCAAATTACCATTATCAAGAAATGAAAATGTTACAGGCGGCTCAGCTTTCCCCATCGAAAGTACACAGGAAAAAGGCAGTAACACCGATGAATCTATCGTCCCACCCTGAAGTAGCGCTTCACACATCTCTTTATTTTCTTTAGCACCTCTTACAAAACTTTTCTGACTTTCATGTAGGTTAGTACCAGTTCTAACAAATTGAATTTCTTCCCCATATTCACTCTCATCAATTACCCCATCTTTATCTGAACTCTTGAGAATAAACTTATTACTCGATGGAAACGTAAGGACATACGTATTCTCCACTACTTCATCTTTTGTGCTATATGAAAGTTCCTCTAAAACAAGGTTTCCATTGCCACTTTCTTTAATTTTAAAACGTCCAACCTGCCATAAAGAAGCTGGTTCATCTGTTTTTGTATACGTGCGCATATACGCACCCCTCTCAGTACTAACAAACCCTCTGTATTCAGGACTGACGTCAGGCTTTGAAAAATCAATAACCGTACCCCACTTTTTTTGGTACACGACTTTCCATGTTCCCAGAATTCTTTCCTCTGGTGTTTTCTGAACCAAGCTATATTTTATCCCTAAAAATAAAATGGCTATAACCACTAAAATAAGAACTCCTTTAAATACTCTTAGTATTCCCTCATTTTGTATGTCATTCATATGTGTTAAAAAATAAGTGACTGCTGATCAAAACCAGGGTCTTCTTCTGCATTTGCAACCCACACGAAGTTGTCACTTCCCTCATGAAATTCAAAATAGTAGACTCCATCAGCATAAAAGCCATATTCTCCATTAGTATTGCAGCTATCCTCGGGTATCCCTCCGTCTGCTTCTTTTTCTAATTTATCAAAATAAATAGCGTCCGGCGTTATTTGAAAAGCTCTTTTGCTTTTATCTGCAAACCCTTTTGCAGAAAAACCTGGTGCCCGCTCTTTCACTACGCAATGTTCTCGTTCATATGAAGTGGGTAGTGTGTCTATAAATAAACGCTCTAGTACATGCTCTGGTGCTTCTCCACTTCTTTTTTTGAATAACTCTACTATCCTCGTCTTTGCTGTTGTTCCATCGTCATAGGTGATTTTCCGCTCCAACCCCCTTTCATCAAGCATAACCTCCAATGCATAGGTGCCAACCTTACATGATTCAACTTTTGCAGAAATAATAGTATCAGTAAGTTCCCTCCACACACACCCACTCTGTAGTTGACCTGCCTCATTCCTTTGTGAGAATTTTAGAGAACCCTCCCATTCCCATACATAAAGCCCTACCATAAAGATACACACGGCAATAAAAGGACTATAAAACCAAAACTTACCAAAAAGACTTTTCGGTAACCCTTGCCCCGCGTTCCTAATACACTTCCAACCAGCAAATAGTGAAATTGGAGTAAAGGCCACTAAACCAAAAGCAGTGAGAAGAACCCCTATATTACTTGTTGCCGTTGGTGAATCAAAAAGTAAGACCCTAAAAAATAAAATAGTTACAATATTCCCTAAGCCCAACACAATCCAAAATCCCCCAATGCACCACTTGAACCATCTTTTCCAATTTTGAGATTGATCCATAAGTTAGAATATGCGCTGAACCCTAATTTTGAGTGATGCTTTTACGAAGATGGCAGGTATCATAGGTATTCTTATCAACCTCCACACCTTCAATCAAAGCATCCGTTAATAATTTTTGATTGAAAGGTACTTCCGTTTCCCCAGTCTCACCATAAAACTTACAATAAAACTTTTTAGTAGCCCCGTCATAGCGAAACATTACATCATCAAAGTTGTAATCTATGTATACATCACTATCTTTAAGATTTTCCTTAATTCCCATATAAATACTTACTTAACATATTTTTCTAATTCCCCAAGTAATGTTTCAAGAGTCTCCATTTTCTTTGGATTAAGGAGGATTTTGCACCTTTCTTTATTATCATCGAAGAAATCTCGTGTGTCACGCGCCCAACTTGAGGTTGTAAGTCCGATCATATTGTCGAGTATCCTCCTTTCATCAGTTCGCTTTGCTTTATTTTCAAATTCAAAAGAACGATTAAGCTCAGTAACTAAAAAATTAATCTTTTCTTCAAGCTTATCAGGATTATGATCACCCTCAACACCAAACTCTTTATGAAACTCATTGAGTGCATTCACTATCCCAGTGAGCCACTCTACCCTAGCCCTATCAGTTATCACCTTTGCCGCAGGAACAAGCTCGGCTTCTCTTTTGTTTAGTTTATTAATAACCGCTAACACTTCTTTAACAAGCTTTTTATCTTCCCCCTCTTTCACTGTAGAGACCCAATCAAGAGTAGTGAAATCAAGCTTATTGTCTTTATCTAAAAGATCTCTAAGTTCTTTAATCTTTGCCTTATCCCCCACCGCATCAAGAAAATTATCAAGATCTTGTCCTAAAAAATCAGCACTTTCTCCCACCTCTATAACATCCTCCATGAAATCCGCTTCTTTCTGTAGGAAATTTTTCTTTATACTTGCCTCAAGAAGTGCTCTAGGGGTTTTTTTGGTTGGCATAATACTTAAAAATTAACCTAGTAGTCCCTTAATCAAATCCTTAAGCATCTGTGGATTGGCACTGCCCTTACTTTTCTTCATCCCCTGACCCACCAAAAACATAAGGGATGATTCTTTCCCACTCTTATACTCGGTTACCGCTACTTCATTTTCGGCTATCACTTCTTCGGCTATCTTTTTAAGTGCCTCAGGATCGCTCCTTTGTAATAGCCCTTTTTCTTCAGCTAGTTTTTCCGGATCAGCATCCGTTTCAAAAAGTAAAGCTAGCAAATCCTTGGCTCCGCGAGAGGAAATCTTACTCTCCGCCGTCATACTAATAAGGCTCGCAAAGTTTTTAGGAGTTACGGCAAAATCCTTACCAGTGCTTTTGGTAAGTCCTGCCAAATCTGAACTTATATAGTTTGAGGCGAGTACCATAAGCTTCTCGTTGTTTAACATACCAGAGACTGTATCGAAAAAGTTTCCATAGCGCTCATCATTAACATACATTTCTGCATCCTCATTTTTTAGTCCTAACTTTTGGTACCGCGCGCGACGTTCCCATGGTAGCTCTTTTATTTCTGCACGAAGCTTCTCTCGACTAAACTCCGGGATTTCGCTGATGAGTAACTTTGGCAAATCAGGATCGGGGAAATAGCGATAATCATTAGAATTTTCTTTAATACGCTGGCTAAATGTTTTCTGTTTAGTTTCATCCCATCCGCGAGTTTCTTGTAGCACTGTTTCCCCACGATCAAGCAGCTCACTCTGACGAGTAATTTCATAAGCAATAGCCCCGGCCACTGCTCGGAAGGAATTAATGTTTTTTATTTCTGCCTTAGTCCCCCGCTTACCCTCCTCTGCTACTGAAATATTCACCTCCACACGCATCTGCCCCTTTTCCATATTAGCTTCACCTGCCCCTAAGTATCGAAGTAGTAATTGTAGCTCCTTACCAAAACGAACTGCTGTTTCCGCATCATGAATAACTGGTTCAGTTACGAGCTCCATGAGTGGTACCCCTGCACGATTGTAATCAACTAAACTAAAGTCACCCTGATCATGACTTGAACGAGCAGTATCTTCTTCAAGGTGCACTCGAGTTATAGCAACTCCTGCAAGCTCTCCTCCGCTAACTAATGGGTACTTGTACTGACTAATCTGATACCCCTTTGGAATATCAGGATAAAAATAGTTTTTACGATCAAACTCAGTAAAATCTGCTAGTTTCCCCTGTACTGCCGTGCCCACCTTCAGTACATGCTTTACAGCCTCTTTATTAATAACAGGGAGCGTTCCCGGATGTGCCATACAAATAGGACAGATGTTCACATTCGGACGCTTTTCATCAGGGTCGTTCCTACTATTACAAAACATCTTAGTTAGTGTTTTGAGCTCTGCATGGACCTCCAGTCCGATAGTTGGGATGTATTTTGACATTGCTAGATTATACAAAAATCTCCTAGAATACTGAAATTAAGCCCCTAAGATCTTGGTTATTTCCTCACTTAGTGTTTTTACAGCGCTATCATCAAGTACTGAAACTGTTAGCACTATTTTTGCTAACTTCTTAGCTTCTTTTACTTTTTCCTTTATAACTGATGGGTCTACCATATCAGTTTTAGTAAGGATAATAACCTCCTCCTTTTTAATCAGTGCAGGAGCATACTTACGAAGCTCTTCTCGCACTGTAGTATAGGTTCCCTTAATATCCTCGGTTTCAAGCGAAATACAATGAAGTAGAACTCGGGTGCGAGTAATATGCCGAAGAAACTTATGCCCCAATCCCCTACCCTCACTTGCTCCTTCAATGAGTCCCGGAAGATCTGCCAAAATAAGTCCATAGAGGCTACCCAAGTTTGGCTCAAGGGTCGTGAACTGGTAGCTTCCAATTTTTGCCTTGGCATTGGTAAGTGCGTTAAGAAGACTGGACTTACCAGCATTCGGTAGTCCGATAAGTCCCGCGTCCGCAATAAGCCGAAGTTCAATACTAAAATTACCCTCCTCACCCTTCTCCCCCGGTGTCCATTCAGTTGGTGAACGGTTAACAGAACTTTTGAAGTGGTCGTTGCCAAGCCCCCCTCGGCCACCATGGAGTAATATTTCTTTTTGCCCCTCTTCGAGTATCTCAACAGCTCGGCCAGTATCAAGATTGCGAATCTGTGAGCCGAGTGGCACTTCAAGAAGAAGATCATCACCCTGCGCACCCTGCTGCTTATTCTTAGATCCTGGTTCACCATCCTTTGCGGCAAGCTCCTTCACATTGCGATAGCGAATGAGAAGACCCAAATCACGTACACCAACAGCATACACATCACCCCCCTTGTTACCATTGCCACCTGATGGGCCGCCAAGCTGAATCCCTTTTTCATGACGCCAACGAACAACCCCATCGCCCCCGCGACCGGCCTTGAGGTATATTTTCATTTCATCAATAAAAGCCATAGAAAATTACTTAGTGTTGCCACCTTACCCCAAAAAAGCTTATTTCTCAAGCAAGACCAGCTTTTTTAACTAGAAGATTTTGTGAGCGATAGCAGAAACAACTGCAACTATAAGTGCTCCGATAAAGGCTGGTACAAACCCCGCAACCACAAAACCCTTAACGAGGAGGGTCACTCCCCAGAACAACACTGCATTAATAACTAGGGTAAACAAACCAAGGGTTAAAAGATTGAGTGGTAGCGTTAACAATAAAAGAATGGGGCGAATAATGAGGTTAAGTAACCCCAGCACCACAGCCACAAGCACTGCAGTCCCGAACCCATCAACTGAAACGCCACTTACTAAGTGAAACTGGGCGATAGCAAAAACAGCAAACGCGATAGTCAAAAGTCTAAGTATTATTTTCATATATTATGAGGTTATTTTATGCATCACTGACTGCGCAATTGAAATAATAAGTGCCGCCAAAAATGCTGAAAGAAGTCCATCAACTTGGAATTGTGTTGGGTCCATAAACTTAGCTATAAACCAGAGTACTCCCGTACTCAAAATAACAGTAAAGACCCAAAGTGTGAGTAAAATAACTGGTACATGAAAAGTAACGAGAAAAGTGCGTGCAGCCACACTTAAAAGCCCCATGAGACTTGCAACAACAAGGGCGCTGGAAAAACCACCTATAACTATTCCTGGAATTAAATTGTAGGTAGCAAGGAGGTAAATAACTCCCGTTGTAACTAATACATGAATTAAAATCTTTTTGGGTTCCATGGCTATATAGTAGGATTAGTAATTTCGTCGTGAGCCATAAAGAGCATAATAGAGGCACAGAAAAGTATTGTTGAAGCTGCTGCTGAAATAAGACAATAGATGCAGAAGGCTTGTATTACGAATCCCTGAAGATATATAAACCAAAGCGAAAAGATAAACCCAACAAGTCCGCCAAGTAGGAAAAGTTGCTTCATAAAGCGTCGCTTTATGAACAGTAACGCACCAAACACTCCCACCATAACTCCATAGAATACAAGTCCAAAGGCAGGGAGCGGAATTCCAAAGACATGCGAGTATGGACTTTTGGCCACCGTGTTACAGCCATCAAAAATAAAGCAGTTAATGGGATCCGCCGTAATGTACTTGTAAAACAGAAAAGCTGAATCGGCCAAACCGATAAGTAGCATTAGCGCTGCAACCCATAAAATTATTTTTTTGGCGTTTGAGGTCATAGTTTATTTTGTTTCTTCCCTTTCTAGCTTAGTAACTGCCTCGCGGAGTTCTTTAAGCTCCTTTTGTACTTCAAGTAAAATACTTTCTTCCCGAGATACATTACTCTGAAGACGCTTTAGTACATTCCCCTCTCGATCAACCTCATCTTCTGTCTTTTCAATAAGCTTTTTCTCACGCTTAAGTCCAGAAATAAGGATAGTGTCTCCAACAAAGAAAGAAGTGAAAAGACCAGTGAGCAGCAACACGATAGTACTAATAATGAGTGAACTTACGTAAGAAAGTCCATGTCCTTCCGCATTAAAACCATAATCAGCCAATCCCCATACCGAGCGCCAAAAAATAACAATGGAAGTAGCCGCGATTAACGAATACGCAATAGGATAATGTGCCAACTTAGCACGAACCCTATCTTCTAATTTATCAAAAAATTTATACACGCCGCGCATATCTATAACTATAACATAGCTATTTCTGCTTCAGTAAACGTCTTTTCTTAACATAGAGATAAGTGATATACACCACAACAAGTAGAATAAGTGCTGCAAAAGCCCGATCTTGAAGCATGGTGACTCTTGAAAGGTGCGCTCGGTAATACCCTCCAATCTGCCAGCCAATAAAACCGAGCATAGTCGCGCGAATGATAATTCCACAAAACGTGATGAGAATAAAGCGCAAAGGGCTCCACTTCATAAGTCCACAAAAGGCATTCACAAGAGCGCTTGGGAAAAGTGGTACCGCTCGAGCAAAAAAAACAAGAAGCTCATCATACGTCCCAAGGGAGAGTCTTTCCTCCAAACGCTTAATACTTGTAGGGGTGAGATGTAGATACTTGCCAAACCGTTTTACAGCCTCTTCCCCAAAACGGTAAAACAGTCCGTATACAAACAGCGTTCCCAAAGTAAAACCGGCAGATACCGGTAACACCACCTCCGTAAAGAAGATGGCGATAGTGTGCTCATGTACAGGCGTCCCCCCGAGTACAAAAAAACCACTCATCACCATCACCACGGTTGCCGCAAAAGGAATAAATGCCTCTTCCACAAAAGCAGCGAAAAAAATACCTACCGCTCCATACGCGATAACTAAACCCTCTATGCTATTTAATATGTGAGCGACTAACATAAGTGAGCCCCTCCCTGTCGCCTAACGAGGAGTGGTTGTGGCTGTGGTGGTTCCCACCTTAGCCAAGGCTTCATTGATAATCCGAACAAACTCGTCCTTACTTCCTGGAGTTTGGATCTTCTCTCCATTAAGGAAAAAAGTAGGAGTTCCCTCTACCCCAAGCTTCACACCTGCCTTATAACTATCAGAAATCTTAGCTCTAATAGTTTTGTCATTATAGTCAGCAGTAAACTGGTCCATATTTAAGTTAAGTGACTTAGCGTATCCACTAAAAACAGTGAACGGATCATTTGAGTTTTCCCAATTCTTCTGGTTAGTAAAAAGTAGATTGTACATTTCCCAGAACTTACCCTGTTTTCCAGCAGCTTCAGCAGAAAGAGCGGCGGGATAGGCGTTGGCATGCTGATTAAGTGGCATATGACGATAGACGTAGGTTATGGAACCACCAACTTCCTTTAGCACCTCCTCCAAAATCGGATAATACGCACCACAAGCTGGGCACTGGAAGTCTGCATATTCCATAACTACCACCCCCCTTTCTGTTCCCCTTGTCCAATCAGAATCAGTAACTGTTGCGGTGGGAAGTGGTTCATTCCCTGAACTCTTATTCTTTACATAAGCGGCTGTACCCACAAATATCACAAAAATAGCAATAACAGCCAAAACAAGATAAAAACTTTTTTGCATATCAATTTGGAAATTAGTTTTAAGTAGGCCTTAGTGTAACAAATCAACAAGCATTAGTCTAAAGCCCTTTTTATGAGACTTTTTACAAAATTAGTCTCTTGGGAGGTGTCAAAATAAGCTCGGGGTTTTCTCTCCACATTTCCCCCTTATCTATGTAAAGCTCAAGTTCGTTATTATCCGGATCCGCTATGTAGATACTTTCAGTTACTGTATGATCACTCATGCCAACAATAGTTACCTGCTTCTCCAGTAGTTCGCGATACACTGCCTGCAATGCCTCGTGCGTATCTCCAACCTTAAATCCGATATGATAAAGCCCGGGTCGTACACTACCAAGGGACTGAGGTTTCCCACCCACTTCTATAAGCAATAGCTCATGATGGGTGCGGCCACTACTAAAAAGTGCTGTATGCACACTTCGGGCGACTTCGCGAAAACCCAACGTATCACGATAAAAATCAGCCAGTCTCTTTAGGTCTGTTACATAGAGCACTACATGCCCCAATTCTTTTATTTGCATATTGGTTAATCTGGGAACAAAAAGAAAGCACACGTAAACGCCCCAAGCCATCCAAACGTTGAAATGGCCCCACTTATAAGCAATGGTAATTTCTCACTCATCGCTAATGTACTAAAAGGACGGGTAAGCGCCACCTTCATGAGACTATTAATGACAAAAGCATTAATAATAAGCATACTTACAAAAAGCATTTTAAAATAAAAAGCCGGACGAGTTAGCAAAAACTTAAATGCTGGATAGGCCAAAAGACTACCAGTTACAATCATTGCTAGGAGTCCATAGGATACAAAGTGATGGTAACGGCGTACTTTTTTCTCATCAAGCATCATTTCCTTGCCGCGCATCCAATTAAACCCTTGGTGATCAGCAAGAACAATTCCCACGAACGTAATAGCGAGTGAAAGCAAGTGTATAGGAAGTAATACGGCCGAAGAAATCATTTTTTTATTTTAACACGAGTGTGTTACTTCTTACTCATTAACTGTTGATGCTCCTCTGTATTAAGTTCACCACATTTCTTATACTTTTTACCAGAACCACATGGACACATATCATTGCGCCCTATTTTGTCACTCTGTATTCCCCCTTCGCTCACTACTGTATTACCTGCACTTGATCCCCCAGTAATAGACTGCGCGCTTTCATGCACCAGTTCTAGATTCTTTGTTTCTTCAGTCCGAAATAGCCCAGCATCAATATGAGGTAAAAGACGAGCCAATTCATACTGCATACCAGTTTCCATTTCTTTAAAAATACGTAGTCCTTCTTTTTTGTACTCTACCAATGGATCGCGCTGCCCATACGCACGCAAGTTAACTGAAGAACGTAAATAGTCCATTGCTTCAAGGTGGTCAACCCAAAAAGTATCTATCACCTGGAGCATAAGACGCCGCACATTCTGGTAGAAAAAGTCAGCTCCCATATGCTGCTTTTTTTCTGCTACTAATTTTTCTAGTGCCTCATCGCCAAGAATAACTTCAGCCAGTAATCCATCTAGTACCTCATAATCCCCAAGGAGTGCATTACGACGTTTCTCATAAATAGAAGTTCTTTGGTGACTTAACACATCATCGTACTCAAGAATATTTTTGCGCGAATCAAAATGGAATCCTTCTATCTTAGTTTGGGCGGATTCGAGAGAGCGAGTAATAAGTCGGTTTTCAATAGGCTGGTCTTCGGGAATACCAAAACGCCCCATCATAGTTTTGATAGTATCGGACGCAAAAATGCGCATAAGCGGATCTTCAAGCGACACAAAAAACTCTGTTTCTCCTGGATCTCCCTGACGCCCCGAACGCCCACGAAGCTGGTTATCTATACGACGTGCTTCATGGCGCTCAGTTCCTATAACCATAAGCCCCCCAAGCTCTTTCACTTTTTCATACTGCTCGGGTGTTGAAGGATTCCCCCCAAGCTTAATATCCACCCCACGCCCCGCCATGTTGGTTGCAATAGTTACCTGCCCCACACGACCCGCTTGAGCAATTATTTCTCCTTCATGCTCGTGATTTTTAGCGTTTAATATTTGATGTGGTACCCCTTCACTCTTTAAATATGCCGAAAGTACTTCATTTTTCTCTATTGAAACAGTACCAATCAATACCGGTTGCCCTTTTTCATGAAGTTCTTTTACTCGACGAGCCAAAGCTTTCATTTTCCCCTTCTCAGTTTGAAAAATCATGTCGTCGTGATCAATACGTGCAATCACTCTATTAGTAGGAATGGAAACTGTGTTAAGTCCATACACCTTATAGAACTCCTCAGCTGAAGTCATAGCTGTTCCTGTCATACCAGAAAGCTTCTTATAGAGTCTAAAGTAATTCTGGTAGGTAATAGAAGCAAAAGTGCGTGATTCTTTCTGTACTTCTACCCCTTCTTTAGCTTCAATAGCCTGATGAAGTCCCTCTGACCACCGACGTCCTGGTTGTAGTCGCCCCGTAAACTCGTCCACTATGACTATTTCCCCATCCTTAACCACATATTCTTTGTCTTTTTCAAACAAGGCCTGTGCGCGTACAGCAGTCTCCAGATGATGTACATACTTCACCCCCTTTTCAGTATAAATATTCTCTACTCCAAGCAGCTTTTCAGCATGAGTAATCCCCTCATCAGTAAGAGTGATGGCTTTCAACTTCTCATCTACCAAAAAGTCCTCATCTTTTTTGAGCTTTTTCGCGATAACTGCGAATGTCTGATAAAGATCAGCACTATCAGAAGATGGAGCAGAGATGATAAGCGGCGTGCGTGCCTCATCTATAAGTATAGAGTCAATTTCATCCACAATAGCAAAATGTGGCTCTCTCTGACGCAATGCTTCAGCTTCGTACTCTAGGTTGTCGCGCAAATAGTCAAAACCAAACTCACTGTTCGTACCATACGTAATATCTGCCAAATATGCTTCCTTACGTGATGTAGGTCGTAGAAAATCGTGCACCACTTTAAATGAACCGAGGGTGTCACGTTCTTCATCCTCCTCCTTAGTGGTAGCACTCTTATCATAGAGATAAGAAGCATCATGATTTAAAACCCCAACAGACAGCCCAAGAAAGTTATATATTTCCCCCATCCACACCGCATCACGTCGCGAAAGGTAGTCATTCACCGTAACTACGTGCACCCCCTTCCCAAGTAAAGCATTGAGATAGGCAGGAAGTGTCGCTACCAGTGTTTTACCTTCACCGGTACGCATTTCAGCAATACCTCTATTATTGAGGATAACACCACCAATAATCTGTACATCAAAGTGGCGCTCATTGCGAACCCGCTTGGCCGTTTCGCGAACCACGGCATAAGCTTCTGGCAAGACTTTTTCCAGCTCTTCCCCCTCCAAAAGACGCTTTTTAAACTCATCAGTTTTTGCCCGAAGTTCACTGTCTGTGAGTGCTGAAATAGCACCCTCAAAAGAATTAACCTCCTTAAGTACAATTTCGGCCTCTTTTATAGCCTCCGCTCCTGTATTTCCTATATTTTTGAGCCATTTAAACATTGAGGCATTCTAGCACAAAGGAGGGGGTGTCTCCATAAAAAATAGAATACTCAGACCCCTCGGGAATCCTCGAGGCAAGTGTTCGCTTCGTCTCCTTCGCCGTCAGCAGCTTCCGGCATAAGTGTTCGCTTCGTCTCCTTCGCCGTCAGCAGCTTCCGGCATAAGTGTTCGCTTCGCTCCCTTAAAAGCAAAAAACCCTCTTGCGAGGGGTTTTTGCTTGAAGTGAGAAGTTTGAAGACTAGTTCTTCTTTTTCTTTGACTTCTTGGCTGCCTTCTTAGCTGCCTTCTTTTTCTTTGCTGCCATAATATTGGTATCAAAAATTATTAAATGAACAGTGTGTTGGCGACCCCTCTTTAAAGCACTATGATTTAAAAAAAATAAATGTTGTGTTCTCTAAAGAGTTTGTTCAACTCACTGCTACTTCTAATACATATTATGATGCGTGTTGTATGTTCTCACAATATTTTTTTTCATTTTTATGTGGATAACTTTTTTATTTTGTAAAAAATTTTTTTAAATTATATTTTTTATTTTTTTATTTCTATCTATAAAATATTTTTTACGTACTACGGAGCCTCCACAATGCATACCTCTTCTTCTAATTGCACTCCACTTTTTTCAAACACCAATTGTTTAATATTATTTTTCAACTGCACTACATCACTTCCACTTGCACCTTCTTTTGTTACTAGAACTAGCGCCTGCTTCTCCCACACAAAGGCTCCCCCAAGCGAAATACCTTTAAGATTAGCCACTTTATCTATTAGATACGCAGCTGACACCTTCACCGTATCCTCCCCCTCCTTCCAGAGCGGTAAGTCATGATACTTTTCTTTTAAAGCTTCCGCTCGCTCCTTACTTATAATTGGATTCTTAAAAAAGGACCCAGCTGTTCCATACTCACCAATAGACGGGAGCTTGCTGTTACGTACTGCAATCACCGCGCTACGAACCATAGAAGCATTCATAGATACTATGTCCACATAATGACTATGTATATAAGTAATAAGATCAGGATAAGTAACTTCTACTGATTGCTCCTTCAAAAAACAAAATGTAACACTAAGCACTATTAAATTTTTTCCCTCTTCCTTTTTAAAGATACTACTTCTATATCCAAATAAGCACGACAATGCTGGTAACACCTTCACCGTGTTACTGTTGCAATCAAACACCGTAACCTCTTTCACGAAATCCTTGAGTTCCCTGCCATAGGCTCCAATGTTCTGCACTACTGCCCCTCCCACTGTTCCTGGAATAAGCGAAAGATTTTCGAGGCCCACAACACCTCTCTCCACTGTATCTGCCACAACCTCATCCCATAGTTCCCCTGCACATGCAGTGAGTAGCACCCCCTCTTCGCACTCTATATAAGTTTTACCCCGTAATACTATATGGATAACAAGCCCCCTAAACCCAGAGTCCAAGAACAAAGTATTAGATCCCCCTCCCAGCACATGAACCTGGAGTCCCTGTTCCTGGCTGTAAACTAGCGCTTCTTTAAGTTCTTCTATAGTTCGAACTTCTACAAAAAAATCCGCCATTCCTCCAACCCTAAGAGTTGCATAGGAAGAAAGTGGAACATTGGTGAGTATCTTCATAAGAAAATGAGGTACTGCCCATATATGGCCCCCGGGTGCTAGCTCCAAAACAAATGTCTTATGTGAGTGCAGCCGGAGGCCGTATATATGCACTACCTCGTCTATAAGTATAACAGAATAAGAAAAATGAGAACTAGTGCGAAAGTTACTTGGCATGATAACTAACTAACAGGCACGAAAATGCCCCCTTACGGGGGCGCTTTCGCAGACATTCGTTAGGTACCAACAACTTTGTTAGCACTCACAAGAAGGAGTATAGCAAGTTTTGCTTAAAAGTCAAGCTTATAAGCTACTAAAGCTTCCCCCCAGCTCTAAGCGTATCTGCTGCTTTTTGATACTGAGCAGAAGTTGCAGGGTTAGTCTCAATTTTAGCCGCCGCCACGAACTCAACTATAGCCTGTACTGTATTTCCTGTTTGGTAATACGCAGAAGCTAAGCCTGCACGTGTACGCGCATCAGTTGGATTCTGCTTAACCTTTTCCTGCCAAATATCAACCACCTCACTGAAATGCTTTGTTTGGAAATACGCCTGTGTAAGACGGTCGTCCACCGGTGTTGCTCCATTTAGTCCACCTTTAAGTACACTCTTAGCCTGATCAACATCCCCTGCATAGATAAAGCCAATAGCATAAAGGGTTCTTGCTTCATCGTTTTCTGGTGCCAAATCAAGTGCTTGTTTTAGGTAGGTAAGCGCTTCATTAAACTTACCAGCATTTTCGTATGTTGAGGCGAGCTCATAGAGAATCATTTGTTTTTGCGGAGAAAGTTCAAGAGCCTTAGTTAATTGTGTAATAGCATTATTAGTGTCGCCATAAGAAGCAAGCATTGCCCCATAAAACAGACGGTGACGAGCGTCATTCGGTGCTTCTGTAACCATAATGTCATATTCTCGCTTAGCCAAATCAAAGTAAGCTTGCTTCTCTTTAATATCTACCGACGTTTGATACCGAAGGTTGTACACTGTCTGCATCAACTGTTCACGGATTTCTTGGTCGCCAAAACTATGATGCGCTAAAGCACTTTCAAAATACCCCTTGGCTTCAACTGGATTCTTTACATTACTTAATGCAGAAATGAGTTCAGTATTTGCTGCATAAGCCTTGCCATTAACTGCATAAATTGTAATCAATGCTAAAACTACAATGAGTGGGGCTATAACTCCATTCACTCTACTTTCACTCGCTGTTAAGAATGAAGACATACTGCGAATCTTGGTACTAAATGGGCGCGCCACATCAAAGTGTAGATACGCGAGGAACAACGTAAAGAATAGATAACTTACTAAGTTATCAAACACGAAGATATTATGGAATAAGTACGCCAAGAAAAGCCCGGTAATTAGAGAACGCTCAACAAAGGTAAGGTCTCCATGCTTCCAGATTGCATATAGTCCAAGACCAAAAAGAGAAAGATACGAGAGGAGGCCGAAAATACCGCCAGCAATCAACCAATCTAGAAATACATCATGAGTGCGGTCAAACCATGGCTCCTTGTTATACATTTCTGGAGCGTAATATTTATTGAAGACATAGTTAAAATTCTCCTGCCCCCATCCAAATAGTGGCTTTTCCTTAAATCCCTTAAGCGCCATAGGCCACACATACCCGCGAGACTGCGTTTGACTCTCACTCCAAGAAATAGTAGCGAAACGCTGCAGTACAGGACTCTTTTGCACAAATGAAGAATCTTTAATAACAATAAACCCACCGATCAAGAGAAGTATTCCTGCTACCAGTCCGATTGAGAGTTTACGTAACCCTTTTGTTTCTTTACCAAAAAGCGCAATGAGGAGCGCAGTTGCTAGTAATCCTCCCAATAAACCGAGGATGGCTCCACGAGTTGCTGTGTGGTACAGAACAATTAACTGCCCAACTACTAACAAGCCATATGTCCATTTCAGGATAAGATCAGTCTCACGACGAGCAATGAAAATGAGGGCAATGAAAATATGAAATACGAGGTAAATAGCTAAATAGGTTGCGTTTCCAAGGGTTCCATCAACACGTACTCCTCCTTGGTTAATAGTTAGTTTGCCAGCTAACTGCAAGAAACTATAAAAAACCATTATAAAGCTTACAAACAATGAGGTTTGAAATAGTGCATTCCAAAGTTTGCGTGTCTGAAGCACACTCCCAAGAACTATAAAGTAAGCGAACAGGTGGAGCATGGTTATATATCCCTCCATGCGTTCAAAGTTACTCCAAAAACTCTTGTAGGGATTTTCAGCAAAAATAGTTGCGACCCCCATAACCACAAGGAAACCAAAGAAGGCACCAAAAATACTTGAGTACTTTGGCCGATAGTCACTATCTCGAAGTGCAAGTATTGCCCAGAGAGCAAAAATAATCTCAACCAGTACACGGAATGCAAAATTCTTTCCAGTAATGAACGGAAAGAACATATTACTGGCTACATAAAGCGGAATAAACGGGATGATAAAGACACCAGTTAATATAAGGGATCGCAGTGTGCTGTTCATAGCAAAAAATGGTTAAAAAACGGTTGTTTCTGTGGGCACACTATAGCATTCTCCCCCCATGCCTAGCAAAGTAACCTACTCTCCCGTACTATAGTTATATTCCTATGACTTCAAAACAGTGGTTTACTAGCCTCCTGCGCAAAAGTGAGTCTATATTCAAAACCGACATGGTATACGCCACTTCAGGTGGCTTTTGGCTTACGTTTGGGCAAATTTTTACCAACGTTTTCTCCCTCGCTCTTTCGATTGCCTTTGCAAACCTTATTTCAAAAGAAGACTACGGAACCTATCGCTACATCCTTTCTGTTGCTGGGATTATTGGCTCCTTCTCCTTAAGTGGCCTTTCAACGGCAGTAACACGGGCTGCTGCCAAAGGTGTACATGGCGGCTTAAAACAAGCTTTCATAGCCAATATGAAATATGGCTTTATCCTCTCCCTCGCCATGTTTATGGGGGCCCTCTACTACTACCTACAGGGCAATATTACATTAGCGCTCGGATTGCTGTTTGCAGGAACACTCTCACCACTTGCTGATAGCGGCGAATTGTTCAATGCATTTTTAAATGGAACTAAGGAATTTAAAAAGGGAGCCTTCTATAGGATTGTTAGAGCTTTAACCAACTCTTCGCTTTTAATCGCAACTATTTTTATTTTTCCGAACCCGATTGCTCTTAGTTTTGTTTATTTTGCTGGCAACGCTGGCACAGCTTACCTTCTCTATCGTTATACCTTAAAACACAGTGTCCACAACAACACCCAGGATCCAGACATGCGCCAAGTGGGTATCCATGTGAGTATCACCAACGCCCTTGCTGCCTTTGTTGATCAAATCGACGAAATCCTTGTCTTCCATTACTTAGGTGCCGCCCAACTCGCTATCTATACCTACGCCCTTATTTTTCCAAACACCATTTTAGGATTTGTAAAAAATATTAGCATTCTTGCCGTTCCAAAATTCGTGAAGATTAGTCTTGCTGAAGGAAGACGACATGTAAGAGAAAAGCAACTATCCCTTTTCCTCCTTAGTGCCCCAATAGCTATAGCCTACATTGTCCTAGCGCCACTATTCTTTCATACTTTTTTTCCAAAGTACGAAGCTTCAATTTTATATTCCCAAGTGTTCGCTTTAAATATTTTTATAACCGGGGTACTTATTACATCATTTTTGGACGCGCATAAAGCGATACACGCTCGCTACTGGCTCATACTGTATTCAAATGCTTTTAAGTTAGTAGCCGTCTTTTTAGGAATATATTTCTACGGCATCTGGGGAGCAATAGCTGCGCGCATACTAGCCAAATACCTCGGAGTGGTGCTTGGATACAGAGCGATCAAGCTTGTTTCATCCTAGTCTTTGAATATTACGTGTAAGAAAAGAGATTAGTCTTATAACTACAGACTCTTAATACTTGAGACGGAGTTTTTTACTTCTTCACTGCAACACAGGCATAACCCAAACTAAAGTTTTTTTGCCAATCAAGTTTATCGAGATAAAAACAGAGAAATGGGATGTAGTACCCAAGGATTAACTGGAACACTATATAAAAAGGAATAAGCACGAAGGAAAGCGGTGTATAACGGAACTTCGGCTTAAAATGTATTCCCCTTTTAAATCCAGTGAAAGCATGTTGATAGAACAAATATGAAGGAAGGAGCGAGCTAATTTTACCAAGCACCCAGAATACCCCACCCCGCGGACTTATGCTCTCAACAGTGAGTCCCGCATGTTCAAAAAGTGAACGCAATCCATACGGAGTAAAAAAGAAAAAATTGTACGGCGCGCCATGCACATGTGAAATTTGTGGAGTAGTGAGATACAAAGTCCCCCCCACCTTCAACACTCGAGCCATTTCACTCACCACTTTCTGTGGGAACTCCACATGTTCAAGCACCTGTGTATTTACAATGACATCGTATTGATTATCAGGAAGCGGGATATCATCCAAGCTACAGGTAAAAGTGTGCTTTCCCTTACTTTCACTGTCAAAAATATCTTCGAAATCTGTCGACTCATAGCGTGTAAAATCAAGCGCATGCTTATAGCGAAACGATCCAGCACCAGCATCAAGAAGACGGTCACTTTTCTTAAGGCGTGGCACCAAATCATTAAATACAAATTGATCAATACCAAACCGTTCCGGGTCTGCCCTGTCCTTTACAAAGCGTGGAGTAATAAGGTCCGGTAAGCGAATAAGAAACTCGTATCCTTTCAGTAAAAAGTTATGCATGCGGTTCTTTAAAATGAGTATTAATAAATGATCGGATACGGCGTTTCCAAATACTCTCCTGCACACTCTCCAAATCAAAAAGAGGTTCTTTCATTTCCCCAATAAGATTCACAAAATAGCGAGGGATGGAGGTTACTTCACGCGGGGTTACACCATGAACTGAATCAAGATGGTTTACAAACAATACAAAAACATTCCGTTTGTAAGGCACTGTTTCAACTACTTCTACATACCTATCGCTTATGCCCTGACCAAAAAATAACCTATTCTTTTTATCCTTATAACGAAATACTTGCAAGTTTCCTCCCACTGTTTCATCCCCCTCGGGACGTAAATAAAAAAGAGCTCCGTAAAGTTTCTTTGGATCATCAACATGAGCCTCGCGTACACTTGAGGATTTCTTTACAACTGGTGTATTGATAGAGATATGCGCATCAAGAAGTATTGTTTTGGTATCAAAGGTATCCAAATACCGGTGTCCCACCTTCCATTCCTCTAACTTTCCAAACTTATTCTGAAGATCGGGATACAGTTTTTCAATTGAAGGTTTAAAAAGTGACACAAACTGTTGCCAAAATTCCGGGCTCGCCTGCTTCTCTATAAAAGATTTCCAAAGTGGTGAGACACCACCCTGCTTTGCAATATCGGCCACCGTGTAATCAAAACGTTTATTGTTTCCAAGGGGTTGATGATGGGTGAGCGTTTCAACTGACGGCATCTCACGTACTAACTGATCACAAAACTCGGGAGAGACTGCATCAGTAATAACTATATACGGATATGGATCAGTGCGTATATCTGTAACTTTCGCTTTTGCCAATAATGTTTCCATGAGAAATATCCTACTATACTCTCACCATTACCACAAAAATGGCATTATAATCTCCCTTCTTTTTTGTTCCTGAAAACAAAACCATACCCATACACCCTACGCTTTAAAAAGGCCTTCTGTTTCGCCTATGGTAGTTAACGCTTGTAATAAACTTTTTGCTTCAAGAGGTAACAGTCTATTCCTGTGTTTCTCTAGCTCTTCCTTTGGAGTATTACTTATTTCTATAAGAGTACTGCAGGAAATATCTGCAGTTACTAGTGTTGCCAAATCATTTTTATACATACCCTCCCCATAATCAGAACTAGTTTTTATTATGGCAACTGGTAAACCCTTAAGTACTGCGTCATAAAGAAAGGTGGAATAAACTCCACAAACCACATCCGCCTTCAAAAATGCCTCCTTAGTATTGGAAAGTACTCTAAAACGTGGGTGTGAGAAATTGTGTAGATCATATTCACGTAGCTGTACTATGTCTTCCATATCAGCTCGTGTTTTAAACATAACTGAAACAGTGGGGCACTCCAGCACATGCAAAATCCACGCAGTCACTTCCCCCTTAGGAGCATCTGTCTCATAAGGAATAAGTACCTGTACCTGATCACTCTTTTCTTTAACTATTAAAGCATTATCCTGCAGAACTTCTTTGTAACCAGAAACCATAACAGACTCTTCTTTAAATAGACTATCAAGACGCGCCAATTCTTCCTTCCAGTACTCTGACCAAACTAGAGCCCTAAAAGGAGTAATACTTTTACCTTCAAATATCGGCTGCTTTAAAAAACCTCGTTGATACTTGGTAATATGTCCATGCTGAAGGCTGTAGTAGTGTATATCGAGCTCTTTCGCACTAAGCATTAGTTCGTGATAATACCGATACTCATCGATTGCAAAAACAACTTTAGTGCGTAAAACTTTTAAAACCAATGTGAGTAAAGCAACTTTTCTCGGAAAAAAAGAAACTCTTTGCAACATACGGCGTACGCAATGCTTTGCAAATTCTCTCTCAAATGGTTCAAAACTTGAGAAATCAATAGTCGCCAAATCTCTAACTTTAGGGGTTACCCCGAGTACTGGCCCAAACAAAAAAAGTAAACTATCAATAGACTCAAGGAACAAACCAACTCGACCGCGAGTAAATAGTCGCCCGAATATCCCAAGTTGAGGAGTAGTATGAAATAGCTCCACATAGGGAACCTTCTTTGTAAAAAGAAATTCATAAAGCCCTTCAAGGCGAAAATCATTCTGATAAGTACTACTACTTATTCTATCCATTGAATAAACAAGTGTTCGTTTATTAGTGAGCCTTGCATACGAAAGACTAAGTGGTAGGTAGAGAACCATACACACTCGGACAATGAGAATTTTAATACCAATGATCAATGAATCCTGCTTTGTCGTAAAGGTTTTAGTTTTACTAAATTTTTTTACATCCTCAAAAATCATTTGCTCACAAACCTCAGCAAGATTGTAGCCACCATAAAAATATGCATTGGAAAGTGGTTTTGCATTGACGGTGAGTTTGTGGAGACGTTCCATGAACTCTACGGCATAGGGATAATCAATGTACACTTCTTTCATAGTAGGAATACTTTTAAAGAACCGAAGGAATAATATGATGCATATGAATAACCCCAATAAGTTCCCCCTTAGGAGTAGTTACAAAAAGACTCATCACTTTTTTATCACGCTCCATTTCAGCTAGTGCCTCCTTTAATGTCGCATCCTTGCTGATTACCTTTGGTTGTTTGGTCATTATGGTGTTAATACTGCGCACAGTTAAATCCGCACCCTCTATAACTGCTCGACGAACATCTCCATCGGTAAGTACTCCTAAAAGCTTGTTGGTCTTTGATACTACAGCCACTATTCCCTGCTTCTTTTGTGAAAGCTCAAGAAGTGCTTCTTTACATGAGGCCTTTTCATACACCTTAGGAATATCTTCCCCCACCTTCATAACCGCTTCCACTTTTTCAAGCTGAAGGCCGAGAGATCCTGCTGGATGAAGTTTGGCAAAAGCCTTATGAGTAAAAGTTTTAGGATCAACGAGGGATGAAGCTAGCGCATCGGCAACAATAAGCGCGAGTGTAGTTGAAGCCATGGGAGCTAATTCATGGGTACTCCCCTCATTACTTATGGGAGTTAAAATTGCAATATCAGATATCTTGGCAAGCAAACTTGTTCCCCTCCCCGTCACCGCAATTATCTTAGCCTTTGTTTCTTTTTTAATATGGCGAAGGGTTTTTAAAAGTTCTACGGTTTCTCCAGAATAGGAAAAAGCAATAATTACATCATTATCAGCCACTACCCCTACATCCCCATGAAGGGCGTCAGTGGGGCTCAGTACGAAGGCTCGCTTTCCAAGGCTGGTCAGTGTTGCAGCACACTTCGCAGCAATAAAACCAGATTTCCCCACTCCCGTTGTAATAACAAGTCCTGAACTACTCCCGATCAGTAAAGAAGCGGCCAAAATACTTTCTTTGCTTTCCCTATAAACCCTGGGTAGACTTTTCTCCGCCGCGTCAAAAACCCGCTTTATACGGGCTTTTGCGGAGTCCTTAGACCCCCCTTTCCTGGTCGTAGTAGGCATTATAGTTGGGTAAAAATTGCTTGTAAGTAATGCTACCACATAAACTATATTGGCTAAGCATAAGTGACATACTAGGGAATAGAGGAGTTAGAGAAGAAAATGATATGCTAATACTATATGTGCGGAATTAACGGTTTTATCGGAAAAAACGAAGCAGAACTTCAGTCAATGAATGCGGCTCTTTTCCATCGCGGACCAGACTTTGAGGGTTCCTTTTTTGATGAACACATTTCTCTTGGCCACACCCTACTCTCTATACGCGATGTCACAGAAGCGTCAAAACAACCTTACTGTAAAGATACTTCTCCATGGGTACTTCTTTTCAATGGCCAAATCTATAACACCAAGGACCTTAAAAAAAAGCTTGATCCCTCTTATGCTGCTGTAGAACTTGATACAGCTATTCTATTCGGCATTATTGAAAAATATGGTTGGAATTTTATAGACCATATACATGGCATGTACGCGATTACGCTCTACAACAAAGAAGAGGGGCTACTCAAACTGTATCGTGACCCGACCGGACAGAAAGGTTTGTATTATTACCATAAGAATAATGAACTTATCTTTAGTTCAGAAATAAAGGGAATACTAGCGCACAGTAATGTAAATAAGATGGTTGATGAGGAGGCGGTGTCTCTTTCACTTAACTTTGGCTATCTCTTTGGAAACAAAACCCTATTTTCATACATTAGAAAACTGGAACCATCTTCTTGTTTCTCGTACTCACTTAAAACAAAGCAGTCCTCTTACTCCTTTTTTGAAAGCACTGCCCCCTCGTATTATGACAACGATCCAGAAAAAGCTTTTCAAAAACTAATTGATGAGCATTTGCTTAGTAAACAGGACGTGGCCATCAACCTTTCAGGAGGTCTTGATTCCTCCCTCCTATTCTTCCTTATGCAAAAAAATGGCCACCAAACAACTTCCTACACCACCCGCTTTGATATACAAGAAGGAAACTTCAACCATGACGCTGATCTAGCAAAACAACTAGCAAAAGAGTACGGAGCCAACCACCGAGAAATACTGGTAACAAAAGATTCGTATTTTGATAATTTTATAGAAAGCTATAGAACCATTGAGGAACCTAATTACAACGTATCCCTACCTACATACCTTATTACTGCAAAAACCGAAGGAAGGAATGGTGACCATAAAAGAGTTATCCTCTCTGGGGACGGGGGCGACGAACTTTTCTGTGGCTACTCATACTACAAAACTGCAAACACTATGCAAAACCAAATGCGCTGGCTCACACCACCTCTCTATAATCTACTTAAGAACTATCGCAACCACACTTCATATGACTTCTCTCGTATGGAAGATAGGTGGTCGTTCTTCAAAAAGTTCACCAACCCACCAAGCACGCAAAACTTTAACCATAGAGAAGACATTGCAAAGGCCCTTCGCCCGCTATACGACCTTTACGCCAACAAGGACAAAAAGGGAGCATACCCCATGATGTTCGCCGACAGATTTCTCTGGCTTCCAGGTGAAAACTTTATCCGAAGTGACAAACAATATATGAGTCAATCCGTTGAACTACGCTCCCCACTTTCATATCACCCATTTCGCCTTCATTTTGATACACTACTAAAGAGCGACGAATACCGTGGGGAGACCATGAACAAGCTACTCCTCCGTCGCCTCTTTACTGACAAGCTCCCTGACTACATTACAAAACGTGCCGAAAAGACTGGCTGGCGGGCTCCGATAGAACACTGGTACGATAAGCGTTTTAAAAATCTTTTCCTCGCAATCATTAATAACAAACGTGAGGGTGGCATAGTCGACTGGCCACGCATTAAAAAACAGTTGGAAAGCAAGGACTCGTGGCCTGGGAAAAAGTTTCACCTTTATCTCTCACTCGCCATACTTGCTGACAACTACCAGATAGACCTATGAAGAAAGGATTCTTTATTCAAGCCAACAAAAAGCAAATACTTGGTGCCTATTTAGCTAAGTACGCTTTTGAGAAAACATACAAAGGTTCTGATCCTATACCAGTTACTATCATGCTGGTTGAGGACATACCCATCTTCCAAAAATTCTCTAACAGCTCTTTTATTCGTAAGGCTGGAACTGGTGATATAAGAAAAATAGATGGAAATGATTTACAGTCTTTTACCCTCACGCGTTTTATGCCACCCGAACTGATGGGTTTTGAAGGGCGAGCCGTCGTCATAGATCCAGATATTTTTGCCCTAAAAGACATTAGTGAACTATATGAAATGAACTTGGGTAGTGCACACCTTGCTGCTTGCCGCAAAAAAGATGCTTGGGATTCTAGTGTTATGGTGCTCGACTGTGCCAAGCTTACTTCTTGGAGAGTTGAGAACTGGCTAGATAAACTTTCAAACGGAGAAATAGACTATGACAGCATCATGACAATCAAGAATGAACATAATGTGCTTGAGATTCCGAGAAAATGGAATAACCTTGATATGCTAAGTGAGGATACCTACATGCTCCACACTACCAACCGCATTACTCAACCATGGCGTACCGGACTTCCTATAGACTTCACACGTAACCCCATGCCCAAATACTTTGGCCTTATTCCCCGTGAACCAATACACAAACTGCTTGGCAAATATAAAACCACCTACCAACCTCACCCTGATAAAAAAATTGAAAACTGGTTCCTAAGTCTTGTTAAAGATGCACTTGCTGACGGGGCTATCACCAAAGAGCAGGTTCAGCATGAAGTGAATGAAGGACATGTCCGAAAAGACATTTTTGAGATTGTAAAATAACTCTAACAACTGTCTTAAGGCCCAAAAGGAATTTTAGGAAATCGTAGACTTTTCATGAAATAAACGTATTATTTACCTGGGTAAATGTAACTAAATACAATCCGTACCAAGGGGGAATCATGGAACCCAGACTAAGTGGTGATGAAAATGCGGAGATAAAGAAGGTAGTTCAGCTCTCGTGGGTGGCCCCACTCGGCCTTGCCCTCCTTCTCTTTTTTTTCCTAATCGGGTTGATTTATGAATCACTAAAACCAACCTTCAGTATTTGCGGTGTTCTTGAATCCCACTCACGAGAGTCTTATTCACGGGAAACAAGAATTCAATTCAAAAATGGAGAAAACGTAGTCCTATACCGACTCTTCAAAACAGATCTTGTTGTGGGAAGAAAGTATCGTGTTGTATACCAACCCGCGGGGCATGAAAATCGACTTAACTTCGCCCAAAAGTTTACTGAGGTTGAGTCATGTCAGTAAAAAATACTACCCCTTTAGTAAAACCTGGCCCACGCTTGCGTGGGCCGTTTTTTATTTACCCAATAGATTTTGATTTAAAATACCCCAGAAGAATTTCTCTAATGTGTGGTGGCATACTTATATGCTCTATCTCCTCTTGGTTAAAATACCCAAGTCCACGACCTTCATAAAGGGTGAATGGTTCGTTAAAATCTTCAATACGCGAGAGAAAAACTGCGCGCTCCGTCTCCTCATTACTGTACGTATTAAAATACTCTCCCCCATCTTTCAAAAAGTCTCGCTGTAGTTCTTCTTTATACTCCCTCATTATCGCCTCCTCCATTGTCTCCCCTTCTTCTACTGAGCCACCAAAGAGGTTCCAGTTACCTGGAAAACGAGGGGCGTCGTATGTCTTTTGTTGCAGTAATACTAACCCCTTACTATCACGTGGAATAATAAGTGCTACTTTTCTCATATATTATTTCCTTGTTACTTTTGCAAGTGTCAGTTCTAACTTCCCCCAATTAGGGTTATAGAAAATATCAAGAATAGGGAGGATTTCTACAGTAAACTTATTCCTATCTATAGCATCAACAATTGGCTTAGATCCATCTTTTCTATTGAGCCAGTAATCATCAAATATAACTGCCGTCTTATCGTGCATTAATTTTTCGCTCCATTCCCAATCATTTTTAATCGTCTCATAGCTATGTCCTCCATCAATAAAAATAACATCCATCTTTGGTAATGTCGGAACTGCTTCCGGCATACTTTGGAGTGTGTTGCCTTTTATAAGCGTAATACGGGCTCCGGTTTTTTCCAGCCGCTCTTTAATGGCAACTTCGGGGAGCGGCTGCTTTGATATTTCATATGCGTACTGCTTCTCATCCATTGGCTCAAAAAGATCAAACCCTGTATAGGAAATATCACTAGGGTTATGTTTTTTGAGTGCGGCCTCAATCATTTGGAGTCCTCGCTTGCCGCGATACGTGCCAATCTCCATCAACTGCTTAGCTTCCAGATTTTCAATAGTTTGAAAAATCTGGTCATACCGATTCGGTCTACCCCCATATAAACCTAAGGCTTTTCGGATAAAAGCCTTCGCTGTTTTTATGAAAATTTCAAGAGCGCTATGATTGTTCATAAGCCGCAAGATGTAAATCAACTGTCTTCTCCCAGGTAAACTCTTTTTGGAACTCAATTGAATTTCTACCGAACTCTTCTTCTTTTCCAGAGAGGATCATATCAATCTTATTCGCAATATCCTGGCTGTCGTGTTGTGTCACCAAATAACCATTGAACCCATCACGGAAGGCCTCTTCCGTACCATTGTCTCTACTACCAACTACCGGCTTACCGAATTGCTCTGCTTCTAGAAAAACAATCCCGAAACCTTCAAATGATTCTTCCATACTATTACTTGCCATTACGAACATATTTGCCGTTTGATAGAAAAAGGCTAGGTCTTCATCACTTTTTGCATCAGTTACGATACGCATATGCTTCTCAATATTTTTTTCTTTCGCGTAGGAAAGCATAGAATCAACATACACCTTGTTATCTTTCACTGATCCAACCATGCAGTAGAGAATTGAGGGATACTTTTCTTTCAAAATATCTATCGCCTTTAGCACATCAAAATGCCCTTTACGCTGCTTTAATTGTCCAACCGTTAGGATAATAGGGTGCTCATCTTTAATATTGAACTTTTCACGTAACGTCACTAGTCTCTCAGGCGAAACTTTTGGTAGCGGTGTTGAGCCCCAATGAACTAAAGTAAAATTAGAAACCTTTATCTTTTCGAGCATTCTCTTCTTGGTATACTCTGACATAACAAAAATACGCGCAGTCCGCTTCAGTGCCCTCGTTAAGAAAAAACGCTTTAGTACATAGTTAAACGGGACCACAGAATAAGTTCCAACTCCTGTAACAAATAATTTCTTATTTGTCCCAAGTACTGCTCCATAGCCATAGAGGAGAAATGGCCAAAGATCAAACGCATGAACAACGTCCACATCTTTTGCCAAACGTCGCGCAGTTAGTATATTTTTAAAAACAGAAATAAAGGAAAGTTTAGCGTGGAGTTCCGAATACTCTTTGCAATTACCCTCTACGACCGCCTCACCATCTTTTTTATAAGTCAGAACAGAAGTTCTGTGACCCCGCCGTGCAGTCTCAAAGCACACCGAACGAGCATAACGTCCCCAGCCAGAATTCGGCAACATATTCACAGTTATAGCTAAAACACGCATAAGAATTGGAAACAGTATAGCAAACTTGTATTGTAAAGTCTTGAATTATTGGTCCTTTCTGTTACCATGAAATTATGACGAAAATCAAAAAATTACTCTCCAAAATTGTTAATGCTAAGCCAACCATGTTCTCCTCGTCAGTTGCGTTAAATATTTGTGGCTACCATTTTGTAAGAATCTTCGCCTTCTACCTCCACCGCAAAGTGCGCATCCCGCAAACCATTGATCCTCGTTTTGCATCATATATAAAAACTATAGACGATGAAGGAATGGTTGCTATACCCAACTTCTTTTCACCTACTGATTACGAGAAGATCAAAAACGCCTATGACAGGCTAACACCACAGTTTGAGGATGATCCTTCAGAAATTCCGATTCCCCGTGTTAACCGACTTTTCTTGTGGGACAAACGATTCCCCAAAGATGTTGCCGAGTTATTCGTAAAAAATGAAGCCATAGGTGCCGTTGCTCGCGGCTATCTTAATAGGGTTCCACGACTTCCCATGCAAGCTGACTTCACAAGGATTTCCTGCAAAGAATCTGAGATTAATCTTCCAAGTAATGGTGGGACCAACAACATACACTTTGATGCGCCACTACGAGTACTAAAAGCTTTTTACTTCATTACCGATACCGATGAGAATAATGCTGCCTTCCGTTTCGTGAAAGGTTCTCATAAACGAAACACTTTGAAGCGACTCCTTCTTGAATACAAAATGAGTATTCGCTATGCGCTTAACAAATATAACCCTAACCATGGCGGCGAATATCTTGATAACGAGCCTTGGGTAAAGCTCTCACAAAGGGAAGTTGATGAGCATAACCTTGAACCCGTTCCGATGCCTGTAAAAGGCAATACCATTGTTCTTGCCGATGTTGGCGCCTTCCATCGCCGTGGCTCGTTTCTAAAGGAGGGAGTTCGCGACGCTCTTGAGATTAATTTCCGAAGTGTAGAGACGCTCCACAATGATTTCTACCCTCTTATTACATGGCTAAAAAGATTAACCGGGACTAAACAGTCAAACAGCATCATTCGCGAAGCAACTTATTAAAACCCCTATTCGTCTAACCGAGGGTTTGCCACGTACCACTCTATGGTTTTTTTAAGCCCCTCCTCTATAGTGGTCTTAGGTTCCCATCCTATATCATTTTTAATTTTATGTAATGAAGAGAGCCGTCTATTCACACTTCCTTTAAGTCCCGGCTTTCCATCAAACTTCTTAGGTTCCCAGCCCATAAGCTTGCAGATGGTTAATGCTAGGTTTATACCCTTCTTTTCCTCCTGTGAACCAACATGATAAATATGCCCATCGGTCTTTTCTGACTCCATGATGCGCACCATAGCATCAACCGCATCATCAATATAACAATAGGAACGCTTTTCCTGTTCGCCATGAAGGGGAAAAGGATCTTTCCTATCTATGGAACGCAAAATAAACTCTGGAATCACATGTTCATATCCTTCACGTGGGCCAAAAAAATTGTGTGGCCTTACAATAGACATACGAAACTTGTATGCATTCGCATAATGGATAAATAATTGCTCACCGATTATTTTAGCTCCCGCATAAGACCATCGTGGATTAAATACATCGGGTATAACGAGTGGGACATTTTCTGGTGTTGGAATCTGAAGCACATTAAATGACTCCCTCGCGCCACCATACGCCTCACACGATGAGGTGAATATAATCTTCCCATCTTTATTTTTCGTACGAAACCACTCAAGAGCATTAATATTCATAAGTGTATCGCTACGCAATATTTCATGTGGCATGGTATAAAAACGCCTGGTACCGTTAACTGCCGCCAAATGATACACATAGTCATACCCCTCCCCCACCTTTTCCCACGACTCTTTTTCTGCCAAATCAAGTACAAGTAGAGAAACTCGTGGATGCTCCAGTAACGCTTCAAAAGTCTTATCTCGTATGCCCCGAGAAAAATCGTCCACAATAACAACTGTATGTCCGTCGTCCAATACTCGCTTGGCTACATGATACCCAATGAATCCCGCGCCACCTGTAATAAGAATCTTTTTCATATTATGTAAAATGTTTTGTAATACTGTGCCAAAGAGCCTTTAGCGCCACCTTACCTGATATATGTCGATCGGGCCACTCCGAAAACCACTCTGGCATTGAGGGATACTGTTTTTCAATTTCCTGATGAGCCATATTTGATTTATACACTCCTTCAATCAGAGAAACATCCTTACCCTTCTTCTTGTACCAATTAAAAAAAGCTCGCGTGTCCTTTGGCAAACAGTGCCCCCCGAAACTTTTTCCATAGCGCATATAGAAACGGTGGTTGAACATAAAGTTAGTTACCCGCTCTATCGACTGCAAGCTTTCTTTGGAATTTGGTGATCCCATAGTATTACCGAACTCATTCACAAAAGCTATACGGACCGAGTTCCAAATATTCGAAAGATATTTGATATATGAAGCCTCCTCCGGTGTTCCAGTAAATACTTTATGAGCCTTCTCTCTCCATATTGTAAAAAAAGAAGGCTCTTCTTTTTCAGTATTACTACCCACGATAAAGAAAAATGGTTCAATACTTTCTTCAACTGCTTTTTTCTCATGTAAAAACTCAGGTACATAAAAATCAAAAGAAAGATCTTTGAGAAGATCCGGTAAAACCGTAGAGCGTAAAACAACTTTACCTTTTGCGTCCTCAAGTGAAAGGAGGGCTGATTTTATTAGAGAAATATCTTGCACCCCCTCCTCGGACACCCTATCTCCTACGGACACAACGTAACAAGTGTTATCGCTATCCTTTTCAAGAACGTTCGTAAGTGCTGGGATAGTGTTATATACCTTCTCATACTTATTTTTATAGTGAAGGACGGGGGCCTGGTTCACATCAAAAAAAGAAACAGAATAACCCATCATCTTTAAAGATAATGCGTTCGCTTGTCCAACCCAGCCATAGCCAACAACAACAATTTCTTCCTTATTAGGCATGCTTTTATTTTATTAAGATATATAAACCTATAACCCCACGTAGAACCTTAAAGTCACGCTAGGAAATAAGGCTAAAGCCGTATCATAAACTGTCTATTTTTTTCCGTCACGGTGAGGCCTTTCTCTTTAGCAAATTGGTCCACCGCCTGCCTTACCTCATCTATATGGTAATCATCGCCACACAGAAGTCCCCCCTTCTTTACCTTGGGATAATAATTCTGCAAATCTAGCACCACCTGCTTGTATGAATGATCCCCATCAATATACAGAAAATCAAAAAAATCATTGGGGAAGTCGAGCACAGCATCGTCTGATGTTTTGCGAACAATAACTACCTGCCCTCTCGTAATCTGACTTTCAAATTTTTCTGCTACAGTATTATGTCGTATGTCTTGCGCTTTTTGAGAATATTTCTCTTCTGTTCGATCTGGTATCCCCTTCCATGGATCAATAAGGTATAGCTTCTTTGGTTTACCAATACGCACTATGCGCTCTGCAAAAATACCATTATAGGTTCCAATCTCACCTGCAACACTATCCCTTTTCATCATGCGCACCAAAAAGTCTCGCGGGTATGGAAGATATGGGTTAACTAAAAGATATACCCACTTAAGGTACGGCTTGAGTGCTCTTCCTATAGGGTTAGTGTTGGCAAAATCCTTAAGATCTTTCTGGATTTTGTAGTCGTTTTTGTAGAATTTTGGAGCCATGTGAGTCACAGTATAGTATGAAGAAGTAGATTTAAAAAGCCCCTTACATGCGAGTAACCAAAAAGTGAAAAGTGTCAAAATAGACCGTTCGTAAAATCTTATAGAACATAAGTAATATAGATCGTATAAGGAGATTTTTGTATTTTTCTTTAATTTTCTTTTCACGAATATCTATCGCCATAAAGCCTACCCCTTTAAATAAAGTTTTAGCCTCGTTATAGGTAGTGTAGTGCATTTCGCTCAATTTTTGTCTTCCCGCCTCTCCCCCCTCATTCTTTCCTCTCTCCAGGAACCTTATCACCATCTCGGACCATGCTCGAGGCATCCAGTTTATACCGTAGAGATGATAGTGAGGGTCTTTGAAACCAAAACGGTTTGGGATACTGACATACGCTTTCCCACCCTTAATGAGCACCCTATTGAGTTCCTCTAAAACCTTAACTGGATTCTCTACATGCTCCAGCACTTCCGATAGATTAGCAAAAGTAAATTCACTGTTACCAAAAGGGAGTTTTTCTCCAACCCCTTCCGTAATCACAACCCGAACACCTGCCTCACTTGCCAGCCCCTGCGCTTCTTTGATATAGGCTGGGTTGAGCTCAAGTCCAACCCCATTCCCTCCTCGCTTAGTTAATGCAATGAGAAACCTTCCCCTCCCCGCCCCAAGATCAAGAACCTTATCAGTAAGTAAGGTAGGGACCAATCTCAATAATTCAGTAATGTGTTTATCCATGGATATATTTTAAAATATGCTGTGCTCGCTCTTTCCAAGAAAAGCTTCTCACCAATTCCTGCGCCCGCTTTGCTCGCACACTCGCTTCATCCTTGTTTTTATACACCTCAAGAATCTTTTCTGCTAGTGCCTCACTATTATCAGCTTCAAAAAGAAAACCAGTGTTTTCACTCAAGACCTCACGAAGTGAAGGGATATCAGCCGCAACAATAGGTACTCCGCTTGCCATATACTCAAAAATTTTAAGCGGCGATGTATATTCACGAGAAATTGTGTCCTTCGCGGTATTTGGAATAACCAAAAGATCAGCAACTCGTTGCAGGTTGGCTATCTTATTTTTTTCTATTCTTCCAAGAAAACGTACTTTGGGATATTGTCGCTGTAGCACTTCCACTTCCTCAGTAGTCCCTCCCGCTATTACAAAGACAAAAGATTCCATCTCTTTCTTAAGACTAGTCTCAAGTAGAGTATCCATCCCCTTCCATCCTCCCAATTTACCTGTGTAGAGCACCAAGAAATCTTCTTCCCTAACTTTGTACAAATCGCGCACAGCCGCTCTATCAACATCTCCAGTATAGGCATCCAAGTTAACTCCATCATGAGCTACAAAGAGCTGTGCCTCTCCTATACCTTTTGATTTATAAAACTTAGAAAGACCAGAACTTATAACCACAAATGGTGTTTTAAACGCGGCCAACCCCCGAATAAAAAAATTCCACTGTCCGGTGTGACTTTCAAAAATTACTTTCTTCCCCAATATCTTTGCAATGAAGAGCACTGCTTCATCCCTTCCATACACAACTCCACCTTGATTACGTACAAGGTACCAAAAAGCACTCATCATAAAAGTGAGCCAAGTTACTACATACCCCACTATGCCAAAACGAATAATATCAAACACCGGCAGTTTTTTAATGGTGAAGTTTTTTTCAACTCCATAATAGAGAAATGGATCTTGTGTTTCTTTGTTATGCCTATTTGGCACAAGTAACACTACCTCCTCACCTAAAGCTGAAAAGGCACTACACATTTCCATAATTTGGATACCATGGGCTTTTTCGGTTGGAATACGGGCATTAGCAACGTAAAGAAGTTTCATATTACTTATTCTTCAACACAAAGAAATGATGGTATTGATTTTCAAAAGGAACGTAATCTTTTATAACAACAAAATATTTCTTTAATACCCATCGTATATACCAAGGCGCATATCCTTCTTTACCTACTTCCCAATAATGCTCCCCATCAAATTTGTGAATTTTGTAAAACCAAAGCTTCCAAGCAAACTTAATCTCTGGCACAAAAGGTATTTTAAATAAAAATTTCACCGGTGGTCCAAAATGAGGCAGACTCAAAATAACAGCACCTTTTGAAACTCGCTTTAATTCTTTAAGAGCGGTTTCAAACTGTAAATACGGTAAATGCTCAAGAACTTCAAAAGCACAAACTGTATCAAAGGTATTATCTTCAAACGGAAGAGCGAGTACTGAACCCACCACATCTGGATGTAAATCCTCCGCAACATCAAGTGTGGTGTATGCAATATTAGTATGTGTTTTGATGTAATCCCTCACTACCCCCTCTCCAACTCCAATTTCAAGAATTGTTTGAGGCTCTGTGGTCAATAATTCTTTAATTTGATAATAGTAACTACTCCACCGAGCCAAATCGGTGTATTTCCCAAACGAGTAATGTTCTTTATTTACCTGTTTCATATATAGCGATAATTTTCCCCACAAGAGTTTGATAAGCATAGGCTGGAACCACAAGACTGCGCAAGTCTATTCTCTCTTCCCTAGTCATACGTATAGCCGAAACTACCTTTTCTACCAACTCCCCACTGTCCCCTAAAGTAACCAGGGATTGCTCAGCAAATGGTCCAAAAAGGCCCTGTAACCCTTGATTTGAGGCTATAACAGGCACACCGCAAGATAGTGACTCAAGTACCGCCTTATCCAATCCACCCGTCGGAGTGAGGTTAAGCGTAATACTGGCTCTGTTGTAGTACTGAGGTAATTCACCCCCAGGAATGGCCCCCAAAAAATGAACCTTCTCTCCTAGCCCCAAGTCCTCAACCATAGCTAAAAGCTTTGCATAATACGGGTCACTTTTTTCCGGCACCTTACTAATGACAGTGAGTGTCACTCCTTGCCCCAACTGATTTTCAATTTGAGGAATGGCTTCGATCATCAGCTCAATGTGTTTAATAGGAGCAATACGAGAAACTGTTACTATCTCAACTTTTTCTCTACTTACTTCCCGTGGACTGAATAAGTCTGTATTAATCCCATGCCCTACCACATGCACTTTTTTAGAGGGAATAGTAAAACTCTCCTTAACAGCGGTAAAAATATCGTGTGCAAAAAAATGCGCTATACGTAGCTTAAAATTCACCTGTTTGTGGGTATACCATAGGCCAATCCGCTTCCCAAAAAGTCTCCAGAGTAGTCCACCAAGCACTACATATTCTGGGTTCATAAATACAAACACCTGATCGTACGAAAATATTTTTTTGAGAATAATTTTAAAAAATCTATAGAGGTAAGTTACTCTCCCCCTTCCCTCATTTTTACCAAGCGAAAAAACTTCTACATTTTTTGGCAATGTGTAACTTCCCGTACGAAGAGCAATAACCGTTACTGATTCATACCGCTTAGCAAATTCGCGAACCCAATCAAGGAAAAAAACAAAGTGATCGTCCTTTTCATCTATTGCTTGAGTTGTAATAAGTAACTTCATATATTATTGTTCCGCTTTCTGCCAAAGATCCTTAATGCGAAGTAATCGTTCTGCTTTTGCACGCTCTACGTAGTGAGTTACTATTTCAAGCGCCTTAGTAGCCTTCGCCACACACTCCTCATTGTGTAAAAGCATGTACGCCAGCTGTTGCTTAAAATCAGCCACATCATCTACCTTAGTGATGGTAATGGTATCTCCTGAGAAAACTTCTCCCGCAATTCCAACATCAGTAGTTAACACGGGGCATCCTGATATTGCCGCCTCAAGTATGGTTCTACCATACCCCTCATAATTTGAAGTATTGAGAAAAATGTCAGCACTCTCAAAATAAGGAGTAACCATATCCTGTCTACCCTCAAATACCACCTTCTCCTTGAGTCCTAAATTTTTAGCAAGTGTTACCAAATTACCCCTTTCTCTCCCAGCACCAACAATAACTAACCCTAAACCAGGGTTAGTAACAACTAGTTCCTTAAGCACATACAGTGCAAGAGGAATGTTCTTCTCACTTTCTAAGCGACTAACCATTAGCAGTATTGTTTTAAACTGCGGATATTTTTTTTGAAGAAAATCACTACGTACCAATCTCTCTTGTATTTGTAGATCAAGAGCTACTGGTATAACCGCTATTTCTGTATTGAGTTTAAACTCTGGGCCTAATTTATAATCTCTTTCCAATTCTTTCTTAATACGCTCTGACACCACACGTACCACTTTTGCAGTAAGTAATACTCTATGAGCTATAGCAATTCTTACTCTGTTAAGTAAAGATTGTTTTTTAAAATAAGGGCTGCCAAGATCAGTATGTATCTGTACTTCAAACCCAGCCCCAAGCTTGCGTGCTACAGATTCTGCAACAAGACCTATTTCAAAAGGATCCTGTGCTGTAACTACCGTAATACCTTTTCCCCTAAGTCTTTTGGCTATACGTAATACACCAAGTCCATAAAACAACTTGCTAAAAGAATTAGTTGGGTAAAGAAACATATTCCCAACTTTTTGAGTATTTCTGTTGCCCCCTTTCGTACAAACAATAATATGGAGTTCGTCAGTAAGTGAAGCGTAACTTTCCATACGTTTACACTCCTTACTTTGTAAGTCTAAAATATGAGCATCTGTTGAAATCATCAGTACCTTCATACTAGTGTTTTAAGTAGCTTCTCAACCATATGCTCTTCTTTAAATTGCTCAAGCTTCCTTTTACCCGCTACTCCAAACTGTGTCTGAAGCATAGTATCTCCACAAAGCTTTAGTAACGCCGCTTCTAACTCCTCCTTATTTTTGGTGGTAACTAACAAACCGTCCTTACCATCTTCTATAAGCTCAGGATTCCCTCCCGCAGTTGATGAGATAACCGGCGTACCGAGTGAGAGTGCTTCAAGGAGTACGTGTGAGAAACCTTCATAGGAACTTGCGAGTACAAAACAGTCAGCCGCTTTAATTCTTTTGTGTAATTCTTGCTGCGGAACTTTGCCAATAAAAGTTACTTTTTCCTCTATCCCAAGTTCTCGCGTGAGCTCCATAAGTGCTCTTTTCTCTGGTCCTTCATCAATGATGAAAAGTTTTGCGTCTTTATATGTTTTACTTAATTCTGTAAAAGCCATAATGAGTGTCGGAAATTCTTTCCAGGGAACTAATCTACCAGCAGATACTATGGTTGGGTACGTATAGGCATATGTCTTTCGTAACTCTTCTTTAGTTTCTGTAATAATCGGAGCATTAAAGGCATTAAAAATGACTTCTATGCTCTCTGGTGCTATCCCCCAAGCAGTTACTACCCCTTTGAGATAGTTACTAGGAACGATTATTTTCTTAGCTTGATTAGCTACAAGCTTTTCTACAAAACGGAACATTTCTACGGAAAGTGGATATTTCTTTTTATTTTTTACAAAGTCATCAAGACTTTCTTTTATCCCATACCGCGCCTGCCCCTGTTCCCACGCATAGTCCCCCACGATTTTAAGAAAGAAAGGTTTATCTTGTACCTTTGATGCAAGTAGAGCTGGGAGTCCCACAGAAACCGGATCTTGTGCATAAAGAAGATCTGCTCCACTTACAGCCTTCTTTAACCTTAAGAAAAAGACAAAGTGGCGTATAACCTTTGGATACTTAAGCACCTCACCAAAAGAAACAACCTCTACCTTCATCCTATAGGAAGGCAGCCGACTTTCCAAAAGACGGCTGTAGGAAACTGGCCCACCGAAACTACCTGTAGCAATAACTATCTTCATTAATGGTAATTACTATAACAAAGGAAAGGGGCAAAAAGATACTCTCCACAGTAGCTTAAAAACTAGTCTAGTAATAAGGTTTATAGTAGGATGTAAGCTGTTTATCTACCATTAATTACCGAGTAGATACTCTGACTAAAAACCACCCACTACCCATATATGACTATCTATAAACTAAAAATCTTATTAAAAGCATACCGAACCATTGGAAAGCTGGTTGTGACACGCATTACAGGAGGAGGAAGAACTGATGCCAATGTTAAAGCAGAATATGGACATCTCTGGGACCAAAGTGGAAAAGATGAAAAAAAATACATCGGTATTCCACAGCCATACTATAAATATAATCGCCTTGCACTGCTCCGTCGTATAGACAGAAAGAAATCTTTAATAGAACATCTCAATGATACTATTGCGTCACTTCAACCAAAAACTATTCTTGAATTAGGTAGTGGAGCTGGTATGAATGTGCTTTGTCTCGCTCTCCTCAACCCACATATTTCTTTCACTGGCCTTGAATACACTGCAGAAGGAATAGAGACTTCGAAGAAATTGATAGCTAACCCACCACTTAGAATACTTTCCTTTACCCTTGGCATGAGCGAAGAGGAAATCCTGTCACGACTTCCCAAGATACAACTAACTTTTATACAAGGAGATATGCGAGCACAGCCCTTTAAAGATGGATCATTTGACTTTGTTTTTACCTATCTAGCCGTAGAACAAATAGCCAGAAATTGTAACGAGTGTTTTAGAGAAGTCTATCGAGTAATAAAACCTAAAAGTATGGGTCATGCCCTTTTCGTTGAAAGCTTCAAAGAAGCTCAAAAGACTTATACCCAACGACTTGTTCTGTGGGCGTCTGATTACTTCCGCTACAGCATACGCGTTGTAGAAAAAGAAAACCTCCGTGTAGTACGGTATCAAGAAATGGATTTCCAAAACCTCCAACTAGGCCTCGGATCCCTCCTTGTTGACCATCCTTAAATAACTGTATCGAACACTTCTTCTTTCATCTGCTTTGCAATACGATTCCAATCATATCGCTCCATAGCCAAGGTTTTAGCATTACTAATAATTTTTGCCCGTAAGGCTGTATCTTCTAAGCAATGTTTTACCTGGCGCGCTATCCCCTCTGGATCCTTCATATCTACAACATAGCCAGTTGGCATTTTGTCACGGTTTAATTCACTGTCATATAGATAATCAGCAATCCCCCCTGCCTGAGTCGCGATAACTGGTATTTCCGCAACCATCGCTTCAACAAACGAAATGCCAAAACCCTCCGAAAGTGATGGTCGAATAAAAATATCACACGCCTTCAAATACTTTGGCATATCAGCATGACTTAGCTGCCCCATAAAACGAACCCTCTTTTCTACCCCCTCACTTTTTGCAAGCGCTCGAAGCATAGCCTCGTCCGGCCCCAGTCCATACACTAAAAAGTAAATATTCTCCGGCAGTAGTTTCATGGCCTTAATCACATCATCAGTTGCATTCTTCTTAACCAAACGCGATGTGGTAATCAGAAATACATCACCTTCCTTTTTCCCCAAAGAATCCTGTACGTCTTTAATTTCAGCAAAAGTATATTCCTGCGAAAAATGCTTAGCGTTTACTCCATTTGGCACGACCACAACTTCCCCCTTAAAGCCTAATCGCTTTATCTGCCTTGCCAAATGCGTTGCAGCAGCTACTGCACCATCTGCTTTACTAAAAAGCCAGGTGAACAATGGACCGAGTAATCTTGTTTTTCTCTCATAATGTTCAAAAGGATCTCCATCATCCGATCGAACGATATACGGAATACCGGGAAAACATAGTTTAAAGAAAAGTGCGCTAAAAGAAGCGTAGCTCGTCATTGTAGACATCACTGCATCATAGGGTTTACGACGATGAAGCACTACCGCATAGAGAAAGGCCCATGCGGGATATATATACTTGTTGAGAGAGAGTGGGAAATTTTTAGCGTCTGATACCGTTGCCCCGCGTTTTGTAAACCCAACACGAAACATGTCTATATGTCCGAACCGTTCAAACTTTGGCAACTCACTCCGCAAACGAAGTGTGATCATATCAAAATGATACTCCTCTTCACTAATACGATCCGTTACTTCCTTAACGGCAACTTCAGCCCCGCCAATAAAGGGGTGGTAGGTTAATGTGAAAAGTAGTACCCGCTTCATGGGTTTTAAAGATCATTAAGTGCTCGCGCCTCTTGAACATGAGCGCGATATCCTTCAAATATTTTCTGCATAGCGACAGTCATGGTAACTTCAGGTTTCCACCCAAGTTCCTTCTCTGTATTATCTATTTTAGGAACTCGATTTTTAACATCCTGATATCCCTTACCATAAAAACCTTCAGGAGTTGTTACGATAATTTTTACTTTATGGGAATATTTTTTATACTCTTCGTATTTATTAGCGAGAGTGAGCATAGTTTCGGCCAATTTCTTAATTGACCAATTATTTTTAGGGTTTCCGATATTATAGATTTTGCCCGATGCCACCCCACCCTTGTTTTCAATAATTTTCATAAGTGCAGAAACGCCATCATCAATATAGGTAAAGGCTCTTTTCTGCAGGCCGCCATCAACTAATTTAATATTTTCGCCACGTACTATCTGCCCTAAAAACTGAGTGATAACTCGTGAACCACCTTCTTTCTTTGTCGAAAGCCTATCAAGCCCAACTCCAATCCAGTTAAAAGGACGGAAGATAGTGAAATCAAGTCCACGCTCAATACCGTATGCCCAAATAACTCTATCTAGCATTTGCTTACTGCAAGAATAAATCCAGCGCTGCTTGTCGATCGGACCAAGTACAAGTGAAGATTTGTATGGATCAAACTCTTTATCTGGTGACATACCATAGACCTCTGAGGTAGATGGAAAAATAAGTCGCTTCTTATGCTTTGCCGTCATACGAACAATAGGCAGGTTCGCTTCAAAATCAAGCTCAAAAGTTCGCAGCGGCTCCTTCACATAACTCATGGGAGTAGCAATAGCAACAAGCGGTAACACCACATCGCCCCATTTAATCTGCTTTTCTATCCAAGCGGCGCTTTTAGTGATATCCCCCTTTACAAATTCAAACCTTTTATGTTTTAAAAATTCTTTGACACGATCGGACTCTAGATCCATACCCCGCACCTGCCAATCCGTGGTTTCTAGTATGCGCTTAGTAAGATGATGCCCTATAAAGCCGTTTACTCCCAAAATTAATATCTTTTTAGCCATGCAGAATACTGTAACAAAATTAAGGTGGTTATGCTATGTAAACCCATGAAAAAGGCCGGATGTCACCGTCCGGCCGACCAGCCCCACAACGTTCATCCCAGGGCTGCTGCTGTGGCATCCTCGCGGAGACCATGTTGCCTGCCGTATTCCTCATGCTGGAGGCTACGGTCTTTCCGCGCCTCCCTGAGCGCCAAGAGGAACGCCGTCCTATCTGCAAGGGTCCCGAACTTCAGGGTAATCCTGAGACCGGTTTCCTCCACAAAGTCGACATCCGGCGGCAAGTTAATCACCGCGGGGCCAGTTTCTTGGTTCATGACACTCTCCTCTAGGGTGGGTTCTGATCAATACACTACAATAAAAGTTCGCTTTTGACTATAGAGACTAATTTTTCTGCCGCTTCCATGTCATTCGCTTGTGGGGATACCTCTGCTATATTATTTTTTACAAAATATTCACCCGATACCCCACTAGCCTTAGGACTACTAGCCAGATACACACTAGTTTCTGCCCCCGCTTTTGGAGAAATAGTAGTAAGAGAAAACAAACCCCTCACTACTATGTTTGAATTTCTCATTCCCTCTTTTAAAAGATTAGTACGGACTACTCCAGGGTGGAGTGCATTAACTGTCACACCACTTTCCTTTAACTCTTTAGCAAAGATTTTTGTCCAAAGAATGAGTGCGAGTTTTGAATTACTATAAGCCCTGTAGTGATCAAAATGTTTCCTACTTTCTAAATCACCGAGATTAATTTCGCCCTGTGCATGCATAGTAGAAGAAACATTAATAATACGTGCTGGTGCCCCCGCTCTTAAAAGAGGTAGCAGAAGGTTTGTTAGCAGGAATGGGGAAAGAAAGTTGACCTGCCAGTTAAGTTCATGTTTGTCTCCGGTTTCAATACGCTCTTGCGGCATAACTCCCGCATTGTTAATAAGAACATTGAGTTGTGTATATTTTTCTTTAAACTCCTCAACAAATTTCCTTATTGAAGCAAATGAGGCAAGATCTACTAAATAGTATGCTACGTTTGCATTCGGCATTTCTCGCTTCATTTCTGTTAGTACACTCTCACCGTCCTCAACGTTGCGCGCAGTAAAAACAACCTGGGCTCCGAGTGTAGCAAGCCCCCGTACCGTTTCTTTACCGATGCCACTTGTTCCACCTGTAACAAGGCATACCTTCCCTTCCATACTGTTATTCATATATAGATACTACTATACTTAAAGGTCTATAGTCACTCTTCATCTTCCAAAATAGTATATTGATCTACCTCCTCACGAGTACGTCTCACGTACACCACAGCCCCTGAAACCACTCCACAAAAAGCCAATACTCCCATGAGCCAAACCCATGTTTTAGACTGATCTTTTTTGGTCTCTTTATCTTTGGGCACTACCTCTTGTGACTCCAGTGCATTTACTACAGTTGCTACATTACTTGAAGAAATAGTTTTACTTTTAGCTTGTATTTTTGCTAAAGCATTAGAAGTATTCGCTACGGATGCTTGTATTCCTATAGTTCTACTCGGCACAGGAAGGCCACTCGCATAAAAAAGAGTAGGTGTCATGTTTCCTAAAAACTGACTAACACTGTTGGCAATTTTTATAGTCTTATTTGCCCCAATGAGCGTTCCACTCGGGACTAAGAACTTTGTATCGCCCGCTTCTAATTGGAAGCGTGAAATATCAAGTTCATTTGTTCCATTATTTTTTATCTCAGTATACCCCTCTTTCCCAGGTATAAACTGTGAAATGCTAAGTGTAGGATCTACTACTTTTATGAGTACCCTATCCCCCTGCGAATATTCGCCCGATGTCACGTCAAGGGTAACAATATACTCTCCCAGAAAATGATACGTGTGAGCTACCTGCCTTCCCTCCCTAACTTCCCCATCACCAAAATTCCAAACAAAATGGGCATTTGGCAACGGTTCTTTATTAACCCCAAGTGCGCTGCCCACAAAAACAGTCTCGCTCCCTAAAAGAGTGGACCTATCCTTGCCTGCATCAGGAAAAATTTGTTGTTCGGTTTTATAGTGGCTAGCAACAACTTCACCACTTCCCCCGCCTAAAGAAGTTGAGTTATTGCTTGAGGTACTGGTAGTATCAGTAGAAGTTGTAGTAGTACTCGCAGGCGGAGTTATACCGGGACCTGAAGTATTCATGGCTCCAGGAGTTGGGTTCCCACTTTTAAAACCGCCCCCATTTCTATTCAAACTCATACCATCCCCCGCGCCACCCGTATCACTACTATATGAAACTGTATCCATATCAGCATCTCCACTACGAAGTACCAATGTCTCGCCAGTATTTGAAAGCGAAAAAGAACTATCAAAAATAGTTCCGCTAAACCCAGGATTATCTGCTAGAAACTTAGACGGGGTATCGGCTACCACCGCATAACTATTCGCAGGGACTACCGCAGAACCCTGGCTTACTTCGAGCTTATGATTAGTTTCTGCCTCACGCAGTGTCCACTTAGACATATCTACCGCCTCTCCTCCATCATTGTAAAGCTCTATCCACTCTCTGCCGGTGTCAGTCCCCGGAAGATCGTACATGATTTCATTAATCAAAACACTCGCTCCGGCAAACTTGAAAAACAAAAAATAACAAAGAAAAATAGAGAATACGCGTATACCCTTAATTAGTTTCATCATGCTCAACATGAAGCATAGCGCGAAGTTTATCTTCAGGAATTTCATTCACCACTCTTCCTACTTCTTCTTTAGAAGTAGTTAAGTTTTCCCTAACTGGTTCTTTAGTTTCTTCTCCACTCTCCCCATCATCCATAACTATTTCTTCCTTTTTCTTAAGTGACGCCAGAACTGCAGCGAGAGCTTGCTTATTAGCGGTATTAGTATTCTGTCGGCGAGAACCTTCTTCCCTCCGCCCTTCCACAGGGGGCCGATCTCTTTTCACCTCTTCTTTTTTTTCTGCCCTGGGTACTGATACTTGAGGCACAGCTTCCGGCGCCTTATGCGTCTGTGTTTCTTTAACCACAGGCTTCTCCTCTTGGTGTTCTTCGGGAATAGTGGCCCCTACAACACTTGCCAACGTTTGACGAAGCCCTTCAAGATGAAGATGTGAGCCAACTTCCTTTATTTTTTCCTCAACCACATGACTTAAGGTTTCGTGGTTTTCCTTTTTTGGTCCTGCTTTTCTATCCTCTCTTCGTGGATGCTCGCGCCCCTCCTGTTGTCGCTCCTCAAATTTATTCTCCTTCTTCTCTCCCTTTGGCGGTACGCTTGTACTTAATGTCTGCTTTACAATATCCTCCTCCACGACGCTACGCTTTTCACCAAACTGCTCTTGTGAAGTGCGAATTACTTCTTCTTTATATGAAATAACTGGCTTTGCAACTGGGGGCATAGTAACAGCAGAAAAAGGTTGCGAGCCCACTCCATCAATCATGAGCTTGAGGTATATTTGCGCGAATCCAAGATTCACAAAGTCTTCTGCGATAAATGTGGGCATGAATTCTTTCTCGAAAATCTCTGCATCGAATGGTCCCACCCGAAATACAATCATGGTCCCCACGTTACCAAAAATAGCTGCTCGTACCTCCTCTGACATTTGTTCAATGTATTGATGCGCCACTGTGAGGTTTAATTTGTACTTACGAGCTTCTGAAAGAATGTCAGCAAAACTCTCATTAGCAAAAGACTGGAACTCATCTACATAGAGATAAAAATTAGGAAGTCGTGCCATCCGTGATTCTGGTACATCAGCGCGACTCATAGCTGCTAGATAAATCTTAGTAATGAGCATGCTTCCCAAAAGGTTGGCATTGCTCTCTCCTACACGACCTTTAGAAAGATTGATGATCAGAATTTTTTTCTCGTCCATCATCCTTCGAAGATCAAAAGAAGATTGTGGCTGGCCAATAATATTACGAATGAGAGGATTACTGGTGAACTGCCCCACCTTGTTTTGAATAGCCGGTGTCGCTTCTGCGGCAAATCGATCGGTGTACTTTGCAAACTCATCTACCCAAAAAGACTTCACTGTCGGATCAGTTATATTATCCACCACTTTTTTACGGAAATCCTTGTCAGAGAGCATCTTGTTAATAGCAAGAAATGTAGCTCCTGGATACTCAAGTAGAGCAAGGAGTGTATTGGAGAGAATGTACTCCATACGAGCACTCCAAGCATCCACCCAGATTTTCTTAAAGGCGCTCATAAGCCCCGATACCACTAAATGTCGCTTATCTATACCAACATCTTCCATCACATTGAAAGCAATCGGGTACTCCATATCAAAAGGAGCAAAGTAGAGTACGTCCTTGATGCGGTGCTCTGGTACGTAATCAAGTAGGAGTTCTGCTGTCTTGCCGTGTGGATCTATAAAAGCCAGCCCCTCACCATTCTGAATATCTTGAATGGCCATGTTTTCAAGAAGTGTAGACTTCCCCATCCCCGTCTTACCAATAACATACGTATGACGAGTTCTGTCTTTCGCTTTAATACCAAAAGGTACTCGACGATTGCGAGCGTCTGTAGTTGCAAAATAGGTTATGCGATTTTCATCAGGCATGAAAAAAAGAAATGAACGTAAGTACCTAAAGTATAGTCTAATTTGAAGTAGTTGTCTCCAAATGAAAAGCCCGCAGCCGAAGCTGCGGGTTCCGAAACACCAAGGCCCTACTGCGGCCGCATGGGAACGTACGCGCCGTTCCTGAAACACCCCTTCGTGAAATTCGTCACCGGCATTGCGCGGAGCTCCGCCTCGGCAATGCCAGCCGTCGTCGGATTACCGCTGAACCGCCGCCTTGCCCGGCGCAGCGCCACCTTCTTCTTGTGGAGCGTAGCGCCATTCACCGGCCGCCGGTTTTGCTTTCCGTCGTTTCCAGGTTGCTTCAAGGGCATGTAAGTCTCCTAGAGGAACAATGCAAAACCCCCATGGTTTCGCATCGCGATATGGTAGCAGAAGACCTACACCTACACAAGTCTACAGCTCTTCTTTTTGGGTAACCAAAGGCTCTGTAACTCCTTCGCCTGGAGTCTCCACATGAGTTACTCCGCCAACTACCTTTTTCATTTTTTTACCACCAACACTAGTTGTCTTCCTTTTTCCATGCCTTTCTCTGTAGCTAATGTACGCAATTATTACCCCAAAAATGATATAGAAAGGATTTTTCCAGGCATTAGGGATAGAAACAAAGGGGGTGGCTAACACCACAATACCTATGGCCAATATAAAAACGAGATTCTTGCTCATAAACCTAGTATAAAATAATTAATCATTTTTTCCAATCTTACTATTACCCACCGTATAATTGTGTATTATTCAACCTGTACGATACAATTATTACATATATATGTTTCCTCTCTTTAGACCCTTTAGAAAAAAGACCTCAGAACGTGGCTTTACTTTAGTGGAACTCATGGTTGTAGTAATGATTGTAGCTATTATTGCAAAAATAGTACTTTCGTCAGTCAACCAAAGCCGAGCTATAACACGCGATAAAATAAGAAAAGATGCCTTAGTCCAACTTAAAATGGCACTAGAGGCTTACTTTGACGCTAATGGCTCATACCCAAGTACCGGTGATACCTATAATGCGAGCACCAATACATGGACACTTACGTGGTACACCTCAGAACCAGGATTCCCCAACCTTTCAAATGGCCCAGGTAATAATGGAATTTGGATTCCCGGGTTAGCCCCTACGTATATATCTGCGCTCCCCCGTGACCCCGATAGTTCGAAAGTGGGACCAGGTGTTTGTACATCACTTACCAACCCAAAAGCTAGTTACCTGTACACTTCAGATGGACGTCATTACTCAGTTGGCTCAATCTGTTCTGGTGAAACTGGTTTTAGAATCACTGATCAATTCGCTATCGATACGCCAACCATTCATCGCTGGCAATACATGTGGACCATCTGTAATGATCGAATTTCCTGCGCTTGGTAATTTATTGGAGTCCCTCAACCATTACCACAAACTCCCCTTTTTGTTTTATTTCATTATCCTTGAAATAGGTAAAAACTTCTTCAGCACTTCCACTAACTATTTCCTCAAACATTTTTGTGAGCTCTTTAGCCACTACTACTTTTCGAGTAGGCTCTACTGCTTCCTCTAATTTTTCTAATGTTTTTATGAGACGATGCGTTGATTCATAAAAAGCAACCGTTCTCCCTGATATTGCTATTTCTTTAAACAATGTTTCTCTCCCTTTCTTATGTGGTAAAAATCCCAAAAAAAGAAATTGATCTGCCGGAATGCCCGAAATAGATAGTGCACTGATAAGCGCTGAAGGTCCGGGGATAACTACCACTTCAATACCGGCCTCGCGAGCTGCCGCCACAAAACGAAATCCTGGATCAGAAATCGCAGGAGTCCCCGCATCAGTCACCAGGGCGATACTTTCATATTCATCAAATAGCCCAGTAATCTCTTCGCTTAATTCTCCCTCTTTGTGCGCATCCAATCTTTTGGTTTTTGTTTTGATTTCATAGCGATCTAACAACTTCTTCGTCACTCGTGTGTCTTCGCAGAGTATAAGATTTACCTCCTTAAGCACACGAAATGCCCGAAGAGTAATATCCTCCATATTCCCTATAGGGGTCCCAATTACATAAAGTCTTAACATCCCCGAACTCTATACAAATAAAACAGCGGGGGCAAGCCCCCGCACCTATGGAGTAGCATCGAGCTCCGCCCTCATTCCGGACGATAACCCCCCACTCCCACCGCCGTTCATGAGCCTCCCCCAATCCATAGCAAAACCATGAGCTACGAACTTATTGCCATGTGTTTGATCAAAAAACTTTCGAACAACAGTGTAGAGGGGCGAAGAACAATCAAGAAGCGCGTAGCCAGACCCGCGTTCGTCATCGCAGATCCGCACTAAGTTATAGGGAGACTCCGGTCCCCATGAGATTCCTGGAGCATTTTTCATTGCTGTTCCCCTGCAAAATTATCTTTTTAAAAATTAGCACATGAAAACATAATTGACCACAAGAAGGAGTGCCCAGTATAGTATGAATCCAGTTCTTTTGGAGATTGCAATGGAAGAATCCATCCTCGCCGACAGGGTAACCCCCTTTCAGCGAAAAGTGGCAAACCTCGCCGAACTCACCGTGTTTTTTGGTGGAGCCAAGGTTTGGACAGCGTGGGAGCCAATCCTTGAGGGCCTTGCGCTTTCACATGGCGTCGATCAAGAAGAAGCCTCGGCCTGTTTCTTCCTAGCGGTCGCAAGCTTCAGCGAAAACGGCCTCCCCGACGAAGCCCTCTAGGGCTTCTGCCGCCCAACCTGCGCCCGAGAAACTCGGGCGCTTATTACTTTATGAGACTCTCCCCTACCTTATATATATCCCCTGCGCCCATAGTGATAATGACCACATTACTATCAGCATTTTTTGTTTTGAGGCGCTCTACGATTTCTTCTAAACTATCAAAGCTTTTAGCAGTAGTTTTTTGGGCTATTTCCTCCACCAACATTTCTGAAGTAATACTCTCATCCTTTAATTCTCTCGCTGCATAGATAGGAGCAAGAAGAACAATATCAGCCATACTTAAGGCTTCTATAAAATCCTGCTTTAAAAGCTTAGTGCGCGAATACAGATGCGGTTGGAACACTACAACAAGTTCCTTACCCACAAACTTCTCACGTGCTGCTTGCAATGTTGCCGCTATTTCTGTTGGATGATGCGCATAGTCGTCATATATAAGAGCACCGCCTTCTGTTTCTCCTTTGTACTCAAACCGTCGCCAGGTGCCAGAAAAATTCTGCAGGGACTCTTCGGCTGTTTGTTTCTTGATACCGAGTACTTCCCCTACCGCAAGCACCGCTCCGGCATTACTACGATTATGAGCACCAGGCACTTTAAGCTCCATTTCATTTTGTATATAGGACGTGTAATCAATTACTTTGCATTTTGCCTCTGCTACTACTTCACTCAAATTTGGAGCCATAGGATTACAAATGAGAAAACCATCTTCCGGAATCTTCGCCACCAATTCACCAAAAGCACTTTGGATATCAGAAATATCTTTGTAGTAATCTAAATGATCTCCGTCAATGTTAAGTATGACTAGAATTTTCGGAGTGAAGTTAAGAAAATGGCGCATATACTCATCGGCCTCAACTACAAAGTATTTACTCTTGCCGGCTCTAAAGTTACTTTTAGTTTTAGCTCGAATAGAACCAACTACCACCGTTGGATCAAACTCTGCATCTTCTAGTACATCGGCAAGCATGGCTGTTGTAGTTGTTTTTCCATGCGCACCCGAAACTGCAATGAGGTAATGCTCGCTAGCTACTTTTCCAAGTGCCTCAAAATATGAAAGTGCTGGAACCCCTAATTCCTTCGCCCGTACTCGTTCCACATTATGTTCTTTAACTGAATCGCTATAGACAATAAGATCTGCGTCGCTCGGTACATTAACTGCAACTTGGCCAATAAGAACCTCAACCCCTCTTCCCCTTAGCATTTCTACAGTTTTTGACTCAGCAGAATCAGACCCACTAATTACTTTCCCTTGTTCTAAAAAAAGTTGAGCGAGTGCAGACATCCCCACCCCCCCAATACCAATGAAATATATTTTATTTATTTTTTGAAAGTCTGTATTGGTCATATTGATTTAGTATCTTATCTACACTTGGTACTCTATCCGACGGTAATTCATCTCTTTCAAACCAATTGGCTTCCATTATTTCTCCATTATCTATTTTAAAGTAAGGGGAATCAACTTTAGCATAATAAACCTCAACAGTGTCCTGTTTGTAATATATTGCTTGGCTATATGTATAGAAAAAATCAGCGTCAAAAACTTTTACTCCAGCCTCCTCGTAAGCTTCCCTTATTGCTGCCTGCTTAAACGTCTCCCCCCTATCTACCCCACCACCAGGAATGGTCCAACACTTATGGCCATAGGAAATTCTAATTAATAAGAATTTATTCCCATACTGGATTAAACATTTTGCCCCTTTAGTTTCTGGCCGAAAAATAAACCAATAACAAATCCTAATCGGATTAGCAATTCTATAGAACCATTTTTTTGATATATTTTTTAGATTCCAATCTCGCATATTCTATAGACTATCAACTATAATCTACCAACTATCCTATTGAACTGCTCGCCGCGGTCATACTCGTTTTTGAAAAGTCCAAATGAGGCACAGGCAGGACTTAAAAGCACTATATCTCCCTTCTTGGCTAACTCCTTAGCTTCTTCGAGCGCATATTTCATAGAGTTATATTCAACTGCTGGAACTTTCATCTTACTCCACATAACCTTAAGCCGCTCAGTCCCTGTACCAAATAGGAAAATAACCGCCTTACAATACTTCGGGATTATTTTAAGTAGCTCATCAAAAGAAAGATTCTTATCGCTCCCTCCCATAATGAGAACGATGTTCTTCTTTTTGATGTCTCCTAATGCACGCAGTGCTGCGATGGTTGCATCCGGTGTAGTAGCTGTTGTGTCATTATAATAACTAACACCTTTCACCGCTCGTACGAACTCAAGACGCCCTGGAACTCCCACAAAACTTTTCACTCCTTTTTTAATAACACTATCGTTAATACCAAGCCTGCGAGCAACAATTACTGCTATAGCTACGTTATAGAGGTTATGTGCACCTTTAAGTTTGGTAGGGAAATCTTTAACCGAAGTTGGAGCAGTTATAAAGTTTCCCTTAAACTCCTTCATCATAGGAGCAACCTGCTTTCCCACCACACACCAATCACCCTCTTTCTGGTACATAAAAATGTTAGCTTTATCTTTGAAGTAAAGACTTCTATCATTTTTGTAATAGGCCAAATGATCGTCCATAAAGGTCGTGAAGACGGCCACTTGCGGACTTATTTCACTATCACCGAAACCTTGCAGTTGCCATGAATCAAGCTCAAAAACAGCGTAGTCAGCACTTTTTGCTTTAGGAAGTAGAGCGAGGGTTGAAACACCAACTACATTCCCACCAAGCAAGACTTTTTTCTTTGCAGTGGTTAAGATGTGATAAATAAGATGTGTTACGGTGGACTTACCCCGTGTTCCCGTAATTCCTATAAGCGGAACATCAGTAAGTTTCGCAAAAAGAGAAGCACTCATTTCAACCGGAATATTATTTTTCTTCGCTTCCGCGATATGCAGCGAATCAAGTGGCACACTTGCAGCTTTCAATATAAAATCTTTATTTTTAAAATCCTCAAGCCTATGCTCACCAAGTCGGTAGGTAATATTCTTGTATTTCTGTAACTTTTTAAGTGAGGGCTCTAGTACTTCAGCTGACTTAAGATCCGTTACCAAAACTTCTGCCCCACACTCCGCCATAAAAGCTATGTCCCCAACCCCACGCCCTAAAAGACCAAGTCCCATAGCGGTTACCTTCTTTCCCTTAAAATAGCTTTTGTAGTCCATTACGAACTAGCTTACCACACTGATTATATAGTCAGCACCACCCCAAAATTCAGCTACTTTTCCGCGAAAAAAGTCAGAATCTTTAGAGATAAGGAAGCTGAGTTTACCAGTATCGCTTTCCTTGTAGTGTTTTACTACCTCTTCGGCCACCACTCCCGCAGGATCAAAAATCTCTACCCCCTGCGGAATGGAGCGGCGAAAAGTATCTATGACAAGTGGATAATGCGTACAGGCAAGAATCAAGGTGTCATACGATCCATTGTAAGGAGAAAGCGCCTCACTTATCATCGCAAGAACTGCTGGACCAGATACCCTCTCCTCTATGGCGCGCGCTAGATGGGGCAAGGCCAATACTTGTATTTCTAGACCGATTCCCCTAAAAGCAGTTTGATAAATACCAGAACGCATTGTAGCTTCTGTTGCTACGAGTAATATCCTTCTCTCGCGTTTCCCGGCAAAAGCTTTAGTGGTAGGCCCAACCATTTCAATAATATGTTCTGGTCGTATAGTGAGACCTTCAAACAGCGGTACGACAATATTGGCTGAAGCACTATTACAAGCAGAAACAATAAGGGTAGCTTCATTTTCAGCTAATTTTTTGAATCCGAGTACGGTGAGCAAACCAAGCTCTTCGGCAGAACGCTGTCCATAGGGGGCATTTTTCAAATCACCGAAATACAGAATATCTGCAAGAGGCAGCCTCTTGCGGATGTCTTTAAGCACTGTTAGTCCCCCACTTCCCGAATCAAAAATCCCAATCATTATGCTGCTTGATGTCGATGAGAGAGTTTCTCGTATACATCAATAAAGGCAAGAATAGTAAGCGGTATGGTAACCAAAAGCCCAACTCCGAAAGCAAGTGCCCCAAGAAGATTAACTAAGATAGCCACCAAGAGCAGTCCGAAAAGTTGCCATGCTTGTCCCCGAGTTGCGTGCCATGAAAGTGTGATAGCCTCAAGTGGACCGACATTCCTGTCTACCACATAAAGCTTCACCAAACTCAAACGAAGTGCGATGAAAATACCGGGAAGTACAAATAGTATGAGACCCAAAACTATAGCAGCACTTGAGATAAGTACAGCCAAAATATAGGGGATGAAACGATCTTCTCCATGAAGTACAGAGCGGAAATGTGCAGACTCGTGACGAGCAACTTTGAAATAAATCCTAGTGACCCCGATCCCGACAATAGTGATGACGATACATCCAATGAGACTCACCACTAGCCCCATAAGTATTTCTATAAAAGAATGATGTGTTGCGATCATTGGTGTGTAGTTGAAGACCCATTCGCCACTCCCTTGATACGTATGCATACCCATCATGTTATGGTGAGAGGTGGCATGTCCACCCCATACTGCTGGCCGATAGGTTATGGGATCAACAATCTGTTTCATAAAGGAAAAGCCCCAAGAAAGGAGAACCATGAAGCCAATAGTGCCCGCAAGGAGCTCAAACTTTTTCTTGAGAATTTCCCAAGCATTTTCAAAAGCTTCTTGAATAGAGAATGTGGTGTGGTGCATAGAAATAACTTAGTTACCTGTTAGCCAGGTTAATAACCATATTGTACGCTACTCCCCTAGTTTGTGCAGTAGAGAAATGCACAGATTATTTCAACTCCTTTTTATACCTACCGGTAACTACAAACGCCCAATGGAGATAATTTAAAAACTCAATAAAAACTAATATGGTTAGTACGAAAAATACTATATTAAACAAATCATAAGTTGAAAAATTTTTAAAAAAATCAATTATTACACTATAGTGTATAAAAAGAAAAAGGCACTCTATTAAAAGTAAAATGAACATACCAATACGTCGCCCGCTTGAGGCCAAAACAACAAATGGGGCAACAAAAGCACTGTATACTACCGCAAATATAAACGGAAATACTATTACTATCCATAAAACTCCCCCTGTGGAAGGATCTTTTTCAGTATCAGAAATTGTATGAAAAATGAAAGCCATGAACGATCCTAAAAAGAACATGGCGTAAAGAATTTTAAATAGTATCGCAACCCTAGCTTTATAAGACCCGGATAGTTTAGGGGTATTATAGTTTTTAACCTGAAAATCAATTTCCGCTTGAGTTTTTTTAAATTTAAAAAAGTTCATTGCTAAATAATAACATCTTTTTGCGTGCGGAAAGATTCGGTCACATGAGAGCTTTTACAAATCAGGTGTACATACCATGCTTCGTGCGCGCGGAAAGATTCGAACTTTCGACCGCTCGAGTGAGAAAGCGAATACTTGGAGCTTTCGCAAGACTTTTTGAGGACTTTCAGAAACAGGGTGTGCCGTACTTTGTGCGCGCGGAAAGATTCGAACTTTCGACCGCTCGAGTATCAGTCGAGTGCTCTACCAGCTGAGCTACGCGCGCACAAAATAAATCACATTGCTTTCTTAGAATACCCTGTTTCTGAAAGACCCAAAAGGTGTACAGCTCCTGTAAGGAGTCAGTCGAGGCCAAAAGTATTTTTCTGTTGAAAAATCTTTCAGCCCTACCTCGCGCCAGCGCTCCGGCCTTGCGCTTGGGTCCCATCCCAAACTCACTCTACCAACTGAGCTACGCGCGCACGAAACAGACTATATTAACCACACCTGATTTGTAAAAGACCCAAAAGGTGTACAGCTCCTGTAAGGAGTCAGACGGTGCTCATATTGAG
>CAYLPX010000004.1:0-80256 GCA_964385825.1 uncultured Candidatus Saccharibacteria bacterium
ATGCTCGCTGAACTCGAAAAGGAACAAGCGAGCAGTTTCCACTCTGACGCCCTTTTCGTTCAAAATCTGAAAAATCAAATCAAAAGTGTTGAGGAGACGCTAGACAGGCTTCTTGACGCTCATTTGGACAGCACAATTACGAGCGAGGAGTATATCGCGAAGAAGCAAAAGCTCCTCAACCAAAAAATTGATTTTTCAGAGAAATTGAAGGATTTTGAACGAAAAGGCAATCGCTGGCTCGAACTTTCTAGTCAATTCATTTTAGACAGTAACCAAGCCTTAATTATCGCTTCCGAAGAAAATCTCGAAGCCAAAAGAGATTTTCTTAAAAAGATTGGCTCGAACCCCCGCCTCGCGTCCCGCTCGCTTCATTTGGATTTTAAAAAACCTTGGCGAATTCTCTCGGAAACCCCCGTCGCGTCGCTTTGCGACGCTCCGAATTTTGGCGAAAAAACGAATTTTGAATTTGTGCTGCGGGTCAGGGACTCGAACCCCAATACTATCCTCCAGAGGGATATGTCCTACCATTAGACGAACCCGCAAATGTTTAGCTAGCTTACCAGAAAATGCCTAAAAATAAAGTCCCCAAGGAAATTCACATTGACGAAATAATGAAATGTAGATATATTCTAGGCTGATTTTCACACACCCAAAAGGAGAAACATGGGTAATCGGAACAGAATGCCTGGGCAGGTCAGGGCAAAACACAATTTCGCAAGCTATAAGAGCACGAAAGATCCTGATGCCTTGAGTCCTCTGAGCAAGAAACAAAGGAAAAAGAGGAAAAAGAAAGCAGCCTCTGCGAAAGGCCGGCGAATTGCCGATATGAACATGGTCTAGCCCAAGAAGGGCTTGGCGAAACAGCGGCGCGAGAGTGCCGCTTTTTTTAATTCTATGTCTTCTTTCGCTCAATCGCTGCCTTCATAAAAGCATTGAAAAGTGGGTGCGGAGACAGGGGTCTTGCTAAAAATTCTGGATGAAACTGCGTGCCTAAGAAAAATGGGTGCACATCAATCGGAAGTTCTGCTATTTCCATAAGTCTCCCATCAGGGCTGCGACCGGAAAAAACAAGCCCCGCATCCTCAATCTTAGCTACATACTCTGGGTTAACCTCATAGCGATGACGATGTCTTTCTTGTATTTCACTCTTGCCATACGCATGTCGTGCAATCGTATTACTTTTGAGAATTGCAGGGTATGCTCCAAGTCGCATGGACGCCCCGTATTGCTTTTCAGCAAGCAATTTCTTCTGCTCGGGCATGATATCTATAACAGGATACTTACTTTTCTTGTTTATTTCCGTAGTATTCGCTTCCTTCAGCCCCAAGACATTGCGCGCATACTCAACCACCATGAGCTGCATACCATAGCATAATCCAAAATAGGGAATTTTATTCTTGCGAGCATAGCTTATTGCCATAATTTTTCCTTCAATACCAGACTCGCCGAAACCACCTGGTACTATCACTCCATCATACTTGCTTAATTCTTTTACCCTCTCCCCACCACTCTTACCTTCATAATGTTTAGCATTAATCCACGTCAGTACTGGTTTCTTTCCAAGTGAGTATGCTGAGAACTTAATAGCCTCAATAACAGAAATATAGGCATCAGAGAGTACAAAGTCCCCTGTATCAAAATACTTACCAACAATCGCGATATGCACTTCATCACGACTATGTTTTAGTTTCGTAACAAAATTCTGCCAAGCTTTTATCTCTCGTGGATTCTTTTTACCCTTTATTTGAAGCAGCTCCATAAGCTCTTCTGCAAGCTTATCTTTCTCAAAGTTAAGCGGTACTTCGTAGATAGACTCAATGTCAGGGGCCGAAATCACATGATCAGGCTGCACTGAACAAGAAATACCGATTTTCTCTTTTCTTTTCTTATCTAGTGGTACCTCGCTGCGAGCAATGATGAAGTCTGGCTGCACTCCATAGGAGTTGAGTGCTCGTACGGCCGACTGGGTGGGCTTCGTTTTCATCTCCCCTATTTTGTTAGGAATAGGAAGGTAGGTTACCATCACGAACACCACATCATGTGGATGCTTCAGTTTGAGGACACGAGCTGCATCTATAAAGAGTGCGTTCTGAAAATCACCGACTGTTCCACCCACCTCTATAACAGAAATAGTGGAACCATTAACATCTGCTGAAGCTTGAATACGGTCTACAATCTCGTCCCGCACATGAGGCACAGCCTCCACGCACCTACCTCCATAACCCAAGTTACGCTCACGATTGAGTACTGACTGATAGACCATGCCACTTGTCATATAGTTCTCAGAGCGAAGACTTTTATTCAAAAAACGCTCGTAGTTTCCCATATCCTGATCAGTCTCAAGCCCAGAATCAAGCACGAAAGCTTCCCCGTGTTCAGTGGGATTCATAGTACCCGCATCCACATTGAGATAAGGATCTACCTTAATAGGATTCACCTCAAAACCACGGCTCATCAAAAGTCTAGCGATGGAAGAAGTAGCGATGCCTTTTCCAACACCGGACATGACTCCTCCTATCACAAATATGTATTTGTGGTTCTTTTTCTTCATAGCATCCTTAAATTGTTAAATATCGACGGACGGCCAAGAAACTGGAAACCGCTCCAAGACCAATCCCTCCGCCCACGATAATCGCGAACACCATCGCAAAATGTTGTAAGTAGTATGTAGCCAAATTCACTCCACCAAAAAAGAGCGTAGTGGCCGGCCCGATATAAAGAGCCACACCATAGAGGAGGAGCATAGAAATAATTCCCGCCAGAAGTCCATACATAAGCCCGGTAATCATAAATGGACCACGGATATAAGTAGTACTTGCTCCCACGAGGCGCATAACGGAAATCTCTTCACGTGATGAATAGATTACAAGCTGAATGGTATTGAACGTAATGAGAACTGAAATAAAGATAAAGAGCGAAATAATAAGTGAGCCAATACGCTTACTAGAACTTATGAAGTTAGAAAGACTGTCTATTGCCTCCTTCTTGTCCCCATGATAACTAACCTTGCGAACGATAGATGCCGAACCAACAGCATTGGTAGTCTTGTCCTCAATAAACTTAGTGATACTTTCGTACTGTGAAGGATCTTTAGCATTGATATTGAACGTAGCGCCGAGTGGATTGTCCCCCAACTGATCAAAAGCCTGAAGAATAAGCTCATCATCAGTATGCTTTTCCTTAAACTGCTGCAAAACATCCTCACGAGAGAGGTACTCTACACTCTTCACTTCAGGCAGAGCTTCTATATCTTTCTTAAAAGCAAGGATATCACTCTCGGGTGCCGAAGTAACAAAATAAACATTAATGTCTACTTTGTTTTTAAGCTGCAAGAGCGATGAGTTAAGTAGTGCACTAAAGAAAATAGTTACACCAATAACGAGAAGCGTTACGGTCATAACCGAGAGAGAAGCGAGGGAGACGAAACCATTGCGCCAGAAATTGACGAACCCAGACTTAGCAATACGTTTTATACTCGTCCACATACGTCTATTGTACTACAAAATAAAGAATTAGATTAAAACGAGAAAGAAGGACCAAAAACTGCCGTAACGCCTTACTTTTAGGGGGAAATTAAAGATTGAAGAGGGGTACTTATCCCCACTTTGGACTAAATACTGTAGCGGCCCGAAGCATCATCCCTCACCAATTGGCCGTTGTCTAGAGTTATCACCCGACGCCCGAGACTATCTATCACCCCCTTGTTGTGGGTTGTGAGAATAACCGTAGTTCCAAGATCATTAATCTTCTGTAGAATCTGAATAATTTCATTAGTGCTAACAGGATCAAGGTTTCCCGTAGGCTCATCAGCAATGATGATATCGGGCTGGTTGATAATGGCGCGCGCTATGGCAACACGCTGCTTCTCTCCACCACTTAGCTCATGAGGAAAGTTCATCATCTTGTCTTTAAGGTTCACTAGTTCAAGCACATGCGGTACATCGGATGCAATCTCGTCATCCGGTCGCCCCGCAGCTTCCATGGCAAAAGCAATATTTTCATATGCAGTTTTGTGTGGAAGCAAACGAAAATCCTGAAAAACTGAACCGATACGACGACGGAAGTCGTTGATATCACTCTTGTTGAGCTTGTGTATGTTAGTATCCTCAACCATAACTATCCCCTCTGTTGGTCGCTCTTCCGCCAAAAGTAGTTTGAGTAATGTTGTTTTGCCAGCACCTGAGTGCCCCACAATAGAAACAAACTCTTGCGCATTGATACGCAATGAAATGTCATGAAGTACACGACCGCTTGTGTGATACTCCTTGCTCACTTTATCAAAAAGAATCATTGTGAAGTTTGTTAAACAAGAAACTGCTAATAGCCTGCATCCCTTATTTTCGTGCTGAATACTTCTAGTGTAACACTAGCGCCTCGCTTCTCAAAAAATACTACAATCCCCTCTCTGCCTCAAGAAAAACTTCTATATCACCCTCAAGCACTTTCTCGGTATTATTCACCTCAACCTCTGTGCGGTGATCTTTGACCATCTTATACGGATGAAGTACGTAGGAGCGGATTTGGTTACCCCACTCTATGGCCGTTGTTTTAGAAACATACATACCCTTCTCTTTAGCGATACGCTCATCTTCTTTTGCCCGATACACTTTAGCGGCGAGCATCTTAAGAGCCATCTCTTTATTCTGTGCCTGACTCCGCTCACTCTCTGAATGAGCAGAAAGTTTAGTCGGTATGTGAACCACCCGCACCGCTGTCTCACGTTTATTCACATTCTGTCCTCCAGGACCGCTTGAACGGGTGAACTCAACTTCAACCTCATCTTCAGGTAATGCTTCTTCTTCTAGCTTTTCAAACTTCGGTATCACTTCCACCATCGCGAAAGAAGTGTGCCTCATTTTCTTAGCATTAAAGGGAGAGATGCGAACTAGACGATGAACACCTGACTCATTTTTTAACACCCCATAAGAACCCTTAGCCTCAATGTGGAGCGTAATATTACGAAAACCTCCATGATCGTTTTGATTCTGGTGCATGATAGTTGAGTGCCACCCGCGCTTTTTAAAATAGCCCTCATACATGTCGTAGAGCATACGAGCGAAGTCCTCCGCATCGTCCCCTCCAGCACCTGCAAAAAGCGTCATAATGGCTTCTTTACCATCATAGCCAAGACTGGGATTTTTGAGCACTTGGAGTTCTTTAATGAGTTCTTGGGCGCGATTCTTATCAAGCCAAAAATCGGGGTCACTCATTTGCCCCTCGATTTCCGCTATACGTTCCTCTCGTTCATTCATAAAGAATAGTATAGCAAAATGAAAATTCTTTGGAGCCAGCGACGAGGATCGAACTCATGACCTTTTCGTTACGAGTGAAATGCTCTACCAACTGAGCTACGCTGGCACTCCGAATCATTTTTTATGATTCCTGGAGCCGAGACCGAGGATCGAACTCGGGACCTCATCCTTCGCTTACACCTCTTCTTTATCTATACAAGAGGGCTAGACTGTATCTTACACTTACACAAAAGTGCCCCTTGTCAGTCGTTCGGGCCCTAATTTTTATTAGTGCCACGGTCTTAACCATTTTTATAGGCCGTTAACCGTTATTCAGGATTCATCAAAGCGTCACCGCTTTAATGGGCAGGAAGCTGTGCGCCCCACCATGGATGTGCTCTACCAACTGAGCTATCTCGGCATATTAAATACTTCTAAGAACTTTCTTTCTCCCAACAGATTTACTAGATTATCACGCATTTTCCTATTATGGAAATAGACGATCAAAACGCCATACTGCGTCTTTTTCCTATAAGTCCCAATAGATCTTTGTGGGGTTATAGTTGTTTTATAAAACTGACTCTTGCTAATTTTAAGCTTTTTTGTCCAAAAATCTAGAGCTGCGCCCTCTCCCATATCAGAAAATATTTGCAAGCTAAAATGTAATTGCTTTCTCTTTACTGTAAAAATCTTCTCGAGAAAAAGGATGAATGAAAGTATAAGCTCTGGATCTGTATTACCAAGTCGTACTGAAGTTTTGTTTGCCTTAGTTCCCTCACCCCAATACAAACCCAAACCCAATCCAAACAATACTGCATCCTCAATTGTTTTTGGTTTCGTGAAATTAAACGGATCTCCTTTAGGATTTTTCTTAAGATACACAGCATCACTGATAGAGCGTGTTTTAATAAAATATTTCTCCATCCAATAACTAACTTTGTGCACAGAGCAATTAAGCTTATTTGCTATTTCCTGTTGGGAAAATTTCTCATTTATATATAATTCAATCAACACTTTTTTATCTATCATGCTTTAATTATATCAGTATCTATGGTTGAGTAAACTATTTACAGTATATAACTAATCCACAAACTACATAAACAAAACCCCGCTGTCGCGAAGCGACAGCGGGGTTTTGTTTATAAATTACTGAACTTCGCAGTTCTTGCAGTTACCACAATTGCAGTTACACCCACCCCTGTGCCCACCTCGGCACCAACCCATAGAACATCCTACGCAATGCCCTTTTTTAAAGAGTGCACTAACACCGAGTAAGATAATAATAGATGGCCAAATAATGTCCCAGCTCACAAACGCCGTGAATCCAAGAGCCTTAGCGAGAAAAATTACACCAATAAGAATAATAAGAAGTCCTCCAAACATAAACAAAGTGTTACCTAAATAATATACCTATTATACGATGAAGCTTCCTATTTCAAAGTTTCCTGTAAGTAGGTGAACATAGTACTTGCGTCCGAAACCTCGAAAGGATCTTCTTCACAATTATCAGAAAACTGGTCCTCCACAAACATCTTCTTGATAACCCCATCATCTACAAACATAGAGTACCTCCATGAACGTTCACCGAATCCAAGATTCTCTTTCTTCACCAGCATACCCATCTTACGAGTAAACTCACCGTTACCATCTGGTAACATAAAAACTTTTTTGATCCCCAAATCATCGGCCCACTTTTTCATCACAAAAGCATCGTTAACCGAAAGACAAATGACTTCGTCCACACCAAGCTTTTTCATATCATCATAGTGGGCTTCGTATCCTGGGGCATGAGTTGAGGAGCAGGTTGGTGTGAAAGCGCCAGGGAGCGCAAAAAGAACGATTTTCTTGCCCTTAAAAATATCATCGGTAGTTTTGTCTTGCCAGCGGTAGGGGTTTGGACCTCCAACTGACTCGTCCCTTACACGAGTCTTAAATATAACATCAGGAACTTTCTGATTTACGAGTGTATGTGCCATAGTTTTTTTAATTAATTTTTGTACCTAGAGTAAAACACAGAGAAACTTAAAGGGCAACTTATTTTAATCTATCCCCTTATAACGAGTGAACTTACCCGCATAAATACCACCTGTTAAAACAATAGTGTCATTATCTATCACCATAAAAGCTTCATTACTTGAACCGCCCGACTTGTCACAGACCACATGTAGTGTAGTAGAACTCAGGCTCCATGAACAATTACTGAATTCCGGCCTAGAATGGAGCCAAGAGTTAAACGCATGTCCCCCCTTACCACTTTCAAAACTAATCTCCACCACTGTAGTGGGTACACAATCAGGATTGTGACCAGCTTTACAAGCAGGATCGTCGTTAGGAATTGTCATTTGCCAATTCCCGAGTAAATCTTGATCGGTGAATACCTTTGCACTGTGCATACGTTGTCCCCCTACATACTGTAATAACACATGCCCTACACCGAGTAACAAGAAAAGCGCACCAAGACCGAGTAGTAGTTTAGCTTTACTTTGAGGGGTCGTAAACATAGTACTAAAAATTATTTTATCGCATCAATACTAGAGAAAACTAATTGACTTCAAATCCTCTGTTCTTTGTTTTGCTGACCTCCCCATACACCCAGCAATAATCATAGGTTGAGCTGATCCCCCCTCCCAGTTACGACCTTCAGCAGCGCATTGCTTTTCTCTATAGTTAGACCACGCCTGTTGTGAATCAAGTAATACCTTGATGTAGGTAGTTTTGAAACGACGGTATTCAGCGGAGGGGTCGTACCCATCTTTATCATTTTTCTTTGCCACTTCTTTAGCTTTTTCTAGTGTCGCAAGCATTATTTCTTCTTCCTTTGCTGCGTGTCGCACCGCACACTCATTAAGTTCACCCTGCGTTACACCACAGTCATCATCAACGGTTGAAGTTACCGCCTTCGTTCCAGACAGCCCAGAAAGTAACTCGTTCTCCTTAGTAAGCGCTTGTATCTCCTCGTATCGAACTCCAATATAAAAAGTGAGAGCAGGTATAGCACCCACAAAAAGAAGGATGGCTCCTAGCTTTGAATACCATGTTACTTCGTGCCATTTGATCATGCACAAATAATAACATGGTTCTTTGTTGATTTTGCGCGGCTGACCGGACTTGAGGGTCAAGTTTCTAAGCTCGTAGACTCGCTAAGAACTTCCTCCCCGGGCTCGCCGTCGCTTTGCGACATGGCTCCGCCTGTTCAAGTCCGGACGAAAATGAAGCAGTTCATTTTCTTCAGCCGCGCAAGCAAAAATCCCCTTTCGGGGATTTGCTTGCGCGGACTAGTGGATGATGTTAGAACTGGATTTGAGAGTAGAAATGACGCTACAATCTACATTCCAAACTTCAAATCACTAGAGTTATCATAATTAAACTCTATTTTAACTTTGAAAGTTAACCTCAAATGGATACATACCCATTCCACAAGTTCCTTGAAGTATGCCGAGTTTTTGATTTCCTAAATCTATATCAGTTGAGCCAGAGTTAGGGAGAGCTTTCGTGATATTCATACTTGGAATACGGATTGATGATGAGCAGTCAAAAGTTCCATTCGTATCAAACCGTAAAACAGTTGGTATGTTTGCTTTTGCAACGCTTACTCTTGGCGTATAACCACCCTTTGCTTTGATTTCAATGATTTGTTTTCCATCTACAATACTTACATTCTGCACATTTCCAGCTTCTTGTGTTGTATTTTGAGTTGTCGTGCCACCACCTTTAGTGAGCAGAATACCTCCTCCAATAAATACTCCTGCGATGATAATAGCTATGGTTGTTTTCATAAATGTAATTATACTAAAAATTAAATACTGGCGGTATAGCTCCAATAACAACCAGTGCGTTAACAAGATTAAACAGTGCAAATAATATCACAATAAGTCCTGCGGATTTGAAAAATACGCCAGACTTTTTGCTATTTTGGATACTAAATGAACTAAAACTAATAAGGGCAAGTACTGGTAATGTGCCTAGAGCAAATGAGAGCATTGTAAGACCGCCTTTCAAAAAACTACCTGTAGTGAGAGTGTAGAGTTGCATTGACTGGGTAAACCCACAGGGCAAGAAGAATGTCCCAATGCCAACCAACAGGGGTGTTAGTGTGTGGTTCAAGTTTGAAATACTGTGAGCACGCTTTGAAATAAACTTTGGCATTGATGGTTGTAATTGTTTTGCCCAAGGAAATACATCAAGCAAGTTGATACCAAGTATAATCATTACAACTGCGATAATAAGACCGAGTATAAATGTTCCTGTTGTGCCAAGTGTAAACGCAGAGCCAATCGCACCTATAACACCCCCAAGAATGAAAAAGGCGACAATACGCCCTCCGTGAAACATAAGCTGTGGTTTTATTTTGTCTCCCTCTTTAGCAAATGTTGCAGACATAGAAAGAACTAATCCTCCTACAACCGCCATACAAGTAGAAAGTGAGGCAATGATACCTACAAAGAATGCCGTGCCATAAGTTACATTACCACCACCAACAAGATTGACGATGCCAAGTTTTTGTAGAAGCACAAACAAGAACGCAAAACCCACCGCAATGGGTATCGCAATTTTGAAATCAGACCACCTCTTTTGAATTAAATGCTTCTCAACTGATATTGTATATCCGTTATCTTTAACAAGCATAGTAAGTTCTTCTGCAATTTCTATGTCTGTTTTGTCTCCAAAATCACCAACAATTTCTACTGAATGATTTTTGAGTTTTGATATAACTTTACTTACATTCGGCAAGTCGCCAATTTTACTCTCTGTCAGAATGACGCAAGCGTTACAATGCATACCGTGAATGTGAAATGTATATGTTTTCATAATTACAGTTTCATATTTTTAATTCGCAATGAGTTTACAACGACCGTTACACTCTCAAACGCCATAATTGCTCCTGCTATGGCAGGACTTAATGTCCAGCCAAAGAAAGGAAAGAGTATGCCACCTGCTATCGGTATACCTACAGAGTTGTATCCGAAGGACCAGATAAGGTTCTGCCAGATTGTTTTATTCGTTCTCTGTGCAAGGTGTATAGCTTCGGCGACTTTTACAATATCGCCCTTTAATATAACAATGTCGGAACTTTCAATGGCAATGTCCGAGCCATCACTCATAGATATAGCTACATCGGCTTGAGCAAGTGCGGGGGCATCATTTACACCATCACCAACCATCGCTACTTTGAGACCTTTCTTCTGCAATTCTTTTACAATGTTCAACTTATCTTCTGGTTTTACATCAGAATACACTTCGTCTATACCTAGACCCTTGGCGATTGCCTCACTTGTCGCTTTATGGTCGCCAGTTGCCATCACTACTTTTAATCCCAGCCCTTTTAGTTTAGTGATTTCATCTTTTGCCTCTGATTTTATTGTGTCGTGTATTTTAATCAAAGAAAGAACTTCATTATCATCAGCGAGATAAAGTTCACGACCGCTTTCAAAACGAGTGTCATCGAAATCTTTTTTTACGGTTTCCTCAGATTGTTTGAGTACACTTGCAATATAGGCACGAGAGCCGAGATAGTATTTTTTGCTTTGATATATTGCAGTTACTCCCTTACCAGCAATTTCACTCAAATCATTAATAGGGAGTGGGGAGATATTATTTTCTTTGAGCCATAGTGCGACACTTTCGGATACTGGATGTTTGGAAGATTTCGTAATTGCATAAATAAGTGATTGATTAAATGAAATATGCTCTGGTTCACAAATATGATTTTTATCCCTACAATACACACCCTCAATAGCGAGTTTATTGTGAGTAAGAGTGCCTGTTTTATCAAATACAATCGCAGTAACTTTTGCAAGCTTTTCCAAGCTCTCTGCATTTTTAATGAGTATTCCTCTCTCTGCTCCACGTCCTACGCCTGTAATGATAGCTGTTGGAGTAGCGAGCCCTAGCGAACACGGACACGCAATAACAAGCACCGCCATTGTCGTAGAAATTGCATAAGCAAATGCTTTAGTAAGCCCTAAACTGGCAGGTCCAAATATCATCCAAGAGGCGAAAGTAAGTATTGCAATTCCAATTACTACATACACAAACACTCCCGATATTCTATCTGCTGTACGTTCAATCGGAGCTTTTGAGTTTTGTGCGTTTTCAACGATTGAAATTATATGAGCAAGTGCAGTATCTTTCGGGTCTTTAGTTACTTTGATATGCAATATACCTTGAAAGTTTTGCGTGCCTGCAAAAACAGTATCATTTACTCCTTTATCTACGGGAATTGCTTCACCTGTGAGCGTTGCTTCATCAATTGAACTTGAACCCTCTATGACTATGCCATCAAGTGGTATGCGTTCATTTGGTTTTACAATTACAACGTCCCCGATGTTCACCTTTTCAACAGGAACTTCAATTTCTTTACCATCACGAACAACCAGTGCTGTTTTACTAGCAAGTCCTGCAAGTTTTTGTAATGCTTCGTTGGTTTTTTTCTTTGCTTTTGCTTCAAGGTGTTGCCCGAATGCAATCAAACCTATAACAACAATCACGACATCGTAAAAGTTAGAAGTAGTATTTATGTAGGGTGCGAGCACTTTATCAAAAGCAGTGATAATAAATGAATATATAAAAGCAACGATAGTTGAAATACCAACTAAGGTATCCATATTTGCTGTGCGAGTTTTCAAGAATATCCAAACAGCCCTTATATATTTTCTGCCGATACCAAACAGTATAAAAGTGGCAAAGATGGGCATTAAATGGTGAAAAACCTCATACACATTTTCAGACATAGCCCCAATAACATTATTATCAGCTAGAACCTGCCAGAGCATCATAATGAATGAAAAACCAACCATTGGTAGCACAAACTTCATCTCAAGACCCATATCTTTTTGTTCGTTTTCGGCCATCATTTTCATATGGTCGTGCACATCACTTCCATCTATTTTTTTATCGGTATCTTCAAGGGTATAGCCAAATGGAGAAATAACACTACTTAGTGTTTTTGTATCAATCTGGTTATTTTCAAAATTAATAACCGCTTTTTCTTGAGCTAATTTTACCGATACAGTGCTAACCCCTGCAACCTTCTTAAGTTTATCTTCTATAAGCACGACACAACTCGCACAGTGCATACCTTTTACTTTGTATATATGTTCCATAGAATTATTTTCGCTTAAGCTTATACACTTTTAATACTTCTTCTTTTGCTTTACCGACCTGCCCAGAAGACATCTGATGATGCACACAATGACTCAGATGGTTTTCAAGAAGAGCATCCTCAATACTTGAAAGACCTTGCTTTACTGCAGAGGTTTGAGTTATGACATCTATGCAATAGGTATCATTCTCAATTAATTTTTGTAACCCTCTTACTTGACCTTCAATCAGCTTAAGACGGCGAGTCATTTTTGCTTTATCTTTTTTGTCCATATATTTCATACGGACAAGTTTATACCCCTAGGGGGTATATGTCAAAAATCACTTTAAGAATAACAGAAGCGATGATTTTTTTGTTATAAAAATGCTAAAATGACTAGGTTTTTATGAATTACTATTACTATGAATAAATCTGTCTACAGTTACAAAGTACTTGAACTTATAGCCAAAGAAGTTGGTGGTTACTTCACTGGTTACGAAATTGTAAAAATCTTGGAAAAGATGGGGATACCCCGTGAAAAGATACAGTACCCAAATACAAAGTGGTGGACAATAAATGAAGCTTTCAAATACATTAAGGAAACTGACACTGACCCCGAGAACACAATATCAAAGCTGATAATGGATTTTCTCCATCCACTAAACCATAATCTAAATGAGGAAAGTGCTGGAAAGCTGGCAGACAAACTTCAAAAATATCTGAAGTATGACAATTTTTATATAGAAGATACGGGTAGTGAATATCTGGTGCTTTCTGATGAAGAGATGGAGGAAATGCACGCTCACTCCCCAGAGGAAGAAGAGCGAAGTGATAAAGACAGAAAACTCTATGAAAAAAAGATAAAAGAAAGTGGAGATATTATAAAAGAACTTAGAGATAGCCATCAGATGTATATGGATATTGTTGAGATTTTTTGCCAAAACATCAAAAAACCAACAAAGGACCTAAACGATGCGTATCTATTTCTCTCAAAAAACATTGAGGATGCGGTCAATAATTTGAGCTTTAAGCATTTCAAGTTACCTTTTTATAAACCCTTCAAAAATGATTTGTATTCAGCAGAGCTTGAATGGAATGGTACTGGCAATTTATCCGACTTACGACTGGGACCTCGCCTATCTTGGGATGTAGTGAGACCCTCTTTATATAGAATGCATAGTGAAATAATAAAAATACAAAATCTTTCTGAAAGAGACACAGTATTGACTGACGAGGAAAAGAGACGGGAGGAAATAATAGAACTAATTTCTCAAAAAAGAGTGCAGAAAATACCCACAAATGAAATTGTTAAAAAAATGGAGATTTTGCACAAGTACGAAAAAACTACCCCAAGTTCGTTTTACGTTACAAAAAAAGACGATGACTTTTATTATAAAGGTCTTCACGTACTCGCTTCCAAGAAAAAAAATGACTACTACAAGGTCTTCTGCGCCCTATATGCAAAACTTCCCGAAGGTGGAGAAGTGCAATATAAGGAACTTATCGCCGAAATAAAAAGTCGTATGCCTGAACAGAAGAATAAAACTGTTGATGAGATGCGGAAGTTCATCCAAAGAAACCTCACGGATAGAAGTAATGGATTTATGAGATACGCCAAAATAGCTGAAACAGAAGATAACGGGAAGCCATTGATTTCTATATCTCGTGGCTCTGGCGTTGTCTTTAACAACAAGATGGGGTAAATCCAACCTTTTCCTTAAAAATAAATAACTTGCCCTGAAAATAACGCCCAAAACAATGGGTGTTTTTTCATTTTCAAGAAATCAAAAGAAATACGCAGAACACCCTAAAACAGCAAAAATCAAGATAGTGCATTAGTCGTTATGCACTGTCATTACAAACAATTACCCAACCTATATGGCGAACAGGAAAGCAAAAAAGTCATCGGGGAATAACCAGTCATACCTTGATGACCCGTCTGTTGTTTTTACAACTTACGACCTCGGAGTATCAACCGCACTTTTATGTGCGGGTTTTGAGCTTTTGTCAGTAGATAGAAAGAACCAAAAGAAAGCGTTGTTCATCTTCAAAAAAGAAGAAGGGATTGAGGAGACGGCAAACCGCTACTTCTCGGATAGATTAGATGTCAAAGCAAGGTCGTTCTTTGACCACCTCAAAGCACTCAAGAATAAACTCTATAGCGAATAACTCTATGGTGTTGTCGGACGAAAACATTGTTAAGTTCCAAGCTCTCTACAAAGAGCATTTTGGAAAAGAAATCGGCAAAGAAGATGCCTACGAGCAAGGTATGAAACTTTTGCGATTAACTTCACTTTCCTATCGTCCAATGACGCTCACAGAACTTGAAGCAGTAAAAGCACGGCAAGCAGAACTTTTGCAAAAACAAAAATAAACTGCCGTGCAGGATTCCTTGAAATCCACCGCCAACAAAAATTACTATGGATACAGTCATTATCAAAATATACGGACCGCATAAGTTCAAGATTTTGGATAAATCACAATTTGTCCCTGAAATCGTAAGGCGAGAATATAACGACCTTTCGGCTACGGAAAAAGTATCACCAGTAAACCGAACTTACTTACGCCGTTTTGTACTTCATCCGAATTGGCACGAGCAATATCTGCCACGCGTTGAGATTTTTGAAGCATTAACCGAGGACCGAAAAAACATACGTTATATTCTCAAAGCTACGTTTTCTGTCGCAAAATTGCTCTATTGGAATAGCTTGCAAGAGGTAGGCGAGAATGACAAACAAAAGGTAGTTTCTGCCTTAAAATCTGCGCTTGAGATGGTTGGCATCATTGTAGACGTTGAAATAATTGAAAATGCCACAGTAGAAGCTGTGCACGCTTGCAAGAATATACCCTTGCCAAAAACAATGCAGATGCGAGAGATAATCAATGAACTTGCAAAAATAGATATAAATAAAGCATTTGATATAAGCGAGAAACAATGCAAAAAAGGTGCGCGAGTGCTTAATATCTACTCTGGAACTATAGATTGGTCTTTTTACGATAAGATTTCTGACTCATTGCGACCAAAAAACAAACGGAACGATAAGAGCCATATAGGCCACGAAAGAAGCGTAATTGAGCGATACAACTTACAAGAGCGAGAGGTATTTCGGTATGAATATCGCATAAAGAAAACTCAAACAACTAAGCGAGAGATAAATACCCTGCTCGGTAGAGAATACTCAACACAAGTCGTTTTCAAAGACCTCTTCACTCCAAATCTTCTGAAAACACTTGTTCTTAATTCTTGGCACGCGCTCATAGAAAGACCTGAAAACCAGATTTCACTTTTTAGCACTATTGATAAACTTGGACTTTTCCTACACATACTCTCCGAAGCAAAGAAGCGAGGTGAAAAAGCCCACAGTATGAATAATGCTCTTATATCCTACGGACTGGCAACGGCAATACGGGACCACGGAGCAAAGGAAGTGCGAGGGGCGATATTTGATGTGTGGAGTAACAGTCATTCCGAACGATTGACCAAAAAAATAGAGCTATCATCAGAATTAACAAAGAGGTTGCCATATTCAAACAACATAACTTTCATTGATACAGCTCTTGAAAGATACGAGCTTATCACCTTAACTTCACTGGAAAATGGCGTATAATGTACTTGTTGACCCAGTTAGGCATAATAAACGCGAGGTATTTTTATTGGACGAAATAGTACCCGAAAGGGGCGGTCTGCCAACTATCCGTTCAATCCTCGCGATTGCCTATAGCTGGGTCAACCAGACCGTCCCTTTCGGGTTTTTATATGAATACAGATAAAACAAAAATTAAATACTTTCTCTATGCTCGGAAATCGTCCGAGAGTGAGGACAGACAAGTCCAATCAATCGGCGACCAAACAGACCGCATTACAAAACTTGCGGAAGACGAAAAGTTGGATGTTTTTGAAATCCTCTCGGAAGCTAAGTCAGCGAAAAATCCAAACAATCGTCCTATTTTTGACAAAATGCTTGAGCGGATTGAAAAAGGAGAAGCGAACGGCATTTTATGTTGGGAAATCAATCGTCTTTCACGCAATCCAGTTGATAGCGGAAAAATACAGTGGCTATTACAACAAGGAATTATAAAATCAATCAGAACTATAAATCGTGAGTACAAACCAGACGATAATGCTCTACTTTTGAGTGTTGAGAGTGGGTCAGCTAATCAATTTATTCTGGACTTAAAGAAAGGGGTAAAGAGAGGTATTGATAGCAAACTTGAAAAAGGGATGGCTCCTATAATGGCACCTCTTGGATACCTCAATACAAAGATAGAAATACGCGGTGAGAATTACATTACAAAAGACCCAGAACGTTTCGCTATCTTGCGCAGAATGTGGGATATGATGCTTACAGGAAACTTTACTCCACCAAAGATACGCGACATTGCAAATAATGAGTGGGGCTTACGAACACGCAAGATGAGACGAAGAGGTTCAAAGCCAATTTCCCGAAGTACCATTTATCGCATTTTCACAGACCCATTCTATATAGGACTTTTTCAATACGGCGGAAAAACATATCAAGGAAAACATGAAGCGATGGTTACACTTGAAGAATATGACCGAGTGCAAATACTTCTTGGCAGAGAAGGCAGACCACGACCAAAGGTACACGAGTTTCCTTATACTGGCGTTATACGATGTGGCGAGTGCGGAAGTATGATTACTGCGATTGAAAAAACAAAGATAATAAAAAAGACGGGGGAACTAAAAACGTTTACTTACTATTATTGCTCCCGCAAAAAAGAAGGTGTGCCGTGTACACAGAATGTATACGTGAATGGTGAATTGATGAGTGAGCAAATTGAACGAGAAGTTATGAAGATTTCTATTCTGCCCGATTTCAAAAACTGGGCTTTGGAAATCCTAAACCAAAGCAACGATAAAGAAGTTGACGAGAGAGCCAAAGTATACGAAACGCAACAAAAAGCTCTTGCGGAAACTCAACGTCAACTGGATACGCTAACTAAGATGCGTTATCGCGAACTTATTGATGACAACTCATTTATAAAAGAACGAGACGAACTAAAGGCAACAATCACCACACTCAAAAAGAACTTGCTTGAAACCGAAAGCCGAGCCGACAAGTGGTTAGAACTTACGGAAAAGACCTTTGTATTTGCCCTCTACGCACATAGCTCATTCCTAAACGGCGACATCCAAACCAAAAAAGAGATACTTATGGCACTTGGGCAGAACTACACGCTAAAAGACCAAAAACTCGTTATAGTGCCTAACGAATGGCTGAAACCAATCATTGAACAGTATCCAGCGATGGAAAAAGAATATAAACGGCAAGAACTGAAAAATAACAAGAAACCATATAGACAAAAAGACGCTTTCGCGTCTCTTCGTCCCTTACTGCGCGGCTGACCGGACTTGAACCGGCAACCTCTCGCGTGACAGGCGAGTGCTCTAACCAGTTGAGCTACAACCGCATTTTTTTCCGAATGCCCTATGCTTTCGCATAGCTCGGGTGCCGATGGGTGGAATCGGACCACCGTTTAGGGCTTATGAGTCCCTCGTTCTAACCATTGAACTACACCGGCAAAGTAAAACAAAACTAACACGAAAATGGGGATAATTCAATTGGGCGGCTCAGCGACAAGCACTCGCTCCGCTCGTCTTGTATACCGCTTCCGTCTTGCAAGTCCAGTCGTAAAAAGCCTTAGCTTTTTACTCCTCTCCGCAACAAGTATGTAAAATGCCTTCATGTTATGAAGGCATTTTACATACTTGTTGCGGGGGCTGGACTTGCACCAACATCTCAAGGTTATGAGCCTTACGAATTACTATTACTCTACCCCGCTATATGTGAGGACTCCCTCTTGAGAAGCCCATAGTAACAGAAAAGTGCGTTTTGGCAACCCTCTATATATACTGAAACTCCCGAAACACCTCTTCGTATAGATTTAAAATATGTCGCATTTCACGCTCGGAAAGTTCAAATGAAGATCCCTCATGGGCTATGGCGTTACGTGTACGATGGGCCTCCCAGGCCTTATCAATAGTCTTAAAATCTCCTCGATCAACCCTTTTCAAACGCTCGCCGAGCGTATCACCAAGTTCAGAAAAACGCTCATACACTAACTCATCTAGAATAATATCTGCCTCAAGTATGGCCAGTCTCCATTCATGGGGATTTTGCGAAGCCACGTGCCCTTGTACCTGCTGCCACTTATGGAACCCTGGCGCAAAATTACTTTCTCCATGTGCCTCCAAACGATGCCAGTAATTATGCTCAGCATCGTGCATAGCTATATTTTCAGCAGTACGAATCTGATACAACCTAAATAAGCTGTAGAAAATAGCAATAAGAAGAAAAATGGAAGCGCAGGTAGAAACAAAAGCAAAAGTAAGGTACGCGTTTTTCCAAACCGCTACTATTTCTTCTTTGTGTGCGAGAGCGTCACTTCCACCTGTAGTGAAAAGACCGTAAATCCACACAAAAATAGATTCAATATCGAGGGACGGAACATTGGTAATTTCCATACCCCTATTCTACCAAGACTTAGGCCTCTCCGAGAAATTTTTTACCCATATCAAAAAGGGTAGTTTCAGTAAGTGGAGCTCCCATAAGTTGAACTCCGAGTGGAAGTTGCTTGCCAGCAATTGCAGCAAAGCCAGAGGGCACGGAAAGAGCGGGGATACCAGCGATGTTTGCAGGCGTCGTGAATATATCAGCCAAGTACATAGTTACCGGATCGTCGATCTTCTCCCCTATTTTAAATGCTGGAGCTGGAGTTGTAGGAGTGAGGACCACATCAACCCCACTATCAAACACTTTTTTAAAATCTTGCTTAATAAGTTCTCGCACCTGAAGAGCTTTGTAGTAATATGCATCATAGTATCCTGCCGACAGCACGTAGGTACCAAGAAGAATGCGTCGTCGCACCTCCTGTCCGAAACCTTCGCCGCGTGACTTTTTGTAATCATCTAGCAGTGTCTCGCTTTCAACATGAAGTCCATAGCGTACTCCATCAAAACGTGCCAAGTTAGTAGAGCTCTCAGCTGGCATAATGATGTAATACACTGGCAACGAATAATCTATATTTGGCAATTCAATATCACGCACCTCACAGCCAAGCGCTTTAAAGCGGTTAATCGCTTCTTTAAAATTAAGTAGCACCTCTTCACTCAATCCCTTTTCCAAAAAATGCCAAGGCACTCCGATAGTATACGAACTTTTAACTTGTGCCTTTTCATACAGACTATCACTAAGTGAAGTGCTGTCTTGTGGATCTTCCCCCTTCAAAATATCAAAAAGTAGTTCTGCATCCGCCACACTAGTAGTCATGGGACCAATCTGATCAAGCGAAGACCCCATCGCCATAAGACCAAAACGAGAAATAGCTCCATACGTTGGTTTAAGCCCCACAAGTCCACAAAAACTAGCTGGCTGACGTACTGACCCACCCGTATCTGAACCAAGTGCAGCGAGGGCTCCGCCCATAGCAACAGCCGCGGCTGATCCGCCAGAGGATCCCCCTGAAACCCTTTCTCTATCATGTGGGTTCCGAGTCACACCGTAGGCAGAGTTCTCTGTTGAGCCACCCATGGCGAATTCGTCCATATTTGTCCGCCCGATAAAAATAGCTCCCTCAGCCTTTAGTTTCTTAATAGCAGTAGCGTCATACGTTGCAACATAATTTTCCAAAATCTTGGAGGAAGCCCCTGCATGCTTCCCCTCAATTAAAATATTGTCTTTAATAGCAAGTGGTATACCCAAAAGGCGCCCCTTATTACCCTCTTTCCTCTTTTGATCAGCCTCTATAGCCTGCTCCCTTGCATCAGCAAAAACTTCTCGGTACGCATTAATATCCGGATTATCTTTAGCAAGTACCTCAAGGTACTGCTCCATGAGCGAAAGCGCAGTAAGGCTACCTCCTTCAAGTAAGGCTTTTGCTTCAGTAATTGTCTTAGGAATCGTGGCCATGGTTTACAATATTTTTTTCACTACCACATAGGATTCCCTACGCCGTGGGGCCTGTCCCACAATAGCCTCTGTATAAAGTCCTGCTTCATGGGGGTCAGTATCGTCCCGTAATACATTTTTAGGGATAATAGTATCTGTTATGGTAACCTCCGCACTTGGGGCATTTTGTAACATAGAAATATAGGCCACGATAGACTCAATGTCCTTGCGTAGTTTTTCCTTTTCCCCCTCTTCTATGTGCAACCTTGAAAGGAGTGCTATTTTATCTAGTTCTTTTGGATCAATCATTGTGGGCTATCATAGCGTACTTCAAAATATCTCGCTAGCTAGACCTCTACCTAGCGCTTCCTAAGTAATGCCTTAAATGCTTCTTCATCTATTTGCTGAACCCCGAGCTTTTCAGCCTCTTTTTGCTTTGACCCTGGAGATTCTCCAACTAGCACATACGAGGTTTTACTTGAAACACTACTACTTATATCTCCCCCATTACTTTTGATAAGTGCCTTAGCTTCATCACGCGAAAGAGTGGGAAGTGTTCCCGTTAATACAAATGTTTTACCGGAAAATACTCCTCCGGCCTTACGCTTAGCACTCTCTTTAGTAATCGTAATAACCTGTAATAACTTTTTAAGCAACATCTTGTTCTCAGTATCACTGAACCAGGCAGTAATGGAGTCTGCCAATATATCTCCCACCCCCCCAACTTTCATAAGCTGATCAGGCTTTGCTCCCGCAAGCTTATCTATCGCCCCAAAATGTTCTGCCAAATCATAAGCGGTCTCTTCTCCAACATGGGGAATAGAAAGTCCAATAATGAAACGCGAAAGTGTCACCGTTTTTGCTTTCTCGATTGAAGCGAGCAAATTATCTACTGACTTTTCTGCAAACCGAGGAAGCGCTAGAAGGTCACCTCGCGTTAAAGTGAAAATATCTTCATAGCTTGCTATCAGCTCATTATCCAAGAGCACATCCACAATTTTGGGACCCATTTTTTCTATATCAAATGCATGCTTACCTACAAAATGGTAAAGCTTACGCTTAAGTTGTGCGTATGAGTTTTTAGATACACAGCGCCAAGCAGCTTGCCCAGGGATACGTTCTATGGACCCATCGCCCCCACAAGCCATAACCTTTTTGGGCCAGACATACGCCTTCTCTTTACCGCTTCTAAACTCTGGTAGCACTTTCACAATATCTGGTATCACGTCTCCCGCTTTTTGAAGGATTACTGTATCCCCAATCCGGACATCAAGTCGTCGTATCTCATCCTCATTATGGAGCGTGGCGCGAGAAACCACTGACCCATACACCAATACTGGTTTTAAATGTGCAACCGGCGTAAGTACACCAGTGCGTCCAACCTGAAGCACAATGTCCTCCACAATAGTGGTTACCTGCTCAGCGGGAAACTTAAACGCAATAGCGAACCGTGGAGCCTTGCCAGTGTAACCAAGATTTTCTTGAAGCTTGCGTTCATTTACTTTGAGTACCACCCCATCTATAAGATAATCCTCCTTTTCTTTCTTCTTTTGCCAAAGTTTCCAGTATTCAATCACTCCCTCTATTCCAACTACTTTTTTAAAATAGGGGTTAACCTTGAATCCCAAAGTTCTAAGTAATAAAAGTTCTTCTTCCTGCGTTTCTGGCAATTGCTTTGAATACTGAGTGATGTCATAAATAAAAACATCAAGACTACGCTCTGCGGCCATTCTAGGATCAAGTTGTCGTATAGACCCCGCTGCTACATTACGAGGATTAGCAAAAGGTTCTTCTCCATTTTTAGCCCTCGCCTTATTTATTTTGGCGAGAACACTTTTACGCATAAAAACTTCGCCTTCCACAATACAATCAACAGGCTCTTCAAGTACCAACGGGACTGCTTCAATAGTACGAACATTATGCGTTACATCTTCGCCAACAATTCCATTCCCCCGCGTTGCCGCTCGAACAAGTTTTCCTTTTTCATATTCAAAAACAATCTTAAGTCCATCTATTTTAAGTTCACAGGTATAAGCTACTTTTTCTTTTTCATCTGCCTTAAGAAAACGTTTAACCCGGCCATCAAAATCAGTAATATCTTCTTCCGTAAAAGCATCGTTAAAAGACCATTGTGAGATCTTGTGGGTTACTTTAGTAAACTGCGGGAGCGGTTCTCCCGCCACCCTTTGTGTTGGTGAGTCGGGGGTTATAAGGCTTGGATACTGTGTTTCCAAAAGGCGAAGTTCATCCTTTAGAGTATCAAGGGCTGTTTCGGAAATGGAAAGATTATCAAGTACGTGGTATTCGTACCGATATCTATTGATTGCCTCACGCAACTTTTTAGCCCGATTTACTATGTCAGGGCTTATTTTTAGACTCATGCCCCTATCTTAGCGAATTCAGAGACTAAGTGCCAGAAAGGACTATTGAAGGATAATCTGAATCGTACGCTCCACACGTCGCGGGTTAGTGGTATCACAGGTGTTATAGCCACGGGAGGTTACGGTGGTTACCACCACTCCCCCTGTGTACTGCTTTAAAACCTCAACAGAAGCACAGTATCTACCAGTAATAAGATTAAAAGCTGAATTCGTAATAGTACCTTTTGAAGCGATAGCAATCGGTCCGCCAAGACATTGTATAGTTGGCAGGCTTGCGCCGACTATTTTCTGTCGATTACTATTCGCGTAATCAATAGCTGTTCCCCCCGATGGTATACCTGGCTCTCCAGTAGCGTCTCCCACATTAAAAGCGCTACCTGACCCATCGTCTCCCCCAGGGTAATACTTACGCTCCCAATAAAGAGCACATTCAGCTCCCGTATCAGCTGAGTAAAAAGCAGCTTGAGAATCTTTACCAATGGAAGAAAGGGTTAGTTGTGTGTACGCAATTTTAAAAATAGTAGCTCCAATAACCAAAAAGAGGCTGGAGGTCAGAATTGCAATAAGTAATGTAAAGCCTTTTTTCATATTAATTCCATTTGAATATTTTTTCGCGAGCTGAAACCGTATGACTATAGTTGCCCGTCTTCCAAGTCACGATGGAAGAAACTTCCGCTTCTTGATCTGCCACCTGCTCAACTACGCTAATAGAGCGAACAAAAGTAGTCTGACCCCAATTAGCATTCCCAGCAGCTGTATCATAGCCATACTCTCTTATACCTCCTTCCCCTGTTGAATCGAAGATATTGAGCGCAGGGCAGGTACTACTGTCGAGTGGGTTAGTACAAGCAGTGGCAGGGTTAGAGAGAATATTTTTCTGATTGATGTAACAAAACTTTTCTTGTTCATTGTTATATGATTTAGCAACACAGTTACTAAACCCTGTATTTAAACTACTACTAAGCCAAGTACTCCCATTTAAAATATTTGAATCACGGATTAAGCGGACCATTTCAACCCCCTCTTGAGCCAAATACTGAGCGGTTACTTGATCCTTAGCCACATTCGCTGTTGCGATACTATCTGACACCATGGTAAGTGGCGCCACCACCGCAAGCAGCAGTACTGAAATGGCAACCAATGTTTCAACTAAGGTGAAGGCTTTCTTATGCTGCGTTGGTGTTTTGAGCTTATACATATTAGATATCAAGGTTACGCTGTGTAGCTCGTGTTTGAATTGCGAAATTTACGCGACGAGGATCACCACTCGCTGCGGAAGTTACAAAAGCATAACCAGAAAGATTTATACGAACACTGGCTTGAATCTTATCGCCATTACCTGATCCCTGGAGGTCAAAATTAAGAAATTGAATTTTAATTTCAGGGGCAGTAATAGGCGCAAACACGCAGTTACCACTTGCTGGATCCTGCCTACATCGAAGTACTGTATTGTTAGTAGCATCAAACGCGTACGCAATAACAGGATTAGGAAAGGCTGCATTAGTAACATCATCTGACTTAAAAGCGAGGAGATTTCCGCCGACTGGATTCGCACAATTGTTAGGATTTGTTCCGCCAGTATAGATAGAACCCGCAACGTAAGTTGCTCCTACTTCACAATGATAACTAGTTCCCGTACGAATATTGCGCACCATACTTTCCATAGTAGAACTTAAGTTATTAATAGCTGATTGTTGTGCCTGCGACTTTTTGTTTAAATTCACAATAGAAAGTAGTGCCCCCGTTGCTATAAACATAACGACCGCAAAAAGGCCGACCGCCACAATGAGCTCAGCTAACGTAAAACCTCTTTGTTGTAACTGTTTACTCCACATACCTAACAATTACCACCCGACTTAACGGAAGTCTGTCCAATACTATTAATTATCACGCACCGGGACTCTGAAGCGCTTGAATCAGCTTTTAATACAATTTTAATACTTGAAATGCCGGCTATGTTCGTAGTGTTTTTAAACACCAGCGGTTCTGGGTTCGGGCGCCTAAAAATAATAGTAGCCTTATCGTACGTACCCACCGTGTTGCACTGATATGCTCCCCCATTAATAGAGAAGCAGATATCTGAGATACGTATATCGCGTACAAAAGTAGAAGTGGTCATAATTTCAGAAACATCATAGTTAGAGTCACTGTTTACATCAGCAAAGAGCGTAAAGCTTTTAGAATTTGCCTTATCAAAATACATGCCATACCCGATCTGGTATGCAGTCCTACCACTGACTGTTGCTCCCTCAGTACCAAAGGCACCTATAGTTACTTTGCGTGAAGCCACACCGAACACCTGTGCCTGGCGGATAGTAAGCGCCACCTCATAAGCAGAGTTAGTAAGAAGAATGCTGGAATTAAACTTAGAGTTCTGATAGAGCACCACTGACGTAATAATCATAAAAATAGAGACCGTCACCATAAGCTCAACTAAGGTAAAAGCCTTTTTGTCTTTGTATGTGCGAAACATGGTTAGTGGTAGGTGCATATATACTAACTAAAACCCAAGCGCATGAAGCGAGAAAATATCTAGCGGGTAGAAAAATACTAGTATCGTTGCACCAATAAGGAATGGCGCAAAGGGTACCTCACTTTTCATTGTAAGGTGTAAGCCCTGTAAGAACAAGAAAGATATCCTCCTTTTCTCACTTAGTTTAGCTAGGCCAAGAAAAGCAAGTGTCACAATCGCACCAACCCAAAAAGCTATAGCAAAAGCCGAGAGGCCTCCTGCAATTCCCAATAAGAATCCCATGCCAATGGCAAGTTTCCCATCCCCAAGTCCGATCAGCCGGCCGTTTGAAAAAAACCAGAGCAAGAAGAAGGGTAGGAAAAAGAGTGGACCAGCTATAAGCTGATCGTATTGCACAATAAAATCATATCCACCACGATAAAAATAAACATTCCAAAGTGCTAACAATAAAGTTAGGCCATTAAAGGTCCAGACAAGTCCATCGGGTATTATTTTGTGCCGAATATCGTACACAGTAATAACAATAAGAATCGGAAATATAATGAAATATAGTGGGGCAGTAAAAAGTGAAAAGCTGTGATAGGCCTCCCAAGCAAGCACATAAAAAAGAATCCCTGTTACAAGTTCAACCAAGGGGTACTGCCAAGAAATTTTGGCATGACAATTACTACATTTGCCTTGTAAAACTAAGAAGCTAAAGAGGGGAAAAAGCTCCCAAAAATGTAATATTTTGCCACAGGTAAAACATTGGGAGCGACCAGAAAAGAAAGACAGTCCAGTCCCGTAACGGAGTATGACCACATTAAGAAAGCTCCCCACACAAAGCCCGAGTGCAAAAAAGAATATATAGTAGATCGAAAGCATTGCCCTAAGTATAACCTTTAACCAACTACAAAAGAATATCTGTAAAAAAACAAAAACCGAAGGGAATCCTTCGGTTTTTGTTTTTTTAGACTTGAAGTTTAATCACAGACAGGCCCAGTTGGTCTATGATCAAGTGCAACCCCCTTACTTGACTCATCAACACACCAGAACTGTGCAGGATCCGTTTTAAGCGGCACTGCGATAGCATATGCTGAGTCAGTAATCTTACATGTCGCATCCCCCCCACCACTCTTAGCCACCGCATCACCAATAGCACTACTTATATTTACCTGTTCTAGAATTGTATTGGCAGTTGTAAGTCCATTACAGGTATCAGTATCAACATCAGTCCCTGATTTATTATAGGTGTTACCCATCTCATCGTACTTAAGAGTAGCAGAAGCCCGAATCCCTTCTAAGTTTGATTTAATATTAGCGTCAGCTCCCTTGTCACGCGCAGAATTAAGTGCAGAAAGTATAACCTGAGAAAGAATGCCAATAATAGCTATAACCACTAACAGCTCAATAAGTGTAAAACCTCTTCTCGAAGACATACTTCTAGATAATTAATTATTAAGGGCAAAAAGTCTGGTTAGCAGGTATATAAGTAGTACCATTATTTCTAGAAACACCTGTACTGTCCACACACCATACATTTGTAGTATTGGACTTAAGTGGAGCCTCAGCTGCCCAAGCCCCCCCAGCATCATGACAAGTAGCAGTGCTTGCTCCACCCCCCACACCTATAGCAATATTCATGCCAGCTCCAGTAACATTAGCCGCCGCCCGAAGCATGTTATTAATAGATTTAACGCCCCCAACCACTACTGCTGTACAAACAGTACTGTAACTATTGCCATTAACATTATAGAAAAGCTCAGCTTGAGAACGAAGCGAAGCCATCTGACTTTTTACCGCCCCATCACCCCCCTTACCACGAGCATTATTTAAGGCGCCCAAAACAATTGTGGACAATAACGTTATAATTGCCATAACCACCATCAACTCAATAAGCGTAAAGCCTCTATTCATATATTAAAAGTATACTACGTAGTACTAAAAAGGACTGTGGATAAATTATGGACACTTATACTGATTAGTCCCCCCTGTTCCGTCTATGTTAACTGCACCGCTAGATTGAGAGACACCTGAATTATCTACACACCACATAATGCTTGGATTGGACTTAAGAGGGGCTTCGGCTACCCAACTACCTACAGTGGCATGACAAGTCACTGTATTAGCCGCTCCAGCTGTTGCTGCGTTGGTAACAATGGATGAAGCTGTTATGTTAGCTGCTCCGACCAGCATAGTATAAATCCCCTTCGTGCCATTAGGGGCAGCTGCACCCAAATTACATACATTGGCGTAGCTGTTTCCGTTCGCATCATTATACAACTCGGCCTGTGACCTAAGGGTGGCCATTTGTCCCTTAATAGCAGAGTCAGCACTTTTGTTCCGAGCACTATTTAAAGATCCTAAAACTATTGTTGAGAGCAAAGTAATAATCGCAATAACCACAATAAGTTCTATGAGAGTAAAACCTTTCCGCATAGAAAAATTATAACAGCTTATTAACCAGTAAAACAAGTTTTTAATGCACAGTGCTTTACTAAAAACAAAAACTCCAAGCACATGCTTGGAGTTTTTGTTACTAAACTAAGAAAAATTTAGTTACAAGCAGCACCAGTGATAACACCAGTTACACCTGCCTGGTCTTGAGTAGCCATAGTCTCAGCCTTTGAAGCTCCAGTACTATCAGCACACCATGCCTGAAGAGCTGTCTTTGTAGGTACAGCCACAGCCCAAGCACCACCATTAACTGTTGCTGCACAAGAGTTGTATGCAACACCCGAAGTAGTAATAGCAGCTTGGATCAAGCTATAAAACTTGGTATCAGCAAAAATAGTGTTTGCAGCTGCAGAACATACACCAGAAGCCTTAGCAACAGCAGCAGCACAAGTACCACCAGTTGCTACGTAACATTGTGGTGTGTCGTAAAGAATCTCGGCTTGAGCACGAAGACCAGCAAGCTGACTCTTAATAGCAGCATCAGCACCCTTGTTACGAGCGGTGTTAAGACTAGCCAAAACTACTGAAGAGAGGATACCGATGATGGCAATAACCACCAAGAGTTCAATAAGGGTAAAACCTTTATTTGTTGTTTTTATCATAATTTACTAATACTAATAATTCTTTTGTGTCCAAAGGTTCATTGTTTCATTTCTAACAACTTTCGTGGGAAATAAAGTGATTAGAAAATCAAAACGAAACTTTGTACTGACCCCGCTCCCCCAGTAACTAAGCTGCTAGTTGTTGCGGGGTGCATAGTCGTTTAAGACCTATCCCGTATTATATACCACTCTAAGCTCCACAAGAAATAGGTTGTGGATATCCCAAAGTAAGAGAATTACTGAATATTGTTGGTAATGTTGTAAATAGGGATAAGTACAGACGCAAGAAGCGTTCCAACACCCAAACCAAGCATCACAATCATGACCGGCTCGATAAGGTCTACGAGCGTATCCACCGCATTCGCTACTTCACGATCGTAGAACTTGGCCAATGTTTTCAAAATAGAATCGAGCTCTCCTGACTCCTCACCCACACGCATCATCTGTATCACTACCCCTGGGATTTCTGGTATACGAGGAAAAGCATCCGAAAGCGTGGAGCCAGCGCGTACCTTATCTACTGCCACATGAATAATGTCGCCATATATTTTGTTATCCACCACCTCCCCCGTGATTTCAAGCGCTCGCACAATAGGAATACCGCTACTTAACATAGTACTAAGGTTGTCCGTAATACGTGCAAGATAGAGCTTCTTGTACAGATCTCCCACATACGGAATACCGAGCTTGAAGGCCGAGAGAGCAATTCCGCCACTTGTGGACTTGGCATACCGGAAAAGTACAAAGCCCATAAACACAAGGAGGGCAGCAAAAATGAGGCCGTAGTTTATGAGAAAATTACTGATTCCGATAACTATTTTCGTGTAGGTTGGAATCTCCTGACCTGATTCAGTCAAAATACCGCTAATTTTCGGAATAACTAACGTAAGCATGAGCACCATCACCGCAACGAAAGTGAAAATAACGAAGGCTGGGTAAATGAGGGCATTCTTAGCCTTAGAGGTTAGTTCGTAGTTACGATCAAGGTAATCAGCAAGGTAAGAGAATACGTCGTTAAGCTTTCCAGACTCCTCACCAGAGCGCACCATGTTCACATAAAAGGGGCTAAAAGCATCGGGATGCTTACTTAGCGCCTTAGAAATAGAACTACCCGCCTGCAAATCATCAGTAACCGTGGCAAGTCTCTTAGCAAGAGTCTTGTTAGGAGTTTCTGAGGCTAGCATACGAAATGTACGAAGTGCTGAAACCTGCGCCTCAAAAAGGGTGGCGATCTGCCGAGAGAGAATCACTATATCCTTGTTAGAAATCCCCTCAAAAAGAGAGAACTCCCCGCCACTGCTTAGGAAACCCTTTTTATCAGCTTCATTCACAGAAGAAACTACCAACCCTCGGCGCTGCAGTGAGGAAATAGCAACATCAACATTAAGCGCGTCTATTGAACCAACAGACTCGGTACCATTTCCATCAATTGCTTTATAGTTAAACAGCATAAGAATTAAAGTAGACGATCCAAAATACGGGGGTTAGCACTATGCAGGTACGCACTCTCGGCCGTGATTTCTCCCCGACGCACAAGGTCAGCCAAGGCACGGTTAAGGTCAATCATACCCTGATCCATTCCTGTCTCAATCACCGTGTTAATCTCATGCGTGCGACGCTCGCGGATAAGGTTACCAACAGCGCTATTGTTGATAAGAAGCTCATAAGCCGGTACAAGACCTCCTGAAATGCGAGGAATAAGACGTTGGGAGAAAATACCCGTCATGGAGCTAGAAAGTTGAATGCGGATCTGATCCTGCTGCTCCGCAGGGAATGAGTCAATAATACGATCAATGGTCTGTGCTGCGTTGTTGGTGTGAAGCGTTGAGAATACTAAGTGTCCAGTCTCTGCAGCGGTTACCGCAGTTCCCATAGTCTCAGCCCCGCGCATTTCACCAATAAGACCTACGTCCACATCCTGACGGAACATAGAATGGAGCGCAGTACCGAAATCAGCCGTATCCACACGCACTTCACGCTGATCAATAATGCATTTCTTTTGCTCATAGATATACTCAATCGGATCTTCAATCGTAATGATATGCTCAGCCCGCTCGTTGTTAATCATTTCAATCAAAGCGGCGAGTGTTGTGGTCTTACCCTGTCCTACCGGTCCCACTACAAGGAAGAAGCCTTGAGGTTTGCGGGCAAAAGTTTCGAGGATGGGAGGAAGTGCAAGTTCTTGAAGTGTGCGAATACGCTTTGGAATGAGACGCATTGCAATACTGATGGTGCCCTGCTGGAAGTAAGCGTTACCACGAAAACGAGCCACCTCACCATGCTGATAGGCGTAATCACATTCCTTCGTTTCTAGGAATTTTTCACGCACTTCCTTACTTACCATCGCGCTAAAAAGCCCAAGCGTGTGTTCTTTGGTCAAAACCGGCATTTTTACGAGTGGAACAAGGAATCCGGCTACACGAATAGTCGGGTTTCTACCTTCGGAGAGATGGAGATCAGAAGCGTTCTCTTGAACCACAATGGTCACAAGCTCATCGAGCTCTTTGCCATAATCAAGTGCTCCGCCACTTTTAACTGCTCGACCGATTACGCTATCAACATCTAGTTCTGCCATAATAAATATTAGTTACCTTGCTTCTTTTTTAAAATATCGAGCACCTGGTCCAGTACTTCCGACGGAATGGTGTTAGCCTTCACGATATATCCATCTACCCCTATCTTCTTAGCCTCATCAATATCACTCTTCTGGCCTTGATTAGAGAGCACCACGAGCGCCGCATTCGGTGCCAACTTCTCACGATGGATGGCTTCCAGAAGCTCAAGTCCGCTCATGCCCGGCATAATCATGTCAAAAAGGACAAGGTCGGGCGAAAATCCAGCTTTTAACTTCTCAAGGGCATCTTCGCCAGAGAAAGCTGGAGTTATTTCAAAATTAGCCGCCTTGAACTTGACGGTGTACATATCAAGGAGGAATTTATCATCATCAACTAATAAAACTTTTTTTGTATCCATATGAAGTATCTCTAGTATAACCTACCTATGCGAGCGTGTTTACTTCTTCAAAGGGTATAAGTCCCGCAGCACATTTCATAATAGCGTCTTCTTGAAGACTAATCATACCTTTCTTACGAACGAGTGCCCGAATTTCAAGTTCGGTCGCATGTTTAAGTACCGCCTCTTCTATTTCCTTGTCCATTTCATACATTTCGTATACCGCCATACGACCACGCGTACCATTTGGACACTCTGGGCTCGGCTCTATCTCATAGAGCTTATCTGTTGGCATAATCTTCTCGCGCAAATTCTCTGGCAAATCATTAAAACGACTCTCCACGAAACTTTTAATGGAGCCTTCTATAGGGACCTCCTTTCCACTATGAGGGCAAAGTGTACGTACCAAGCGCTGTGCAATAGTGAGCGTTAGGGTTGGCGCAATAAGGTACGGGTCTACTCCCATATCAATGAGACGTGGGATTACTCCCACTGCGTTATTAGTGTGGATGGTTGAGAATACCAGGTGACCAGTTAGCGCCGCCTGTACGGCAAGCTGTGCTGTTTCCTTATCTCGGATTTCCCCCACCATTATCACGTCTGGATCCTGACGAAGTGTGGTTCGGAGTCCTGTTGCAAACGTATAGTTAATTTCAGGACGAATCTGTGACTGGCTTATGCCTTCAATGTTAAACTCCACCGGATCCTCAAGCGAAAGTACGTTTTTTGTTTCTTTATCAAGCTCGTTAAGCATAGCGTACAGCGTTGTTGATTTACCGCTACCAGTAGGACCCGAAATAAGCACGATGCCGTACGGGCGCTTCAAAGCACGACGAACCATCGCCAAATGTTCGGGTGAAAGTCCTGAAGACTCGAGCTTACGCACACCTCGCTCTTTATCCAAGATACGCATCACCACCTTCTCGCCGTAGTAAGTTGGAAATGTAGACACACGGAAATCAACGCCACGCCCATCAATTTTTGCTGAGAAACGGCCATCCTGTGGCTTGCGATGCTCATCCAGTTTCATATTGGAAAGGATTTTAATACGCGCCACTACAGAACGATGAACGTTAGCTGGTAACACCAAACTAGTATGGAGCTCTCCATCAATACGGAAACGAACGCGCGTTTTTTCGGCCAACGCTTCTATATGGATATCTGATGCTTGTCCCTCAATCGCGTAGCGCAAGATAGTGGCTACGATTTTTGTAACCGGTGCATCTTCTATAATTTTCGCTTCCCCTGACTTCTTGGACCCCGTGAGATCCTGTGTCTGCTCCTTACCTAGATCAGCCTCTTCATTCCCAGCGTCTCCCGAAATTTCAGAAAGAGCCTTGGTTACTTCTCCCGAAAGCCCTTTGTACGTATCAAGTACTCCCTTAAAATCTTCTTCCGAAATAAGAAACAGTTTGAATGGCAGGTTTATCTTGGAGGAAATGAAATACAGGGCATCACGGGCCTCAATATTGTCTGGCTCCACAATTCCCACCTCAAGGGCGCCATCGGCAAGTCCAATCGGCACAAACCCGTAATGCGCAGCTGACTCCTCTGGGATATAGCGCAAAATTTCAAACGGAATGTTCGTACTTTCTATGCTACGAGTAGGAATACGCAAATACTCCCCCTTAGCAGCCAAAATATCAGTTTCTGCAACACCACGCTTACGCAGTGTTTCTTCTACAGAAACACCTGCTTCACGAGCCTCGGTTTCAATTGAAGAAACATCATTAGCACTAATGATGTTTTTGCCGGCCAATATAGAAAGTAAGGGTTGTGCCATAATGAACGTAACTCACCCCCCGAAAGCTTAATTGCTACGAAAGGCTTTGATAACTATATTGTTGTTCCCAGTCGGCTGCGCAGGACCGATTAGGGGGGCGAAAGGATTATCCCTTCCTGCTTCCTCTGGAGTAAGCTGTACTCCAAAATTTTGTAACGAATTGAATGCGGGGTCAGTGAAAAACGAGTTGTCTAACCGAATGCTTTTTATAGCGAGTAATACAGGAAGTATATCATCTCCTACCCCAGCCCCAGTACTCCCCATCAACTCACCCGAAGGGCTTGCCACAGTTACTACCTCACTCCCGCTTGGCGATCCGAAAAAGTAGCGGTAGCTGAAAAAAATACCGATAAGCAGCACTACGAAGATAATGATATTTTTTAATTCTGATTTAATAAAGTCCATATAATTAACGTAACCAATAGGTCTTAAGGGTCACACTGAAATCATAAAAATCAGTTTTATCAAGCGGTTTCATAGATACAATAGTAACATCTAGAAGACGCAAAGAACTTTCTAACTTCTTGATGAATTCCTTAAAGACATTGTACTGAGCCGTTACATTAAAACTGAGAGTAACACTACCTACAGTTTGGTCTCCTCCAATTGCAATTTCGCGGGAATCACCACTTCCTGATGCTGTACTTCCTCCACCCTTACTGTCCCCACCGGTAAAACGTAGGTTCTTGAGTACCAACCCAAGTGGCTGAGCGATATTGTTAATATCAATAATAAGGCGGATGTTATCAATAGAGTCTGGAAGGAGTTTAGCGAGGTTTGCTAGCTGTGTAGCATCAATACTGTTCTTACTTGCTACTAGTTTATTCTTTGCATCATTTAGTTGCTGCGACTTGTTGATAGCTTCATCATACTTAGCGATTTCCGCTTGGATGGCTTTAATACCAGGTTTTGCCGGATCTTCGCTAGTGTACAGTGGGTTAACTACAGTAAGGAAAAGCCCTACTGAGATAACTACCAACACGATTTGAAAAATAATATTGTTCATAAAATTTAGCGCGTAGTATTAGTTGGAGCGGGAATGGTAGGTGTTCCATCAGTAGTTGAACTGGCAGTTGTATTCTCTGGTGTAGCCTGTTTAATCGCAGCCCGCAGGTCATTAACGGCTCGGTAGCGCAAAACCCCTGGATCAATAAGCGCTGAAACGCTAAAAGTAATATTCCCCGCTTCGTTTAGGTTAATGTTAGAAAAAATTGGCTCCTTGATTCCCTTTGTTTTAGAGAGTAGATCTGACTGAAGCGCAACGCTGTTATAACTCTTAGCAATACCGTTCATTTTAAACTGTATACCCCCCGCTTCCCCTGCTGCACCAGAAGCATCCCCTGCGTCACTATTGGCAGCTGAAGTTATATCAAAACTAGAATAACTAATAGTCTTAAGCGTAGCTTGCTGCAAAATATCAAACACGCCAGAAATTGCGATATGTTTATCAAGTAATCCCTTTGCGGTTTCTATACGAGTATCAAGACGCTTTAATTCCTTAATAGTATCAATATCAAATCCCTTACGCGCCTTTTCAAGAGTTTCCTTTTTACCAACGAGTACTCCGGTGAGGTAATTTTGATAAAAATACGAACCAGCTGAAAGCGCAATCGCCCCCAAAAAAAGAATAACCGTAATAACCGTAACGACACTAACGCCACGGTGCTCATACGAGGAAGTTCCTTCTGAAGGAACAAGGGGTCGCTTTGGAATAAAAGATGTTTGAGCGTTTCCGTCCATTACTTATTAGTATAGCAACAAAATGCGAACTCTCTATAAAAAAAGGAGTGAATAACTCTATGCCAGAAATCAGAAGGGCTAATTGTTTGTGGAAAGTTTGCGCAAGGCTATTCCAACCGCCACGGCAAACTCCGGACCAACGATTTTTAGTGTCTGTGCCAAAAAAGCTGGAGCAACTGTCTTACTAAACGGATCTGCTGCTACCACACTAGCTTGGAAATGTACCTTGGCAGCTTCTGCGAATCCACGCATAACTGCCCCGCCACCACAGAGTACTACTTTAGAAATAGTTCGATTGTACTTTTTCTCATAGCTAAGAAGCATTTGATTTGCTTCAGTGAAGACATAGTCAAGTGTGAAAGAAATACTATCACTCACCTGTCTATGAGCTGGGTCAGTTGAGAGACCGATGGTTCGCTTAGCCTCTTCAGCCTTTTCTACCGCCATACCGAGTGACTCAGCGATCGAGAGTGTGATGTCCTGCGAACCACGGTTAATGATGTGTGAGTCTTTAATAATGCCATGCTCCACTAGGTAGAGTTTTGTGGAACCTGCCCCCATGTCTAAAATCATAACTGGTTCTATACCCTGATCGAGGGATGAACGAGTAGTACTGAAAAGCTCTATTTCATATACTGGGTCAACCAAATCTAGTTCTTGAACAATAGTACGATTTTTCTCAAGAGCATCATTAAGGATAGCAACAAGGAGCACGTTAACCTTTTTAACGGACTTGTCATTTTTGTCGTCTTTTGGCTTTTCACTTTCGGGACGCTCGCCAGGACTATGAAGCCCCGCATCTTCTTTCGGAATAATCCACCAATCAAGAGTTACTTCTGAGATAGCAACGGGAATATACCGACGAGCCTCAATCGGTATCATTTCAGCCATACGTTTTTCACCTAAGTCTGGCATTTCAACAAGTGAAGTGAGACTGGAGGAAAGTGGTATCGCAATGCCAACATCACGCGCTGTAATATTGGCCTCACGGAGTAAGTCACCGAGGGCTTCTTTGATCTTATCAGGTGGTAAGTTAGTGGCTCGTCCCAATTCAAGTCCAGCATAGGGGCCGAGCGCTATTTCTCCATAACTCTCGAGCACTGCTCGGTTAGCCTTTTTGCGGAGCTGCACAACCTTAATAGCTGAAGCCCCAATATCAATGCCAACCACACTACCCCCTCCTCCGCTATTTTTAAAAAGCCCACTTACTAGTTTTTTGAATGAAAAGTCTATAGCCATGCGACAAAATTACTGCGAAAATATGACTACAGTATAGCATAAGGCCCTATGAAGGATTTATTAAGCAAAGTGGTACTCGTGGGTAAAAGTACTTCGGAAGTACTGATCAATTTTGTTTTTCCACGAAGAGAAAGTGCTGCCCTTTTCGTGGCACTAACTGAAACTGATATTGCTAAGCGGGCAAAACACTCTGAAAGCTCGTTTGCCCTCTTTGACTATCACGACCCACTTATTCACAGTCTCATCTGGCATGCCAAATACAAGGGAGATGCTTTGGCTATCGAGCTGATTGGAGGGCTCATGCGAAACAACCTCTATGAAGAGATCTCCGAGCGACTAGCTTTCAACGGAGGTGGTAAGGCCCTACTTATTCCGATTCCAGAAAGCAAGAAACGTCATCTTGAAAAGGGATTCAATCAAGTGGCGCTCATTGGGGAGGTTATAGCGGCAAAAGAGGGTAAAGAAATTTTTGAGCTTAACACCACCCTTTTAAAGCGGCAAAAGGAGGTGGTGCGTCAAACCGATCTTAAAAAGCGCACAGAGCGCCTCAAAAATATGAAGGATGTGTTCACCGTAACTGACCCTGCCGTACTAAAAGACCGTGTAGTTGTTTTGATAGATGATGTGACCACAACCGGTGCCACACTTAACGAAGCTAGAAAAGTGCTAGAAAAATGTAAGCCAGCCCACATAGAAGTACTGGCCTTCGCGCATTAGAACTTATTTTGCGTAAGCTTCCTTTTCAGCTTGTATTATCTTTATTTGCTCTGCCGCACTCACTCGCACTCCTGCCGAAGCGTCAGTGGCCATAACTGTTTTAGCTAATGCTTGGGCATCACTATTACCAGTTGCTAAAGCCCCATCTACGGTAACCACAACAAAATTAGAGTGAGTTATGGGGATAATGACATTAGCCCCGAAACGCTGTGAACCATAGAACAGCGGGAGGCCTCCCATAGTAGTGTGTGAAATATCAGCTGGCCTTGGCCCTTCAGGAACCCCATCGCTTGGATAAGGATACTCAAGCATCCATATCTTTTGTTTTGTATCAAAATAATAATGCATAACATTACAAACAGGGCAGGCTCCTACTCCACTACTATCAACGATAGAAAATTCTGGTGAAACTACTTCCTCTATGAAAATTCGCTTTGATCCATCGGTTACCACCAACTTCTTTTTAATCTTCCCGCCCGGTATCCCCATAGCCTCTGCATACTTATTATCCAAATCTCCTATCTCTGTCATGTTTGTGGGCTTCACTTCTTTGACCTGCCAAGTACTAGGGTAAGCGAAAGAAAAACCAAAGTCAGTGTCAGTATAAATATTCATACCAGCAACTGATGAGGTGCTTATATTAGCCTCAGGAACTAGAACATCTGTGGGTGTATTAATGGTCTCTGTTTTTATAGTTTGGACAGTCAACTGCTCATTACTTGTTTTTAAAGATCGCGCATACAAAGTGGCAATTGCTCCCAGTACAAGTAGGACCAGAACCGTGGTTAACAAAATCTTACTCACAAACATTCCTTTTTGGTAATTCATAGATACAAAGTAAGTAACTTATAGTAACAATACAACACCTATTTGTTTTATAAAAGGAAACCAACCCCTCTTTGAAAGAGCCAATTTTTGGTGTAAAGTGGCCAAGTAAATTACGTTTGGAGACATGGTTATATACGCCACGTCTCCGATGAAATACGGAGACGTGGCTGAGTGGTCGAAAGCACCTCACTGCTAACGAGGCGTCCCTTTAAAGGACCGTGGGTTCGAATCCCACCGTCTCCGCAAACTTGGAATATCTACCGCAAAAGGTAGATATTCTGCTTTATTAGAGCCATCATTTTTAGGTTCGAACGCTTTTGTCGTGTTCGGGTATCTCACTGCTATCGCTGCGTAGAGATCGAGCGGATTCCTCAAGGAAATACTCAACTTTTTATCTTTTAGGATTATGTTCGATCGCGATAGTGATGCGAAGATGTCTCGCTTCTGTTCAGGAGCACCTTCTTCAAACCACAATCGTGCTGCTGTGGCGAAACTGAATGAGTTCTCGGCCCAGTCCACCCACTCGTCGATCTTGCGTCCGGTATTTTGCCGTGAAGCCTCAATCGCATGCTTTTCATCCATAAGCACTTTTCGTTGTGGCGTGTATTCCTCAAGAGATAGCAAAGACTGATCTGCGTTTTCCGGTGATGTGTAGAGTCGTGTGAGATTTTGGAGTTGCTGCACGATATCCTTGTAGCGCTTTTCCTGCACGTCGATTGTTACGTTTTGGTTTTTGATTTGCTGATCGTTATCTTTTGCAAGTTCTTCCAATGCCCATTTCGTAAATGCGCTAGAGAGTTCTATTTTTGAGAGAGCGGAATCGAGAAGAAATTCAAGATCTTCGGCTCGGACCGATGTTTGCGTACACTTTGGATTTTTACGCTTTGTACAGTGATAATAAACATAATGTAGCGTGGTTGGATTCACCATATCCGCGATCTTTCTTTTACACTTGGGGCAGGCGTCTTTATTTGGAGAGGCGAACTTATGTTTGCATGAATCACAGATGATCTGATGTTTTTCTTCTGCTGTAACCATTGAGCCGCATTCGCCGCACTCCGTTCTGCCTGTGAATGGAAAGAAGTGACCGTTGCGAGGGTGTGCTTTTCCTTTGCGACCCAGTTTCTGCTGTATAAGTTCAAATTGATCCATCGTGATCATCGGCTCATGCGCTCCTTTCACCAATTCCTTCTCACCGGTGTCATGATTCCGTGCCTCAAAGTATCCAGTGTAAAAGGGTTCGGTAAGTAAGCGATAGATGCCCGCCATGGATACTATTTTGCCGCCTTGCCGTTTTGTTTGCCGCGTTCGCAAGCCCCACTTCTTCGCTTGAAGATAGAGTTGTCGCACCGAATAGTGCCCGGCAAGATATTCCTCGAAGATCCGCTTCACTAGATCAAATCGCTCGGGATCTGGAACGATTGTTTTCTCTCCCTTGAGAGTGTGGATATTGTTGAGATAGCCGATCGGTGCAACTCCATTTCTCCACCCTTGCAGCGTTTTTGCACGGAGTCCTCTCTTCACGTTCGTGCTCAAATCGCGGATGTACTGATTTGCCATGCCGAACTCGAGCGAGGCAAGAAGCACGTTGTCCTCCGGATAGTAATCGCGTTCGACTGTTTTGATGTGTTGGATGATACCTTTTTGAAGCATCCAACTTATGCGTCCGGCATCAACCGGATTGCGGGCGAGACGATCCATCTTCCAACAGATAATGCCTCGCGCTTCACCTTTCTCGATCCGATCGAGTACGTCATTGAAGACCTTTCGTCCCGGGGCCTTCGCTGACATTGACTCAAAAAGAGGTTCACCGACTATCTTCAGATTGAGTCGCTTTGCTAGTTTTTTGAGTTCATCAATCTGCGAAGACAAACTCAAAACCTGCCGATCCTCGTCCTCCGTGGACTTTCGGCAGTAGATGAAGTATTTCAGATTTGGATTTGCTGTTTTCATACTTTTGTTTCGTTATCGTTATCAGGTAAATAGTCCGGAGAAGTCCAGAAATCTCCAGATCGCATATCTTTTCGGATCTTGCGAATCATTGTCGACATTTCTGCAACGCTCTGCGTTTTCGACACATTATGCCCACTTTTCATTTTCCGATTTGGGAACAAAATTGCCATTTTTTGTTCATATTCAAGGTTATTTTGCTCTCGCTCCTTCTTCAAGAGTAAAACCGCCTTATCTCCCAATCGGGAGATGGTCATTCCTCTTTCCGACATCTCCTTTAGGATCGCGTGCGACTCCCTGCTTATGCGTATTTGGACGGTATCTCTCATGTTTTTTGGCTTTTATTGATAGAAAACTTATTTGCTAAATCCTTGCTAGCGGCGCTTATATCGAAGTTTTGGGCGCGCCGCATTGTTTGTAAAACAAAATCTCTGGAAGTATTCTCATTGGTACTCTCTGTAATAGAATGCTCGCCTGTGCAAGCCAGTTTGTTAGATTCGACAGAATGATTTGCTCGACCCGTTTCAAGGCATGCTAGAAGCCGGATGATTATGATTTTGAAGTGGCGTTTTTGTGGGATCCCTCGTTTCTCAACCACGAGCACACCCAACTCTTTCCATCGTCTTATTGCTCGATCTTGTTCGCTTCGGGTAAGGGAGGTTTCTTCCTGTATTTCGGCGATTGTTTTGTAAATCCAGTCCGGTTTACGTCCTTTGCCCCACCAGTAGAGAAGTTGCGACAGAAAGAGTCCTGCTCCTGCACTTTTCGCAATCCGCGCTAATGCAGGATTGAAAGCAATCGGTCTTTCCGAGATATGTTCGATCAAAGCGGAGTTATAGTTTTTGCTTACTTTTTTGGACATGGTTTCTTTTGCTCTTTGAGCATCTCGAGATATCGGGGGAGCATACGCTTCGGCATCGGCTGCATCACGATCCGAGCCAAGTTCAAAAACCGCTGCGCCTGTTCCGACGCTTCATCGAAGGTGAGATCCGTGCCGAACTCGGCCTTGTAGATCTCGCGGTATTTTTCGATGGCTTGAGGTGAGAGCATGTAAAACGAAATCTGCACACTCACGGGGGTGAAATGTGCAGATTCCGTCCCCCGTGAACTGATTGATTCCGTACACTGATTGTCTGAAAAGTCTGGGGTGCTTGGTATCGCTAGTTTGTAGAAACACAAAATAAAAAAGCCCGCATTTGCGGGAGAGAATTGATCGCGAAAAAAGTTATCCCCTAGCAGGAACTAGCGATGAACTATCCGACTGTAGGATTTCTCAAAATGACACCTTTTCCTTCGAGAATCTCAATCAGTTTTTCACCTGTCGGAACGGTCTTTGGTAGATCTGAATATCGATAGATATCGCGAATCATGTTTTGTATCCTTTTTATTCCTTGATCAGGCATATCCTTTGCCTTTACACCATGTGCTTGTAGGTGTCGTTCTATTTTTGTGTAAGGCGCATACCCAAGTCCCACATCTTGAGAACGGAAAATTGCGTGGAATGTTTTTGCGTAAATTGCGTCATTATTTTGGAAAGTAACGGGATTGCCGTTGTATTCGAATATGCCATCGTTTCTCTGTATGAGTAATTGATGTGATTTTTTTCGAATCAAACCTATTTTCTTTTCTTCATCTTGCCTGATTTTATCCATTCGAACATTGAACCGCATTGCTGTTCCGGCTGGATCTGTTAGGTCGAACCAAGGTGATTTATTTTTCTTATTCCCCCGTGATTTCATGGGTATATTATGCGCGTTTTTTCTGTGATTTGAAACTTCCAATGGCGTCGCGATTGCGGTATTATTGAAAGACAACTGAATAGCCCGTGAGGGCAGGACCTAACCCATCAAGAACAACTTGGCGGCACGGTCTAGTTAGTCGATCAAGCATAAAAAACCCGTCATGGGGTTGCTTGATCGCCGTATGGGGAAACCTGTACGAGAGGGTTCGCCCTCTACCCGTGGCGGGCTTTTTGTGTCTCGCTACAGGTTTTATCAGGTTGATCAGCGATCAAGCCAACCTATGAAAACAAAACATGATGTCATTTTGCCCGGACGCGGGATTTACTGGATTATCGGCTCCATTGTCGGAGTCTGCGCCCTACTCGCGTTTACGGGCCTAGTTTTGGTGAACACGCCCGATTCTCGAGATGGATATGTTCAGCCATCAGAGTCGAAGACGACCATAACGCCTGATCGTCAGCAGGAAGCGGTTAGAGCGATGGCAGATTTTATGGTGAAAGATAATAACGTGATCGGCCTTCGAATGTGGGCACGATCGCTTGGAATATCAAGCCCGGAGTTTTCAAGTACAGCAACCCTCCGTGAGGAGATTAGGCGTGCTTCAAGCGACTTTATGATTTATCGCGACAAGAACGAGATGCTGCGTCTTGTTGAATTGTTAGGTAGTGATGCTGCTACTCTCAACGAAGTTGTTCGCTAGCCAATCTTTGTGCGGATGCGGCGCTCCTCGTCTCCTTGCGGTACGAGTTCGAACTCAAAGTTCTCATTCAATTTCACGGTGGTTGTTTTTACTTTCACCTGCTCGATACTGCCTTTCATTGCTGTCATGCGATTGAGCACAGCGTCTTTGTACTCCGTATCTTCGTTACCCGCGAGTTGTTCTCCTTTGCTTTCGATAACGTACACAAACTCGAGTTCGTCTTTTTCATTTTTTCTTGCAATTACGAAGTCTGGGCGGATCTTGTTTCTTTGCCATCCTTGAATTGAGTACCAACCTTTTTGTGTTTTATTTCGTGCCCACCAGATCACATTCGGACTCTGTTCGATGATCTTTGCGACGGTATGTTCGAGTGTGTTCATCGAGGCAATCTCGACGTCTTCATAGAGATTGAAAGAGAATGCTGCTTGCACAGTGTTTGCAACAATATCTTTTTGCGGCATTTCGAAGCCGATTACATCATCATCAGACACAACAAGTATGAGAGTGTTACTTTTGACAAGATCTTCGAAGATCCCTTGTTCTTGTTTTCGTTTATGCTCGAGGAGGTGGCGCTCAAGTTCGCGAGCAACATATCCTGCATTTTGATCAAGGAGTTCTGGAGAGAACTTTTTGCCGAGAGTATCAGCAGCGATAGCGGCAATCGAGTGTGAGATAAAAGCATTGTCGATTGTTTCTGAAATACGGCGCGTTAGATAGAGTGTGTCGAACTTGAGTGATGCGAGAGATTCTGTCTGTCGTGCCACGCCCTTACCTTCAAGATCGATCACAATCTCAAGAGGATTTTCGCGTCGTTCTCCGATCGTCGGCATGAGATCCTCGAGCCACTTGTTCAAGAGTTTACTAACGTCCCATGAGATCTTCGGCTTGATGTCGATATCGTATGAGAACTTACGATACTTGCGGGGGCCGTCTTTGATGAGCCATACGGGAAGGAAGAGTGACTCCGGGTATTTCTTACGGATATCTTTTTTGATTGAAACCACCTTCACAGGATTTACGACGTTTCCTTGATGGTCGCGTATTTCGATACCCATCGATACATCGCCGAGTCCTTCGTCCTCAAATCCTTTTTTCACATTCTCGACGACTTCCTGCGTGTGTCCGGTGGCAAAGAAGACATAACTCTCGTCGAGATCTGCGACGCCGGTTTTCTTTGCGTAAGGTTGGCGGAGTACACGGCCAACGAGTTGTGTCATCGATGAGTTTGTTCGAGCGTTCGGGATCACTCCGAGAATGTATGCGAATGAACAATCCCAACCTTCTTTGAGTGCTTCTTTCGTAATGATGTAGCGGATCTCGCTTTCGCGTGAGAGAAGTTTTTGCTGCTTTATTTCATCGATCGAACTCGATTTGACAGCGATCTCATGTTTTGGAACACCGAGATCGATCAAAAGTTCACGGACATCTTCACTGTGAACGAGTCCTTGTCCGCGTTGATCTTTGCCCGTGCGCTCGACTTGAATGAGTGCGATCGGACGGATATAGGTGCCGTTATTTTGCTCAAGTTTCTTTGCCTTCTTTTGGAGATCATCGCGCTTTGTTTTGATTGCACCGATCATAGTGCGCCAATCCCCGGAGTGGATCGGGGGGATGAGGTGCATATCAAGTTTGATCATATCCTCGGCCTTCAAGTCCTTTCCGGTAACGGTCGAAAGGATGTTCATACCACGTTTTGGGGTAGCAGAGAGGCCCATGATTGCCGTTGCGTTGAGGCCGTCGAGAGTAGACCGGGCAATATCCGTCCACATCGTGTGGAACTCGTCCACAATGATAAAAGGGTTGAGTGTGCGTATTACGTTGCCCAGAGAGGTTTTTACGAGGGTACGATCGAAAAGAGAGTCCTCGGTGCGGTCGAGATTCGGGACAAGTTTCAAAAGTTCGGCATGGAGGTCGTACCTGTTCTCCGGTGGAAAGAAATCCATATAGCCGCCACTATCTTCGAAGATCTTGTTTGTATCGCGTGTAGCCGACTGGATCATGAGCATGAGGACGACAAGGTTTTCTTGTACATCTTGCTGCCGGAGTGATTGACCCTTTTCGATGATAAGTGTGCGATTGCCGCTCGCTTGATCGAGGAGTTGTCGGTATGGATGACTTTTATTTTGGAGATTCTCGATCGTTTGTCGGTAAATCTGATCGCGGTGTGTAATCCAAACCACAAGCCCGGTGCGTTTCTTTGCGAGAAGGTTTTGATATGAGCGGATTGCTTCGATAGCGACGAGCGTCTTTCCACCGCCGGTTGGCATTTTGATACACACGCGCGGATAGAGTCCATTAGCACCAGTTTTTGGACGATCTTGAAACTGTTCGTATTTCCCAACAAAGGCGACGTTGATCGGACTACCGAGCACTGATTGTAGATCCGGACTCGCGGCAAACTTTTGACGCGCAGAATCAATGTCGCTGAAGAACGATTCGATATCACGCACTACACGTTGTTGATAGTTCTTGAGCATGGTTTATGCAGTTCTCTCAAAGAGGTTATAGGGAATGCTCACGAACTTGATGTTGTATTGCTCGAGCGCTTCATCGTCCAAGAAACATGCCGGGGCATAGACGATCTTTTTCCCGGAATCTTTCTTATGCACTTTCTGTGCCCAGTCGAGAGTGATCGCTAGTTTTTTCAACTTCTCCGTGTCCTTTTCGTAAATGAGATAGATCGATTCACGATCTGCTGCACCAACGAACGAATCATCTTCCTTGATCTTTGATTCTGCCGGATGATTTTTGCCGGTTGCTAGGTAGTAGACGTACTTTGCAAACTCTTTGTATGTTGGGAGTTTGCCGGAGAGTATTGTTTCTGCATCGATTGCGGGGCCAAGTTTTGAGTAAGTGAATCCTGCTTTGTAAGAGTATTTCTTTGCGGCACGGCGAATCCGTTCTGCTGTTATTTCTTGAGCGTACTCCTCCATTTCAACAAGGATGAACTTCCTATCTCCTTGATCGGCTTTGTTGAGGTCGAGTACAGCGTGTGCTGTTGTTCCTGATCCTGCGAACGAGTCGAGGATGATTGAATCCTTGTCAGAAACAATCTCAATGAGGTGTCTTACGAGTTCTACCGGCTTCGGGTTGTCGAATATCTCTTGCTCGCCAAACAAATCGGCGAGTTCGTCACCTGCTGATTTTGTTGTTCCGGCATCTTCCAAAACTAAAAGGAGTGGCTGTGCCGATTCTGTATCTTTGTCTTCAAAATCATAGATCTTTCTTTTCACGACTCCTTCGTCGATAACAAGACGGCCTTTCGCTTCAAGATCTCGAGCGAGATCTTCACCGATCTGCCATCGCTTACCTTCACGAGGTTTTTGCCCCAAAATCTCAAATCGCATTGATTCTCTCCGGTATGAACCTGCGTTCTTTTTCTCAATGATTGCGAGGCGGTATTTACCCTCTGCATCGCTCAATGGATAACTGCGAGTTGTTGCGTACCTTACACGCGGCTTGATTCTGCCTTCCGGAGTTTTTGAGTAGCAAAGTGTGTAGTCAGTCAGACTGCTTACTTGTGCTCCCTCTACGTTTGTTGATGTTGACTTCTTTTTCCACTGAAAATCACCAATAAAGTTTTCTTCTTTGAAAATCTCATCCATCAATGAACGGGCATGGTGGACTTCGTTCGCATCAATGCTCACAAAAATCAAACCGTCAGATGCAAGCAATTCTCGCAAGAGTTTGAGTCGAGGTGTCATCATGCACAACCATTTATCATGTCGTGAAAGATCGTCTTTTCCGACTGCCTTACCGATCCACTCTTGTATAGTTGGGCTGCTTACATTATCGCTGTATACCCACTCCTCGTTTCCAGTGTTGTAGGGAGGATCGATGTAGATACACTTTATTTTTCCTTGATACTTCGGCAGCAAACTCTTGAGTGCGAGGAGGTTGTCGCCTTCAATGATGAGGTTCTCGTCGGCATTATCGCCTTTGAGCGAGAGTTTGGCGTCCTTTTCTAGTGTATGATATGGCACCGAAAGGTGGTGGTTCCAGACTGCCGATTTTCCTTTGAAGTTTAGTGATGCCATATTGTTATTTGTTTTTTGCTTTGTTGATAAATTGTTCAAACTCACTACGCTCAATCCGGAACTCTTTGCCGATCTTGAACGCCTTGAGCCGTTTCGCCTTGATGTATCGGTAGATCGTCATGATGTTCACCGATAACATCTCCGCTAACTCTTTAGCGGTGTAATAGGGTTTGTCATTTTGCATGGCCATTTTGATGTTTCTTGATATCTGCGGGCTTGTACCAAATCACTTTGCCGTTGTCATCGACTGAAAAAATGTGCAGGCATACTGCTACTGCAAACGCATACGGGATACGACGTATCGCGATATCAGCACTTTTTTTCGGAAGTGCGATACCGAAATAGTAACGTGCCTTCAAACTTTTCATTCGGGTAACTATCTGCCCGAGGGAATAGACGAAGGCAACCTCAAAACCCGATCGATAACTTGATGCACCTTTTGCTTCTATGAAAAAAGTCCGGCTGTATTGCGAGTTCGTTACCTTGATGTCGACCCCCGGCATTCGGAGGTCGTCATAGGTAAGGTTCTTGCTCCAACCGAGGTTCGCAAGATGCCGGATCACGGCCCGCTTCACAAACTCCTCGGATATGATTTTTGCCTTCACAGCCATGCTTTTATGATACTTTACTTTTGTTGACATTACAATCCACAGAGGAGTACAATCAGGATGAAGAAACTATGAAATACGTCGCTTTCAGTATCAAGAACTACAAAGGCATCGAGAAACTCGAACTCGATCTTTCAGGCAGCCAAAAGATCTTCACTCTAGTCGGACTAAACGAGAGTGGTAAAACTACCATTCTCGAAGCGTTGGATTTCTTTCAGGGGGATTTTGCAGATGGAGAGGAGCACACGATCATCCCCAAAAGTAAAAAGGGCAACTTCAACGATTCTGTGTCAGTAACGGCCACCATTGAGGTTGATGCGGAGGACGAGAAGTCGATCAGGGAGGCAGCAAAGAAAGCAAACTTCAAGATAAAGGAAGGATACTTCCCGAAGACCATAAAAATCGAAAAGCGTTACGTTTTTGCTAGATCCAGTTTTGATACCACGAAACCCACTTCCTACTGGACGCTTGGAATTGTGGGTGTAGATAAAGGAAAGAAGAAGGAGAAAAACGTGGACGGAGAAGCACTGAAGGCCATCATAAAACACATCCGTGAAAATTTACTCCCACCAATCATCTACTATCCGAACTTTCTAACAAAGTTTCCACGGAGGATCTATCTTCAAGCGCAACCGAATGAAGATGACGAGCAGAGTTTTTATCGTGAGGTATTGCAAGATATTCTCGATTCACTCGAACAGGGCCTGAACATCGAGGAGCATATCGTCGCTCGTATCCATAGCACCGCGGAGCAAGATAAGGCATCGCTTGATGTCGTACTAAACAAGGTGGCCGCGAAGATCACCACGACTGTTTTCAAAGAGTGGGAGGAGTTGTTCGCATCACGGGGTAAAAAGATCGTAATTGAGAAAGGAAAAGAGAGGATCACTGAAACGGACTACCCCTATATCGATATCAAACTGGAGGAAGGATCTGATGTTTATTTTATTGCGGAGCGAAGTTTGGGATTCACTTGGTTCTTCTCTTTCCTGCTTTTCACAGAGTTCAGAAAGAACCGAGTGAAAGATCGCGGTGAGATTCTCTTCCTTATCGATGAACCGGCGTCGAACCTCCACTCGACGGCGCAGTCAAAGTTACTTGGCACGTTTGATCGTATCGTTTCAAAAAGTAAATTGCTCTACACCACTCATAGCCACCACCTCATCAACTCCGCACTACTCGAAGGTGCATACATTGTGAAAAATAAAGCCGTCGACTACGAAGAAACATCACTTGATTTTGATGCGCAGAAAACCGATATCACAGCGACTCCGTACAAACAATTTGCGGCCGAGCATCCAGATCAACACACTTATTTTCAGCCGATTCTCGATACCCTTGAGTACCAGCCGAGCAACCTCGAACTAGTGCCAGAGATAGTAGTCGTGGAAGGAAAAAATGATTTTTACACTTTCAAATACATTCACGATTTCATATTGAGTGAGGAGAGCCGTAGTAAACTCAATCTACATTTTTATCCCGGAAACGGGGCCGGACAGAACGATCGCGTGATACGCCTATACACCGCATGGGGCAGAAAGTTTGCAGTGCTTATTGACGGAGACAAGGCCGGACGAACTGCAAAAGCAAAATACATAGAGGAGATAGGAGTGTTCATGGAGAAGCGATGCCTACCACTGAACGACATCGATACTAAATGGAAGGATCAAAGCACAGAAGACTTGTTCACTGATGCGGAGCGATTGAGAATCATAAAAACTGTATTCCCGAAGGAAACGAAATACACGAAAGGCCATTTCAATGAAGCCATTCAGAGTTTGATCGGGAGCCGGACCGTGGTATCGATAAATGAGGGTACGATCAAGAAGTTTGAAAAGGTATTCGCAAAAGCGCGAGAGGCACTTGATGTGGTCGATCATGTGGCTCAAACAGTGGAGAAATCAGGGAACGCTTCCCAAGCGCCCACTGTATGAAAGTAAGTTCTAACAGCATCTAACTCTCGCCGCAAAGTCTTGAGTGAAGCAAAAGCTTTGCGGAGACGAGGGATATGCATAAGCATATTCCGTGTGGGATTCGAAAGACGGAGCTCGCAAAGGCGAGCGAGTCGGGGTCGCGGAAAATTTCACCGGAAATTTATCTGTGACCGACCCCCCCATCGTCCCCACCCGCCACACAACCCCTCTTTTTTTATATACTGTAGCCATGAAACTTACACTTAATAAAAAGACACCGGTAAAAATTGCAACTTTTAAAAGAATTAAAACACTTTCTAAGCCAACAAAATCTTACATGCTGGGGACTATTTCTCTGTCACCCGCAAAGATTATAGAAAACTTTGGCAAACCAACCTCATTGTTACCAGATACTTTCGGTGAGTTTATTTTTCTTTCCTCTGACAAAAAAACTATTTTCACGATTTATGATTATAAAAGCAAAGAAGTGAACAAGCCCTCATCAAACCCCTGGACTAAAACACGGTCTCAAGAATTCTATTTTGGAGGAAAGAAAACATCAAAAACTGCAGTCAATATAGAAGCTTTTGTAAGTTTTTTAGCCTCACTTAGTATAAAAGCAACTGTCAAAACTAATTTTTAACTAGGCGACAGTTCCCCTCTTTTTTTATATACTGTAGCCATGAAGCCCGCTCTCTCGTTTAGCTTTGGCCTTGTACTTACCCTCCTTTTTGCAGGGGCTTTTTACTTCTATTTCAAAACCCCCTCTCCTATTATTCCCGAGCAAATCACCGAAACATTGTTAAACCAAGTAGCGCCCACCACAACCTCAACCACAGTCTCTACTCCTTCAAAGGAAGATTCCACTTCTACCGCCACCTCAACAGCAACTAGCACCAAAGCAACTACTACTAAAAAAACTAACTAACCACTATGGTAGACAATCCACGAATTTTTATTGTGATGATAATTGCGATTATCCTTGGTCTAAGCGGTCTACTGTTTGCTGGACGAACATACTTTAGTTTAGTTACAGAAAACAACTCATTTTCACTCTCACTTAAAGACGGGTTACCTAAAACCAAAAGTACAACCCCGATCTATAGTGGAACCAACCAGACAAACAATGGTGAAACGAGTTCTGTAAGTAAGCCTCCTACAAACAATACCGTTACTCCAACAACCAAAGCTGACCTACTCATTACCTATACTGACAAAGGATTTACTCCTCAGCGCTCAACTATAAAAGCAGGGCAGATTGTTCGTTTTCTCAATCTTAATTCTAGTAAATCACTCTGGGTTGCCGCCGCCTCAGGTCCTTCTGGATTCCCGCTCACTGAATTTAATGAGGGACGCTCTATTGGTAACTATGGTACGTATGATTACACCTTTAGTAAACGCGGAACTTACGTCTATTACAATGTTAATTTTAAAAATGATGTTGGACTCATTGCAGTAGAATAACTCTATACCATGGAAGGAGCGACTCCATTAAGTAAAGTCCTGCGACTTTCTGAAGATCAAAAGAAGGCTCTTACTAGGCTCAATCTAAATACCGTAGAAGACCTGCTCTATCATTTCCCCGCTCGCTATAGTCAGTATGTGGAAAGTAGCAATATCGCCGAGGCACCGCTTGGAGAAAAAGGCAGCTGGTATGGCGTGATACGTGACCTCAAACTAGGGAGTACTTTCAAACGGCATCTGCGCAAGGCTGAAGGGTCACTTGAAACCGTGAACGGTAAGGTCCGGCTCATCTGGTTCAACCAGCCCTACTTAGCCAAAATGTTTAAAGAAGGCGACACCGTCCGTGTGTCCGGTAAACTCCAAGAGTACAATGGTGCGCGGAGTATTAGTAATCCTGAAATAGAAACCGTTCCTGAATTACCCCCTGAAGAAAAAGGTTCACTTTTTGGAAAGAAAAGTAATGAGTACTTTGCTTTCCCTATCTACCCTGAAAGTCGCGGTATTACTTCCCGTTTTTTCTATCACCATATCCAAAAGATTTTAAAAAGTGGTGTAGTAGACACCCTTCACGATCCTATACCAACTGATATTTTAGAAACCTACAATCTTCCAACTCTTAAAACCGCACTCATCTGGGTCCACAGTCCCAAAAAAGAAAAGGATGCTGAAGTGGCGCGCAAGCGGTTTGCTTTTGAGCAAGTTTTCTACATTCAACTCCAAAAACAAAAAGATAGGCAACTGTATGAACAGAGTAGTGGGTTCAAACTAGATGCCCCCAAGGCAGTTATAGACACCTTCCTCACCCGCTTCCCCTTCTCTCCTACCAATGCACAAAAGAATGCTATCGCGAATATTTTAACTGATATGAAAAGTGGTAACCCCATGTCGCGTTTACTTGAGGGAGATGTGGGGTCGGGCAAGACAGCAGTAGCTGCCACGACGGCGTACGCCGTCGTGGCAGGGGTCCCAGAAAAAGATAGCCGCCTTTCACGCCTCCAAGTAGCTTACATGGCACCAACTGAACTTCTGGCCACACAACATTTTGAATCCTTCATTGAATACTTCAAACATTTGCCTATCAACATTGGGCTACTTACAGGAAGTGGCTGCCGCAAATTCCCCTCCAAAGTAGATCCGAGTGGCCATACCGCTGTTTCGCGTGCACAGTTACTAAAGTGGGTCAAAGAAGGTGATATTTCTATCCTTATCGGTACACACGCACTCATTCAAAAAAGTGTGCATTTCAAAAACCTCGCCTACATCATCATAGATGAACAACATCGCTTCGGGGTGAAACAACGAAAAGAATTAACTCGCAAAGACGATCGTCTCCCCCATTTATTATCCATGACGGCCACCCCTATTCCGAGAACCCTCGCGCTTACCATTTTCGGCGACCTAGATATTACCCTGCTCGATGAAATGCCGGCCGGTAGAAAGAAGATTGATACCCGCATTGTGCCGCCGACAAAACGTAAAGAAATGTATGACCATATTAAACGTGAATTGAAAGAAGGACGGCAAGCATACATCATTTGCCCACGCATAGATGAACCGGATCCCGAAAAAGAATTGGCCATTCAAGCCAAATCAGTGAAGGCTGAAGCTATCCGCCTCAAAAGAGATATTTTCCCTGAAGCTCGCATTGAAATACTGCATAGCAAAATGAAACCGAAGGAGAAAGACGAGATCATGATCGCGTTTAAAGCGCACAAAATAGATATTCTCGTTGCTACCTCAGTGGTTGAAGTGGGGGTGAACGTGCCGAATGCGACGAATATTGTTATTGAAGGCGCAGAGCGTTTCGGCTTAGCCCAACTCCACCAACTGCGCGGTCGTGTTATCCGTAGCAACCACCAAGCCTACTGCTTCTTACTTAGTGAAAGTGCTGGGGATAAGACTATGGAACGCCTCAAGGCCCTTGTAGAGGCTGAAAATGGCTTTAAACTAGCCGAACTAGACTTAACTATGCGCGGCACAGGAGGCCTTCTTGATAGCAAGCAATGGGGTATGTCTGATATCGCCATGGAAGCCATTAAAAATATCAAAATGGTAGAAGCCGCCCGCACTGAAGCCTCCCGTATCATAAAGACTGACCCAGACCTTACAAACTACCCCGCTCTTAAGGCTACCCTTACTCAGAAACTCACGCATTTGCACTTTGAGTAACAGCCGTTTAGTATAGGACCATTGCGGGTATAGCTCAGTTGGTAGAGCAGGCGTCTTATACACGCCCGGTCCTTGGTTCGAGTCCAAGTACCCGCACAAAGGATTTATCATCCATATACATAGACACCGAAGTCTCTAGTCAAATCCAGTACATACGATGCATAATTCTGTATTACTACTAATTAAATAGACCTCAATCAAACCTCGAGTAATAAAGTAGAGTTATTTTTAAATTTAAAAAATATGAAAAAAAGTCTTTTTTTTGAAGAAAATTTAGCAAAAGGAGGGGTTAAAAAATTTATTGAAACAGAAAAAAACGGTTCTTATACCTACCTTGAAACAGAAATTTACACCAATCAAATTGCAAATTTTCTAAAAAACGAGGGTTTAAAAAAAGGTGATCGAATTTGTATCATAGCAACAAAATCTCCAGCAACAATCTTTTACTATCTAGCAATACTAAAAATAGGGGGGGTGTACACTCCTATTAGTCCAGATAGTAATATAGGAGAAATAGATTACATACTTGAAGATACTGAAGCAAGTGCTCTCATCTTTCCCTCTTCAGCAAAATCTTTTATTTTAAATAATTCCCGAAATACAAATACTGTAAAATATTTAGAACAAATTAACCCCGGTTTAAAATTAGCTTTTTCATTTAGTCCCTTCTTTAAAAATAAAACTCCTACCCCCTCGGATACAGCACTTATTCTCTACACTTCAGGTACCACAGGCAAACCTAAGGGGGTAATCCTTGATTATGCGCAAATAACCAGATTAGAATCATTAATAACAGTCTGGAAAGTTAGAGAGACTGATAAGATATTTTTAGCGCTTCAACTCAGCCATATTCATGGGATAATGCTAATCAATATTAGTCTTCATGCTAGATGTGGTCTTTTTCTTTATCCCAACCCTTTTTCCCAAGATACGATAAAAATATTACAAAAAGTTTCGATCGTTTCCTTAAGCCCAACGCATTACAAAATTTTAAATGAATTATTTAAACAAACACCGATTAGAAATCCTATCCCCCGGCTTTTTATTAATGGATCAAATAGCCTCCCCAACAAAACAGCTGAGGATTTCAAGATATTTACCAAAAAAAATATTGTTAATAGATATGGCTCGACAGAGCTAGGAATTCATACAACAAACATTCCTGATAAAGAAGTACTAGGAAGTTGTGGTAAACCATTATCGGATCTTTTAATGCGCATCGTGGACGATAATGGAAAAATACTTCCTCCAGGAGTAATCGGAAACATTGAAGTAAAAAGTCCTCATATGTTTTCAGGATACTGGAGAAACAAAGAAAAAACCTCACAGTCAATAACACCTGATGGTTTTTTTAAAACTGGAGACATTGGCAAATTTGATAAAAATAAAAATTTATTTATTACAAGCCGAGCTATAGAAGTGATTACCGGGGAATTCGGCTTTAAAATTTACCCTAAAGAAATTGAATCCTATATTGAAGAGATAGAAGGACTTGAAGAAATCGCAGTAATTGGGATTCCTTCAAAAGACAATTACGAAAAAATCTCTCTTTTTGTTTCAATCAAAAAAGGTTTTGAAAAAGTACTTCCTCCAGAAGTAATTAAAAATCTTATTGCGAAAAAGGTCTCTCGTAAAAAAATCCCTTCATGTGTACACATCCTAGATTCACTACCAAAAAATAAAGCTGGTAAAATTACAAAGGAAGAATTGAAAAAAATCCACTTAACTTTTCCGCTTCATTAAATAACTTAAAATTAAATTTCAAAATTTCTTGCAAATTTTTCAATAAAAAAAGAGGGGGATTGCTCCCCCTCACTTGTCGCGCCCGGCTATTCACCAGCCGAAGCGCTTTTCATCGGCGGCCAGACGTTGGTCTCGACGACTTCGTAGGTCTGGACCGGCCCGAACCGCGACACGCACTTGCCGGGCCGCTTCAGTTCCGGCACATACCAGCAGGTAACCGGGCCGCGGTCGTAGCCGTTGTCGAAGTTCACGACGACCTTCATGGCCGAGAACTTGCCGATGGACAGCACGACTTCCTCGACGCCCACAACCTCGGTTGCAACCTTGAGCTTCCCGGAAGCAGACCCGCGGTAGAACATCACCTCGTCGTTCTTCCACTTGTTCCCCGCAACGAGGGGGAACCGGAAGTACGGAATGTACGGGGAATACTGGGTGAAACTTTGCCCAGCCGCCCCCTTCATTTCCGCAGTGTTGGAAACGGGGTTCCATTCATTCGTGAGCACGTGACGATACCCGCCGTAGAGGATGTCGATCTTGGAGTCGTTGACCCCAGTCACCACGACCTCCTTGAAGGAATCGCCGACCTTGATTTTCCAGGCGTCACCCACCTGCACTTCAGGCCGGTTGAAATCTGCGGCCATTGCCACCCCCCCGACAAGGAGGAGCGCCAAAACAAAGCTCTTGAACATGTCAATCTCCCTCCCCACTTAAGGGGTTAATACTACATTGAACTCCAACTTAAAGTATACATATATTTATAAAAAAAGCAAGTCCATGTGAATAAAGATTGCGAAGCTTTACACCCTAAGATATCATGGATGCATGTTAGTAAAATTCATAGCACACGCTGGAATAGCAATAGAAGAAGACGGATTTTTACTCCTCATTGACCCCTGGTTTTTTGATAGTACCCCAGAAAATCCAATAATAGAAAGCATAGGTGGGGGATTTAAAACAATTGATTTTCAAATCCCAAAAACAACTGAAGATATTACCCTTTACAAACCTGATGCCATCCTTGTATCCCATTTCCATCCCCACCATTCCCCTGTACGTGATATTACGGAACTATTTACAAATACGTTGGATAGTAACAAGGAAATCCTAATCGGGTACCCTACGCCCAACGATGAAATGGAGCGTATGCTCATGAAAAATATTCCCTCTTCGGTGAAGAAAAAGGCTGTACGCCCCAATGATGAGATCCTCATCGGACCGTTTAAAATTACTGCCAAAAAACACACTGTCCCCTTTCATACTAGTTGGTACATCACCTCAAAAACTGGTTCCGTGTTGCATATCGCTGATGGGAGAATAAATAAAGATATTATGGACCGACGAATAGATGATACGTGGATAGAATTACAAGGCTTAAAACCATCGATTCTCTTTATAAGTAGCGGAGGTCATAGTCAACTTCAAAAAAATAAGGAGGGGGAACGAGTGGTAGTAGAAGCTGGTATTTTTACCGCAGTTGAAGCAGCGAAAGTAACAAGATTAATTAACCCTACCGCTGTAGCCCTAATAGGAATGTACAATCACAGTATTTGGAAAAATAGAGTTGAATACATACGACAGTCCTCTCAGGTTGAGGAGGAGTTTTTGTGGGCACTAACTTATCTTGACCCAAACATTAAGAAGCTTTTTATCAACCCGGGTTTTAGTATTGGATTATCAGAAAAGGATCTAGAAGGAAAATGCAATTATTTCTCAAAAAACTAAAACTTAAGCTAATTTTATTTTTCTTAAAAGTACACCAAACCGACAAAATTGCACATAGAAAGAGCAGTTTTTTAGAGCATTTACTAGGTACTTATAACCTACTGGTAAGCTGGGAACTGGAGGAAAGTATTTGTCTTGCTGGTCTATTTCATAGTATTTATGGTACAAAATTTTTCACTCACGCAACAGTAAGACAAGAGTTCCGTTTTTTGATTAAAATCTTGATCGGTGGAAAAGCTGAAAAACTTGCCTACCTTTTTTCTGTTTCAGAAAGACCTAGTGGATTTTTAAAAGGACTCGAAACTGGCTTTTTAGAAAATAGAATAACCCATAAACTTGAACAATTTCCACCTGAAATTATCCATAATTTAGTTGCTATTGAGTGTGCGAACCTAATCGACCAAGGAGGTGGAGTTGAATTCCTAAAACAGATTATTCAAAAATTTTCAGCATTAAATAGCGGCTTCCTTAATGATAAAATTTTTAACACAATTAATGCTTTTTTAAACCAAAAACTAACTAATTGAGTATCGATCCTTAGATAATATACCGTTCTTATCAAAAAATTTCTTTAATGCATCAACTAACTTCCAGTACTGAAGATTGCCCTCATTTCTTAGTCCAACATTCCTGATATCCCCCCTATTTAAGTAAAAATTCTTGACTTCCCCCTCTTTTACTAGTGCCTCATAACACTCAAAGGCTTTCTTAGCTTCAGCATCATTCTTCTTATTAAAAGCGAAAAAGATCGTTGCTTTAAAATAGGTACTACGATAGCCTGTAAACTGAAAATTAAACGGAAATCCGTACTGTAAACAAATTTTCTCCATACTTTGTATCGCCTCAAAAGCTATTTCTGTATTTGCCGAAAAGGTACATGAGAAAAAAAGAAAACCGAGATTTTCATCTATATCAGGATTTAGATTTGACCGAAGAAAATTATTCCAAGAATCTGAAGAGTAATCGTCTCTCACCCTAGATGAAAACACTACTTTGTTAGTCTCTCGTATGGGGAACCCCATGGCAAGCCTAAGTGACCCTAATAAAAAAATATATTTTTCTTTCAAAATAAATGGGAGCGGAAATCTAGCAGAACTCAGAATATTCAAATTTTTTTCTGAAAAGAAAAATAATGGTAACTCACTAATACTTTTAAATTTACTTTTTAGAACCTTCTCTGCCGCCCCCACTAGGACTGAATTAGCTGAAATAACTCCGACCACAAGCCATTTCCCCTTAGCGTCAGCAGTATAGAGGTTCGAAAAATAGTCCTTTTTAGCTTTTACTCGTTGCCTTCTACTCACTAATCTATCATCCGAGAAGATTTTTAAATAAACCAAAATATGAGGTAACTCCTCTAGGGATTCCCTAATTTTAAAAATAACTTTCTTCAAATCTTTTCGTGAATCAAATTCGAAAGAAAATATTCTGCTTTTTTCAGTTTTTTTACTAAGCAATAATGTAGCATTTAAAACTATCCCAAAGTTACTCTGCATAAAGAGTCCGTCGAAATAGGGACCCAGTTTCCACTTAGAAGGAAGATTTGGTGAGTTACTTTCAAAAATTTCTCCATTACCCAAAACAACGCGAAGGGAACAAACCGACTCAAAATGCTCCATATCAACGGATGATCCCATCCCATACTCAAGAAAATTACCTATAATGCTACACGTCCCATGTGCCCCCGTTGTTGGAGTACTAAAGTTAAGATCCCTTTTTGCTAAAAAATCTGCGAGTAAATTTTGCGTCACCCCTGGCCCAACTGAAATCAGTCCCGTATCTTCATCAAGGATTTTAATGTCGAGCAACTGTGATAAATCCAAAATCACAGAATTTTGGCTTGTTGGCACGGCACTGCCATACCCCCAATTTTTTCCTGTACTAATAGTATAAAGAGAAATATGGTAACGATTCGCGATAGCTACAATAGATACAACCTGCTCTTCGCTCTTTGGTCTTAATGCTAAAAGAATTTCTTTTTTGATCCCCAAAGTTGAATTGCCATATTTATTTTGAGCAGTTACAGAGTCCAAAACACCCTCATTACCCAAAAGAAGCTTAAACTCTGAAAGAGCCTGGTTGAAGCCCTCTTTCATACAAATAACCTAAAAATTTTGTCCAATGGTCTGAAGATATTTCTTGAAATCAGGTGAAACTTTAGCCAAAATAAATACTTGCTGCTTTACAGGATAAGTATCAGGTTGCTTAAGTAAAGATTGGTAATAATTTTTAAGTGTATCGGAACTAATAGCCTCCTCAGTACTATAGGGCTTTAGTATTTGAACAATATCATTTACCCTATCCTCTCCAAAATTTTTCTTAACGAAAGTAGCGTAGTAAAACCTAATTCGATACAAATTTTTAACACCATACACACTTACAGCATATTTTTCCCCCTCTGATAAGGCCAATTTATAAGCATCCTCCTGCTCGGCGAGAGTATAGTTCTTTAATATCTTGGCTACATTCCCGATACCAATGGCCCTATACATATACATCTCAATCATTCGAGAATTTTCATATATTTTATCCTTAAGCAATCCATTACCATCAACTATAGTTTTGTTGAGCTCATTTGCAAAGGCAATTTTATCAATACTTTTAGGAAGAGAATCACTTATGAAAAGATGGCTTTGAGTATAAACAATTGAAAACTTAGCGAGAGCATTCGGATAGAGCTCATCAGAATATTTCCAAAGTCCGATAGCAAATACTCGGGAATTAAAAGGCTCGCCTAATTTCGGAAAGTATGTTGAGTATGGTGCTTCATTAAAATTCTCGCGAATAAATTCTTCACTACTAAAAGCCAGTAAATCTGCCAAATCATCTAGCACAATAGCTCTAGCAAGAGGTGGATTTTTAAGATCACCTATAAGGTCCTTATAAATTTTAACTGCTTCAGCTCTATCGGAACCTTCATTGCGAGCAAAAAGCTGGTAAGCAATCATGGCCTTAGCCCGAATGTTATCCATTAGGCTCAGTTTATCTACGAGCTTTTCATAGGTAGCAATCGTCTTTGAACGATCACCTGAATTATAAGCATCGAGCGCCTCTTTTCTAGCTTGTGTAATTTCAGCCTTTTTTGAATCTGTACCAGATTTGAAAAAAGTCAATTTATCTCTAAACATAAAAGTCCCCAGTATTAAAATCAATACAAAAATTAAACCGAAAGTTTTTCTTAAATTCATAAATCAATTAAAATACTAAGGAACTAATTATCGCAAAATACTAGCAGTCACTCCCACCTGGGTCTGGGTCTGGACAAGATGACCCACACGGGTCAGGGAATGGTGATGGGCCGCCAGGTACATCTGCAAATGCAGTTGGAACGGTCAGCGCATCTCTAATACTGAGACCCTTTTTTTGACTCTTAAGATTATCTGACTGGTTTTCCTCACCCTTTTGAAAGAAATTGATAAAAACCATAGCTAAGGTTAGGCCAAAAATATAGGTGAATTTAAATATTTTTTTAAACATATTCTTTACTTATTGAACTCATTTTACACCTCGACTCTTGTAAAAACAAGACCACTAATGTTGATAACAAAAAAACGGGTGACTTAAATACTGTGCTAATTTATGGGAATGGGTGTGGTAGCTTATTTATTAAATTTTCACACCCTGATGCGTCCTGACCCAACTCTTCCCACAGTCGTGGATGAGTTAACGGAGCATGTACTTCCTTTAAATACAGAGGGATGAGCGTAGGGATTATAACCCTAACAACATGATACCCCAACGCATCCAAAATTTTATTTTTTACTTCATATACATATATATCACTCTCACGATTCTGAGATCTCAGAATATATAAAACATGCTCTAACTCGCTCTTTGAATCCCCAAAAGACCTTTCTTCACCTACTAGATCGACCTCTTTTCCTGAGATAAAAAAATTAATGTTTGAAGAAAAAGTTCCAGGCTCAGCCCAAAGTCTTTGTCTATTTAAATGATCAACTGAAATGTCAAAAAATGGTTTGTAGTCCTGGGGTAGTTGAAACTTATTTTTGAAACCAACAGTTCGGTACCATTTTCTAACAGAAAGTGCTTCTACAACTGCCTTATGAATCGCCTCCTGCTTATTCCAGCCACATCCTCCACCCATTGCAACTGCGACTCCATTAAGCGAAGTATCTAAAATTACAACAATAAAAGAGGGTACTTGCAGGTTAGTTGTCACATCCATAATCTCTACTTGAAGGCCGTAGCGTTTGCAATTTTCCAAAATCCTTTTCAAATTTTGGGCCGTTAGTGATTTGTGACTTATCCTAGGTGGAGTCTTAGTTTGCATCCAATACCAAAGAAATGAATCCCGCTGTATAACCTCATAAGCACCACTTAAAACTGCTTCCTCATAAGTAAAATGCCCACTTGCTCCGTTTGTATTTGACTCTCGTATGAGCGGCTCCATACCCTCTCTTTTATAAGTCCAGAAAACTAATTGAGCAGGAATTAAAATCTTCTTCTTTGTCGCCAGAGAGTATCCTTCCACCCAACCAAAAGGACTATGTTCGTCGGAGACAAAATGTTTAAATTCTTTTTTCTGTATGTCAGAAAAGTTGTTAAGTATTTTGGGATTTAAAACATTTTTACCCTGCAGATTTAATTCCTTAAATGATCCATGTATTAATTTATTTCTTTTATATACTAGTAAAAAATACCTCTCCAAAAACTCACCTAATGCCTTTGATACTGAAATATCTGGATCATCAAAATGAGAGGAACATAAAACAGGTAAGTCCTTAGCGTACCCATCAGTAACTACCTTTAATTGGAAAAGATTAAAGCCATAAAGTCTTGGCTCATCATTTAAATTTTCTCGACAAAAAAAGTGTGGGTCGCTAATTAACTGATTACTATGGAGATAATTTAATACGGGCTGCCAATAGTAAAGGTTAGGGTAATGCGGATTATACGCAAATGAATACATGTTTCCTAATCTAAAAAAACTTAAGAAATACTCTTTAAATATCTTTACCATTTTTTCAGAAAAAGTAAGTGGTTGTTTAAACCTTCCTCGTCGTCCATTAAGTGACTCATTGAGTAGATGATCCGCCCTAAAAAAACCAATTTCATTGGTTAAAAAAAACATTTGACCATTTCTATCTTCTTTTTTTAATTCTGAACTCATATCTTTACCCAACAACAAGTGTATAGACTAAAGACTCGCCAACACCGTCTATATCAAGTATTTCATCTTCTACCATGACATCCTCAGTTGCTGCCAGAGCGCAGCAGTTGAGCCCCAGTGCCTTTGAATTTAAATAAAAACCCTGGCCGACATGCCCCGCCTCAATCAACACCATACGGTAGCCTCGTTCGCCATATTTTAATTGATTTCGTTCAAAAGTTGCTGTGATAAAAAAAATTAAGGAACCTCTTTCAATCCAAGAAACTCCTAAATATTTTGAAATTTCCGCCTTCTCAAAATCCCGCTCCCATAGAACTGTTGCTCTATGATTTTCTACATCATAATGATAAAGTCCTGGTGCTATATCGGTATCAATAGTCTCCGTTACTAAAAAATAGACTTCTAGAGGATAACGTGCCCCCCCAGAAGGGTATGCTCGGTGATTCATCCCATTTACAAATGAAGTAATACCTGCACTATACTCCAAAAGGATGGAAAGTTGGTTTAATGTTATTTTTTTGCCATTAATTATCCTACTTGTAACCCTCTCTCTTATTGCATCAAACATATTAAAGGCGGGGTTTATTTTTAACAAATTTACCTGTCTAAACCTTGGATACTTTTTATAATAGACAGTTCTCCATTCTTCAGGCCAATCCCGAAAATCTACGCTAATAGGGGGGTGTCCCCTACCCTTATCTTTTGAAATCTTGTGGAAAAAAGTAGAAAAAAGTTGATTCATTTTTAGTACAACATCTAATCAAAGGTTGGTTACCAAGTTGGATTAACATGAAACCACTGGACTATAGTTACTCTTGGTTTTTTATTACCCTGGAAAGCATGGAATGACTTAGGGCTAATGTGGAAACCAAAAAGTCTATTCTGTTTTGGATCTACAACTTCACATGGCTCAGAATTTTTTGAAAGGTATATACCTGTCCCTCCTCCATCCCCTTCCTGCCAATCATCACCAAAAAGATACATAATAATGGCAATAACCCTCCGAGCACCAAAACTTGCGCCCATCTGATTATTTTCTTCTTTTGTGCGAGTGACTATAGGAACTACAGAATTTGGGAGGCTGTCGCCCTTAAAAAAATACTTTACGGCATAATCATGATGCACAAATCCGGTTCTGTCTCCCGATGGGTGATAGTGTATTGCCAAATCAGTAGCAAAACCAGTTGATTGATTAAAAATCTTTGAAATAAATTGATTCCAAGTAACTGAAAAGAAGAAATTCAAAACTTGATGTTCATCAGCCCTCGGGACATACAGATAACCATCATATGCAAATTCTCCAGTAAGACTAAAGGGGTGTAGTCGTGAAAGATCTGCCTGTTCACCAAAACCACGGTCAATAACAGATTTCACATATGCCTCTATATCGCTATAAAAACTGGGGGTAAAAAAATTATCAACTACTATATGGGGAAACGGTTCTTGGTTAGGGACTACTATTTGTGGAGTAACATACTCCTCAAGGCGGATACTCTCTTTAAGTTCTGTGCTTTTTTTCTCAAGATTATTTTTGATTTTATCTAGAAAGGTAATCATGTTGCTATAGTACCAAGACCAATACCATTCGCAAGTTTTGAAACTCAGTAGCTTTTCTCTATTGAAAAATTAGAGTCACTTTCATCAACCATACTCCAAAAAGTGTCAACGGTTTTTTGTGCTGTTTTTTCATCCCTAATAGAACCAGGGGCCAGCACCTTGGTGGGAATTTTATACGTATCAAAAAAGAAGTCGTGTGCATATGCGGCTAGGATATGAAGTGCAGCCTTAGCGGCACTATAACTAGCCAACTCTTTTCGTGCTGTTTTTCCAGTACCAGCGCCACTACCAATAAATATAATCTTTTTATTATTTTTGGCATTCTCCTCACTATTATTGAAGAAAATTGGAGCGCACTGTTTTGAGAATTCGATGGGTACATATACATCAAGCAGCATTTCATACAAAAAAGATTCTTTCTTTAGATCTTGAATAGAGGCAAAACCGTTGTAATATGCTCCCAGCACCAAAACATCCACCCGACCTAAAACCTTACCCAAATAACTTACAGTTTTCCCAAGATCTTTACCTATATCGAAAAAAATATTAACTACACCCTCCCCGAGCAAGGGGGTGCGCCTTGAAATATTTACCAAAAGTACATCATTGGGTTTATGCTTTAAAAAAAGCCTGCCTAAAGCTCCACCAGCCCCGGTCATAAGAACAACCTTCCTGTATCCATCAATATCAATTGATTTCAGGGGATTCTTTGTTGAAAAAGATGGCCATTTCATGCTTTTACTATACACCTTTCACCCTCTCGCAAGTAATAAAAATGATGTTATACTAATTTCATATGGAAAATACTATTGTACAAAACACCCCAAAAAAGTGGTTAATTATAGGCAAAAAAATAGCTCCTTTTTTCTTTACAGCGCTTATCACAGCTTTGGTAATTTATCTTACCCCGCTTAAACACATAGCGCTCATAGAACCAACTATCAGAGACATTGATGCGCAAAAAATCTACACCGAAATGACGGCTAATCCCGACAAATATATTTTTATTGACGTCCGACCTGTTGCAGCTTATACCAAACTCCACGCACAAGGTGCCATGAATATTGAGCTATACAAAATGTATTATGAAAGAAAGAATCTTCCTAAGCATGGCAAAAAGATAGTACTTATCTGTAGTGGAGGCGTTGCTTCTGGCGTAGCGTTTAGTTATCTAGAACACTATGGTTTTTTTAATATTTACCGAGTTGAGGGAGGAATAGAAAATTGGGTTAAAGCAGGACTACCTGTTGTAAGTGCTGCACAAAATCAGAGTTCATAGCCCCTACCGATCGTTAAAAGTATATCCAATATTTTTTGAAGGGTCTCCGTAGAACCACTGTGTTACAGTTGAGCGTGGGGTGTTGTTTTCTTCAACAGCATGATACCCCCCTAAAGATACTTCGAAAGCAAGGATTCTATTTCGTAGCGGCTCTATCTTCTTAATAGGAGTTGATTTTTGCATTTTATCATAAAGTTCTTCTCCATTCCCTCGCGCCACCTCTTTGGTAGGACTAGAAATTATTTTTTTTATATCGCCAATTGGTGCCTTGTATAACAAAGTTCTTCCAGCATCTTCTTCTTTCCAATCATCATTAAAAATGTACATTACCAGAGCGATAATTCTAACCCCTCCCACTAATGAAATATCTTGGTTGTTAGTCTCAAGCAACTTTTTCTTTTTATAAATAACACCATTTGATAGACGGCTGCTCTCTAAAAAAGAGTCGTGAATAAAATCTGTATGAGCATGACTAGTTTTATCTCCCACCTTATGATGATGAAGTGCAAATAAGGTCAGTAAATTTGTTTGTTTTTTAAAAATTTCGGCAAAATAATTATTCCACCCAACCGAATAAAAAAGGTCTAAAATTGAATTTTCACTAGGAGCCGGTGAATAGCCTTCTACGGTAAACTTCCCCTTGAAGCCTTCTAGGTTTGTAAATGAACCATTCTCATATTTCTGTTTATGGAATTTCTCTAATTGTGCTAGAAAATCCTCCTTAAAAAAATTGTCCACGACTATGTGCGGAAATGGCTCGTTAATTACCTCAATTGGCTGCTTGTTGATATATTCAAATATATCGAAATCCTCAGCAAGAAGAGCTGCTTTCCTTTGCAACTTATATTTGAGTTCTGAAAAATCAGGAAACATGTCTCCAGTATATCAAACTCCAACCGCCTTTAACTAAGACGGGTTAGACAACTATTTCTCCATCAGAAAGGCGGACAATACGATCGGCGAGGTGTCCGTATTCTTCTTCGTGGGTCACCATAATAATGGTCTGGCCGTTTTTATTTAAATCAAGAAGAAGATCAAGTACAAGTTTGCCAGAATAAGTATCCAAGTTAGCTGTTGGCTCATCAGCAAAAATTATTTCGGGGGCATGTGCTACAGCGCGGGCTACCGCTGCACGCTGCTGCTCACCTCCTGAAAGGCCCGAGGGTAAATTATTCTGACGTGACTCAAGTCCAATACGGGAAAGTGCTTGGAGGGCCTTCATACGCGCTACAGGAGTCTTATAACCCTGCATGAGTAGTGGAACCATGATGTTTTCAATGGCAGTCAATTCTGGGATAAGCGCATAGTCCTGAAACACGTATCCAAGCTTATTGAGACGGAATGTTGTTTTCTCCTCTTCGGTAAGTGCACTTACTTCATGTTCTTCTATTTTAATAACCCCTGAAGTAGGTTTATCGAGCAAACTCATCTGGTAGAGAAAGGTACTTTTTCCAGCCCCCGAGCGTCCCATGATGGCCACAAACTCTCCGCGATAGCAGGTGAAATTAAGTCCGCGTAGTACTCGTGTCTCTACCCCGCCCTTATCAGTATAGGTTTTAGTGAGCCCTGAAACTTCAATTATTTTTTTTGTTGTTGGAGTTGGAATCATATATGTTTATCGGCCCAAAATGGCATTAAGGGTGTTACGGCGAACAATGAGTTTAGCGGGAATATATCCAGCGATAACCGTAGTCACCACAAGAATTGCCACCCTGATCAAAGTCTCATCAAGTGGGGCGACCAAAATACCATCACTAAATGGGAAGTTGATAGGGTGCGCATCAAGTGCTGGTTTTATAAGCCCATACACCACCACAAGTCCAAGCCCCGATCCTACCACTGCGTAAAAAATAGACTGAAGCACATAAGATATTTCAATAGCAGCTTCACTAATACCAATACCCTTGAGGATTCCAATATACCGTCTTCGAGTAATGGCGTTAATGAAAATCACAATAAAGAGCGTAACAGCTGCCACCACAAGACCAATACTGGAAATCGCATTACCAAGGAGGGCGAATGTATTCTTAATATCTATCAGAAACTTCGGCTGAGCCTCTATCCACGTCTTAATATCTGCCCCTTTTGCAAAATCATTATTAATAAGTACACCCTTTACATAATCAGCCTTATTAATATCGTTGAGGAATACCGCGATCTCAGACCCATCGAAATTATGTGCATTGGAAAGTGCACGAAGTTCGTGGTCGGTCATGAAGATTTTGAAAGCAATATCATCAACCTTAGCCTTCAGAATACCTTTCACGGTATATTCTTTAGTCACATTCCCAACTGTGAGCCTAACCTTACTTCCAATACTCACTTTTTTTAGCAGTGTAAAAACTTGATCAGGTACCACGCTATACTGCTCCAAAAAGTTATATCCAATAATAATTTGATCGCTATCCTTAGGATCTAAGTACTCCCCTTCAATGATGTGTGATGAGAGATTAGTTGCCTCATCTTCCGCCACAGGATCAATACCTGCTATATTTGCCCCGAGTCTATTAGGCGCCTCATCAAAATGTCGCTCACGATAGTTAGCTTCAACAGTTCCGCCTGAAATTAAGCGAACTGAATAATGCTTAACTTCGGGCAAACTCTGTAGTACCGCTGAGATCTCACTTGTATGTTCTATAGTTTCTTTGTTCTTAAGATTCTTCACATACACATGCCCTGAGTACTGTTCACGGTAGGCTGATACTGATCCTTCGATTAGCCCCACAAGCACCCCCGAAACCACTACCAAGTTAAGGAAGGTCAATGTCATTACGAAAATAATAAGTAATGTAGTCCAAAGACTCGCACGACGTATCTGTCGAAGCGCTAAGAAAAATCCTACCTTAAATATTACCCCTCTATTTTTTAGTGTCTGCATTTTGTATCACAACTACTTGCCCTGCAACAAGCCCACTTAGTACCTCAACCTCCCCCTTATCACCATGCGCACCAATAGTAATTAAGACTTCCTTAGTTTGATCGCCCTCTTTCACATCCACATATTTCTTACCATCGCGGCTCGTAAGCGCATTCGCTGGTACGGTGAGTACGCCTTCCTTAATAGCAGTTGTGATATACACATTAGCGGTGAGACCACTCTTAATACGTGCGTCATCACTCTGTATAGCTAAAGTCACTTTATAAGTCGGCACATTATCAACCAATGTTTCAGCTGGATCCACAAGCGCTACCTCAGCAGGGAAAAGTGTCTCTGTTCCGAGTGCATCAAAAGAAATACTAGCCTTGTCCCCCTTCTTAATACCAGTACTATCAAGCTCCGGAACCTGCACTTCAATCTTGTAACTATTTTTTGAATTCACCGTAATAAGTGCTGTATTGGCATACGCAATCTCGCCACTCTTCGCATCCATCTTGGTCACTACTCCATTAAGTGGAGAGATAATCTGGTTAGTCCGAACTGTAGCTTCTGCATCTCGAACACGAGCTTCTTGTGCTGCGATCTCTTCTGGGTCAGATCCTGCTTTTATAAGCGCGAGGGCTGATTCACTCTTTTTAACCGCCACCTTAGCGCTCGCAATAGCATTTATCTTATCTGAGAGTGTGGCTAGAACTGTAGCAACACTATTGTTAGCTGTACTTGCATTTGTTCTGTAGGTATCAAAGTTACTGTCCCCAAGCATACAATTCTCGTTGAGTAGCGCGGTGATATTCTTAAGCAAATCGCGAAATACAAGCATCTGTAAACGTGCGTCACTCAACGCTGTCTCTCTATCTTGATCAGTAGTTGCGCTTGCTGCTGCACTAACTGAAGCACGGAGTGCAACTAGCGCATCTTCGCTTTTAGCGCGAAGCGTAAGTATGGTGTTAGTAAGATCATTATCACAGGTAGTAAAGTTAAGCTTGTAGCCACTTTTCATAGTCCCGTTGAACATACCTGAAAGCTTAACTCGCACCGCATCTTCTGATTTTGCAAGTGCATCATTAACCACATCAAACGATGTATTATACTCTGCAGTCAAAGCCTGCCTGGCTACATCAACATCTGCTTGTTTTACACTGACTTCCTCGGGACGACTACCGCGCTTCAACTGATCTAGCTTAGATTGCTCTTCTTTAAGTTTTGCGAGCGCGGAAGAGAGGTCGAGGCTAGCGAGCGCAGTACCAACATATACCTGATCCCCCACGCTCACATACGCCCCCTGTATACGGCCAGTTTTTTCGAACGCAAGAGAAACTTCATCATAAGGCTTAACCCGACCAGTCACTGCTACCTGCTCACGAAGCTCTTGTGGAGCAACGGTAAAGTACTGATTGGTATCCCCCGTACTACTCTTAAACCCAAAATAAAAAATGCCCAAAGCCACTACCACAATAAGTAATGTCTTCTTTTTATGCTCACGAACAAAAGCCAAAACCCCCGAACCGTATTCTTTAATTTTTGTAAACATAATGCTAGAAAAAAGTATTAGATACTATCTATCCTACTAAAAAATAATAAAATCCGCTATCACTCGACTTTACCGCTCCCTATCCCATACCTTGTTAAGTACACTCCCTGTGCTACCACAAAGAAAACTAAGAGGCCCAGTATTCCAAAAACTTTGAAGTTAACCCACACTGCTGTCTCAAAGTGGTACGCCACCACAATATTGAGTATCGAAACTATCAAAAAGAATCCAGCCCAAGCATAGTTCAATTTTCGCCACAGTATGTCAGGCAGTGCCAACTGCTCAGCCCCGGCTCCGGAGAGCATTTTAATAAAGTTCTTGTTATAAAACTTCTGCCCAACAAAAAGGATACTAGCAAAAAGTAAGTAGAGCACGGTGGGCTTCCACTTTATAAACCATTCATTATGAAGGAATAGCGTTGCAGCTCCTAAAACAACAATAATTCCCCCGTTTATATAAAGCGTAACTGGTACAGTGCGCTTCTGTACTACGAAAAAACTTATCTGCAGTACTGAGAGCACCATAGCAACCCCCGTTGCAACGTAAATACCCCAAAACTTAAAAGCAATAAAAAAGGCAAATAGTGGTAAGAAATCAAAAAGTATTCCCATACATGCACAATAACTATGCCTGATGCTCTATATCAAGCTTCTTTTTTGGAGTAATGCCATTAGTGATAAGAATTTTCTCAAAGTCATCACGTTCTATAGTTTCAACATCCATGAGGACCTTAGCAATATGATCAAGGGCCTTACGATGTGTGGTGAGTATTTCTTCACCCTTTTTGTAGGCCTCATCGATAATACGTGATACTTCTGCATCGATTTCACTTGATACTTTCTCTGAATACGAACGCTCTTCAGCTCCCCGCCCAAGCAGAATCTGCCCACCATCACTTTCCATAGCAACTGGTCCCATTTTCTCTGACATACCAAAACGAGTTACCATGCTCCGTGCGAGCGAGGTTAACACCTGCAAATCATTAGAAGGACCAGTAGTTAAATCACCAAAAACCATTTTCTCAGCAATATATCCACCGAGTGATACCGCAATGTCGTCCAAGAATTCACGTTTTGACTGCATCTTCCTATCCTCAAGTGGAAGGTGGAGCGTGTATCCAGCAGCACGACCACGAGAGATGATAGAAATCTTATGTACCGGATCAGCATACGGCAACACTGAAGCAATAAGGGCGTGTCCTGCTTCATGGTACGCAGTGATTTCTTTTTCCTTTTTACCAAGCAAATGACTCTTACGTTCAGGACCAAGCATTACCTTCTCAATAGAGCGAATGAGGTCATACTGTGAAATCTTTTTACGATTCTCACGCGCGGCAAGAATCGCACCCTCATTCATTAGTGAGTACAGATCTGCTCCAGAGAAGCCTGGGGTACGCTCAGCAATAACACTAAGATTCACATCTTCAGCGAAAGGCTTTTCTTTAGAGTGTATTTTGAGTATTTCTTCTCGTCCTTCTCGATCTGGTGGATCAATCATGACTCGTCGGTCAAAGCGTCCTGGGCGAAGCAGCGCTGGATCAAGTACGTCTGGTCTGTTGGTTGCCGCCATTACAATCACCTTCTCTGTTGGTTCAAAACCATCCATTTCAACTAGTATCTGGTTGAGTGTTTGCTCACGCTCATCATTCCCTCCACCCACTCCCGTCCCGCGCACCCGTCCTACTGCATCAATTTCATCAACGAAAATAATAGAAGGGGCTGCGCGCTTAGCAAGCATAAAAAGATCGCGAACGCGTGAAGCTCCGACTCCTACGAACATTTCCACAAACTCTGAACCGGAAATAGAGAAAAATGGTACACCCGCTTCTCCTGCCACAGCGCGCGCAAGGAGTGTCTTACCAGTACCGGGCGCTCCCATAAGGAGTATGCCCTTTGGAATACGCGCGCCAATGTCTAGAAACTTTTTCGGGTTCTTAAGAAAGTCTACAATTTCAGATAATTCTTCTTTTGCCTCCTTCACTCCCGCCACGTCTTTAAACGTAATCTTGGTACTGGTGTCATTCGGATCTATCATGCGGGCCTTAGACTGACCGAAAGTGAATGCTTGCATACCTGCCCCTTTCACTTGGCGAGTAAGAAACCAGATAATAAAGATTATGAAAATAATCGGGAACATAAATGGAGCGAGGGTTACGAACCAAAACATAAAACCACTAGGGTCCTTCACCTCTATCTTTACACCATTTAGCTTCTCCGATGTAACAGAATAATTTTTGAGTGTTTCGGTAATACCTACTCCTTCTTCCTTTTTTGACTTCTTTACATCCTTGCTATCTTTGTAGGTTACAGAAAGATCATCGCCCGATACAGAAATAGTATCTACCTTCCCTGCCATCACTTCCTGTGCTATTTCAGACACCGGTACAATTGAGCTCTTGGTGCGATTTTCTACAATATATGAATAAATACTAGAAAGCGTAAGAAAAATAAGAATCGTCCAAACAAGCGAGTTCCAGAAATTGGATGAGGGGAGCTTTGGACCCTGACTTTTTGGCTCTTTTCCACCCTTCCCATCAGTTGTTTTTTTAGTCTTCTTTAAGAATTCCATAGTTGGTGATTATAACACAAAAATAAATCTAGGTCTAATTACAGCGAAGCAAAATAATTCGCTCGCCAGTATCCCTCTGGCGAGCGGTTTCAAACTTCGGGCGCATGTTCGTCCTTCTCTCCTTCTTGGCCCGAAGGACTGAGTCCCAAGAACTTCAGTACGGACTCGGCCAAAATCGTTACCACAACCGCAAGCACAAAAGCACAGGCGAGCAGCTTCCACATGGCACTTCCCTCCACAGGTTTGTAAATGGGGCCTCCAGAGATTACTATAACAGATATGTCACTAGTCATTAACAAAAAGGCTGGCTTCAACTACGAGCTCCTAGATAAATATTCTGGTGGGCTTGAGCTTTTTGGTCATGAGGTCAAAACGTTGCGGAGTAAACGCGGTAGTCTTGAAGGTTCCTACGTCATTGTTCGCGGGAATGAAGCCTTCCTAGTAAACGCCCATATCCCACCCTACCAAGAAGGTAATACCCCGAAAACCTATGACCCCTATCGTGCTCGCAAACTGCTCCTTACCAAAGCCGAAATAGAAGAACTGCTTGGTTTTGAAAAAGCAAAAGGGCTCAGTATTATTCCCCTCTCCATCTATGAAAAAGGGCGCTTTATCAAAATAGACATTGCGGTAGGCCGCGGTAAGAAGCAGCATGACAAGCGCGAAACTATCAAAAAGCGCGAAGGCGATCGCACTCTCTCACGTATCAAAAAGGGGCAGGAATAGCCTTTTTCCTAGACATTGTTTTTTCTGTAATTTGTGATATAATACAGAAACGGGGGTGATCGGCCTAGACAGGTAGATCGTCTTTGAACTTTGCAAGTCGAGTACGCACGTAATTCTCGTTAATACTTCGTGTACAACATAAGTGCAAACTTAGTTGCAAAAGTGAAGTCACCGTTTTTTACGGCCAAAGATTTCACTTTCGCTTACGCATTAGCCTAAGCGACGGTACCCTTCCCCACGTCTCATGGAGAAGTGCGTAACGTCATTATTGAGACTCGCAATACCATGCCTTCTTCTAGGTATTGCTAAACATTAAGAATCGGTAATAATTTATTTCGTCCATTTAGAGAGTTATTACTTAAACTACAAAAGTGAAACTACACTTGTAGACTAAGTTCAATTTCCTATCTGCACGCGGATTCGATTTCCGCCACCTCCACCAAGCAGACAAAACTACCACTTTACGTGGTAGTTTTGTCTTTAGACCTTTATTTTTGGATACAGTTCAAGGCGCGAATGAGTTTCGCGACTAAGCTGTACATATGAGTACTACGCAGGAGCAAAACGATTGAGCAACGCAGAAATGTGCCAAAAATAGAGGTCTACCCTTTTCGTATACGAACCCCAGGTATGGCATTCCCCCAAATGTCTAATTTTTTAATTGAAACTTCAAAAGACTCTGGGTTATATCGCTTCTCCAAAATATCTGCAATCTCTTCAACAATAGTTTCCATTAAGTCCCGAGAGGGGCCCATCACTACTTCCTCGGCAATCTTTTTAATCTGGCGATAGTCTACTGTTTCATTAATAGCCTGATGACGCTTGTCTCTAATGTTACGTGAAAGTGCAATATCTAGTGAAAAGCGCTGTGGGGTATCTTTTTCATGTGGCAAAAGCCCATGGATACTAGAGAGCACCAGGTTCTCTATAAAAATAGTTTGAATCATAGGAAAAAAGCTAAAGAATAATAAAAACAAAAAACCTTTAGCTCTCCTTATAGCATATTGTTAGCGCACAAGCGTATCCCAATGCGGCCTTCCCCCTGCAGTATTCTCATACTGTGTTTGGTAAGTTACATTATTTACCTTCACTTGATAAAAAACATTATCCTGCACTGCTGAGACATTATTTTGCGTCTTAATAAGATTGGTCATGTAATTGTTAAACGCGGTGTTACTTATTTGTGCGTCAAACTTAGTTCCTCCTATGTGACTATCAGTTCCAGAAGAAGAGTGCCCCACTTCCGTCCCACCAGTTACAGTCATGGCGCAGGCAGGCGAAGTAGCTCTACAATCTTTAGCGAGATTAACAATCCCATCAACCGTATTTTGTTTCATACCATCAAACGAAGTACAAGAGCTATTATTCTGATTACTACAATTGCCCGATGAAACTACAGCTATAGAGCAAGTTCCGCCGCCCATACAGCCATTACTAAAAGCTTGCAGGGCTTGCGCATTTGTTACCGTACCTGGATTTGATGTAGGAGTTGTTGGCTGTAACCCGCTTGCTGGACCTAACTGTCGTATATCCATGTTAACTGGCTGCCCTTTATTAATACACTCAATTCGATACCAAGAACTATTCTCGCTGATTTCACCGTTATTTTTTACCAAAATATTGAGAATAATGTTCACAATAGTCCAAGCAAAAAGAATAAAAAGAAAACCAATAAGCGCATCCTTCAAAACCTCCTTAGCCTTTGTTCTAGCCCCTGGATCATCTCCCTTAACTATAAGCTGAATACCTGCCCAAGCGATAAAGACCGTCACGAGTGGTGCTGCAACTACAAAGGCTAGAAAACGAATGATATTTTGAATGAGCGCAATGACATCACAAAACTCACATGAATCAGAGAGATTCCCAGTAATGCCGCAAGGGACTAGACCGCCATTGCCTGTGTTTTGAGCCAAAGCAAAGTGAGTACCCACCAAAAGAAGAGAGAGACCGAAAAGTAAAACAAAAATAAACTGTTTGAGTGAAAAAGTGCTACCCATAGATAGAAAAAGTATAGCATAAAGAGCTATATTTCTGGTGCTATTTTGGTGATAAATGGCATATAGTTACTCCCTCAAAAACACTTTTCTACCCCCCACTTTTGTGCTATAGTTCCCTCTATCTTTCCCTTTTAAAAACTTAGATAATTAGAGTTAAAGATAAGCACTTGAATATACGTAATCGCATCAATCAAAATATCCGCGCCTCGGAACTCCGGGTTATTGCAGCTGATGGCTCAAATTTGGGGGTCATTAGCCTAAGCGAAGCCTTAAGGCACGCGGAGGAGGCTGGCCTTGACCTTATAGAGATCTCCGCCACCACCACCCCACCTATTGCAAAAATCGCAGATTATGGTAAATTCCAGTACGAACAGAACAAGAAACAGAAGGAGATAAAGTCCAAAGTTAAGGTAATTGAGGTCAAAAACGTCCAGGTGAAAATCGGGACCGGCGAGCACGATTTAGAGCTCAAAGCCAAGAAAACCTCAGAATGGCTCCTAGAGGGACATCGAGTTAAGATAGACCTCTTTCTCCCAGGACGTAGTAAGTACATGGAGGAAAAGTTCCTCAAAGAGAGAATGGAGCGACTCCTTAAACTCCTCACCACCCCCTACAAAATAGCGGAAAGTGCCAAAAAAAGTCCTAAAGGCATGACAATAGTCATTGAGAAAGGCAAATAAACCTAAATATTATGAAAAGCAATAAATCATTCTTAAAGAGAATTAAAGTAACCAAAACCGGTAAGCTTGTAGCTCGCCGCCCTGGACACGATCACTTTAATGCCAAGGAAAGTCGCAAAACTCAACTTGCTAAGAACCGCACCCAAGAGTTCGGTATGACCAACAAAGAAAAAAGTCTTTTCCTAGCCCACTCAGGCCTTAAGAAAAGCTAAACTATAACTAAGTAACGTAAATACTATGACACGAGTAAAGAGAGGTGTAACCTCAATGAAAACCCGCCGAAACGTCCTTGCTAAAGTTAAGGGTTTTCGCTTTGGACGTTCAACCAAAGAAGCACAGGCTCGCGAAGCATTGGTGCACGCTGGTAAATATGCTTTCGCTCACCGCCACGACAAAAAGAATGATTTCCGCCGTCTCTGGACCCTCCAAATCAATGCTGTCCTAAAGAGCAAGCAAATTTCTTACAGTAAATTTATCGGCGCCATGAAGAAGAAGGGAATCCTTGTCGATCGCAAAATTATGGCCGGGCTTGCTGAATACCAGCCAGAAAGTTTCAACCGCCTAGTAGCGGAAGTAACGAAGTAGTTTGTAGCAAGAAAATTTATAGTTTGTAGCAGCACGCACAAACCCCCGTCGCTTCGCGACGGGGGTTTGTCTTTTCTATAGACTATAATCTATCGGCTATCAACTTCTTCATTGTACCAAACTGCCATGCCTACCTCCTATGCCATCATCATTACGGTATACCCGATCCACCAATCCTTTTTGTTTTTTAACAAGTGCGAGCACTTTTTCTACCAATCGTTTAGGATTATCATCAAACACAATGTTTTCAGTCGGGCGGTGCCCACGCTCTAGAATCTCGTGAATAGTCTCATCGGTATCCCAACTACCACTCAGTACCCCTATAGGCTTCTCGTCTTCATAGGCAACGGTAAATTCATTGATGGTTCCAATACGACCACAGCCGATAATAACCGCATCAGCTGAGCGGGTAAGTATAAGATTGCGTCCCGAGTAGCCGAAACCGGTGTACACTACCAAATCCATATATTCAAGCGGTAAGTGATACGCTTCAACGTGTTCCTTTTCAGTTGAAGCAGGCGAGAAACCAATAGAAACTCCTTTTTCTTCCTCTGCCCCCATTGCAGCCCAAGTCGGAAATCCCGTTGTTGCTCCTGTAACAATGATAGCTCCCTGGCGTACAATCTCCTTCCCTATTTCTTTTGCCTTATCGTAAGCATCTAGCCCACAATGTCCTGTTTCAGCTGCCCCTGAAACACAAATTTTATATTTTGCAGTGTATGTCATACAAAAAAGTATACCATGAGGAACTTTGCGGGTAATAATTTCCTGTTCCCTAACTAAAAATCTAGTGTGTACTGCTTACCCTTCTCTGGAAACAGCGCATCAACATCAAGATAATCACGGAGTCGTTGTACCAGAAACAGTGATGATTTAGGCTCACCCATCACCACAAAAACTTTTTTCACGGTTTTGCTACATTCTTCAACGAAAGCAACTAGATGGTCACTATCTTTATGTGATGAGAATCCCTGCACGTTTTCAATATGCGCTCGCACCGGTAGCTCTTCTCCCTCTATCGTGACACTACGAGCACCATCTTGCAGTTTACGTCCCAACGTACCGAGCGACTGATATCCCACCAAAAGAATAGTGCTCTTAGGATCTCCCACATGTTCTTTCTCGTGCCGAGTAATACGACCTCCAGCCGACATACCAGACCCTGCCAAAATAATTTTTGGATTCGGCGTCCGTTCTATATCTTGTGACTCATGTTTTGAGAGTGTGAAAGAAAGCTTCGGGAACTTAAAAATATCATCCCCCGCACGAATTTCTTGTTTAATAGAGTCTTTAAAGTTGTCTTGATCTTCTTTGTAGATTTCAGTTACCTTGATAGCAAGTGGTGAATCTACAAACACAGGCACTGAAGGGATCTTCTTGTCCTCAACTAGATTGTTAAGGCTATAAAGAATATCCTGGGTGCGTTCCAACGAAAAAGCAGGGATTACAACCGCTCCACCACGCTTTATGGTTTCGATCAGGATCTCTGCGAAACGATTATCACGCTCCTCCTTAGTCTCATGATTACGATCGCCATAAACACTTTCCATGAGGAGATAGTCAGCTCCTTCTGGACCTTCTGTATCTTTAATTAGAATTGAGGGGGAATTACCCAAGTCTCCAGTGAAAAGCATTTTCTTTTCTCCGTAATGGAATTCGTACATTGTGGAACCAAGTATGTGCCCGGCATCCTTCAGATAAACTGTGAGCCCCTCGCCCACTTTTTTCTCTTCGTGGTACGCAAGATCCTGCCAGAGGGTAAGTGCTAGATCCACGTCTTTTTGCTCATAGAGGGGCCGACGTTGTTTCTGACTAGCTTCACGAGTAAGCAGTGAGAGCGCGTCTCCAAACATGATAGTTGTTAACAAATGAGTCTCCTTAGTAGAATAAATAACACCACGGAAACCATCTTTAACCAGTTTTGGAATACGCCCAATATGATCCATATGAGCATGAGTTATAAACAGAGCTGTGATAGTTTTAGGATCATATGCAAAGTCTTCATAGTTCTCTTCTTCCCCAAAACGATCCCCCTGCTTTAACCCACAATCTATAAGAAACTTCCCAGGCTCACCCTCTAAAAGAAAATTGGCACCAGTTACTGCCCCTACCCCTCCATAACACGTAAGCGTTAATGTTTTACTCATGGTTATAGTATCTCTTTAAAAACTGCTTTTGTGAAATATATAGAGAGGAGTGCCCCCGCACTATCACACACTAGATCAAGAAGTGTATCGGTCGCGTAACCACTGAAGCGCATATTATTCACCCCCATGTATACCTCTCCATACTCCCATACCCCACCAACCACTAGAATAAAACATAGAAAGTAAAACCAATTAAATGAGCGCTTCGTTTTAAAGCAAAACTGGCGAATAGCTACATAAAATAAACCTATTAAAAATCCCGTAAGAAGGTGCAGGGCTGAATCAAGAAATGGAACCTGCCAATAAAGATCAAAGTATTGCGCAAGAGAACTTACCCCACCAATAAGTACTGCTAGGGTAGCAAAAAGGGTTATAAAAATTGTGGATTCCATATCGAAAAGTATATCATTTCAGGCACTGTGGGGCTTCCTCCAACCAAAACCCCTCCCTTGCAAAACAAGAGAGGGGTTTTAGTTGAGGATCATTTCAAGCACATTACCCAGATAAACTAGGTGGGTCTTCTCACTTCTAGTTCGCTGAACTAATGCTCATTAAAATAGATGTATCTGAAATCCCTTAATATGCTTTAAGGATAATATGTGAAATGATCCCTAATACCAGTGTAGCGCTAAACCTAGATCGTGCAACACTAAAGTAGAAAATAGAGAATTCTCACTTCACTTCGTCAAGAAAAACCCTCGCAAGCTTTGCTTGCGAGGGTTTTTCTTCCTTTTTAGGATTTAGGCTTATTCAAGAATACCGTCAATATTTACATCGTAAAGAATCTGCTCCTGTACGAGACGATACTCTATCAATTCTTCTTTCTTAAACCAAAGATTTATTTCGTTGCTTGCTTCCTCAACCGATCCTGACGCATGAATGAGATTACGGATTGCTCGAGAAGCTGTATCGGCCATCTGGTAAGAATCAATCACAAAATCTCCACGGATAGTACCAACGTCCGATGAACGAGGTTCTGTTCCCCCTGTGATCTTGCGTATAACCTCAACTACATGAGCTCCCTGCCAGACCATAGCAATAACGGGGCCACTTGTCATGTACTTACGTAGGGCCGCAACCACACCATTTCCTACCTCAATAGGGTCAGTTGAAGGTGGAGTAATTCCTTTCTTCTCATAGCTCGCAATAGCCTTTTCGCCCACATTTTTCTTCCAGTTTGGGTCAAGAGTATAGTGCGCCTCTACCTGTTCCTCAGTTGGTACCATCATTTTGATACCCACAAGCTTGAGTCCCGCACGCTCATAACGCTTTATAATTTCCCCAATAAGTGTCCGCTGGACACCATCTGGCTTAATAATTACCAAAGTCCTTTCGTCTTTAAATTCTGCCATTGTATTTCGTTACTTTTTACTAATAACCCCCAAAGGGGCGAAAGAAGGGAATTACAGAAACATATCCCCCTTACTCAATGCGGGCTATTCTAACAGACTAGTCACATAACGCAAAGCGGGTATTGCTCCCAAGTTTTACACAACATTTTTTGTACTATACACCCCTCCTGCGCTACACTATGTAGTATGAAAGTAAAAATCATCATCTCCGTTCTTGTAGTGCTAGCGGTACTCGGTTTCGGCTACTATCATTACAAAAAAACTGGTGGACTAGGGCCCGCCTCCTTTAGCTCCAACAAAGAAGTGCGTATTCCTACAACCAAGCCTACCATTATGAACACCGAGGTTGCGTGGAGTTCAGCAGCTATTCAAAGCAGTAACCCACTAACCGACATTACCAGTGACTTTACTATGATTATAAATGGCAAAAGTATTTCTCTCGGTATGGTGACCGGTAACTGTCTCCCCGCTAAGAACTTTACGGGAGGTATGATAAGTTCAAGACAGATGGATGGAGCAGTTTGTTTCCCTAAAACTGGTAAATCTGGAGTAGCCTTCGGGGTAACTAAGGTTGGAAACAGCTACGAAATACGAGAAGCCACAGCAACTAAGATAGATGATAAAACGGTAACGCTTTCAAGTATAAGATTAGTGAAGACAGTACGCTAACCACTATATAAAAATACCCTCCCCGTGTGGGGAGGGTATTTTTATTAAACTATAGCTCTATAACTATTGTATCTGCTCGTGGAACTGACCATTCTTACAATCAAGTGGTGAGTTAACCACATTTTCACCCTTATTACCTTCACACTTACCATCACCCTTCTTAAAGTTAGTAGTTAGGATAACTCTTCCAATTCCAATCTGAGTACCGTCTGTACAGGTAAGTTTGTAGGTTTCCCCATAATTCGGTGCAACAACCCTCTGTGTTCCGCCGTTTACACTCCTATTGGTAATCGGTGTAATCCATGCACTTGTTGTATCAAGAGGGGCGCTAAGAGCATCAAGCGGCGATTCTATACTGCTCACACAACTAGTTGGTGGCGTTCCAGAAATAGTCCAAGTCAAATCTACACTACTGCCCGGGTTAGCTGACATAGGACCATTCGTTATGATGTTTGGCACCTGAGCTAAGTTAGCCTTTTTCACATCTTGAAGGCTTGCCGTAACCGGTGTTGCAGTAAGGTTAACACTAATCGGTAAGAGACTAACGGTAAGTGTTGGTACATACACTGGCGCCGACCACTCCCCCTTGCTATCTAGAGCCACGAAACGAATCCCTGTCGCATAATCCCCTGCTGTGTATGTTCCAACTGGCAAAGTTCTGGTGAACGTAACACCTGGGAAATTACCAGGATTCACTGTGGTGTTAGTAGTTGCGGAATCGAACAAGACAGTACTGCCATACGCCCAGTAATATCGAACAATAGTATCTCCCGAATCAGGATCAGTAGCGTGTCCCGTGAAGGTAATCTGATCTGTTGTGTTCTTAGTGAATGAAACTGCTGGAGAGTCTATAACGGCTACTGGAATCTGATTAGGTACGTCTGGACACTGGACACGGTGACTTATATCTACTGTTGCCGCGTATGGAGAAACATCACCCCAGTTACCATCAGCGTCAACCGTTTGAACCCAATAATTATACTTTTTGCCTGGAAGAGCTGCGGCATGAGTTGGAGCGGCCATAATTAGTGGCCACAATATTGGTGTATTGTTCGGTAAAGTATATGTTTTTGCACCAGTTCCAACTGTTGCCGGGTACTCGCACAGCGAACCTCCTGGCGTAGTTTGGGGAGTAGTAGTTGGAGCACAGGCACTTTGCCATGCCCCTGGCACAGTATGCGCTGAAACAGCAGCTGAAGTGGCGCCGGAGGGAACTGTGTAGCTAAAGGTAAGATTAGGAGTTGTGCCATTGAGAACACAGGAAGCACTAACTCCTGTTGCATATGGCGGGATGGTGAAAATAACATTATTGGTAGAGCTGATAAGTGTTCCGTCATTGTAGTAACAAGTTACTGCAAAACGTGACTGGAGGCTGGCTGGATCTTGAGCTGTAACAGCGTCAGGTGGCGGCAAGAATGCAGTTGGGGTGTAGACATTCCCTTCAGGGGCAGGGGCGGATATGGTGCTCACAAGAATGTTATTCCGCGTAATATAACACTCCTTTGCATTTGGTCCTGCGTCAAACTTGAATGAAGCGGTGTACGGTGCAGAACTATTTTCATAGGCAGTAACACCAAGAGTAATATTTTGTGTAGGGTCACCTCCCGGAAGGGTTTTGACTGAACCATTGGTGTAGCCACTATTTAGTGATTTTGCTTCGCGTACAGTGACAGGATTTGCTGGATACACATCAACAGTAGTTACCGCAGAAGTCCCCGGCACCCATGAACTGTCG
>CAYLPX010000005.1:0-8978 GCA_964385825.1 uncultured Candidatus Saccharibacteria bacterium
GGAGACGAAGCGAACACTTATGCCGGAAGCTGCCGACGGCGAAGGAGACGAAATGTATATGTGCCTCTCGAGGATTTTTGGGGGGTGAGTATATCTTTACGGCATTGTCAGAGGGTGGTCCCTGTGGTAATCTAAGCCCCACGTGTTCAAAGATTGTTACCCTCCTTAGGGTAGGCTAGAAGCCAATATTAGGCTCGTATTGCAATAAAGAGCTCAGTATCTAAACCATTATTCGTTAGTGTAAGTACATACATGGCCACAAAAGCAGTAGTAGAAAAAGATGTAGATGCACAGGACAAAAAGGCCTTTTATGAAATTGGTTTCCTTCTTGTGCCTGATATGACTGAAGATGAGGCGGTTGCTAAATTGGCAACGCTCATCGGAGAAATTGAAAAAAAGGGTGGAGTTATCAAGCTTTCTGTTAAGCCGGAAAAGAGAAGTTTGACCTATGAGATGCTGCAAGTTATCGGAAGCAAGCGCATGAAATGGAATGATGCCTATATGGGATCAGTTTCCTTTGAGTACGCTGTGAGCGATATTAAAGCCTTAACCAAGGAAGTGGAGCTTATGCCAGAGGTTATCCGTTCTCTTGTTATTGAGATTCCAGCAGAAGCCTTTACTCCTCGTGAACGCAGAATCCCTGCTTCACATCGTGCCGAAGAAGTTAAAACCGAGGGAGCTACAGTACCTGCAGTAGGTGAGGTGCTTACCGAGGCAGAACTAGATAAGACCATTGAAAGTTTAGTAGTGGAGTAATACAATTAGCTTATGTATATCAACAAAGCTATTGTCTACGGTAACCTTACGCGGGACCCAGAGTTAAAATCACTCCCTTCTGGTATTCAAGTGGCAACCATGTCTCTTGCTACCAATCGTGTTTACAAAGACAAGAATGGAGCACGGCAGGAGTCAACAGACTATCACAATGTGGTAGTGTTTGGTCGCCAGGCAGAAACAGCCGCACAGTACCTTAAAAAGGGTAGCGGGGTGTTTGTGGAAGGCAGGATGCAGACTCGTAGTTGGGACGCAACTGATGGTACTAAAAAGTACCGAACAGAAATCGTCGCAGATCGTGTACAGTTCGGACCAAAGAGTGGTATGGGCGGGGCAGGGTCTCCAACTCAATCTTCGGTACAAAATGCTCCGAAGGACGATAGCCACGATGCGGGAGCTATTGACTACCCCGAAGACGAAATTAATCCAGAGGATATACCTTTCTAAATTAAAAAATAAATTAGTAGTATGAACAAACAGTGTTACTTTTCCCAAAACAATATCAAGTATATTGACTATAAGGATACAGAACTTCTTAAGAAGTTTCTTAACCCACATGGTCGTATGCTAAGTGGTAAGCGTACTGGCGTCTCAGCTAAGAGTCAGCGCAAGCTCTCTCTTGCAGTGAAGCGCGCCCGCTTTATGGGGCTTCTCCCATACGTAGCAAGGTAGGCCAAACAAAAAACCCGCCATATGGCGGGTTTTTTGTTTGGCCTATGTTTACTGTTTCTCGGCTCGCTCACTATACTCACCGGTTGTGGTATTTATAACAATAAAGTCCCCTTCGTTGATGAAAAGAGGGGTATTAACCGTGATACCGTTTTCAAGTTCTACTTGCTTCATGGCGTTTCCTGAAGTATTACCTTTAACAGCTGGTGGAGCAGAAACGACTTTGAGTGTTACTTTAACTGGGAGACGGAATCCGACTATACGATCTTCTTCAAAAGTCATCATGTCAACAACAGTATTTGCTTTCATGTATTTACCAGCATCTCCTACAAGGCTCTCTTCAACCTTAAAACGTTTTGAAGGATCATTTTCCTCACAGAACCAAAACTCTCCCTTGGCATGGTAGAGAAACTTTACTTTGCGAGTTTCAATATCAGCTTCTTGTACTTTCTCAGTGGCATGGAAAGAGCGCTCAAGGGTTTTGCCGGTTACGATATTGCGGAGCTTGGTCTGGTTTACTGGCTTACGCTTTTGCATGCGGAATACAAGGAATTCGAGAACTTCGTAGAGCTCCCCATCAAGTTCAATGATTTTTTTATTCGTAATTTCGTTATATGCAAGGACAGCCATAGGTTTCTAAATAAGCAATAATGAAGAGCATTCTAGCTAAAAGGAGAAGGTTTGTCGAGGTGACTTTAGGGTGGGGTGGGGGAGTTGTAGAAAGTATTAGAGCGCGGTATACATATAATCATGAGTTTACTTGAAGATATAGATTACAGTAGCCTACCGGACGAGGAGCTTTTTACCCTGAGCCTTAAGCGACCTCAGCTTTTTGCGCTTATTGTGCGTAGGTATGAAGCTGCTTTTTTGCGCAAAGCCGAAAGTGTACTAAAGAGTCGTGAAGCAGCAGAAGACGCTACTCAAGAGACATTCACTAAGATTTATTTTAAAGCGAAGTATTTTGAGTCACGCGGTGAAGGCTCTTTTAAGTCCTGGGGCTATAAGATACTTATGAATACTACCTTTACACACTATCAGAAACTTCGTCGTGGGAATGTTGTCCAACTCCCTGAAGAGTTTGAAGAGTTTTTACCAGATCTCGGTGGTATTGCTTTTCAGGAGCAGAAGGAGCTGGCAGACTATATTGCTTCTATTTTTGTAAAAATGCCGGATTCTATGGCTAGTGTTCTCAATAAGTTTTTCTTAGAGGGTAAAAGTCAGGAGGAAATAGCTGAAGAAGAGGGGGTAACAGTCGGTTCAGTTAAAACGCGGGTGTATAGAGCCAAAGAGGTTTTCAGGAGCCTTCTAGGGTCACACCCTTTGTAATTTTGGTAACTTTTGTAAGTATTAGCTAGTTCTAATTATATGAAAAAGATATTAAGTTTAGAGCATAAAATAATGGGACGAGTGTATGCTATTTATTTAGTTCGTAAAGCAACTTCGCCCAAGGTGTTTGTAGGGATGGTTGGGGTGCTTGGGTTTATCCAAATACTTCTCTCGGTGTCTATTGTCCACGTTCTCCAAAATATCCCACTTGGGCAACCATCAGCCCTCTACACTTTTTTCACGAGCGCCGTTATTAATACACAGCATGTAGTACAAGTAGCACTTCTTCTTGTGCTGATCTCTCTTTCTTATTATGCTGTTTCTTTGGCCAGAAAGGTTGAGGTAGGGGAGAAGGTAATTGCCTAGCAAACTAAAAACCCTCCGCTCTTTAGGGCGGAGGGTTTTTAGTTTGCTAGGCTTCTTGTAGTTCTTTGAATTTTTGTTTAATTTCTTTTACAATTTCACTTTCAATTTTAGGATTTTCTTTAAGGAAAGTACGAGTAGCATCGTAGCCCCTTCCCATTTTTACCTCGCCGAAAGAATAGGAGGCACCGGATTTCTGGACAATGTTGTACTTTTCACCAAGGGCTAGGATCTCACCTTGCTTTGAAATACCTTCGCCATAGAGAAGGTCGAACTCAGTTTCGCGAAATGGAGCGGCTACTTTATTTTTCACGACCTTAACGCGTACTCGGCCTCCCACCACTTCCTCCCCCTTTTTAATTTGGGCTATACGGCGGATATCAAGGCGTACGGAACAATAGAACTTAAGTGCTTTTCCACCAGGGGTTGTTTCAGGATTACCGAACATAACACCGATCTGCATGCGGATTTGGTTGATGAAAATAACAATAGTTTTACTGCGGGCAACAATGGCAGTTAGTTTGCGGAGCGCTTGACTCATGAGGCGAGCTTGTTTACCAACGTGCATTGCCCCCATATCTCCCTCAATCTCGTCTTTAGGGGTAAGTGCTGCTACAGAGTCGATAACCACAATGTCGAGTTTGCCAGAGCGTACAAGGCTCTCACAGATTTCAAGGCCTTGTTCTCCGGTATCCGGTTGAGAAATAAGCAGTTCGTCAATTTTAACACCAAGCTTTTTAGCGTACTCTGGATCCATAGCGTGTTCCGCATCAATGTAGGCACAAATACCACCTTTCTTTTGCGCCTCCGCAATAGCATGGAGGGCAAGGGTTGTTTTACCCGATGATTCAGGGCCAAAGATTTCAATAATACGTCCACGAGGGAATCCTCCGATACCAAGTGCATCATCAAGTCCCATGGAGCCGGTAGGGATAGCTTCAACACCCACACGCGGCTTCTCTCCGAGTTTCATGATTGACTCATCACCAAACTTACTTTTAATAGCGGCAATAGTATCTTCTATACCACGGTTGTCTCTTGCTTTACGCTCCTCAGCCTCCTCTTCCTGTTTCGGGGTTTTCTTTTTTGCCATGGTGTTAGTTTGGTTTCTTATACATTAATTCTAATCTTACTTCAGCCCGCCGATTAAATCGGTCGGTCGCTTTAATACTTATTATATTATAGCCACTTTGCAGTAACAATTGCTCCCTAAGGTCACCCTGCTCGTTTACGAAGATTTGACGGTCATTGAGGGTAATAAAGGCTATACGTAAGGCTTTTCCCTCTATAAGTACAAGAGGAGATGACAGAGTCGACCCATTTTTGGGTGAGGAAATACTAATAACAGGTCCTTCTATAAGGTTTTTGGCCTGATAGCCTCCGTAGATAAGCACTAGTAGCGCAACAAGACAAATGAGGGCGATACTTAAGTATTTTTTAACCCCGTCTACTTCTTTCATAGAAGTTCAGCATCTTCCTGAGGAGGGAAGCCGTCTCCTTCGCTTTTTATGAGGACATCACGAGGTTTTGAACCATCAGCTGGGCCGATAACTCCTTTTTCTTCGAGTACATCCATGATACGAGCCGCACGAGCATATCCAACCTTAAGCCGTCGTTGTAAATATGAAGTTGAGGCTTTGCCGGCTTTCATAACCACTTCACGAGCTTCTTCGTAGAGATCATCATCCACATCTCCCTCACCATCTTCAAGAGCGGAAGCAAAGAGACCACCGTTTTCACTCCCTGCTCCAGGGTTGAGGTTTATTTCAGATGGCGGAATATGCTCACCTTCTTTAATGAGATACTTCACCACTTTTTTTAATTCAGTTTCAGTTACGTATGGAGATTGCACTCGTTGTGGCTGAGCCATATCAGAGGAAAGGTAGAGCATATCACCAGCTCCAAGCAGTTTTTCGGCTCCACCCATGTCTAGAATAGTGCGAGAGTCTATTTGGGAAGCAACTTGAAGAGCGATACGACCCGGAATATTGGCTTTGATAAGACCGGTAATAACATTTACTGATGGACGCTGAGTTGAGAGTATGAGGTGAATACCAACAGCACGACTCATTTGAGCTAGGCGAACAATAGCGGCTTCGAGTTCACGGGGATAGGCTTGCATGATGTCAGCAAGTTCATCTATAAAAATACAAATGTAAGGCATCATTTCAGGGGCCTTAGCTCCTTCTTCAAGCCCACCTTTTCGCTTTATGGTTTCAAGGGCAGGTGCGAGTACATTCTTGTGATAAGAATCAATATCACGAACAGATTCGCCTTCAAGAATGTCGTATCGGCGATCCATTTCTTTAGCTGCCCACTTAAGTGCGGCAATAGTTTTCTTGGCATCGGTAATGACTGGGTTGAGTAGGTGGGGGACACCATTATAGAGCGTTAGTTCTACGCGCTTTGGATCAATCATGATGAAACGTAGGTTGTCAGGGGAGTTTCGATAGAGAAGAGACGTAATGAGAGTATGGATCATAACTGACTTACCCGAGCCAGTGGTACCCGCGATGAGCAGGTGAGGCATTTTAGCTAGGTTACCAAAGTATGACTTACCAGTAATACCGCGCCCAAGTGCCATTAAGAGTGGTTTGTCAGATTGGGTAAACTCAGGACTGTTTAGCATGCTACCAAGTCCCACAATCGATTTAGTGCTGTTTGGTACTTCAATACCGACAAGAGATTTTCCAGGAATAGGAGCTTCTATACGAACAGGGTAGGCAGCTAGAGCAAGTTCTAGGTTTTGTTGCAGGGCGACGATTTTCTGTAAACGTACTCCTTCAGCCGGCTTCATGGCGTATCGAGTAACTGTAGGTCCGATTGAGATCTCATCCATTTCAACTGCGATACCAAAGTTTTGTAGGGTGCGTTTAATAATATTGGCATTAGCTTTGATGTCTCCAACCCCTGGCTTTCCGCGATCAACTTCAAGTAGTGAAACTGGTGGCGGATTAAAAGATGTAGCCTGAAATGGAAAAAGCGGGGCGCCAAGTGACTCGCTGTTTTGACTAGTGAATCCTTCATGCACCTCTCCGGTTTGCTCAAACTGTTCTTCTTCAGGTGCTGATTCTTGCATGGGTACTTGTTCTTTGCTCGTAATCTCTTCAACGGCTTTAGTAACCACAGCTTCTAAGTCTTTTGATTCATCAACTACTAGACTGACCCCATCTTTTTGTTTGCGGGTAAAGAGTTGGCGCACGGTATGAATTATCTGGGTAAGCGAGATCCGATTAAGCCCAAGGGGAAGTTCAAAAATAATAAGGAAAGAAATAATGAGAACAGCAGCAACCACAACATAGCTCGCCACGTCCCCAAAGAAGTAAATAAGTGGGGAAGCTAAGAGGTGTCCCACAGCTCCACTTTTTTCTGGAACAACGAGTCCAAGTCCTGCTAGCCCCCCAAGAAAGAATAAGGTCCCTCCAACACCACGGTGACCACTTTCCTCCTCCTCCTTTTTTTCACTACCAAGAGAAATCGCTAGGATAAAACAAAGGGCTGGCAAAAGAAAATATCCAATACCTAAAAGATAGGAAAAAGCATTGAAAAGATAACTCCCTGCAACTCCAGCACCACCTAAGTCAGTTTCAGTTTTCTTGTGGCTAGCTAAAAGAAGTAATAAACCAAAGGTAAAAAAAACAATAGCCCCGATACTTCGGCGAGTCTCATGTTTGAGATGGGTTAAAAGTACGGCATTTTTCAATGTTTTGCCAAACTTCTTTGCTCCATTACTTTTCTCCTCTTTTTTACGTGCCATATACAAGCACTATAATACCACGCACGCTTTACTTTTTTACACAGGAGAAATAAGGAGTAATGGCTCATTTCACAAAGCGTGAAAAAGCTTTATAATGGACATATAAATGTCTTAAAGTGTAGACTAGCAAAAAAACCTAAAATACTGTAAAAAGACAAAATAAAGGCCAAAAAACAAATGGACAAAAATGAAAAGATAAAAGACGTTACTTTGTCTGATAAAGATAGCCTTAATCTACTCGATAGTAGAATGCTATCTCTTTTCAAAGACAATGCTAATTTTGTCTTTTGTTACAAAAAGTCCGTAAAACTTCTAAAGGCCATCTATTTCATAACGGAATCAGACATTTTTAGTGAGAATGATCGTGCTGAATTACGACTACTCGCTCAACGAGTTGTAAAGGACATCACCGTTGTTTGTACCGAAAAAAGACGGGGGCTAACTTCCTTTGCAAGCAGCGGTCTTGAAACTCTGGAAAAAACGCTGCTCTCAATGTTTTCTATACTTGAAGCGCTCTCTACTATAGGCAGTGTTTCATCGATGAATGTGGCTATCTTTATAGCGGAATATCAGCAGGTCCTTGAGTCTATAGGTAAAAGTCTTGTGCACAAGAAACTTGAAAGTGAAATGACGTCACTTACTAAAGATTTTTTTGCAGTTGCCAAAGAAGATCTTACTGAAGATGGTAATCGCCCTATGGCTGGCATAAAGGACACTAAGGGACAGTATAAGACAAGTTTGTCCAATATGTCTTTTAAAAATGTGGGGCAGGGAAGTCAGGCTGATAACTCCCTAGCTAAACCTAATAATTTTTCTGTTAAAAGACATGAGGGTGCTAGTGTAAAGAATGCCTTGGGGGGTAATGATAGGGCCAGTATTATTTTGAAAGAAATAAGTGAAAAAGGATCAGTTACTATTAAGGACATTTCTACGCTCATGAAACAGGTTAGTGAAAAAACTGTTCAACGTGAACTCATTTCCTTGGTTGCTCGGGGTGTCTTAAAGAAAGAAGGGGAGAGGCGTTGGAGTCGTTATTCTTTGGTTTAAGTCTAGCCAGCCCTTTTTCAAGGCTGGACCCCCTATTTCCCTCCCCAGTTTCATTACTCCTACAAAAGGGGTTTTTCTCTGTATTTTGGTGCCTTCCGGAAGGGGGTAGGATTTCATTGACTTTTGAGCCTTTTTATGCGAAGATCGAGGAGTGGATTATTCCGTAATCCTAGGTAGTTTTGGGGGTTATTATACCCCTCGAGGAAGGACTATTTTTAGTTTTAAATCACAAAAGACCTAGGATTTGCACAGGGTTATCCACAAAACCTTTTTGGAGTAGGTAACTCCGAAGTCTATAATTCTTTCTATGGCAGTCTTTAGCGAAAGTTATTGTGCTGTCTAGTTTCTTTATCGGAAAAACGAAAGTGATTTTTGTTGATAAGAAATGTTTAGGAAGGATAAGCTCGTTGACATTTTAATACTGGAAATCTTTAGCAGATTTCAGAAATAAACATTACAGAAATTCTTTGTCCTGGTCTGTTTACCGCTTTTGTTGCATGTCCATTAATACCCTGATAGCTAAACCACACAGTTGGCGTCGATAGCGCGAAATGTGTGGATTAGTGAATGTGTATTTGTTTTATTTGTATCGATAGTACAAACAGAACAAATGCACGAAAGCACAGAACTTTCGGTAGTCGAAACCGAAGGAGTAATTCTATGCGTTAAGTAGTTTCCCGTATTTTATTCGCGAGAGACTATTTTATAAGTAACAATATATGAATTTGAAAACTTCCAAAACCGCTAAGTTTGTAGCTGGCGTGTCAGGAGTTGCGATTGCCTTTTCATTGGCAATTGGTGCTGCAGTAGCTCCGGCTTCTGCTGCAACAGTTGACGATTTGATGGCTCAGATCACAGCTCTTACTGCTCAGCTCAACGCAATGAAGGGAACTTCAGGAAGCACCATGACTTCAGGCTCATTCAATACCGATCTTTCGATGGGTATGACAAGCTCTGATGTTAAGATGCTCCAAAAGGTTCTCAACCAATCAGCCGATACTATGGTAGCTAGCTCAGGAGCTGGTTCTCCAGGTATGGAGTC
>CAYLPX010000006.1:0-8765 GCA_964385825.1 uncultured Candidatus Saccharibacteria bacterium
TGTTGAGCCAAGACATACTAATTCGTCCATTCCTATTAGGATTTTTGAAAATCGCGCCCAATTTAGGTTGGGAAGAAAGTGAGATACTGCTCGATGATACTTGCACAATATAATATCTTGTTTAGTCAGTTGAATGGTTTGTTCTGGTGATTTGACGCGGAGGAAACACCTCTTCTCATTCCGAACAGAGAAGTTAAGCTTCGTAGTGGCGATGATACTCGTAAGGGGAAAGTAGCTAGTCGCCAGTACAAACTATTGAACTAAAATACAAAAAACCTATACAGGCTCTGTCTGTATAGGTTTTTTGTAATGGTATAATTAAGCAATGAAAAAAGTATTTACCACGACTCTAATTTTAAGTCTTATTATTCCGCAAATAACCTTCGCTTCCTGGTGGAATCCCCTTACGTGGTTCAAGAGTAGTAATTTGGTATCAAAAAATCAAAATGTAGAGTTGGTGAATCAAAAAAAAGATACTTATGTTGCCAAAAATTCTCCAATCCCTGCGACCTCTATAAGGTTGGCGGCAACAACTTCGGATTTTTACAAGTATCCCTACACTCGTTTTTTAAAACAAGTAGATCCTACTACCTTTAGAACGCTCAATAATTTCAGCGGAGTACCTTTTGCGAAAGATGCCCAGCATGTTTTTTATGGTAGTACCCTTTTTCAAGGAGCTGATCCAAATTCTTTTGAGATTATTTTTGATCAGGATGGTATAAATTTTGAAAGAGATAAAAACCATGTCTATCTTAAAGATAAAATTATTCCTAATTTGAGCCCAAAAGATGTGTCTATAATTGGCGAGGGACCTAGTGCAGATAGTTGTCAGTGGTCAGTTTTTATAAAAAGTGACGGTGTGATATATGTCATGCATGATTACACTGGTATGAAAGGTTACGAAAAAAATCCTTTTATTCTATATAAAATTGAGAATGCAGACTTAGATTCTTTTAAATATTCTGGATTAGGATATGCTACAGATAAGAATCATGTTTACTTCAATGAAAAAATCGTTGAAGGTGCGAACCCAAAAACATTCAAATTGCCAGAAAATTTATGCACTTTTTAATAGAAGTCTTTAAAGTTGGGAGGTAGGTATAGTTACCACTTTTGCTTTGTTCGGCTTTGGCGGGTAAACTTATACCTATCTATGGCAAATTGGGCACAGAGGCGACAGGTTATGTATATCAGCATATTTCTCGTGCTAGTGCTTGCTGTCTCTTTGCCATTCCTTATTTCGCTTGTTCCAAACCCTAGCTGTACCGACGGGAAGCAGAATCAAAACGAGCGAGGAGTGGATTGTGGAGGACCTTGTACTAAGGTTTGTGTACAAGATGTTGCTCCGGTTGCTAATCTTTGGACAAGACCCTTCAAGGTAGCCGAAGGTGTGTATAGTATTGTAGCTTTTGTTTCTAATCCGAACACTGATGTTTTAGCACGTAATGTCCCGTATGACATGAAGCTCTATGATAAGAAAAATATTCTTATAGCTGAGCGTCGTGGAGTAACTGACATTTTACCAAAGTCTGATTTCCCAATTTTTGAAGGAGGTATACAAACAAACAAGGCAGAGGTTGGTGAAGCTTTTTTTGAGTTTTCAGAAACGCCAGTATGGGAGAAGGTTCAAAAGGAACAGCCAAAGATAAGTGTGGGGGCGCCCAATGTAACAACAGAAGGATCTCCAAAGGTGGTAGTTTCAATACGTAATGAAAGTTACGAAGCACTTAAAAATGTTCCTATTGATGTAGTTGTTTTCAATAAGGAGGGGAATGCCCTTGGCGCATCGGAGACAACGGTAGACAGTCTTAAAAAGAATGAATCGGCAGAAGTCGTTTTCACCTGGCTCTTACCATTTGCTGATGAGGTGAGTAGGGTAGCGGTGTATCCAAAGGGGGTACGCTAAACACATATGGAAGAGTTCAGCCATAGAAACCAAAGAGGAGGTTTCCTTTCTTCTTTCATACCCCAGCATATTGACTGGGTACTAATTGGAGCCATCACACCATTGCTTCTCTTCGGTCTTATTACCATGAATTCTTTTGTGGCGGATAATACCTTTTTCTTCAAACAGCTTATTTGGATAGCTGTGTCGCTTACCATTTTCTTCGGAATTAGTTTTATTGATTTTCATTTTTTGCGTCGTACCAAAGTTCTGGTGGCACTTTATGGCATAGTAGTATTTCTGCTTATATTGCTCTATGGTGTTGCTCATGAAGTTAAGGGGGCAAAGAGCTGGTTTGATCTTGGGTTCGCTAGTTTTCAGCCAACCGACCTAGCGAAGCTCGTGCTTATTCTGGTGCTCGCGAAGTATTTCTCGCGGCGTCATATTGAAATTGCACGAAGTAAGCATGTACTTATTTCAGGGGCGTATGCGTTCATTCTTTTTGTACTCATCCTTATTCAGCCAGCACTTGGTTCAGCCATTATCATTTTTTGTATTTGGCTTGGTATGGTGCTTGTGGCCGGTATTTCTAAAAAGCATTTGGCCATTATCTTCACTACTGCCATAGTCAGTTTCTCGCTCCTTTGGGGATATGGGCTCGCTGAGTATCAGAAGAACCGCATTATAAGCTTTATCCACCCCCTTGCTGATATTCATGGGGCAGGGTATCACGCGTATCAGGCTATGATTGCCGTTGGCTCGGGGCAAATGTTTGGTAAGGGTATCGGATATGGAACACAAAGTAAGTTACAATTTTTGCCGGAGTATCATACTGATTTTATTTTCGCAGCGTTTGCTGAGGAGTGGGGATTTTTCGGTGTACTGATGCTCATCGGCTTTTATGGAGTAGTAGTGTGGCGGATTATTAAAAACGGACTTGAGGGGGAGAGTAATTTTGAAACATTGTATGCTGTGGGGCTTGCTATATTTTTTGTAACTCATTTTATTGTTCATGTTGGAATTAATGTTGGGCTTTTGCCGGTAACCGGAACAACAATTCCATTTGTAAGCTATGGAGGGTCACATCTTATTGTGGAGTTCACGGGACTTGGTATTCTTATGGGGATGCGCAGATACAATCGCCCCGTCCACAAGAGTGAAGTGGGAAGAGAATTTTTCGGGGTTTAGTGTTTTGTGTAAATCTGCTCTGTGGCCTCAACCATTTTCTGTAGTGAAAAAGATTGACTAACCACGCGTCTCAATGATTCGCCGAGGGGAAGGGTCGTTTGTGTTAATCGCTCTAGCCCTTTTTCTATAGCCTTTTCTGATGTACCCGCAAGTAGGAGGCCAGTCTCATTGTCTTTAATAAGTTCAGGTATGCCACCAACAGCAGAAGTTAGTACGGTAAGTCCTGCTCGTCCTGCTTCAAGGAGTACGGTGGGAAACCCCTCTTTTCGAGAAGCTAGGATAAATCCGTTATAGGCCCCCAGGTATTGCGCTGCATGATCTTTGTAACCAATAACGGATATATAATTTTCCGCCCCGAGATTTTTAACTAGCGCATCAACTATCTCTCGCTCTTCGCCTTTCTCTCCAATAATTGAGAAGAATATTTTTGGTGTATGGTTCTTGTTATATGCATGTACAGCTTGCACCATATTTGGAATATTTTTGTTCTTAGTGAATTCAGCTATTGTTCCAAGCCAGAAATCATCTTTGTGTTCTTCAGGATTTGGAACCAGTGCCTTTTGGGCTGTTTCTTTATCATAGAATTCTTGTTCTGGAATACCTGGATAACAAAGTATGAGTTTGTTTTTAACAAAAGGCATAGTAGCCCCTTGCGCGTAGTCCTTTTTAGAAACGGTAATAACAGTGTGAGAGAGAAGGCCTGTAATCCATGAGAGTAGGTAGGTTACCAGTTTAATGAGTTTTGATCTATCTTCATTAAAGTACCAGCCATGTACTGTAAAAATGATATGTGGGACTCCTGCTATTCTTCCAGCTAAAGCCCCGAGGCCACCCATCTTAGAAGAGTTCACATGAAATACGTCGGGGCGCTCTTTTCGTAGGATTTTAATGATGGAGAAAAAAACTGCGCATTCATCAAAGAGGTTGATATCACGGGCCATGCGGGGAATGGCGATAGTTCGAACATGTTCTGCTTCCAATTTTTCTTGAAGTAGTCCCCTTCCGCCCGAAAGAACAGCAACAGCAAAACGGCTTTTATCAAGAAGCTTAGCTACGTTGAAGACGTAGTGCTGGGCACCACCCATATTCGATTTGGTAATAGCGAGCAAAACCTTGATTTTCTTGTGTTCCATAATGATATGAGTAGTATAGCGAGGTTGGGCCAATCTGTAACTAAGTTGAGTTTTAAACAGTTTTCTGTAATATAAAGTCACCATAACCAAAACCAAGCTAAGGGCCACTTTAGCAAGGATATAACAACACCGAATGTCTATAGTTAGTAAAAAAGAAGCCCTCCTTTTATTTCTCGGTGACACGGTGATTTTCTTACTGGCCTTGTTTTTGGCACTTTTTTTGCGTCATTTTGAATTACCTAGTTCTGAGCTTTTTATAGCACACCTTGTGCCTTTCACTTTTCTTTGGGTACTTTCAATAGGTGTCTTTTTTATAGCTGGGCTTTATGAAAAGCATACGCTCATCTTGCGCAGCAAACTCTCAACAATACTCTTCAATGCACAGGCTGCTAATACATTGTTTTCAATTGCACTTTTTTATTTCGCTCCACGCATTGGTATTGAACCTAAAACGAATTTATTCATATACATAGTAGTCTCATCAGTGCTTCTGTTTCTTTGGAGGCTTTATGGTATTCGGTTGCTTGAAACTCCCACTAAAGAAAAGGCTCTTATTATTGGAAGTGGGGAAGAGGTTTTGCAGATTAAAGAAGAGGTGAACCATAACCCTCGGTATAATCTTTCTTTCGTTTCTTCTATTGATCTTGACCGCATTAACGAGGTTGATTTTAAAGAAGAGATTATCAAGCATATTTATGCAGAGCAAATAGGCGTCATTGTGGTAGATTTCGATAACAAGCGCATTGAACCGGTGCTCTCACATCTCTATAACTTAATGTTTTCACAAGTTCGCTTTATAGATATGCACAAAGTATATGAAGATCTTTTTGATCGCATCCCACTTTCTCTTCTCAAACATGGTTGGTTTTTGGAAAACATCACACTTACTCCACAGCTAACCTACGCAGTGCTAAAACGAACGGGCGATTTTTTGGCAGCGCTTATACTTGGACTTGTTTCACTCATATGTTACCCCTTCGTGTTTGTGGCTATAAAGCTTAATGATGGCGGGCCGATTTTTTTCAGGCAAGAGCGAGTAGGGAAGAATAAACAACCAATCTTTATTTTAAAGTTTCGTACGATGAGTGTTGTATCTAATGTAGATGTGCTTCAGGATGACGCCCGGCGGGTTACTTCAGTTGGTGCATTTTTACGAGCAACACGTATCGATGAGCTCCCACAATTATGGAATGTGCTTAAGGGAGATCTTTCTCTCATTGGTCCACGTCCAGAATTACCGGAGTTGGTTAAGCAGTACGAAGCTGAGATTCCATACTACGATGTTCGCCATTTAGTTACTCCAGGGCTTTCTGGTTGGGCACAGATTTATCATGAGAATCATCCGCACCATGGTTTGGCTAGCGCAGAGACAAGAGAAAAACTTTCGTATGATCTGTACTATGTTAAAAATCACTCACTGCTACTTGATCTTAAGATAGCGCTTAAAACCATAAAAATTTTGCTTTCAAAGGTGGGGGCGTAATACTATAGGCATATGAATCTTGAACTTTTCTATGCGCTTTACCATGTCGGTGCTTCGGGTCGCGTGGTTTCAACAGTAGTGGTTTTCTTTGCCGAATATTTTCCGTTTGTAATTTGTGCTCTACTTCTCCTACCACTTGTCTTTAAAAAGGAGGGAAGATGGGAGTATCTTAAGAGTTTGGTTATTATCAGTTGCATTACTGCACTTGCCTGGGTATTTTCGAGTGTAATTAAACATATCTTACCAACACCACGGCCGTATGTTTCGCTTGTGGGGGTAGAGTCACTACTTACTCCAGGGGATGATGGGTCATTCCCTTCGGGCCACACAACTGCGTTCAGTGCCTTAGCCTTCAGTTTTTACTTTTTTGGTTATAAGCGTATGGGCAAGATTCTTTTGCTCGGCGCTTTACTTATTGGTATAGCGCGTATTATGGCGGGAGTACACTATCCTATTGATATTTTGGGGGGAGCAGTGCTCGGTTTTTTGGTGGCAAAGGTCGCCATATATATAAAAAAAAGATTTTGGGATAAGGAGTCTATAGTCTAAATGAGAAATGCGGCGCCGAGGCGCCGCATTTCGTGGTCAATACTTGATGAAGTACATGACCACGGCTGCGAGAGCAATGCCGGCCCAAAGGACCAATCGGCACTCTCGCTTGGTGGGGAGGTCTTCCTCCCTCCAGTCGTTGTTGTCCATGTTTGTCTCCTTTTGCGGACGGGTTCTAAATAAAACAATACATTTAATTTATATAATTGTCAACTATAAGAAAGGGTAAAAAAAGGGCATAATACTCTTCATTATGTTAAAGACACGACTCTCAGCCCTCTTCATTATTCTAATGGCGGTGCTCCTTGGCTTGTTTGTTTACAGTTCGCAGTACAACAAGTTCCCAAAAGTAACTAAGTACACAGGAAATCATCCTTTTGTACTCGGCCTTGATCTAAAGGGGGGTACACATCTGCTCTATCGTGCTGATGTGTCGAAGGTTGAGGGAGGAGATGTGGAGTCTTCTATGGAGTCACTTCGCCAAGTTATTGAGCGTCGCGTAAATATTTTCGGTGTTTCAGAGCCATTGGTGCAGGTTGAACATGCTGGTCTTGCCTCAGGGACTCGCGACGAACGCCTCATTGTTGAGCTTCCGGGGGTTACTGATATCACTGAGGCTGTTGCTTCTATCGGTAAGACACCAGTACTTGAGTTCAAGATCTTGAAGGATGCTTCACCAAGCAGTCTTACGGGTATTAAGGATGCAGCGGAGTTCAACTCACATTTTATAGACACAGGCCTCACCGGAAGACTTCTTAGTCGTGCGGCTCTTGAGTTTGATACTACAACAAATATTCCACAGGTTTCACTTCAGTTTAACAGTGAGGGAACTGATCTTTTTGCGAAAATCACGAAAGAAAATACTGGTAAGTATCTTGCTATCTTCCTGGATGGCGCTCCAATTGAAATACCAGTTATTCGTGAGCAAATTCCAAATGGTAAGGCACAGATATCAGGCGGATTCACTCCTGAGACGGCCAAGAATCTAGTGCGTGACCTTAACTATGGAGCACTTCCAGTTCCTATAGAACTCATCTCAACTCAAACAATCGGAGCTTCACTCGGGGAGAAGGCAGTTGCTGATAGTGTGAAGGCTGGAATTATCGGCTTTTCAATCGTGGCCCTCTTCTTACTTTTCTGGTACCGCCTTTCAGGAATTGTAGCTATACTCGCTTTGGCAGTGTATGCCATTATTATGCTCGCTATCTTTAAGTTGGTCCCTGTAACACTTACTGCAGCTGGACTTGCTGGCTTTATTCTCTCCATTGGTATGGCGGTGGACGCGAACATTCTCATCTTTGAACGTACTAAAGAAGAGCTTCGCGCGGGTAAGAAGCTGGGAGATGCTATTCACGAAGGATTCTCTCGTGCCTGGTCTTCTATTCGCGATTCAAACATCTCAAGTATGCTCACCGCCATTATCCTCTATTGGCTTAGTACTTCGCCTGTTATAAAGGGCTTTGCACTGGTATTTTTCCTCGGTGTTGTAGCTTCAATGTTTACAGCCGTGACTGCCAGCCGCCTGTTTATGTACTCTCTTGGCTTTAACCTTGAGCGACGTGGTGGCATTATTAACTTCCTATTCGGCTCCGGCTTTTCCAAATAATATGTTTATTGTTACTCATCGAAAATTCTTCTATATCCTTTCAGGACTTATCACTGGAGTTGCGCTTTTTGCCATGTTTTTCTATGGGTTCAACTACGGTATTGATTTTAAGGGAGGATCTATTATAGAAGTTGCTTATACAGCCGCTCGACCAGACATAGAAATGGTAAAGCAAGGTGTAGCCGCCGCTCACATAGAAGGAGCTTCAATCCGTGAGACGGGAGATAAGGGGCTCATTGTTCGTACAAGTCACCTTGAGGAAACAGCGCGCCAAAATTTGCTTACCGCTCTCTCACTCAATAATACGGTACAGATGGAGCAGAAGCGTTTTGATTCTGTGGGACCAACTTTGGGCGCGGAGCTTCAGGGTAAGGCACTTTTCTCAATACTCCTCGTGATGCTCGTTATTGTGCTCTTTATTGCTTTTGTATTTCGTAAGGTTTCAGAGCCAGTTGCTTCATGGAAATATGGAATCATAGCTATTGTTGCCCTCCTTCATGATGTGATTGTGCCAGCTGGTGCTTTCGCAGTCCTTGGGCACTACATGGGAGCTGAAATAGATTCGCTGTTCGTAACCGCATTGCTGGTGATTCTCGGTTTCTCTATCCATGACACGATTGTGGTGTTTGATCGAGTGCGTGAGAATTTGCGTAAGAATACTGAATATCGTCGTAAGGAAGAGTTTGAAACGGTGGTAGGGAAGAGTGTGGCTCAGACTTTTGCTCGCTCTATCAATACCTCACTCACCACACTCCTCACACTTTTTGTGCTCTATATTGTGGGGAGCGATGCAACTCGTTGGTTTTCTCTCGCGCTCCTTATTGGTATTACTTCTGGTACCTACTCATCAGTATTTCTAGCTTCACCTCTTTTGGTAACAGTAGAGAAGTGGCAAAGGGCTAAGTTAGCTAAAGCAGGGAA
>CAYLPX010000007.1:0-2607 GCA_964385825.1 uncultured Candidatus Saccharibacteria bacterium
ACCTCTGGCAACTAAACAGTAGTTGAGCAAAGAAATGCCCAAGTCTTATCGGCGAAGGCGAAACAACCAACCACCACAACCCCATAACCGACCCCCCACGCCTGGTGGAAGGCGCGGCGGGCAACTGAGCCTGGGTGGTAAGTTCAGTAATTAAATGGGTAGGCGTGATGTGCGAAGCAAGTAATTAAACAAGGGTGATTCCATCAAGCCAAAGGTCATACTCCCCCGCATAATTTGGATATAGCTTTTTAGAGGGGATTTTTAATTTTGAGCACTTTCCATGTACGTAAGTCTGGGCGAACTTTTCGCCAAAACCTCTTGGCGCAGATATTTCAAAAATCCACAAATTTGGATTTTCACTTATGTACTCTGATCTGATTGCAATGTATTGATCGTAGGTAAGGCCGCCTTTTTCAATCAGATTGCAGATCAGATGCTCGTATTCATTAAATGGAAATACTGAGCGATCTTTCTCAACCAACTCCAAGACTTCATTTAAATCATCTTCTGTGCCATTGAATGAGGCAATGATTCTATCTTTTAATTCTGAAAGCTCCACAGCTAGTCCTCTCAATATTGATGGAAGCCAGATACTCCGACTCTACAAAGTCGTGTCCCGAAAGAAACTGGTCGTGAATTGGGAGTAGCTCCAAGTCTCCCCTCAAGACCTTATGGGTGTTAAAAATTTTTCCGAACATCCAATTCATTAAATCACTATTAAACAAACCGCAAATGGTTTTCATTGAAACAGGAAAGCCCTCTTCAGTAATAAGTATATTTGCGCTGTTTATAACAAACCTGGAATCGGTGTCATAAAAAAAACACAGATTCGATGAAATAAATTTGTAGATTAGCTTTTCGCGTGCTTCGTATAGGCTTATTGGGGCGACTTGTTGATACAGTGAAAAATCTTTTGGAATATAGCTTGATGCTGGCTTCAGTCCATTTCTTGTTATATCAGAGCCTTTGTAGACTGGAATAAGGCCATCTCTGAAGCTGCTCTCCACATATTTTTTATTATTTCCAGTAACTATACCAAGCCCCCATCTTGCTCGCCCGCTAAGTGTTATATGTGGGATTGAGTAGATGTGTTCTATTACTTCTGCATCTTCCGCTGTACATGAGATGTTGAAAATTGACTTGGGATTTTTATGGAATGAAATCCCATTCCTTTTAAAAACCTTCTTTTCGTAAGTGCAGTCTATTGCACCTTGAAGATTACAAGTCTTCTTGCAGAGAACTATTCCAACAGCTCCAGTCAAAAGACCCTTGAACGGTTTTCCATAATAAGACAATCGCTCAACTTGGAACGAAAGCGCCGACACTCTTGCGTCTTCGTAGGTTGCCACATTAAAAAAAGACTCTGGCAGCAACAGCCCCATAGTGCCGCCCGGATTTAATGCGTTTATGCAAGAGAAATAAAACAGAGAGCAAGTATCAAGACTACTGCCGGCCTTTAGTATTTTGCTTATTAACTCTTTCTCAGTCTTTTCAATTTTTTTCCCCCAAGGTGGATTGGTGAAAATACAATCATAATTCCCCGACATTTTTGAAATTGATAGCTGTAGAAAGTCAGCACATTTTATGTTTTCGCTTTTATAACCTGTTTTTTCGTAGATTCTTCTTTTTGCGATTTCCACTGCCACATGATCGACATCGAAACCGAATATGTTTTCAGGTTTAAAGCCGATATCTAGTGCCCTAACTAGGAAGTTTCCTGATCCGCAGCATGGGTCACAGAAGGTTTCATTTCCGGTCAGTTCATTTTTTAACGACAGCAGGTCATTAACAATATCATTAGGTGTGTAATAAATTCCTTCTTTATTCCTATAAGAATCTGAAAGGCTGCTTTCATAGCATTCCCCAATAGACTCCAAAGATTCACTTTCAGATTTGGCCTTTTCCAAGAACTCAGCCACAACATGCTCATGGTCGTGAGTATCTTTTTTTGACTTATTTGCTCTCTGATTGAGCTTCTCTATCCCAGATATGTTTTTCTTAAAATGTTCTACCGAATCCTTTGAGACTTGGCCTTTTGACGCAACCTTCAAGTAACCAGTTTTAATCCAGTTTCTTACAGTGGCACCAGACACGCCAAGAATCTTTGCGCTTTCTTCGATGCTAAAGCATTCTGAATTTTGGTCATCAAAGAGGGCTTGCTGTTCTACTTTTCTCATTTCACATATTTCCGTTCATAACTTGTGCACGTGCAGAGCAGCTAACAAGTCGTTCAAGCGGACGCGGTAAACCGCGCCGCTTAACTCCAACGTTATGTGTCTCTCCGAGCTAGCACTACATATAAACTTGAACTGTCTTGCAGCTTGCTATAAATTAAGGTTGTAACACAACTGACGAACTCCATAAGCAAATTTCTGAGTACAACATCGCATAATGCAGCAGGTGCGTAGTGCCCAGGGTGCCGTTAACCAGTAGCGGCTTCATAACTAAGGAGTTAATCATGGATAACATGGTTTTTGTTCATAGTTACAAGCGTAAACGCTTTGGTAATTGGGAAGTGGTGCGTCAGCATTACCGATCTTACCCTAGAGTCTAACTCGTACTTTTAGTTTGGAAGACTACCGTGCTAATCGTTAAACACTATCCCCG